>JBIOGB010000029.1:0-50564 GCA_044447665.1 Candidatus Acidiferrales bacterium | reverse complement strand
TTCCTCCGCACCCCATCCCCTTACCGGACCGGACCAGAAAGTGTCAGGTATGTGCCCGGTCTAAACTGTCAGGGATCCCCCCGGCCGCACACGTCACTTTCCCCGAATGGCATCAACGTACCGCGCGGCGATCGCTTTCCAGGAAAAGTATTGTTCGTACGCTCGGCAGCTTTCCGTGGCCAGCGAGGCGCGATACCCACTGTCACTCAGGACCCGCACCAGCGCTTCGCCCAGCTCTTCTTTCTTCTCAGCGGAAACCAGCACGACTCCCGCCTCGGTTATGGGCGCCGCCGTCTCCGGCCCGGCATACGCAATCACGGGCAGCCCACAAGCAATTCCCGCGATGGAGCTGCCCCGGCGGCTGGAAATCGGCCCTCGCACAAACAACAAGACATCCGAAGAAAACAACTTCCGCGCGGCTTCTTCACCCGGGAGCACTCCGGAAACTTCTACGTCCACCGCAACATCTTGCAAACCCTTACGCAAGAAAGCTTCAGCATCATTCGCGTGGCGTCCAAACGCAACCAGCCGCAGTTTGGGAATTCGTTTCGCCGCAAAACGAACGGCCCCGGCGATGATTTCACTTTCAAGCTGCCCCGCTTCACCTCCGGTAACTCCGAATACAGCCACTGTCGGAACTTCGCCCTTGATGCTCGAAGACGAATCAGCAGCTGTTTCCGTCACGGGGAGATTTGCGCCAACGGGGATAAATACGGCGTTTCGGCAACCGGACGGCACCCAGGAGAGCTTTTCTGCCGGCACCGTGAGCACGGCGCCAGCCGCAACCGAAAGCGCTTCGCGCATTACGCGCAGCTGGACACTGTGGCGCAGGCGGTCCACGACTCGACGTCCCCCATATGGTTCCACATCGTGGAAGACCACGGTTACATGCGCGCCCGCGGCGCGCAAAATTCGCAGGACACCGGGAAAACGAAGCGAGAAACCTCGGCGCGACCAGGCCAGCGCAGTGTATTGAACGAAGACGCGCACGCCGCGCCAGCCGGCAGACTCACAGCGGAGTTCGCGCAACGCCGCGCGCCAGCCGCGTTCGCGCCAGGCAACTCGCGCGAGTTCGAGCGCGAAACCGTGCGGAACGAGTGCGGCGGCGAGGTAGCGGCAGTATTCTTCCACTGCGTCGGTCGGCTCATCTCGCCGCCCGAGCAGCGCAATGCACCTCTGAGTCATTGCCGCATGACCGCGATGGAATGTTCACTGCCCGAAATCTTCACGCTATTTCTCCACCAGGAAGCTACCGATGACGAGCGCATCCATTCCTGAACTGAAGAACGTCCGTAGCGCGTCGGTGGGCGTATGCACGATGGCTTCGCCTCGAAGATTGAAAGACGTATTCAGGACTACGGGAACGCCGGTGCGTTTACCGAATTCATCAATCAGCCGCCAGTACAGCGGATTGATTTCTTTTTCGACGGTTTGCGGGCGCGCGCTCCCGTCCACGTGCGTAACCGCTGGAATCACCTGGCGCTTTTCCGGCCGCACCTGTCCGGTCAGAATCATGAATGGAGAATCGGTAGCGCTCTCCAGAAAATCACCCGCGACTTCTTTCTTCAGCGACGGCGCAAACGGCCGCCACCACTCGCGGAATTTCACCGCATTGTTTACCTTGATATTCATCTCCGGGTCGCGCGGATCCGCCAGAATTGAACGGCTGCCCAGCGCGCGCGGGCCAAATTCCATGCGGCCCTGGAACCATCCGAGAATCTTCCCCTCCGAGAGCAGTTCGGCGGCGGTCTTTGCGGGATCGCCCAGACGCGTGGAGCTCAGCTTGTACGTTTTCAATGTGGCTTCAATCGTATCGTCCCCAAACGATGGCCCCAGATACGCATGGCGCATGTTCATCTTCGGGAGTCGCCCGTCATTGTCCAGGTACGGAGCGAGCGCGGCGCCTGATGCAGCGCCGTCGTCGGAAGCCGCCGGCTGCACGAATATTTCCTCGACCAGCCCGGAGGCGAGAATCTGTCCATTGGCTTTCGAATTGAGCGCCACGCCGCCTGCCAGGCAAACACTCCGGCAGCGCGTTTTTTCTATCGCCAGGCGCACGACGTTCATCATGGCTTTTTCACATGCATCCTGTACTGCGTACGCAATATTTTTGTGGCGCTCTTCAATTTCGCTCTCGGCGGTGCGAGGCGGGCCGAGCCGCACGGCGATTTCCGAAAATTGTGCCGAGCCGTTTGCGAAAAGCCGCTTGGGATATACGCGGTACGGTGTTATTTCAAAATCGATGAAAGGCCGCAGGTCCACGCCGCGATGACCGTACGGCGCGAGACCCATTACTTTCCATTCGTCCGTATTGGGTTGAAAACCCAGATATGCCGTAAATTGACTGTAAAAAAATCCGACCGAATCGGGAAAGGGAATCGTCAGAACATGTTCGAGCCGACCCCTGCGCCCCTGCCAGATCGAAGTTGCTTCCCACGCGCCGCGGCCGTCCATTACCACGACAGCGGCTTCGGAAAATCCGGAATAAGCGTAGGCGCTGAGCGCGTGCGCCAGATGGTGGTCCATAAAACGCATGCGCGCTTTGACGTTTCCAAATTGTTGCCGGAATTTCTTCGCTACTCCGCCCTGATGCCGCATGCTAAGAAAATGCAGCGTCGGGGTCAAAAGGTTGAGATACGTGAGCGGGAGCTCGCCTGTGGCTAGACATTTCAGATCGTGACGGAATCCCGGTCCGGCCGTGGGCCAGCCAATACAAACTTCGTCGAGCTGATCGGCGCGAATCCGCGAATATTCCAGGCACGCCTGAATCGCCAGATGCGGAAAGCTCGCGTCGTGCTTTACGCGGCTGATTCGCTCTTCCGCGATCGCGAAGACGAGTTCGCCGTCGCGCACGATACACGCGGATGAATCGTGCATCTTGGTGTAGTTGACGCCCAGCGTGATCATCCGCGATTCAACTCTTTCTCAGGCAGACTTTTTCCGTTGACGGCTTCCCGCTTGTATTTCCGCAGCAACACTGGTGTACTTTCGAAAACAGTTTCACAGCGCGCGCTTTTCCTGCCGATCGACGTGTTCCGGCACGGGAAACGGCAGAAATTTTCGCCGAAAATTCTGGTAGAACCCCGCTCGCGAAAGCCGGCGACGCCAGCGATAGTAGCTATCCGCTGGCATGACGAGGGCGGGGAGGAGCCTTGCGCACGAATATAAATGTTGCCACGGCGAAGCGTCGGGATAAAACGTGCGCATAATTTTCAGTTCGGTGGAGACGGTCTCCCAAGGGAATCCTCCGTCGGCGACGAGTCGCAAGGAATCCGCTTCAATCTGCACACACTCCACAATGATGCGGGCGATGTCGTCCGGCAGCGCGAGCTGCTTGAACCTTTCGCGAAGCGCTTGCGCCAATGCGGCGAGAACTTGCTGCTTCTTGCGGATGCCTTCAGCGCTGCCAGTCGCAAGCTGAAATAAATTTCTGTCGTGTAAGCGATAAAAGGTGAGGGACTCCCGCAGGATCATCACGTCAGCAAAGAATCCGGCGATGGAAAACAAATATTCATCCGCTTCAAATTTAAGCGCTTCCGGAACAGCTCCTATCCGGCGAAGAATCTCACTCCGATAGGCCATGCGGCTGGTGCCGAGGAATCCCCTCCGCGTACAAAACTTTCTAGCGTCAGCAGCCAAGTTGATTCGAAAACGGGAGACTTCGCGGGGCACCTCGGTATGCTGCCGTCCATCCTGGTAAACATGCGTTATGCCGTGCCCCACCAAACCGACCCCTGCTTCCGCGGCGAACACGCCCGCGACAGCGGTGAGCTTGCAGGGCGCCCACCAATCGTCGCCGTCCAGGAACGCGACGATTTCTCCGCGTGCTTCCCGAATCCCTGCGTTGAACGCGGAAGCCTGTCCGCCATTGACCTTGCGCAGCAGGCGTACTCGCGGCCCAAATTTCCGCACAAGATCGGAGGTGCGGTCCGTCGAACCGTCGTCCACGACGAGGATCGCCGTTTCCGAAGCAGGAAAATCCTGCGCGAGAACGCTGTTGATGGCCTCCTCGATGAAGGACTCGTGATTGTACGTGTCAATCAGAACTGTGACGAACGGTTTCGACATAATAATGGACTTCTCACTCCAGGCTACTCGCCCGCAAATTCCATTCGAAGGCTCGCATTTCTCTTCTGACGCGTCATGAGAAAAGCCAGATTGATTCCGAGTGCTTTCTGTCCTGCGGCGTCATCGATGCCCGCCTTCGCATCCATCTGCCTGGAGCCCGGCGCCTTCTTTCAGCTGCAGCAGAACGCCGAGTTGTTCTTCCGGAGAGTTGCGCGCATTCCCGAAGAGCATTTTCCTCTCCCGGCGTAACTGCGGAAAGAGGCCCGCCATCTCCATCAGGACTCCCATGCGGTCCAAAGCGAACCGAAACCGCAGCCGGAACAAATCTTTTCCGAGACCCAATTTTGAGACCAGCCAGGTGCGAACGGCATACCGCAGAGGAAGGAGCTTGCTGGCCAGCAGCAGGCGGCCCTTCAAGATTCCCCGAAAATTGAGGCGCGCCCCTTCGGGCGATCGGCCCGAACTTCCGACGCGATGCCAGCAGACTGCGTTTGGAACGTAGACGGTCTTCCACCCGCGAATCCACGCGCGCCAGCAGAGTTCTACATCTTCGTATCCGAGCGGCAGCCGGTCGTCAAATCCGCGCAACTTTTCGAAATGCGTCCTTCGAACCATCAAGGAAGCCGCAGAGCCCATGAATACAGGCGTCGCAGCGGCAGACGGTTCCTGGAAGAAGTACAGTCCGGGCACCAGTTCCGCAAAAGATTGCCCTCTCGGCCGGACATTCGTGAGGCGTGCCGCCAAGTGTCCGGGAGCCGTGCCTTCCCAGTTGTATTGCATTCCGTCGGTCGAAAAAATCTCATCATCCTTGAGCAAAGGTTCCACCAGGGCGGCGACAAACTCCCGGTCAAATCGCATGTCATTGTTCACGAAAAGCAAAAAATCGCCGGCGGCAATCGCCGCGCCCCGATTCAGCGCCGGGGCGAGACCGATATTCTCATCGAGTCCGAGCCACCGAACTTCCCATTCCCTCGCCACCTCCGCGGAATCATCCGAGGAGCCGTTGTCGACCACAAGAATCTCCAAGGACTTGAACGATTGAGAGCGAAGACTCGGCAAGCAAACGCGCAGGTGATGGGCCCCGTTCCAGTTGACGATAATCGCGGAAACTGCGGGCTTCCCGTTCATGAATCTCCATGCGCACCTCGCGGGTCTGCGCTCTGTCCGGTGAACTAGACGTTCCGACTATGGCCTGGCTGCCAAAATTTCTTCCGCAGCTTCAGCGCGTTGCGCACGCCGGCGGTGCGGCGGACGAACAGATCCCAGAGGAGATGCCGCGTTTCGAACGCAAAACGGCGCAGACGGATTTTTCGAAAGGCGCCATCAGCGGTCAGCTCATGGGTCACTTCGAGGAGCGTGCAGGCGTGCTTCACGCCGCCATACAGTTGCAAATTGTGTTCTGCTTCCTTGCCCTGCCAGATGCGCTCTCTTCCGCCCTCCACGTGATTGTAGTCATGATTCTGGTGCAGCACGGGAGCGACAAGGGAAAGATCCACCACGGGAAACTTTTCCTCTTTTGCGGCTTTGATCAGCCATTGATCAAACCACAGCCGGCCAATCCCAAAATCCGGAACATTTCGATAAGCGCCTTTCGGAAATACGAATACGTCGATGGCCGTGTGGTCGCCGGACTTGCCGCTCGCGCGGCAGCGCGCCTTGAGTGTTGTTTCCCAATCCGCGGAAAAGTTCAGAGCTTCGGGGACGTCGAGATTGATTCTCTTCGAGACACAGAGGAATTGTTCGAAAGACTTTGTGACTTGCTCCACCGCGCGGCCGAAATCGCTCAGGAGCAAAATATCCGCGTTGACGTAGCACATCCATTTCGAACCGGCGCCCAACTCAGCCCGGCGGAAGAGATCATCGAGCAGGGGTGTGCCGTATTCGTTCGAAGCGATCCTCGGCTCGTGGCGCAGGCCGAATTCCGCGGCTACCTGCGCAGTGCCCGCTTCGTTCCCAAACAGAATGATTTCCGGACGCGGATGCAAAAGCGTCCAGCTCTGCATGGCGTTGCGCTGGATAGTGCCGATGTGACCCTGAAACGGCTTCGGAATGGTGAAGATCGTGAACATTCCAGTCCTTATCGCGCGCTCGAAGAAGTTTCCATGGGCCGCATGGCTTCGCCGCCGAATCCCAGGCGAACGTAGTCAATGCCCTCGACGCCTTCCAGATGATTCAGCGAGCGCCAGCAATCAATCACGACGCGCGGCTGGCTGGGGCGCGCCCAAAGCGCCGCGGGAATTCCCCGAAATTCCTGCCACGGCGTGGCCAGGACCACGACGTCTGACTGCGCGACGCATTCCTGAGAGGAGTTCACGAGGCGAACTGACTTGTATTCATGAAGCGCGCGGGCGCCCTGGGCCGACGGATCGTAGGCAACAACCGGAAGGCCGGCGGAGGATAGTTCCTGCGCCAGCAAGAGTCCGAAGGATTCGACGACCACATCGGTGTCTGGCTTGTAGGTCAGACCAAGAATGCCGATGGAACCGACGCCAGAGAAATGACGGCGAACCAGGTCCGCGAGCCACTTGATTTGCGCGCGATTGAAGCGGTCGGTGGCTTCGGCGAGGTCGGAAAAAGCGCCGGCCTGAGTCGCGAGCGCGGCGAATGCTCGATTGTCGCGCGGAAAACAGGGGCCACCATAGCTCACCGCGCCTTTCAGATATTTCGGGCCGATGCGGGTGTCGAGGCCGAGGGTATCGGTAATTACGTTGACGTCCGCTTCCGGAAGCCTCTCGCAAAGCCGCGCGAGCATGTTGGCGTAGCTGATTTTTGTGGTGATGAACGTGTTCACGGCAAGCTTCGTGATTTCGGCGTTGATGAAATTCATGCGCGCCATTTTTGGCGAGTTCTTGCACACGCGCCCGTAAATTTCCGCGAGCATTTCGCCGGAGCGCGGGTCCGATTCGCCAATCAAGAGAAAATCGGGGAAATAGAAGTCGCGGATGACCGTGCCGAGGGCGATGAACTCAGGGCTGTAACAAAGGCCGAAATCCTCGCCGCAGCGCTTGCCGCTCGAGCATTCCAAAGCGGCCTTGACTTCGCTGCCCGTGGATCCAGGCATTACCGTGCTGGTCAGCACAACCAGATGGAAGCCATGCTTCCCGCGCAGCACGCGACCGATGGACTCGCAGACGGGGAGGACGTTGCGCAGAGAAAAACCTCCGTCCGGCTCGCTCGGAGTGCCCACGACGATGAAAGTCGCGCCGGTATCGCGCACCGCTTTTTCGGTGTCCTGGCTTGCCTTGAGGCGGCCTTGCGATTCGCGAAGCAATTCCGCGAGGCCGGGCTCATGCACGGGCGGGACCCCGCGATTGAGGGCATCAATCTTTTGCGCGTCCGCGTCCACCGCGTGAACGTCAAATCCACGGGCGGCAAAACACGCCGCCAACGGCGAACCGAGTTTTCCCAACCCCACAACCGAAATCGACTGAACCATGTTTCTCCCAAGCATCCGTCCGTATGGCAATTCTTTCGCGCCACGCGTTCACGACATCTTTAAGTTCATTGACCCCTATAAACTTCGCCGGCCTTTTTTTCAGACGCGATCCGCTACGGTGCTCTCCATCCGTTGAAAGAAAAACAATCCACCGACGAGCACCACCACAACCATGGCCGCCGACGCCAGCATCACCGGCCCGGGCGGCTGGCCATGCCCGGTCAGCGCCCAGCGGAAGCCATCAATCACGCCCGCCATTGGGTTCAAGCCGTAGAGCCAGCGCCAGCGATCCGGCACGAGGGTGCTGGGATAGGCCACCGGCGACGCAAACATCCAGAATTGCACCACGAACGGCATCACGAAACGCACGTCGCGATAGAGCGCGTTCAGCGCCGACATCCACAATCCGACACCCAGCGCCGTCAAGATCGCAAGAAGGAGCAACAACGGCAGCCACAGCGCCGCCATCGTCGGACGAATACCATAGGCGAGGGTCAATATCGCGAGAACTACGAATCCGATAGCAAAGTCCACGAGGCCGGAGAGCACGGCGGAAAATGGAAGCACGAGGCGGGGAAAATAAACTTTTGTGATGACGCGCTGATTTTCCACGACGACATTGGTCGCGCTCTGCAGAGCGTAAGAGAAATACGTCCACGGCACCAGCGCGGCAAAATAAAACACGGGATAGGGCAAGCCCTGCGAAGGCAATTTGGCCAGGCGCCCGAAAAAGAGAGTGAACACGCCCATGGTCAGCAAAGGCTGAAGGATGACCCAGACGATGCCAATGGCAGTCTGTTTGTAGCGAATCTTGACGTCGCGCCAGACAAAGAAATAGAGCAGTTCGCGGTAGTCCCAGAGTTCATGAAGGCGCAGCTCCAGCCAGCCGCTCTGCGGTTCAATGCGGATGGTGGGGGACACCACGGCTTGCACCAATGGAGGCGCAACACCGGGCGAGCGGGCTGTGACAGATGCCATCAAACGATCTTGTAATCCTGAGAGTGACGGATGGACCCGGATTTAGAGTAGCAGAGATGTGCGCGGGGAGTGGCAGCGAGCGTGGCGGGGAGTTCCTCAAAGAATCAAGGCCCAGACTACATCGTTTAGTCTTGCTGCTGCTTCTGCTGCTGCTCGATGTCACGCTGCTCGATCTGCTGCATCAGGTCCTTGCGGCGCAACAAGTACAACTTCAGATCGGCGGAAATCTGGCGCGGCACGATGAAAAACTGATTGTGAATCATCTGGCGCCAGGAGACAGGGCCGCGCGCCGGCACCAAATGCGAGCCCCACTGAAACAGGAAGCCGACATTCCAAAGGATGAAGCCGGAGAGGAGGGTTGCAGCGGCGGCTATAGCGGCACGCGGATTGCGGAAGAGCCCGGCGAAACGATCGAAAGCGATGCTCAGTCCGAGGATGAACAGAAGTGTGAGCGAGATGAAAAACCGGTTGCCGTAGGAAGAGATTCCAGCCCAATCGGGATAACAGGAAATGAAGAGATAGAACGCGAGCGCGGCCGCCAGGAGTGCCCGGCCGACGAGAGGTTCGCGCCGGCAGAAAAGGAAAAGGCCGGCGACGGAGAGCGAGAGGATGGGAGTCCAGGAGAATAAACCGTGGTTCGAAGAAAAAAGCACCGCGAGGAAAAAAGGAGAACGCCAGGACCATTCTCCCAGGGGAACGTAACCGGATTCGAGGGCATTGCCGTAGATAATGTAACGGCTGAGAAACGTGGGGAGCAGGCAGATCAAAACGGTCAACGCAAAAATCAGATGGCCTAGCAGTAGAGGACCGAGGCCCTGTTCACGAGAGGGCACGGCGCGGAACGCAGCGGCATAATCCGGGACGGCTTCCACCACGAGGACAACGAGCAACATGGCGTTCGCAAAATAGACGTTGAGCATTAGTCCGACGATGACGCCGAGAAGCAGCCACTGGCGCGGAGTTCGCGCCGAGCGTGTTTTGTGCCAGTACCAGAGAAAGAGGGCGACCGCGAAAGCGGAATGGGCGTGCGACCACGAGGGATTGAAGTACATGTAGGCGGGAAGAGAGCTGGCCCACCAGATGGCGATGGTCGCCAGCAGCGCCCAGCGCTCCTGCGCGTACTTACGGGCCATGCGAAAGGAGAGGAGCAGTCCAAGAAAACCGTAGACCGCGGTGGAGAATGCCACGGCAATCCGATAGGGAGAGGAAAAACCGTCCGCCGGGACCGCAGAACCCGCTGCGCGCGCCAGCAGAACGCCAGCGTGGGCGAGCAGAAAAAACGGAGCCCAGAGAATCGCGGGGCCCACGCTGAAATGATTGTCCAGGTGGCCCGTGCTGGTGCGGAAGACCTGCTTGAGCTGACCGCTCTGATCGACGCGGCGCTCGCGAAAACCGGTATTGGCTTGAAGATAGTCGCGCTCGAAATTCAGATCGTGCTGAATCAGAGGAGCTCGAAGGAATGCGTAGTATCCGACGCCGTCTCCACGTATCCAGGGATTGAGCAGGGGCAAGGAGAGGAAAAAAAGCAGGAGCAGCAGGCGCTCAGACTTTCGTGCGCCGGCCCGGGGTGGCGTAGTTAAGCCTTGCTGTTCCACAAACGAAACACTCTAGTGGCGATCCCATTATTGCCCGTTAGGCCGACAACACGTTGCTTAGCGCAGATCAAAATGGGAGTCGAGATTCGGCGGAGCAAGCCCGCACCGGGAAAGAAGTATAACCTTGAATCTATTTTTGTCCGGGGGAAGGTTATGTCAGACGACCGAACCCGTGGCCGCCCGCTGGAAAGACGCTTCGTTCCGCTGCAAGAAGTGAGCGGCGACACGATCAATAATTTCCGTGAGCGGCGTCTGCGGACGAAAGCCGGTCAGCGAATAGAGCTTTTCCACGCAGGGCACGCGCCGCATCATGTCTTCGAATCCGGGCTCGTAGGCCTGGTCATAAGGCACATAGACAACCTTTGATGTGCTTGCGGTGCGCTCCTTAACGGCGCGTGCCAGGCCTTCGATTGAAATTTCCTCGGTATTCCCAACATTGATCACCTGGCCCACCGCGCGCTCCGTGTCCATCAATCGGATGAGCCCCTCGACCGTGTCCTGCACGTCGCAAAAGCAACGCGACTGTTTTCCGTCGCCATAGACACTGATGGGCCCGTTCTCCAGCGCTTGCTTCACGAAGTTCGGCAACACCATGCCATAGCGCCCGGTCTGCCGCGGCCCGACGGTATTGAACAACCTCACAACGATCACCGGTACGTTTTTCTCTTTCCAGTAGGCAAGCGCGAGAAATTCATCGAGCGCCTTCGAGGCCGCATAGCTCCACCGCCCTTTGTTGGTGGGCCCGATCACCAAGTCGGCATCTTCGCGAAAGGGCACCTGAGTGCTCTTGCCATAGACTTCAGAGGTCGAGGCCGTCAGAACCAATTTGCGCTTCTTGCTCGCGGCTTCCAGGATCATCTGGGTGCCGTTGACGTTCGTCTCGATGGTACGCACGGGGCTTTTCACGATCAGCCGAACGCCCACGGCCGCGGCAAGATGCACGATGATATCGGCGTCGTCCACGAGCTCCGCCAGAAGGTGGCGATTCTCGATAGAGTCGAGGTGATACTCCATCCGGTCGGAACCCTTGAGGTGCCGGATGTTTTCCATGCTACCTGTGGAAAGGTTGTCGAGCAGGACTACTTTGTCGCCGCGTTCGAGAAGGCGTTCCGCCAAATGGGAGCCGATAAAACCGGCACCGCCGGTAATTAAATAATGCAATGAACCTCCTCAGAGTACTTCGGCATCGTCGTCAGGATCTCCTCGCCTGCCAAGAGCTAAAGTGTGTGCCTCATCGTCCTGCCGCTCGTTGTGCGACTCCTGCGGACCATAACCATAGGAGTAGGGATAATAGCGATAAGAATAGTAATAGTCTGGCGCGCTGGAGTCCACTGCGTTCAAAACGACACCGAGTATACGGCACTTCACGCTGTTGAGCAGGTCGCGTGTGCGCGTGAACGCTTCCTTGGGCGTTTCACCGCTGCGCACGACGAGGAGTACACCGTCCGCCAGAACAGAAAGGATGACCGCGTCCGTGGCAGCCATGATCGGCGGAGAGTCGATGACGATAAATTTGTACACGGTGCGCAAGACCGCGATAGCTTCGGCAAGCTTGTGCGAAGAGAGCAGGTCCGCGGGACTCGGCGGCAGGGGTCCCGTCGGGATCGCGGCTAGATTTGGTATCGCGGGATGCGGCACGGTCACCAAATCCAAGCTGGAAACACCCGCCAGGTAGGAACTCAGCCCGGCATACTTGCCGTCGCCAAGATTCAAGAGCCTGCCAACACCCGGTTTGCGAAGGTCTGCGTCAATCAGCAGAGTCTTGTCGCCGAGTTGCGCCAGCGTGACGGCGAGATTCGCGGCGGCGGTGGTCTTGCCCTCGCGCGGCAAGGCGCTAGTCACCAGAATCACCTGAGGCGGATGCTCCGCCTGCGAAAGTAACAACGAAGTGCGAAGAGCCCGAAAGGCTTCCGACATTTGCGATTTCGGAAGATGCTGCGCGACGAGCTCGATCTGTTTTTCATGGCCGTTACGCGGCGCGTTCCACAAAAGTCCAGGCCGCCTTCCATTTCCGTTGCCGCTGCTGAACGCCGGCACGACGGCCAGTGAGGGAAGCCGCGCGAGCCTCTCGATGTCGTCGGGCGTCTTTATGGTGTTATCCATGTATTCGCGGAGGAGCGCCAGGCCGATGCCACCGATCAGGCCCACCAGGAACGCCAGCGCGACGTTTCTCGTTTTGGCGGGCCGCGCGGGAGTGGTGGGGATCATTGCCGGATCCACGATTCGAATATTCGAAGACCGCAGCCCAACCGAAATGCCCGCTTCCTTCAGTTTTGTGAGCAGACCCTCGTAAAGCGTTTTGTTCGCTTCGGCTTCGCGTTTCAGGATGTTGTACTGCACCAGCCGTTCGGACATTTGATTGGCTTCGGCCTTCTGCTTGTCGAGGGCCTGGACAAGCAGTGTTTCGCGCTGGCGCGCCGCGCGATAATCGCTTTCCATGCGGTTGACGACGTTTTTTTCCTCGTTTTCGATGAGCGCGTCGAACTCCTTGAGCTGCGCCTGGAAGCGCTGCACTTTGGGGTAATTCGGACCGTACTGATTCAGTGCTTCGGTGTACTGCGCGACCGCTTCGGTGCGTTTCTTCAGAATATCCTGGAGGATTTCGTTGTCGCGCAGCTGCGGGACCGCGTCCGAGTCGCCTGATTTTGCGAACTCGTAGAGCGCTTCCTTTTTCATCCTGTCGCTCTGCGCTTCGGTTAACTCCTTATTGACGTCCGAGAGCCGCTGCGTGGTGATGTTCTGTTTATCGTCCAAAGTCCAGATCTGATTCTGCCGCTCATAGGCGATGCGCGCATCTTCGGACTTCTCCACCTTGATTTTAAGTTCGTTCAGCTGGTCGGCGAGCCAGGTGGACGCTTGCGCCGTCGCCTCATAACGGCTGCGGAAATTCTGCTCGATATAGTTTTCGATATGCGCGTTGACAACGCGCGCCGCAAGCTGCGGATCGGTGGATTCGAAGCTCACGTCCATCAAGCGGCTGTTGGGGACCCGCTTCACGCTCAAGCTGCCGAGAAACGCTCCCAATTCCGGCGGGCGTTTCTGATTGGCCAGGCTCCCGCTGGCGATGGCCTCGGACGGCCCGCCTGAGGAAGCAAAGTCCGGATGCGAGGCGAGGCTGCCGTTCCGGATGGTCTGCAGCGCCAGGGTTTCACTGGTAAGAATCTTCGACTGGGTCTCGATGTAGTTCTCGAGATCCAACAAATAATCGTAGGAATCCATGCCCTGGAAAGGGAGGATATTCGAATTCTCGCGATCGATTTCGATGCGTGTGGTAGCAACGTAAACGGGCTTCATGCGAAACGTGGCAATCGATACGATGGTCACCACCGCCAGGAGAAACGACAGGATCAGCCATTGATGCTTGCGGAGAATCAAAAGGTAGTCGTAAAGATGCGGCTCGCGGGGAGAAAGGTCCCAGGCCGGGAAACGCGCAGGAATAGTGATCAGGTCGACGGTGCCGTTGGAACCGTTGGTGTGCGGAACGAGTTTGTGTTCTTCCGCCATTTGCTAGTAGTTGGCTATGCGGAAGATTGCCGCCGCGGTGCCGATGGCGACACCTAGCTCTGCCGCTCTGACCATCGCCTGCTTGGACGCGCTCTCCGGAACATAGAGGATGTCGCTCGGCTGGAGCTGCACATCTTCCGTTTCGCGCTTCAGAACCTTTTTCAAGTCCACGGCAACTTCATGCTGCTGGCCCTGGATATCTTTCCGGATGATCACAGCACGATCCGATTTTGCAGTGCGGGTCATGCCGCCGGCGAGCGATAGCACCTTCAAGGTGGTCATTTGTGTGCGGTCATTGGAAACCACGAAGCCGCCCGGCCTTCCCACTGCCCCCAGCACATAGACGATTCCCGCATGGGGCACAGAGACGATATCCCCGCCCTGCAGAAGAATGTTGTTTTCCGGGTTGCCGGTTTCGAGCAATTCGTTCAAATTGACGGTGATCACGTTGCTGATCGGGGGAGGGTTCGGCGAGGCTGTTTCGGGTGTTTGCGCGCTAGCAGCCGCGGTATTCGGGGACACGGCGCTTTCTTGCGCCGGGGAGTTGCCTGCAGTTGGTTTTCCGGCTGTCAAGCCGGTCGCGGAACTTTCTTGCCCGGGAGCCTTGGCGCCAGAAATCGGAACCACATCTTCCCGCCTATTCGCCGGGGGAACCGAAGAATCGCTCTCTGCCGGTTGGTCCGGCCGCGTGACAATCACGGTGTCTCCAGCGTCGTTGGCAATCCCGCCGGCTTCGGCCAGCGCCTCCACCAGGGTAATGGGGCGCTCCGCTTGATAGACCAGCGCATGACTCACGGCTCCGACGATTGTGATTGGCTTGTTCTTCCTCTCCTTCACACTGACGCTCACCTGAGGGTGGCTCACCAAGCCGTCGGCCTCCAGTACTTCGGCGATTTTCTGTTCCGCCTGGGCTTCCGTCAGGCCGGACATGCGCAAGCGCACGGGCACCAGCGGGATGCCAATCGTTCCCGTCTGGCTAACGCGCACGTCGCGGCTCAGCTCCGGGATTTCGAAGACCTGGATGGAAAGAACATCGCCGCTTCCGATCAGGTAATCGTGGGGCGCACTGCGAGCCACCAGGGTTGACCGGGACCGGATGCGGTCGTTTGTTTGTCCGGGTGTCTCAAGAACGGTCTGCGCGTGGCTGTGCGGAGCTAGCCCCAAGATCGCTAGCAGGGCGCTGGTGACGCAACACCACGACCCCGCACCCAGTCTGGCTGGCTGCATTCGATTAGATGACCCCTAAGTTGAATTATAGCGGCAGGAAGGAAAGGTCAGTCAGCGTTTGTCAATCCGCGTTTGCGCATTCGGACACGGGGCAGTTCCGGCTCAGGCATAGGCTGGGTTGTCCGGACCATGTCCGACGTAGCCAGATTCGCCATCAGGAAAAACAGCAGCGCGTTGGCGGGAATGTGCAGGTTAAAGTCCACCAAGCTGTGCACCAGAAAACCCGTGCAGCCCACGAGGCCCGAAAGATGAAGCGCCGCCGCGAAGGAGTGGCTTGACTCCCTTAAGCGCCGCTGCGATTCCAGGAACAAGACTCCCAGGAACCAGGCACAGCACAGACCCCCAAGGAGCCCCGTTTCCGCCAGGGCTTCCAAATAATCATTGTGGGTGTGATTCACGATTTTTCCGTCGTACAGCGTTTCATAGCGGGGATAGACAGTCTGCAGCGTGCCCAGGCCGGTGCCTGTCCAGGGATGATCCAGAAAGATCCTCCAAGTGTCTCCCCGCATGGAGGCCCTTTTCCCCACGCTCACCTCGAGCGTCTGCAGCGACGAAAATCTCTCGAGGATTTGCTTCACGCCCAGCCAGGAGACCATCAACACGGCCACCAGCAGGACCACTCCGCCGGCCAGCGCGTGCTTGCCCGCCCTGCGTTGCAAAACCATCAGCAGCACGAGGGCCGCCAGCTCCACTCCGAAGCTGACAATCCCTCCGCGCGAGGCTGAGAGAAAAAGCGCCCCCATCGGCAGCATCGCGAACAATCCCACGAGAAACCATCGCTCCCGCCGGACTTTTCCCATCGCCAGCGGCACGAGCGCCACCGGAATCACCATCTCCATCAATCCCGCAAAGTGATTCCGGTTCACGTAGGGCCCGAAGGGAATCCCTCCGTATCGCATTTCGCGAAACCAATAGAGCTTTCCATTGAACGTCAAGTGCTGCAGGATTCCGAAAATCGCGACCAGGAAGCCGAACACCATCACAAACCACACAAATCCCCGCCAGTCTTCCAGCGTGCGGAAGGCCTGCACCGCGACAAATAAAATGATCAGGTAGGTCACGAGAAGCTGCAATTCTAATCGAGTGTTGTAAGCGCTGGCACTGCCGTGGAAGACGAGTTGCCCAAGCACCAAGATAGAAAGTGCCGCCAGCGGCGGCAGCAATAGGGAAATCACGATCTGCTCTGCTTCATCGAAATAGGCGTGTACTGCCCAGGCCAAAAACAACAAACCCGCTCCCGTCCCAAGAACAGCGCGCGCCCAGCCCTCCACAGCGCCGTGAGCCAGGACGCCGAAGACAACGAGGCCGCATACACCGGCGCGGATGATTCTCATGGCTTCGCGCTTCCGGGGTTTCCCGGGACGAGCGCGACGTCGTCCACCCACGCCGTCCCTTGAATCTCGTTATCGAGCTTCTCGCTCGCGTACCTGACCACGCAGATGCGCACGCCGTGAGCGTCTTTCTCGGCGGTCCAGGGCGTCTCGATGCGCGTCCACGGCTCGGTGCCGCCAACATCGGCGGTTACATGACCTCGCGCTCCGAGAATTCCGATGGGAACCAGGCTAAACCGCACGCCCTGATCGGTTGTGATCGCCCGCGTGCGCACCCAGGCGGAGAAGCGGTAAGCGACGGAAGGCGCGATGGGCGCCACAATACAGGCATTGTCAAAATTTACGTTGCGCTTGCCGCCAAACTGCAGGCGCAGCGATTGATTGCCGGAATGTTTTTCTCGAGGATCCAGGCTTGCCTGCACACCTTCGAACGCCGGCCGGTAGCTCCAGGCGAATCCTCCGCCAGCCACGCCGGATTCGAAACTCCCATCCCACACCACCGAACCCGGCTCATCCAGAAGCGGCGGCAATTGCGCGAAGCGCGCCGCTTGACCCCAGACGCGCCAGGCGGCTTCCCATTGCGAAGTCTCCACCAGACTGTCCACGAGAGGAAAGACGTCGCGCAGAACCAATTGGGGATGAAGCGCTTCGAGCCGCGACCAGACTTCGAGCGCCTCCGCTGTCTTCTTGTCGGCTACGAGGTATCGGATCACGTCGAAGTACACCTCGCGGCTCGGCGGCAGCACGCGATTCAGAATCAGCTGCAGGTCCGGGCTAGCATGCCAGCACCGCGAAAAGGCTTCCGCGCCGCGTTTCGGGTCGGCTTCCACCGCGCGCCGGATCTCCGCGAACGCCGGATCCAGCTCCTGTTGCCGCAACAGAAAATTCCCATATCGCCAGGAAATCTCCGCCGATAGCGGATAGGCGCGCTTCGCTTCCAGGAAAGACTCGCGCGCCTTCGCGAGGTCCCCTTCCGATTCGTAAGCGGTGCCCAGATCCAGCCAGGCATTTGCGGACCTGGGGTCCAGAGCGAGAGACGTTTGGTAGGCCCGTATCGCTCGCTGCGTATCCGGCTGCACGAAATTGTATTGCCAGTAGTGTCCGAGCAAATACCAGTTCCAGGGGTTTTCCGGCTCAAGCTGCATGGCGCGCTCGTACCCTTCGAGCGTGTCGAGATCTGCCTGGTACTCCGAACGGGCGCTGCGAATGCTGAAGTAGGAGAGAGCGGCACCCAACAACGCGGCAACGAACACAATTGTGCAGCGTGCTGCGAAACTCGAGAGGCGGAGAATCATTCTTCGGTACTCTGCCTAGACGACTCTTTTTATGCAAGATGAAAGTGGCAAATCAGGAAGAACAGATGCCGTTTGGGCCCGCTGCGTTTCTATTTTCCGGAGGAAGCGGAAAACGCTTCGTCACCGCGGCCGCGGCGGCGCACATCAATCCCCAGCCGTTTGATTTTTTGATTCAGGGTGGAAAGCGGAATCAGGAAGCGTTCGGCGGCTTCCGTCTGGTTCCAGCCGGTGCGCTCGAGCATATCCAGGATAATCCGGCGCTCGATCTCATCCATGATTTGAAAAAGCGAGGGTTTCGAACCGTCGGCGCCGCTGCGCGCTCCGGACTCGCCGGGCAGCGGGGGAAGAAACTCGGAGAGCTGCAGCCGCACGCCGCGGACGATCTCCTTGCTGCGGATGCTTTCCGGCAGAAGGTCAGCGTCCACGCGCTCCTGCGTCGAGAGCACCACGGCGCGCTCCACCACGTTTTCCAGTTCGCGCACGTTTCCCGGCCAGTCGTAATCCATCATCAGCTTCAAGGCCGATGGCGTGAATTGACGCAGTGGCTTCGAGTTTTCCTGGCAGTAGCGCTCCAGAAAATGCGCCAGCAGCATCGGAATGTCTTCCCGGCGGTCGCGCAAGGGCGGTATCCGCAGGTGAATCACGTTCAGGCGGTGATAAAGGTCTTCGCGGAAACGCCCTTCGCGGACAAGAGTGAGCAAATCCACGTTGGAAGCGGCGACGATGCGAACGTCCACCTTAATCTGGTCCGTGCCGCCCAGGCGCATGAATTCACGCTCCTGGATAACGCGCAGCAGCTTGGCCTGCGTTTCCGGACTGATGGTGGCAATCTCATCGAAAAAAATCGTGCCCTGGTCGGCGACTTCGAAGAGACCCTTTTTCGAAGCTACCGCGCTGGTGAAGGCTCCCTTGACGTGGCCGAAAAGCTGCGATTCCAGCAGATCCACGGGGATCGAGCCGGTGTTCACCGGCACAAAGGTTTTTTCCGCGCGAGTCGAAGCGGAATGAATGGCTTTGGCGATGAGTTCCTTGCCGGTTCCGCTTTCGCCGCTGATCAAAACCGTCGAGCGCGACGGCGCCACCTGCGTGACCAGATCCAGCAGCGCCAGCATCTTCTCGCTCTTTCCCACGATGTTCGGGAAATTGAAGCGCTGCTTGAGCGCACGCTTAAGCTGCACGTTTTCTTCGCGCAGCCGCCGCGATTCCACCGCTTGCGCCACCTGCGCCAGCAATTCGTCGTTGGACCACGGCTTGGTGATGTAGTCCATCGCGCCGCTCTTGAAGGCGGCCCGCGCCATTTCGATCGAGCCGTACGCAGTGATCAGGACAACGGAAAGCTGCGGATCGCGCCGCCGGATCTCCCGCAGCAGCTCGAGACCGTTGCGATCCGGCAGGCTCACGTCGAGCAGCAGCAGATCAAAAGGCTGCTCCTCGAGCTTTGCGAGGCCGGATGCGGCGGTTTCTGCGCTCGAAACTCCATAGCCCTCGCCGGTAAGGAGCAGCTCGAGGCCTTCCCTGATTTCCGATTCGTCGTCGATTACGAGGATGGAGCCTTTAGACATGAACCGCTTTCTTGGCGGCGGGGAACTCGACGTGGAAGGAGGTGCCCTTGCCCGGCGTCGAGCGCACATCGATTTTTCCTGCGTGTTCCTTGATGATTCCGTAGCTTACCGAAAGCCCGAGGCCCGTGCCGCGGCCGTTGCTCTTGGTCGTGAAAAAAGGATCGAAGATACGGTGAATGTGCTCGCGCGAAATGCCAGCGCCGGTGTCGGCAATTTCTATCTCGACGCTGCCGTTGTGCGCAGCCGTGCGTACTTCCAGCATACCTCCGCCGGGCATGGCGTCGCGCGCGTTCAAGAACAAATTCAGGAATACCTGCTGAAGTTTGTTGGCGGAGCCGCGCACCGGGGGAATTGCCGCGACGAGGTGCTTGACCACCTGAATCTGCGCAGTTTTCAGCGGATGCGCCACCAGCGACAGCGTCTCCTCCACCACGCGGTTCACGTCCACGTCGGTAAGCTCCGCCGCTCCTGTCCGCGAAAAATTCAGCAAGTTGTTGACGATCTCGCTCGCCCGGAACGTCTGCTTCACGATCTTTTCAATAATCGCCTGCCGTGGGTCTACCTCCGGCATCTGCTTCGCTAGCATCTGGATGTAATTCGAAATCACGGCCAGCGGTGTGTTTACTTCGTGCGCCACGCCCGCCGCAAGAAGCCCGAGCGACGTCAGCTTCTCGGTCTGCGTCATCTGTTCTTGCATGCGCTCGCGCTGCGTCACATCGTCGAAGAGCAGCAGGCGTCCGATGCGTTCGCCGGACTTGCTCACTAGCGGAGTGATGGAAACGTTCAGCGTCAGCAACTTCCCCTGGTGCTGCAACCTCTGCTTGTAGATGCCGGTGATCTGCTCCTGGTCGCCGCGCGCGGCGATCTCCACGGACAGCTCTTCCGGCAGCAGCGAACTCAGCTGGCGCCCCACCGCGTCCTGCCGGGCCACGCCGAAGAGCTGCTCCATCCTCGTGTTCCAGCTTTCGACGATCCCTCCCAAGTCCACGGCCAGCACGCCAACGTTCAGCGATTCCACAATGTTTTCGCTGAAGTCTTTGAGCCGAGCGATCTCGAGCGCCTTCTGCTCGAGCGAGGTGTACAGTTGCGCGTTATCGAGCGCCACCGCGACGTAGCCCGCGATGGTTTGCACTACTTCCACGTCATCGCTTGAAAGAAAGTCGCCATCCACCGTCTTACCGAGCCCGAGGACCGCCACGGTGTGCTCGCGAATCCGGCAGGGAACGAAATAGTTCAAATCCAGCTGCGCCAGCGTGCGCCGCTGCGAATCCGTGACGTCCCTGGCGGCGCGCGGCGATTCGAAGAAAAGCGCCCCGCGGGCGAACTCCGGCCGGGAAGGCGCGAGGAAGCTGAGATCCATGGGTTCCGAGAGCCGCACGCCCATCGAACGCACCAAGCGCATCTCCCCGGGCTGCGACGCAACGTCCATGAAAATTCCCAGACGGTCGACCAGCAATGTCTGTGATATGCGATCCATCACCGAGCCGAGCATCGGATCGATGCGCACTTCATTTGTCAGCGTGCTGCCAAATTCAATCAGCGTGCGCCGGTAATCGAGGCGGTCGCGGTAGAAGAAGCGGTCGAGTCTCCCCTGGATCCACTCGCGGAACGGCTGAAATAGGAATGCGGCGGTGACGATGGCAATCATCCCTCCGGCGGGGCCCGTGGCCTGCGCGTGGAATATTTGCGCCATCAGCGCGACCACCGCGAAATAAACCGCCGCCACTCCGGCGGTTGCCGCCGTGTACGCCAACCCGCGCTTGAAGATGATGTCCACATCCATCAGTCGATAGCGGATGATCGCGTAAGCGAAACAGAGCGGGATCAGCACGAGGCTCAGCGCGGAGAATTTCATCCACGAACTTCGCGCCGCATCGAACGCGTAGGGGACGATATAGAACAGCGCGAAGGGCAGGCTGCCGGCGAAGGTGCCACCGGTAAGCCATTTCAATTGCTGCCGCAGGATGCCGGAGGGGGCGCTGCGAAAGCTCTTGTAAAAGACGATCCCGGCGGTGAGGAAGCACGCGCCAAGGTAGCTCAACTCGATTTTATCGAGCACCACGCGCGAGCCGAGCCAGGGAACAAAGCCCATCGCCTGAAACGCCGTGCTCACGTGGATCAACAGCAGCAACAGCGGCGGGCCGTAAACAAAGCCGAGTTTCGACAGCAAGCGCCTGGGCGCTTCCGTGCGCTCCGGAAAAACGAGCGCAAAATGCAACAACAGCGCCGGCGCCAGTACCAGCGCGGCGATCTTCGCCCAATATATCTCGTAGTCGAAAGTGTCCAGCTTGCCGCTGTAGTGGAAGGAGTACAGAATAAACGAAACAAGGCAGAAGACGTAAAAGTGGACCGCTCGCGGGGCGTTCCACCGGCGGATAAAAATGAACAAACCGATGAAAAGGTAAAATAAGCCGACGACACGAAGGTAATTTTCAATCGAAGCAGGTTTTTCCGCGGGCGCGGTCACCAGCGGTGTTTCGAACTCGTCTCCGTTGCGGGTCAGCTGGTAGCGCAACTGCGTCCAAAGGCCGGCGCGCCAAAGTCGCTTCGTCACCTGCACCGCGCTGGTCACCGGCGCGCCATTGATGGCGACCAGATGATCGCCGGCGTGAATCCCCGACCGCGCGGCTGGCGAATTCGGAGCTACTTGCCAAGCCTGAACGCCGTGGTCGGTATCGAGCCATGCCACGCCATCGTCTGGCGATTCGAATCTAGTTCGCTGGTCGAAATTCAGAAGCGCAAAAATCATCGCCGCCAGCGTGGCGAGCGCCAGCACGACAGCGCCGAGACTGACTCGCAAGTTCTGTTTCATGACCTAAACCGGCAGGGATAGACGCAAGCCCTAGGAATCAAGTGCAAATCCATGTCCAATGTTTGGTAGAGGCTCATGCGAAGAACTCTTTTTTTTTCAATTAATTGCGAGCGCATGAGCCGAGCCGTCCGATGGGCATCCAGTTTCCAGTAGGCACGATACAGTTTTTAAGAGTCCAAAATGACCTAAAATTGCAAACTTAATCCACCTCGGAAAGACCGAAAGGCCGGCACCAGCACCGTGTGGCCATCGCGGCTGTTCAGAGTCACGTAGCCTTGCGCCAGCAGATTGTCGCAGTCTGCAATCGCTTCCCAGCGGCCCGGCCCGAATTTCGGCAGCGCCTGGCGCACGCCAACGTGCATGTACGGCTCCAATTGAAAGAGCGATTCACCGTAGCCGTCCAGGCGGGAAACAGTCACTCCGTTGATCCACTTGTATCCGGCGTTCACCTTGGTCCCCAGATGCGGCACTCTTGCCGAGATATTAGCTCCCAGCGAATGCCGTGCCGCCGTCCGAAGGGCATCGCGAAGCACGTCCTCGGCCGCCTCTCTGGGCACGAGGGCTCCCGCGAATGAGTACACCGTCGTCAATTCGAGATCCTCGTCCAGCTTTTGCCGCAACGCAATGCGCCCGCCCCAACTGCTGGAGGAGCCGCCGTCATAGGCAAATCCGTTCGAAAAGTAATCCTGAAAATAATCAGCCGCGGGCAGGTTGTTGCCGCGCCCAAATACAGCGACGTGGCTATTGTCGTCATGGAACGCCGCGATCTGCAGCTTTCCTTTTGTCCCTAGCTTGCGTTCCGCGGCCAATTCTTCGTGCGTGCCGCCCTGCAACGCCGGATGCCCGCCACGCCACAACAGCGCGGGGAACGCGTCCAGCTCATTCAACGCCGCCGTAAGAGATCCCTGCTCCCCTTCGCCGGGTTCGAGCGCATCGGGCGCGCCAGGTTGCGACGCATAAATCAGCGCCGCGCGCCACATTTCCGAAATGCGCGTATCCAGCTCCAGCCGCGGCCGCATCGAAGACGCCGCTGTGCCCAACCCCACCAGCACGTATTCGCCGCCATACCGCAAGGCCATGCGGTCGCCGAGAGCCACCGTTCCGCCCTGGTCAATTCTCACGCCGCGGAATGTGGGCCCTGCCGGTCCCAGCCGCGCTTCGCGCATCACCAGCGCGGTGTGCGGGCCTGCTCCGAGCGAGCCGGTCGGCAGCCAGATGGTGGCAATTCCGCCCGCGGACGCTTCGTCCTCATGACTCATCTGCCCCGCGACAACGAGCCGGCTTGTGCCGCCAAGCTTTTGTTGAAAAGCAAAAGCCGTTGCGGGCGACGATGCCAGATTGGATACCGAACCGGGACGGCGGGCGCCTTCCGTAAATTCGAGTTGCATGTGTGGTTGCGAGCCGCGAGAATCGGCACGCGCATCTGCCGGGTCAGCGTTATCTTCATTGATCCACTGCAGCACCGGCCGCGTCACCGAAGCCGAGCGCAACACCCATTTCCAGTCGTCGGTCTCGATATTTACGCTGGAGGGTTGCCGCCGCAACTGCTCGAGCGACGTGAACATCGATTCCATCTGGATTCGGACAACTGTCGTAAGGTTGGCGGTGATACGGACGTGCTTTTCGAGCGAGGGAAGAAAACCTGCCAGGGTCACGCGCACGGTGTAAAACCCGGGCGCAAGGCGTTCGCCGCGGAAAATTCCCTGTGTGTTCGTGAGCAAGTCGACAGTGGAAAGTATCCCCGTCGCTTCGGGGATCACTTCCACGCTTGCACCCATCTGTGGCGTACCCGCAGTATCGCGCACCACCCCGGCGAGGTTTCCGGAACCGGACTTTGCTTGCGCGGCCGACCGGTTTGCTCCACTAGACACACAGATTGCGGCCAGGACCAGAGCCCCCAAGACCCGGAGCCGTCCTTGTTTCACGTCGCGTTACCTCCCCGGTGCAGTATTCGACGCCGACTTGGTTTCCGGCGCCGCCTTCACCCTGAATTCCGCCGTTCGGGAAATGGTTTGGTTGGAAACGGTGTCCGTCGTGTTGACTTCCAGCGTGTACTTTCCCGGCGCCAGTGTCGCCAGCGGCAGCAGGCGTTCGATCGTGACTTGATCACCCGTCTGCTTCATCTCCGCCGAGGTCTCCTTGAATTGCATGACCTGCTTATCGCCTTTTTTCACCGTAAACTGGAATGTCGCACTGGACTTGTGCGTTTTCTCGTCCGGCTTCAGGTTGTAGACCTGCATGTAAATCCCAAGTTTTTCGTTCGCCAAAAAATCGCCATCCAGGCGAGGCCGTACCTTCGAAGAACCCAGCACGAATTGTCCTGTGCCGACTTGCTTGGCAGGAACGTGCTCAATCTGGTCCGCGAGGATCAGCGAGCTGGATTCCAGCTTTTCGTCTTCATACCGCGGCACTGCCAACCTTGAATTGATTACACCCACGTTTCCACTCTGCACGTCCTTGATCACCAGGTCCAGCCGGTACAAACCGGGCCGCAGCGGCACCGCCTTCTGATAGATGGATTGCAGCTTCACCGACTGCTGGAACAAGCTGTCGGGAAAATCGCGGCTGACCGAATCCTCAAACGTCTGCACCACGCGTCCGGAAAGCGTGCTCACGCGCCCGAAGATGTTCATCGTCGCCGAATGAATCCCTTCCTTAGCGCGGAACGACAACTGATTGTTGGGAATTTGCACGGTCACCGGCACCAGCACGGTGTCGTTCGTCACCTTCAGGAAATCGCTGCGCCAGGTGAAATGCACCTGATCGCGTACCAGCCGCGACGTCACGAGAGCTTCGAGGTCCTTGAACTTAACCTCCGGTGGTTTAAACGCTTTGGCAAACATCTCCAGGCGCGTGAATTCGTCCATGCTCGCGGGAGTTCCGCCAAGCGTCGTAGGCAGATTCGTCCCGTCCGAGCGCGTGAAGCGGGCCGTCTTCGATGCCATGCCCATTTGCTCGAGCTGGCTCAAGCCCGCGCCCGGCACGTGCAGCAGCGCGTCCTTCTCCGAGGGGTCCATCGTCAAGTGGTATTCGCCCGTGCTCGTCGGGTCCACGAACTCCATAATGACGTTCTGTTCCCCCATCCCCTCGAGATAACGCCACCGCCACGTTTCCCACGGATAGGTCGAGGTTGTCCCGCCGCCCTCTTCCATCGGCCGGTCGTAGGTTCCCCCCGTCGGATGTGATTCGATCTCGTCCGGCGGGCCCCACACGATGTACATACGCCCGCGATCCGTCTTCCATCCGGGAATACCCGAAGCGAAGTGCTCGTTGGCATACGCGATCCGGCGATAGTGCTCTTCCTTGAAATCGTTATCCGGCAAGTCGGGATTGCTGCTGCGCCGCAGCCAGAATTGCTCGATGAACTGCTCGCGCTCTTCGTTTGTCTCGAGCTGCAGGAAAGCGGACCGCTCTTCCGGCGCAATAATGTAGACCACGTCTTCGTTGAGCCACTGCTTATAGGGCCCTTCGAGCTCTTTCAAGGTCTTCTTGATCTTCTTTTTCTGCTCTTTAGTGGGTTTCTGCGGGGCCGGAGCCGCTCCCGGATCCTGCTCTTGTTGCGCAGCGGTGTAGGAAATTGCGATAAGAAATGAAAAGATGGAGGTAAGAAGGACACGGACTGCCCTGGACATGAAAGACACCTCTAGACTTTAGGACGTTTGAATTCTACCCCCGGACAGGTGCCCCGTCAATCGCTCTCCCATCGGGAAATCTCCTGCATTTTGTGACACTTGTCCCCTGATTTGACTTAGAATCCGGCACCGCAACTCGGGTTGCCCGGGGCCTATATACCTGTACGTTCGTACAGGGGTTTTCCGCTGAAGATTCAGAGCAACTGAAGACGAGAAGGAGCTAGAAAAGTCTGGGGAGGGGAAGTGTTAGGTCTTGGAATAGCTACTGGAGCCGCTGGTTTTGCCCGTCGCTACCCACGAGCGTGTCAAATATGGCCAGCACGTGACGCCGGTACTCAACGATGCGCGTGAAAATGTCGCGCAATTGCGGATCGCGGTCCGCTTCGCGGTGCCACTTCGCCAGCACCGCCGACGGCACTTCGATGTCGCGGCGGAGCTGCTCCGCGGAATGCCCGCGCAGAAAGAGCCCGAAGAAAAATGCGGCCTCGCGCTGAGGAAAGTCGAAGTCGTGCACGACTTCCACGGGAACGAATTGTGGCAGCGTCGCCATGTGATTCGTCTCTCGGTCACCCATCCAAGAGAAAAACGCAGTTTACCCAAAAATTGGGCCGCGTCAAGTAGTACGGCGGACCCCATGCCGCCAGCCGGGCAATACCCCTTTGTCACCCTGGCGACCGGTCCATGCAACGCGGCAGTTGCGTCCCCGGTTCTAACCGCTTTAGGATGCTAGTAGCTATGCTTCGGTCGCATCCATCGGCCAAGAAATCCCCGGGCGGCCGCATTCTCGGCCGTTTTCTGCGTTTCGGCTTTCTCCGCGGCCTCCGCTCCGTCGAAATCGATCCGGAGGTATTCCGCAAGGAACTTGCGAGCAAGCACGGTCTTTGGGTCCCGGATTTCGCGCGCATGAAAGACGTTCCGCTCGAACGCCTCGACGCCATTGCTACATCGCTCATCCGCGATGCTGGGCACCTGGCGCTCGCTGAGGGCGCGGGCTTCGGTTTCGGTGGCATGGTCACGTTTCTTCCTGACGCCGGCCTGCTCACGCTCATCACGCTGCGCCTCATTCAACGCCTCTGTCTCCTGTACGGCTTCGAATCGCGCGGGCATGACGCGCGCCTCGAGATGTGGAAAGCTGCCGCGACTGCCGCCGGTATTGATTACGGCAAGGATCTTGTCGAAAAGCAGGTGCTTGAGAAAATGGCCCCCCGCATTGCGCGGAGGCTGGCGGTGAAACTCGGTCAGGAAACCGCCGAGAAGTGGGCCGGGCGAATGATTCCATTGGCGAGCTCCGCAATCGGGGGCGCGCTGAATTTTTCCTTTGTGCGAGCCTGGGGACGCCGCGTTCAGCGCCATCTTCGTTCCGAGCATCTCGCCGCGAGGTTTTCGCAATCCGCGCCCGGCACATCCTGCATCCCGTCTCCCGTCACCCTCGCCTGATACCCGCTCTCTCATCGCGCTTCTCCGGCTTGTTGCATGGGCCAGGTCATTTTGGAAATGAGTTCAGGCTTTCCAAGTGGAAATTCGCGTCCCTTCCCCGTAAAGTAGTGGTGTCCCGCTGCGGCGTTCCTGAAAGTCTCATCCGCGCGGAGCGGAGTTGCCCCCATGTGTGTGATCAAAAAATTTCTACTGTGCGCAATTCTCCCCGTTTTCGCGATCGTATTGGCATCTGTGCCGCAGCGCGCTGCCTCGGGTTCTCCGCAAGATCCCGACGCCGATCGCGTGCCCGCCTTTCATGCGCAGCCTCCCGAAGGCCCGCTTCCGTCAACCATGAGCCCCGACTTCTTCACCGATCCCATCATCCGAAACGCCTATGCCGTGGCCGCGCGCGTCAAGAAAGCTCTCTACCAGCAGCCCTGCTATTGTTACTGTGACCGCAGCCAGGGTCATGGCAGCCTGCTTGATTGCTTCACCAGCAAGCACGGCTCCGGTTGCGGCACTTGCATCCAAGAAGCTCTCTATACTTACGAGCAATCCCGCAAGGGCAAGACCGCCGCGCAAATCCGCGAAGGCATCGAGCGCGGCGACTGGAAATCGGTCGACCTTTCCAAATATCAAAGACCTATTTCTGCGAAGTAACTCCCACAGCTTGTCTCGGCGCTTGGTCGGTGTCTAACAACAAACCATCGAAGCCCGCCACCCCGTCGGTTGAGCCGCTCCTGCTCGGGTGCTATTCTGCTTCGTATGGCGGACCACGTCATCTCTCCGCCGGAAGCGGCGCTCGCCGCGCCGTTCGAACACTCCCGGCGCCAGCTCGAAGCTTTGCTGGAAGTCAGCGAAGCCATCGCCCAACAGCGCGACCTTCCCGCGCTCTTCCACGACCTTGCCGAGCGACTCCACTCCGTCGTGGAGTTCGACTTCCTCGCTCTCGTCCTTCACGATCCCGCGCGCAATGTTGTGCGCTTGCATATCCTCGAAACCCGCGTCCCCACCGATGCGCTGGCTGGCCGCGAAGCGCCCGCCGAGGGTCACCCCGCCGGCTGGGTCTTGCAAACGCAACAGCCATTTGTCGTGAGCGACATCGAAGTAGAATCCCGCTTTCCGGATTTCATGCAACGCCTGCGTGAGCATGGCGTCCGCTCCAATGCCCTCGTTCCGCTCACGACGGCGCAGCGCCGACTTGGCGCGATGGGTTTTGGCCGCGTTACGCCGCAGCGCATTACCGATTCCGAGCTCCAGTTCATGCAGCGCGTCGCCGCGCAGGTTGCCGTCGCCGTGGACAACGCCCTCAACCATGAATCTTCGCAAGCCTATCAACAGCAGCTCGCCCGCGAGCGCGACCGTCTCCAGGTCCTTCTTGAGGTCAACAACCTTCTCGTCACCAGCCGCGAGCTGCCCGATGTATTTCGTGGCATTGTCACTACCCTCAAGCGCGTCATCCACCATGACTTCACCAGCCTTGCTCTCCTCGATCCTCTATCCGGCCTCCTTAAAATTCACGCCCTCGATTTTCCCGGCCGGCCGGGCATTATCAAGGAAGAAACGGTCGTCTCTCTCGATGTCTCGCCCTCGGGTCGCTGCTTCTCCAATGGCCAGCCGCTCATCCTCCGCGGCGCGGAGATCGACCGATTCGATGCCGAAATCATTCGCCTTCTGCGCAGCGAAGGTGTGCAGACTATTTGTTGCGTTCCACTCATCACCCACGGCCGTACCTTCGGAACGTTGAATCTAGCCAGCCGCCGCTCCGACGCATTTTCTCCCTCGGACGTCGAGCTCTTGCAGCAAGTCGCTGCGCAGATCGCCATCGCCGTCGAAAACGCTCTGGCCTTCAGGGAAATCGAGGCCCTCAAGAACAAGCTCGCCGTGGAAAAGCTTTATCTCGAAGAAGAAATTCGCAGCGAATTCAATTTTGAGGAGATCATCGGCGACAGCCCTGTTCTCAAGCGCGCCCTCGCCCAGGTCGAGCTCGTCGCGCCGGCGGCGACCACCGTGCTCATCCTCGGCGAAACCGGCACCGGTAAAGAACTCATCGCCCGCGCCATTCACAATCTCAGCCGGCGCCGCGAACGCACTTTCGTCAAAATCAATTGCGCCGCCATTCCCGCCGGTCTGCTCGAATCCGAGCTGTTTGGCCATGAGCGCGGAGCCTTCACCGGCGCCCTCGCGCAAAAAATCGGCCGCTTCGAGCTCGCCGATCGCGGCACCATCTTCCTCGACGAAGTCGGCGACATCCCGCTCGAGCTCCAGCCCAAGCTCCTCCGCGTTCTTCAGGAGCACGAATTCGAGCGCCTCGGCAGCAATCGCCCCCAGCGCGTCGACGTCCGCATCGTCGCCGCCACCAACGGTGATCTTTCCAAGCTCGTCGCCGAGCGCGCTTTTCGCAGCGACCTCTACTACCGTCTCAACGTTTTTCCCATCCACATTCCGCCGTTGCGCGAGCGCCGCGAGGACGTTCCTCTCCTCGTGCGCTATTTCGTCCAGAAATTCAGCCGCCGCCTCAACAAAACCGTCGAGTATGTCCCCGCCGACGCAATGGACGCCCTCGCGAACTATTCCTGGCCCGGCAATATCCGCGAGCTCGAAAATCTCGTCGAGCGCGCCGTTCTTCTTTCGCCCGGCAAAGAACTCCGCGTCCCGCTCTCCGAACTCAAATCTGCCACTCTTGCAACCGCAGGCGCCGATCTTCTTTCGCCCGCCTCAGTTCCCTATGCTTCATCGGCCTCCTCTCTGACCACTCTCGCGGAAGCCGACCGCCAGCACATCCTCCGCGCCTTGCGCCAAACCGAATGGCGCATCGCTGGCCCGAAAGGCGCAGCGGCTCTCCTCGGCATGAAACGCACGACGCTCCAGGCCCGCATGCGCAAACTCGGCATCCGTCGCCCCGTTTAGTTCGGGTATACTCCGTCCCACACAACACCCTCCCATCTCGACCAGGAGACGTCATGCGAAGAGCCGCTCTCAATTTTCTTTTCATCCTCCTTCTTGCTGCCTTCCTTGTTCCCGCTCTCTCCGCGGCACAGCCATCACCTCAAATCTCACCCGCCACAGCAGTTAAGCAGCAGACGCAAAACAATCCCGCAAGCTCTTCACCCGTTGCAACACCGCCGCAAACCGAAGCCCAAAAAAAAATCACCGCATACACTCTGCCCCCTGATCTCTATCGCAAAGCCCACACTCGCGGCCGCATTCGTTTTTCTCTTCGCCTCTTCGGTGTTCTCTACAGCGTTCTCATCCTCTGTTTCATCCTGAATCGCCGGCTCTCCGCGAAATATCGTGATTGGGCTGAAAATTTTTCCCGCTCCCGTTTCCTTCAGGCGCTCTTCTTCACCCCGCTCCTTGTCCTCACCATCGGCGTCTTGCAGTTGCCCCTCGACGCTCTCCAGGAATGGATTGAAAAGTCCTACGGCATCTCCGTCCAGCGCTGGGGCTCCTGGATCAGCGACTGGGCCAAAGCCCAGTTTCTCGTCATCCTCATCGGGATTCCGCTCGTCTGGATTCTCTACTCCGTCATCCGCAAGAGCCCGCGCCGCTGGTGGCTCTATTTTTGGTTCGTCTCGCTCCCCACTCTCTTGCTCATCATTTTCATCTCGCCGTACGTCATCGAGCCGATGTTCAATAAATTCGAGCCGCTCACGAGCAAAGCTCCGGCGCTCGTTCCCCGGCTACAGAACGTCACCCGCCGCGCCGGCCAGGAAATTCCTCCCGAGCGCATGTTCTGGATGAAGGCCAGCGACAAAACCATTTCCACCAACGCCTACGTCAGCGGCTTCGGCTCTTCCAAGCGCATCGTCATCTGGGACACCGCTATCGCGCAGGAAACTCCCGACGAAGTCGTAACGGATTTCGGCCACGAAATGGGCCACTACGTTCTCGGCCATATCTGGAAGGGAATTATTTTTGCCGCGGTTCTGCTTTTTGCACTTCTCTATCTCGGCTACCGCTCGATCGGCTGGGTCCTCGCTCGTTGGGGCGCCCGCTGGGGCGTTCGCGGCCTCGAGGATTTGGCCTCGTTTCCCGCGCTCTTGCTGCTGATCACGATCTTTGCGTTCCTTGCCAATCCCATCACCAACGGTTTCAGCCGCTTTGAAGAGACTCAAGCCGACATCTACAGTCTCGAAGTCACTCACGGCATCCTTCCCGACCCCGGCCAGGCCTCCGCCCACGAATTCCAGGTTTGGGGCGAACACGTATTCGTCGACCCCGACCCCAATCCACTCGATGTCCTTCTCTTCTATGACCACCCCACCATTTCGGATCGCATCCACCTCTTCGTCACCTACGACCCCTGGTCCAAGGGCGAACAGCCCCAATTCGTGAAGTGACGGCGCGCGCACGAATAACTGGCGCTTGGTTCTCTCCTTACCTTTTTTTGTGACTCGTTCGCCCTCTCAACGAAGGCGCGCGTTTCCCTTCCACCGAATTTAGTTTTCAAAATGTATTATTCTGTTTAGTCTATGCGTCGCCGAAGGAGACTCAATGGCAGACATCGGTATTCCCGCAGCTGGTCGTCAGCAGTGGGGCAGCACTCTGCGCCGCGATGCTTGGTGGGTGGAAATTATACCCATCGTCCTGGTGATGGGAGGATTCAGCATTTACGCCACTCTCAGGGCTTTCGAAGGACACTTCTATGAATGGGGTCCTTATCTTTCTCCCTTCTATTCTCCCCTCATCGATCCGCAGCACCGCTGGTGGCCCTTTTCTCCTGCCATACTGATTCTCGCGGGGCCGCTCGGTTTCCGCGCCACCTGCTACTACTACCGCAAAGCCCTCTACCGCGCGTTCCTGCTCGATCCTCCCGCATGTGCTGTCGGGGAGGGCCGCCGCTCCTACTCCGGTGAAACGTCCTTTCCTCTCATCCTGCAAAATGTGCACCGCTATTTTCTGTATCTCGCCGTCCTCTTCTTGTTCTTCCTCTGGCGCGACGCGATTCGCGCCTTCGATTTCAACGGGCATTTCGGCGTGGGCCTGGGCACGCTCATCCTCCTTGCGAACGTCTGGCTGCTCTCCCTATACACCTTCTCCTGCCATTCGCTGCGCCATCTCGCCGGCGGCAAGCTCGACTGTTTTTCCTGCGCCACCTTCGGCAAACCGCGTTATGGCGCTTGGCGCGGCATCACCTACCTCAACGAACGCCACATGCTCTTCGCCTGGGTCAGTCTTTTCGGCGTGGCCCTCACCGACTTCTATGTCCGGCTCGTTTCTTCCGGCGCCATCCGCGATGTGAGGCTCTTTTGAGCGATAAATTCGAAACCCACGAACACGATGTGCTCGTCATCGGCGCCGGCGGGGCGGGCCTTCGCGCCGCCATCGAAGCTCTCACCCAGGGCGTGTCCGTCGGCGTAGTCTGCAAATCTCTCCTCGGCAAAGCCCACACGGTCATGGCCGAAGGCGGCATCGCCGCCGCCATGGCCAACCTCGACGCCGGCGACGATTGGCGCACCCACTTCCGCGACACCATGCGCGGCGGAAAAATGCTCAACAACTGGCGCATGGCCCAGCTTCACGCCCAGGAAGCGCCCGAGCGTGTCCGCGAACTCGAACAGTGGGGCGCGCTCTTCGATCGCACCGAAGACGGTCAGATTCTCCAGCGTGCTTTCGGCGGCCACACCTTCCGCCGCCTCTGCCACGTCGGCGACCGCACCGGCCTCGAAATGATTCGCACGCTGCAGGACCGCGGCGTGCACATGGGCTTCGATGTTTTTATGGAGTGCACCGTCGTGCAGCTCCTTAAGGACGGCCCGCGCATCGCCGGCGCTATCGCCTACTGGCGCGAGCAGGGCCGCTTCGTCGTCTTCAAGGCCAAGTCCGTGGTCATCGCCACCGGCGGCATCGGCAAAGCCTGGCCCATTACTTCCAATTCCTGGGAATACACCGGCGACGGCATGTCTCTCGCCTACGAAGCCGGCGCCGACCTCCTCGACATGGAGTTTGTCCAATTTCATCCCACGGGCATGGTCTGGCCGCCGGGCGTGCAGGGACTTCTCGTCACCGAAGCGGTGCGCGGCGAAGGCGGCATCCTCCGCAACAAAATGGGCGAGCGTTTCATGGAGAAATACGATCCAAAACGCATGGAGCTTTCCACGCGCGATGTCGTCGCGCGCTCCATCTACACCGAAGTCCGCGAAGGCCGCGGCACCGAGCACGGCGGCGCATATCTCGACATTTCGCACAAACCCGCCGAGTACGTGAAGCGCAAGCTTCCCAGCATGTATCACCAGTTCAAAGAGCTCGCCGACGTGGACATCACTAAGGGGCCCATGGAAGTCGGTCCGACCTGCCATTACATGATGGGCGGAATCCGCGTGGACGCGGAAACCGCGCAATGCACCGTCCCCGGCCTGTTCGCCGCGGGAGAAGCCGCCGCCGGTTTGCACGGAGCCAACCGTCTGGGCGGTAATTCGCTTTCTGACCTTCTCGTTTTCGGGCGCCGCGCGGGTCTCGCCGCTGCCAATCACGCCAGGCAGGTTTCTTCGCCCGCGACGGACTCTGCACAGCTCGAGCGCGCAGAAAAAGAAGCTCTCGCGCCCTTTCAGCGCAAGGACGGCGAAAATCCTTACGCCATTCACCGCGACCTGCAAACGACGATGCAGAATCTTGTCGGAATTTTTCGCAACCGCGAAGACGTTCAGCGCTCTCTCGGCGAGCTCGAAAAATTCCGCCAGCGCCTGGCCCGCGTCAGCGTCGAAGGCTCGCGCATGTTCAATCCCGGCTGGCATCTTTCTCTCGAGCTGAAGTCCATGCTCACCATCTCGGAAGCTGTCGCCCGCAGCGCGTTGGTTCGCGAGGAAAGCCGCGGCGCGCACAGCCGCATCGACTTTCCGAATGTCGACCCCGTCTGGGGATCGAAAAATAATATTATCCGGCGCGAAGGCGCGGCCATGGCGCTGCGCCAAGAAGTGCGCCCGGAATTGCCCGCGGAGTTGAAACAGATTCTCGCGGAAGAAAAGTAGCGGAGGCTACAAATGGCGGAAGCCAGGTTGCAGGTTTTTCGCGGCAATTCCGAGGGCGGCGCGTCCGTCGAATATAAAGTTCCCATCGCTCCCGGCATGGTCGTCCTCGACGCGCTCCACCATATCCAGGGCCACCTCTCTCCGGATCTCGCCGTCCGCTGGAATTGCAAAGCGGGGAAATGCGGCTCCTGCTCCGCCGAAGTGAACGGCCGCCCCCGGCTCACTTGCAAAACCCGCATGGACGCTCTGCCGCTCGACCAGCCCATCGTCATTCGCCCGATGAAATCGTTTCCGGTGATCAAAGACCTCGTCACCGACGTCTCCTGGAATTACAAGGTCAATAAGAAAATCCCTCCGTTCCAGCCGCGGCCCGGCGTGGAGTGGAAATTTTTCCAGGAAGACGCAGATCGAGTTCAGGAATTCCGCAAGTGCATCGAATGTTTCCTCTGCCAGAACGTGTGTCACGTCCTGCGCGAACACGACAAGCACGACCAGTTCGCCGGCCCGCGTTTCTTCGTGCGCGTTGCCGGCCTTGAAATGCACCCGCTCGACGGCGTCTCCCGCGCGAAATTGCTCCGCGACGAGCTCGGCCTCGGTCTTTGCAACATCACCAAATGTTGCACCGAAGTTTGCCCCGAGGAGATCCGCATCACCGATAACGCCATCATTCCACTCAAGGAGCGCGTCGTAGACCAGTTCTACGATCCGCTGCACTGGCTGGTGCGCAAGATTCGCAGCGCCGCGGATTAGGAGTATTGTTGGGGCAGGCGCTTGCCCCAGGCGTTGTGAATGGGTCGGCGCGGCGAGTTCGCGCCCTGCGGCTTGCCGCCGCGATCTTTGAGGAGGGCCCCATGGAACTGAAACTGAAAACCATTTCCAAGCCGGGCATCGCCGAAGCCATCGCCAAAGCCGAGCTCTACCGCTACCTCAACGAGCCCGAGGAAGCCGAATCCATTTGCCGCGACATCCTCGCCGCCGATCCCAAACACATGCTGGGCTTGCGCACTCTCGGCCTTTCCATCACTGACCAATTCACCGGTGAAGGCACGGACCGCTATGCCGAGGTCGAGGAAATTTTCAAGAGCCTCGCCGATCCCTATGAGCGTCTCTACTACGCCGGCATTCTCTACGAACGTCGCGTGAAAGCCCAGCTTCATGCCGGCCGCGCTCCGCACACTTTGCTCCCACTCATGGAACGCGCCATGCACTGCTTCGCCGAAGCCGAGCATATCCATCCTCCCGGCAACGACGACGCCATCCTTCGCTGGAACCGCTGCGTCCGGCTCCTCCAAAGCCGCCCCGATTTCGAATGGGAAGCCGACTTCGCCTCCTTCGACGCCTTCGACAGTCCCCCGGTCTGAATCCGCCGCGCAGCGGAAAAATCCAGTAGCACAGACACTCCTGCTTGCCCTGACGCAGGAAGGGTCTGCGCGCCAATAGTAAGTTCAAAAGATTTAGCTCACGCGGGAGAATAGGCGACGCCCAAAGCCTATCCGAATGGACTTTTCCGCAGCCCCTTCAGTATACCCTGAGCCTCGATCATCGATTCCGACCCGGTCGGAAAGAGCCCGGCCGGGTCACTCCTCCGGAGCCAGCCGCGCCTCCAGCTTGGCTAGGCGGGCGGCGAGGTCCTGGATCTGCACCTGCTGCTGTGCGATGGTGTTTTGCTGTTCTTTGTTTGTTTTCCGTTCCTCTTCGTTTGCTTTCTCTTGCTCTTCGAGCAACTGGCGCTGCTTCTGGACTTCGTTGAGGAGCATGGCGTTGACGAAGTGATAGCGCACCGTCTCGGGGACGCCGTCCTTGTCGAAGACGACGAGCTGCGGGGACACCTGGGCGACCTCTTCGGCCACCAGGCCGTACTGGCGGGTGTGCGTCTCGTCGTACTCCGGTTTGTAATAGAACGACACCGGTCGCAGCTTCATGAGCAGGTCGCTCTCACTGGCCATGTCGGCGATGTCGTCCTTATACCGCCGCGAGGACTGGATGGAACCGAGCTGACCGCTGGAGTTGACGTAGACAGCCGTGCCGCTGGCGCTGGTGACTCCGGAGATCCCGGCGATGAAAGTCGCCGTCTGTGTTCCCTCGACGCCGATGCGGATGGCGTTCGATTCACCGGCAACTCCGACGTTGCCGATGTAGATGTCGTTGCTTTCATTCGATGTGAGTTTGGTACCAGCAAGCCAGCCGATCGCGATGTTGTTGGAGCCCGTCGTGTTGAGACCGAGCGCACTGAGGCCAAAGGCGGAGTTCTCGCTGGCCGTATTGGATTGCAGCGCGGCGGCGCCGAAGGCGGAGTTGCCATTGCCCGTCGTGTTGAAATCGAGCGCGGTGGCGCCGAAGGAGGAGTTGTCGGTACCTGTCGTGTTGGAAGCGAGCGCGGAGTTGCCGAAGGCGGCGTTATTCCTGCCCGTCGTGTTGGAGAAGAGTGCTTGGTTACCGAGGGCGGAGTTCTCGTGGCCCGTCGTGTTGTTCTGGAGCGCCTGGGCACCGAAGGCGGAGTTGTCCTGGCCCTCACCCGGCAGGGTGGGGTTGTTCAGCTTGAGTGCCTGAAAGCCGAAGGCTTCGTTGTTGATGCCCGTCGTGTTGGAGAAGAGCGCTTGGTAGCCGAAGGCGGCGTTAGAGCTGGCCGTCGTGTTGGCACCGAGCGCACTGAAGCCGAAGGCGGCGTTGTCCGAACCCGTCGTGTTGGAGAAGAGCGCTTCGTAGCCGAAGGCGGCGTTGTTGCTGCCCGTCGTGTTGGCACCGAGCGCGGCGAGGGCGCCGAAAGCGGAGTTGTTGCTGCCTGTGGTATTGGAAGCGAGCGCGGTGGTGCCGAAGGCGGCATTATAGTTGGCCGTGGTGTTGGAAGCGAGCGCGGTTAAGCCGAAGGCGGCGTTGTTGGTGCCCGTCGTGTTGGCACCGAGCGCGTTGTAGCCGAAGGCTTCGTTGTTGGCGCCCGCCGTGTTGGAGAAGAGCGCGTCGAGGCCGAAGGCTTCGTTGAAGCCGCCCGTCGTGTTTATCTGGAGCGCGTCGAAGCCGAAGGCGGAATTCCCGCTGCCAGTGTTGCTCTGGAGCGCGCCGCCGCCGAAGGCGGCGTTGTTGGTGCCCGTCGTGTTGGCACCGAGCGCCTGAACGCCGAAGGCGGAGTTGCCGGTGCCCGTAGTGTTGCTGCTGAGCGCGTTGAGGCCGAAGGCGTCGTTGTTACCGCCCGTCGTGTTGGACAAGAGTGCGCCGAAGCCGAAGGCGGCGTTGTTGCTGCCCGTCGTGTTGGCGTTGAGCGCAACGTTCCCGAAGGCAGAGTTGCCTTGGCCCGCCGTGTTGGTGAAGAGCGCGCTGTAGCCGAAGGCGTCGTTGGCATTGCCCGTCGTGTTGGAAGCGAGTGCGCCGTCGCCGAAGGCAGAGTTAGTTCCGCCCACCGTGTCGGACGTGAGAGCGCCAGTGCCCACTCCGGTGTTGCCGCTTCCCGTCAGCACGGTGGTATTCCCGGCCGATGCGCCGACGAAGGTGTTATTGCCGCCAAAGTTGTGCAGGAAGGGCACGCCTCCCAAGGTAACCACGCCCACCGAGCCTGACGTCGTGTGTGGAAGCGCCAGGTTGCCGCCCGCAATTTCCAGTTTAGCTCCTGGGGTGATCGTGCCGATGCCGATGTTGCCGGCGCTGGTGATGCGCATCCACTCGTTCAGCGTGCCGTTGTTGGTCAGAAACCGCACCGTACTTCCGTTTGTGTCAGATGAGAAGAAGAACCCGGCCGCGTCCTGGCCCAGCCGGCCGCTCGTCGCTCCCGTCAACTGCACCTGATGCGTACCCGCCCCGTGCACATATACGCTGGCATTGGCAGCCCCCGTGACTTCCAGCGCCCTGATGGGCGCGGTGGTGCCAATGCCCACATTGCCCCCCGTCTCCGTAATCGCGGAATTCTGAATGGCGCATGCGGCGGTGAACTTGGCGATGGAATTGGCGGTGGCCGTTCCGTCACTCGTGACGCTGGTGCAGGCGACGGCAGGCTGCGGCACGGACGCTGTCTTCTTTGGAGTCGTTTGCGCTTTCGAACTGGGCAGCGCGGTGGAAGAAGTAGCGGTGGCTCCGGCAGAGCTGCCCGCGGCTGCGAGCGTCTCGGTGGTGACAAAAGCCGAGGCCGGCCGTCCACCCAGTGTTTCCGCATCCTTCGCCTTCAAGGCATAGGGCACGCTCACCAGCAACACGCGCGGTTGTTCCGCTTGCCGCTCGACTTGCACTTCCAGCCAGCGCGCTTCGCCCGAGGCGAACAATTCCGCAGGCACACCATTGGCGCTGTTGGCTCCCAGCAAGACGGTGTAGTTGCCGTGGGCATCGGGGGTTACGTTCTGCGTCTCCATCCACAGCGCGGCGCCGCCGGTCTGCTGCGCATGAAGAGCAAAGGTGACGCCGACGGGACCCGCCATCGGGCGGTCCTGGGCATCCAGCAGCGTGCCGCTGAATTTAATGAGCCGGGGAACTTCTGCCGCCGAAGCCGATGGAGCAAGAGATGCCGCGCTCTGATTTGCGGAATCGGGCGCCTGCGCCAACAGTGCGGGGGCAAGAAACAGAGACACCGCGAACATTGCAGCCGAGATGGGAGAGGGTTTCATCTCATTCCTCCATGGCAAACGAAATCGATCGACGTGCTCGGAAAATCCCAAGTGCAAGGGTACCGGGTTATTCGTTCGAAGGAGCACCGGGACGATGCGGGAACGAACGTGCGGCGGATTCTAGCACAGAGAGGAAAAGAGGAGACAAGCCGAAATGCAAAAGAGGAGAAATGGGCGTACTGAGGCTACTAGAAGCAGTGCCATAAATCTTTCAGCAGGATTGACGCATCGCGACGAACTCTTCAGGGAACAGCTTCTAACCAGATTCCCGTTTTCCGACAATCCAATCCAAAGCATCTTCCAGTTTGCGGAAGACTCGTATTCCCCGCTCTCCCTTCGACTCCCGGAAAATTCCGAACATTCTCGACATTCCGTACGCGAGTTCCGTGCTCACGATCACCGCGCGCCGCGATTCCGGAGAAAAGACCGTCCGCTCCGTCAACTCCCGCATATCTGCCGCCGTAACATCGAAGCCGGTGACGTGCGAAAGGTCCGAGAGTTGCGAAAAGCTCGGGTCAAAATCGGGATCCTTCAGCAGGTGTTCCTGATGTCCCAGTACGTCGGCCTTGGTAAGCACTCCAGCCGCCGTGCTCATCACCAGCCGGCGCTGTTTATCGATCTTGTAAAAGAAAGGCATGCCCTCTCAATTTTCCCGAACAAGGTAGGCCTGGCAGCGTGCGGGGTTGCGCCTTCGAAGGAATCCATCGAACTGCCCTGCTGGCTCGTCCTGAGCTTCAGCCTCGCAGTTCCAGACATTGGCCATTGTACATCCGCCTCGCCTCAAGGTGTATTTCCCCCGCTCTCTCACCGGCCGTTTGCTACGCTTCAGCCTCAGCCTGTTTCTCTGCGCGATGCACCAATCCCTTTAGGTAATTGTTTGTACAAAGGTCCTCACGCAGCCGCTTCCTACCGCCTCTTTCTCTGCTAGCCTCAATGCATAGAGGGACACTCGCCCCTGCGTGGGGCACTGATCGCTCGCTCAAACAAGGCTAATCGAAGGTTTCGAGGCCACATCGCCAAGAGGCGATAGGAGAATCTGACGTGAACGTGAAAAAGTTATATATTTCTTTCGCTGCTGCTGGAATTCTCGGCGCTCTCGCCGCGCCCGCTTTCGCCCAGACGCCCGCCGCAACTCTCGCCGCCACCGTTTCTCGCACCACCAAGGCTGTGAATTACCGCCGCGCCGGCGGCTCCACCAGAATCCTGTTTAGCGGCACGGAGCTTATGCAGTCGGCTGCGGGTGAAGCCAAAGTGGAGAGCAAGAGCACGCGCATGGAGATCGACGCCAAGTTCGAAAGTTTCCAAGAGGCCACCAAGTTTGGCCTCGAATATCTCACCTATGTCCTGTGGGCTGTTTCTCCCCAGGGCCGCGCGGAAAACCTTGGCGAAGTCGTGCTGAAAAGCGGCAGCGGCCACGTCAAGGCCATCACCGACATGCAGACCTTCGGCATGATCGTTACGGCCGAGCCCTATTTTGCGGTCACCCAGCCCAGTAACGTGGTCGTGCTTGAAAACGTTGTTCCGCAATCCTCGGGGACCGCGCAAAATAGCGACGCCACGTATGAACTTCTGGGGCGCGGGGTCTACTCCTCTTCGAACACCAAAATCGAGAACGCCATTTTCGGCATCGACCGCAAGACCCCTCTCGAACTGTTTGAAGCGCGCAACGCTGTTCGCATCGCGCACATCGCTCTGGCCGACAAGTACGCCGCCTCTACCGTCGCCAAGGCCGAGCAGCAACTCAAAACCGCCGAAGACGCCTACGGCGGACACAGAGACAGGAAAACTGTCGAAGCCGCTTCCCGCGACGTCGTCGAAACTGCCGAAGAAGCGCGTGTCATGGCTGTAAAAAAGAAGGCCGAAGAAGACGCCCAGGCCAAGATCGCCGCGGAGAAAAAAGCCGCGGAAGAGCAAGCCATCGCCGAGGCCAAGCGCCGCCTCGAGGCCGAGCAAGCCCGCAACCAAGCGGAAGCTGCCAAAGCCGATGCCGTGCGCTTGAAACAAGATGCGGAGAAGGCCGCGCAAGAAGCTGGTCGCCAGAAAGAAGAGGCAGAGAAGGCCAGCGCTACAGCCTTGGCGCAGCAGCAAGCAGCTCAAGCCGAAGCCGAACAAGCCGCCCGCGATAAAGCTTCAGCAATCGCGCAGCAGCACGCCGCCGAAGCCGAAACGGAAAAGGCGCGTCAAGCCGCAGCGCAGGCAGAAAAAGAAAAAGCCGATCTACGCGCGCAATTGCTGAGTCAGTTAAATTCGATTTTGCAGACGCGCGACACGGCTCGCGGTTTGATCGTCAACATGTCGGACGTTCTGTTTGATACCGGCAGCTACACGCTCAAACCCGGAGCGCGCGAAATGCTCGCGAAAATTTCCGGAATTGTTCTGGCTCATCCTGGACTGAACCTGCAGATCGAAGGTCACACCGACAGCGTCGGCAGCGATGAATTCAACCAGCAGCTTTCCGAGCACCGCGCCAATTCCGTCGGCAATTTCCTGGCGCAACAGGGCGTCCCGGCATCCTCAATCACCGCGCGCGGCTTCGGCAAAACTCAGCCCGTCGCCACCAACGACACTCCCGAAGGCCGCCAGCGCAACCGCCGCGTGGAGATTGTCGTGAACGGCGACGCCATCGGCAACGGAGCCAGCAGCCCCTCTGCTTCTCGATAACTCAAAGTCCTGAGCCGCCGCTTTCGCCGCGATTCTCCGGGTTTCCGGAAGAATCCGCGCGTCCGCCAATTTCGCGCGCGGCTTTTCCCGGATCCCTGACTAGTCCCTGATCCTTGACCAGTCCCGCGAGCGTCGTTTGCGCGTGTTCATCCACCGCACCGACCGCCGCAACCAGGCTCGCGTATAAAAACGCTTTGATTCCCGAACGAAACTGTTCGGTCGCTTGTTGCGTGGCCTGCCCCACGTCGTTCTCCAGCGACCTGCGCCGCGCTTCACACGCCGCGCGATTTTCCGCTTCGAGCGAAGCCAGCGAAGAGCTCACGCGCTGTCCCGCCTCGGAAATTGCCAGATCCGCCTGCACTTCCACTTGCCGGCGGAACTCCTCGAGCGTGCTGTTGGCGGCGTTCTGCAGCATCGCGCGCGCCTCCGCGGCGCAAGCCTCGAGCTGCGCGGAAGCTTCCCGGCTCACCATCTGCTTGTCTTCGATCAGCCGCACCAGTTGCCGGTCGGAAACGCGAGTAGCCGCAGCTTCAAATTCCTCCGCGGCGCGGCCGATGGACTGTTCCAGCAATGGGTGCGTCTGCGGCTCGGGCGCCCGCGAAAGTTTTTCCACCAACTTGTGTGTCTCGGCCAGATCGCGCTGGGTGTCTTCGCCGAGTTTTTCCAGCCGCTGAATAATCTCTTCCGCGCGGCTGCGGTACGATTCCTGCTGATCTTGCCAGCGGCCCTGAAGCTCTCCAACACGCGCCTCCACGTGGTTGAAAATTTCTTCCTGCGAAGCACGCGTCAAATCCTCGAGGCGTTGCGTCGAAAACGTTTCCGCCTGCCGCACGTTCGCGCTGCTGATTTCGTCAATCTTGCACAGCGCCTGCCTGACCGCTTCGTCCAGATGCGTCGTAACCGCAGTCTGCACGCTGGTCTTTACCGTTTCCTCGAGCTGGGCTTGCAAAGCGGCATGCACAGCCTTCTCCGCAGCGCGCTGCAGCTTGCCTTGCAGCGCGGCGATGAGCTGGTCCATCGTAATCGTCACGCGCTCCAGCTTCGCCGGCCCTGCTTCTTTTGCGGGTTCGGCTTGCGCCGCGGTGGCAGGAGGCGGCGGGGCGGGAAACTCCGTTACGCCCGAATGTCTCCACTCGGGCGCGGCTGGCTCCTCTGTTTCTGGAGCTGAAGCTTCCACTGCCTCTTCCGGCACCTCTTCCGGCTCTGGCGCGGGAGCAGCGGCGGGCGCGAGTTCCGTCGTCGTAGTAGTTCCTTCGAGCACCCGCAGCCAATCTTCCGGGGGCGAACCTATGCCCCAGATGTTCGCCGGAGTGTCAAACTCGACTCCGATTTGATACAGCTCGCTGTGGCTCATGGGCGAGCGCACGGTACGCACCCTGGCGCGTACTACAGGCGACTTCGCTTCAAAACCTTCCGTCACCTGCAAATCCACCTTCGTCCCGAGTTGGGAGTTGTGCCACGACTGGTAGCAGCATCCGTGGAGATTAAAACTCACCGTGGACATTTTTTCGCGGTACGGCTGCCCCTGGCGGTTTTGACCGACAATCATCAGACGAACCGCACGCTGGATGCGCGTGCTGCGGCGAAGTTCCAAGCCGGTAAACGGACCTATTTTTTCTGCGGGAGTGGCCATGGGTATCTCCCCCCTGCGCGATGTCTCGATTCCGAAGCCTACCACCGCCCGCGCCTCCCGCAAGTAAAAATTTCTCCGCGGCGTCGCCGCACGGAGGCTTTCGGATTCATGGTAGTTCCTTTCCGACAGGAGCCGGAATGTTCCATTTTGGGAAGAGTTGGTATACACCCCCGGTGTTTTCGTAAGAGTGGCAAGCAAGAGACTTACAGGAAGCAGAGTTTGTATGAGTGGCAAACAAAGGACTTGCAAATCCGCATTTTGCGCGAAAGTGCGAATGGAAAGAGGAAGATGGCACGAGAGGGGGGGTACACGAGTCTGTGTGGCAACTACAACTCGTGGCCACAAATTGTGTGAGGCCAACCACTCTTTCACAATATGTTGTGGTCGCGACGAGCAAAAACCGAGTATCCACACAGACTCGTACACCCCCGTTGCGATAGAAAGAGTCCGGAAACATTTGAAACCAAAGGAGTTGCGGAGCGTCCGTTGCGCAAAAGAGTGCGCAAGAGCATGAAAAGAAAAGGGTTGAATGGAGGGAAGCCAAAATACCGTGACTAAAGGAAGTAGCGGGTGAAGACAGAATCGGGGCTGGGGCTCGGCAAACACACGAAAGAATAGCAGAAAATATACGACATGTCAATTACTTTATTGGTACCGTTCGAATCGAGAGGCAAGTTGCTGAAGATGCGGCTACTTAGGGCGCTGGCATCCCCACACGGTGTTGGTGGAAGGGCGCGAGGAGCGGGGCGCGGGCGAATGGGAGTGTCGCAGGTCACGTTGATGAGTGACAGCGGGCACAGCAATTTGGGCGATTTAGGTGTGAAAGTATCGGGGGGGACGGAATGAACTCTCGACCCTGCGGCTCTGTGGAGAGAACGCAGGGGATCAGCGGCATCGCCCTCCGAAGTGACAGAGAGGAAGGCGTATATGTTTGCACGTTTAGTGACCTTACAAGTAAAGCCCATTTTCGTGAATGAGTTTCCGGTAACGTTTGAGAAGGAGATCCTGCCTCTGCTTCGCAAGCAGAGGGGATTTGTAGATGAGCTCTTGCTCGTCACACCGGAAAAGAGGGAAGTGGTGGCAATCAGCTTGTGGGAAACGAAGGAGCATGCGGAGACCTACAATCGGGAACTGTACCCACAGGTCGAGAAGATCGTGGCGAAGTTCATTGAGGGCATCCCAACCGTGAAGAAGTACGAAGCGGAATACTCCACGGCCCACAAGGTTGCCTTTGCGGCAATGGTCTGATTGTCTAGTTTCCCTTAAGAGGAGGGGGCGAAGTTGGCCCCCTCTTTTTTTGTTTGGGCTGAGGAAATCGAGGAGGCCGAAGTCGCCCCGACATAAGTAGTCGGGGTGAACTCCGGACTTGGAGAAACTGAGCCGGACTGAGTGGCAGTGGCAGGCGCCGGGACTTGTGCCTCCGAGCCTACGGGTTCGCGATTTGCGAAATTCCGCTTGACAAGTTCGCAATTTGCGAATTCAATGACAGAGAGGACGGACTTGCACGTCATCAGTCGCAAAAGGCTGCTGGAGGCGGCGGAAAAGCACGGCGACATCGGCGTGGCACTGGATATTTGGTATCGGATCGCGAAGAGGGCCGAATGGAGGAACCTGATGGAAGTGCGGCGGGTATTCCCCACCGCAGATGCAGTGGGAAAGTTCACGGTGTTTAATATCAAGGGCAACGCATACCGGCTCATCACCGAGATCAACTATCAGACGGGAAGGATCTTCCTTCGCCAGGTGCTGACGCATGCGGAATACAGCAAAGGAGGGTGGAAAGGATGAGCACTCTAACGGTAAGCCCGGAGTACGGCGCGCTTCTGCAGAAAATCCCACCCAAGGTGATTCGGACAGAAAAGGAAAATGAGGCGTACACGGAGATTCTCTATGAGCTTGACCAGCGCGGCAAAACGCTTACGCCGGCCGAGAAGGAACTGACGGAACTCCTGACGCTGCTGATTGAGGATTTCGAGGAGAAGCGATACCGGCTTCCGCGGGGGAAGCCGCTGGATGTATTGCGGTTTTTGATGGAGCAGCACGGTCTAATGCAGAAAGACGTTGTGAAGGTGTTTGGAACGCCGAGCATCGTGTCGGAAGTCCTGAGCGGTAAGCGGAAATTGAACAAGGACCACATCGAGCGGCTGAGCGCGCGCTTCCACGTCTCACCGGAACTTTTCTTTTAGCTGGTGCGGAGGAAGGGGACTCAAGGTTCAGACAGTTTTCTTGTAGCGCCGGGCTTTGCCCCGGTTTGTGGGGACTCCCCGCGTTTTTTGCGGGGAGAGCCCGGCACGAGTTCCTTCCACGGCGGCTGCCAATCACTCAAATTCGCGCAGAGTTTTTTCCAATCGAGCGTTTGCGAGCCGGACAGAGGATACTAGGCTGCATCCTTACAGAGACCCTTCCGAACCGGGTTCGCCCAGATGTAGCAAGCAACGGATTCCAATTTATCTGGTGCGCGCAGAATGTGATCGTAAAATTTTGTTTGCCAGAGCGAACCTTCGGCGCGATTTTTGTGCGCAATGGTGGTGCGTTGTTTGAAGGCCGTGACGAAACGAAGGAGGTTGGATTGGGGAGAATTCCCTTCGCAGAGGAAATGAAGATGGTCTGGCATGAGGCAGAAGGCTTGCAATAGGAAGGAGTGGCGCGTTGCGAGAGAAATCAGGTGGCCCAGTGTCACATGGCCAAGAGAGATATTGGCAAAGTGTGGCTTCCGGTTGTAAGAACAGATTGTGGCGAAATAGATTCCATAAGCGAGGTAATTCCGAGGAGCTAGGCGGATATTTCTCCGGTCAAATGGCATATGCACGAGCGTAGCAAGAAAAGATGCCGGGCTTCCCGACCCCGACCAACTTCGTCGGGGTAAACGCCAACCGTCGGGACCCCCACAAACCAGGGGAAAGCCCGGCGCTACAACGGATAGGGAAACACAGCCGGCGAAATGGCGGGGGAAAAGCCACCGAAGGCTGCGGCACCCGGCGGAACCGTTCAGAGCTACTGCTTTCTTTCAACGCCGCTGGGAAGTGCCATTCCCTTGTAGTACGGACTGCCTGCGCTAGACCACTTCCACTCCTCGGGCCGTGCGACGAGCTTGGCGTTGACGGGATTCCATTCGATGTAATGACGGATGCGCTCGAATTCAGCGGAATTCCGGACCCAGTGATCGAAGGATTCGTCCTGCCAGAAAGGTTTGCCGGAGCGGCCCAGCGTGGCGTTGGCGTCGCGGGCAGCGACACCTTTCATGACACTGGTAATTTTCGCAAGTGGCAAGTGAGGCTGCAGCAGGACATGGACGTGATTGGGCATGACGACGTAGGCATACAGTTCGTAGCGTCCGAGTTCGGCACCGCGCCAGATAGGATATTCGGCGTAGGCGGCGAGCTCGGGGTCAGCGAGCCAGAGAGGGCCGGATTTGGCTGCATCGAGGGCAGCATCAAGTTGCAGGAATTTCCTGTCTGGAGATTCTTCGGCATCGGCGGCTTTCGTGGCACAGCCATTCCTGGCTGTGTGAATTTTCTTGAAGATGGAGGCGGGCAAGGAGCCATAGAGCCTCCAGGTGATGAAGACGGCTTTGCCTTCGGGGTGCCAGTGGGGGAGGTTGCGGCGGTAGAAGGTCATGTGAAGAGGGTTCTAAAGTGGCACAGGCATTCTTGCCTGTGCGGGTTTTCCTTGGGGGAAGGCCATGACGGAGAAGATAATAGAGGAACGGTTTGCGATTGGCGAGTGTCCGGCTGGGCTAGCTTGCAGTGGGTAGCGCACAGCCAGGAATGGCTGTGCCACCAAAACCGTCGTAATCAAGTTAGTGCGAAGGAAAGGAACGAAGCCGGGACGCCGGCGAAATGGCGGGGAAAAAGTCAAAACCCGCAGCCTCCCCGACCGGGTCGGGGCAGGCGCCACCGAAGGCTGCGGCATCCAGCGAAAGAAGGAGAACATCGGAGGTGGATGGACTTATTTGAGGCACTTCGAAACTCAGCGTAAACGGTAGGAACCAGCGCCGAGGAAGTCGAGGAGGCCCAAGTCCCGAAGGACTTGCAATTGTTGGCGGATTTTGTCGCGGATGTGGGCGTTTTGGGGATGAAGCTTGGCAAGGTCGTCGGCGTGCTCGTACACGTCAGCCAGAGTGAAATCCATTTTCCCTAACGATTGCACGACTCGAAGCACGTCGAGAGTCCAGCCTCGTTTTTCTACCTGCAATTTTTCGAGGGGACGGAGCCGGTTGTAAGCGCCGCGCACTTCCCGCGGAGTCTGCGGAGTTCCTTCGCTCACGACCGAGATGCGGGCATGCACCGGAATCTTATCCAACAGAATGTTGCAGCCAACCCAACCGGCACGGCGAGCCGACGGGGCGAGCGGTTTGCGCCGTTCGACTGCGGAAAGCGCAAAAGCGAAATGGGGGACGAGAAGGACGGTGCGGACGGCCCACGTGCGGAGGTCGTAATGCAAGACGAAGAGGTTGGGAGTTCTGTCTTTGAGGATGGCGCGCTTCATTTCCGAATAGGCGGCATCAACGATTCTAGGACCTAGCGGCTTCGACTGGCTTTTCAGTTGGAAAGGAGATTCGCAAGAGGGACAGAAGTAGTCAACGGCGACCGTGTTGCGCGGCGCGAGGTTAAGCCTTGGCGATTCGCAAGCGGGGCAGAAGAAGTTGGTTGCGCCCCAGGATTCAGTGCTGATACGGGCACGTTGCGAAGCACTTTTGTAACTGTCAAGGCCAGCAGTTGGAAGTTGAAGATCCACTCGGGGATTAGATCACGGCTGACAGGCGTAAGGAAATATCCACGGCTTCCCGACGAACTCACCCTGCTGCGGCGACCGGCCACAACGAGGGCTCGGGCGGACCTATGACAAATCAATTAACGAGAGACGTGCCTGAAAGGTCTTAAGCCTACGCTGGACGGTTTTGGCTCTCGCCTTCTCTGCGGACCGCCAATGAGTCGCGAAACCGGTATGTTGGTTGGAGGATTTAACAAATGTTGGCCAATCCGTTCGATCTTTTCCGGTCCCACTATTCTTTCTGTAGAAGCTGATGACAGCTCGAAATACCGTGAAGATTAGACTTCTCAGCGGAGTAAGCGTCCACAAGTCATTCCTCTCGCAGGCTGTTCGAAATTTGAGAGACGAGTCTTTTGATGATATGGCCTGAGAGGTGAGATCGAACACTCGATTGTAAGCGAGCCATTTAGCGTACTTAAACTCCCTCGATCTGCCGTAAGCTACCGAGCTGACATTTCTCAGTAGCCAGAAGCGTTTCAAGTAGAATTCCACAGACTCCGTCTTGAAAATTGAGCGGTAGGATCGTCCGTCGAATAATGCCTCCTTCCCTTGGCGAACAATCGCAGGGTCGAACTCAGAGCCAGCTACAGACTGGGCGAGTTCAAACTTGCTTAGCTGGAAGTCGATCTGGGAGTCCGCTCTGCGTCTAGCCTCCGATTTGCTCTCGCGCTTCCTAAGATACTGGTATCCGCGTTTCCGAAGTTCGCGCTCCAAGTAAACCTGGATGTAGTCATTAGAAATTAGGTCGGATGGTGTAATTGGATTCTGCCAATTGGTAGCCCGAACTATTGAGCTTACTAAGTCTTCATAGCGTGCGTGATCTCCGGCAGCCCGTGGTATACGGATCACCTTCACAAGGACACTGGCCCCCTTGGAGGGCGTACTTTCCAAGGTTCTGGTGGTCTGCTGGCCATTGATGACCTGAGCTCGTTCGACCCGCAGAACGTCCACACCACTCTCAACCTCCCGCTTTGCCTCGTCGCAGACAATGGTGACACCGTTGTTGTAGTACCAGAAATTCTCAGGCTCAGATTTGACGGTGTCAGCCATGGCCTCATTTATCTCAGGGGATTCACCAAGATAGCCGCGAATATTCCGCGCGAACAGCCGAATACCCGATTTCTTGAAAAGAGCACCTACATCTGCTGCCGCCATTGAAAAAACCCAGCATTCAATCTCCGTGTCGGGATCAAACCTATGGTGGACCCCCTCCGTGGTGGCGGCTCCGCTTTCCGAGATTCGAAGGAACAGTGTGGGCACAGCTGGGGCAATTCCGTAAACGTAATCGTGGAATATTTGGTCCACGCGTTTCACATCTAGGATCTGTATCTGAGGGTGTGTCGAAGCCTGGACTACTTTGTATTCGGCATCATCTCTTATTGTCGCGCTTACAGTTCCTGTCGTAACGAAGTAGAGTCTGAGCTCGTACCCACGCTTCTTTATTCTGTCTATCGCCACGTCCATCTTCTTTTGGGCAAGGGGAGTAAGTTTGGAATAGAAAGCTGCGCGAATTTGCCGTTCGGACCACGGAACAGTCGCCCAGTCTGCAAATGCCATAACATCGTTGCGTTTCTCTGGTTTTGCTGAATGGTGATACTTACCTTGGACTAGGTGAACTTGTTTAGCGTTCTCGTCGATCAGTATGGCATCCAAGTTTTTATCCCCGGACTGGCCGGTTAAGGCGCGTTTCGCGGATTCTTCAGAATCGGCTAAGAATGCGCGGAGGAACCAAAGCACGAACGCGCCGTCGTCTTTAAGTGCAGGAATTTCCTTTCTGATCTGTTGAACCTCATCGGCTAACTTATACTTCATCATTTAAGTACCCACGAATTTCGAGATCGGCAGGTTCGCTCACGCGCTGATGAAACAGCATGTTCTGGCTGGCTAGTGCAAAAAATGCCTTCGTTGGCGACAAGTGGAATCTTGTGGCTCGACATTAGTGTTCCTTAACGTATGTCGGTAGTTACGGGCCTACGGGATTAGATCACGTCATGATCTGCGGGGGAAGGGGTTAGCCAACAAGCGGGTATGTGGGAGTTGATCTACGCGAGGTAAATTTCGGTTTCGGTTTTGATGATGAAGAGGGCGTCGGAGTCAGAGCGGCCGGAAGCGCGGAATTGCGCCCAGGCTTCGTCTAGGGATTCGGCGAGGACGGTGAAGATGACCTCGCGTTTCGTGCGGCCGATGAAATAGAAGCGGCGCTCCTGCTGAACGAGTTTGGTGTGAACGGGCATTTCCGAGGCGCGACTTTTTGCACGAAGGGCTGCACGAGAAAGCGCGCATTTGGATCGATCCATAGGATCGGGAAACGGATCAAGAGAAAACTCGAAGGAAGAAACAGAAATTTCTACGCGTACCAAATCGGAACAGATGCGGCGAACCGAAAGGCTGAGGAATTCAGTGGAGATTTCGCAGCCTAGAGCGTGGCGGCGGAGGCGTAAGGCAGTGACGAGCGTGGTTCCGCCGCCGAGGAACGGATCGAGGACGAGGTCGCCTTCGTGGGAGGAGGCGAGGAGGATGCGTTCGAGAAGGGCGACGGGTTTTTGCGTGGGGTGCTTGCCGAATTTTTTCTCCCACGGTTCGGGGGGCTTGATTTCCCAGACGGATTTCATTTGCTTGCCGCGGTTGGTTTCCTTCATGAGCTTGTAGTTGAAGGTGTGGCGCGATTTGGAGTTTTTCGCGGCCCAGATGAGGGTTTCGGTGGCGTGGGTGAAGTAGCGGCAGGAGAGATTGGGCGGAGGATTGGGCTTGACCCAGGAAATGTCGTTGAGGAGCTTGAAGCCGAGCTGCTGCATGGCGAAGCCGACGGAGTGGATGACGTGGGCGGTGCCGCTGACCCAGATGGAGCCGTTGGGATTGAGGACGCGCTGGCAGGCGGCGAGCTAGGCGCGGTTGAATTCATGCGTGGCAATATCGTTCTTGGCGACCGCGAAGCGGTCGACGCCGCGGGATTTGTCCCAGTCGCCTTTGTTGACGCTGACCATGCGTCCGGCGTGGCAGGTGATGCCGCCGTTGGAGAGGAAGTAGGGCGGGTCGGCGAAGACGAGGTCGACGGAATTTTCGGGAATTTTTTCGAGGATTTCG
>JBIOGB010000028.1:0-56729 GCA_044447665.1 Candidatus Acidiferrales bacterium | reverse complement strand
TTCTCTTCCATCACACTGCTCGCTTTCCATGGCATGCGCTGCTTTTTACACGCGCTGGCCACTGATGAACAGTGTCAGGAATGCCCCCGGTCTATCCTGTCAGGGATGTGCCCGGTCTGTACCGCGCCAGCCGCTCCGCCCCCCCCCAAGCTCCAGAGCCGCGAACGGCTTAAGCGTCTTCGCGAGGAGGCGTTCGAGCATTTGACCAAAGCTCGCGAAATTTATGACCGTTACGACGACCATCGCGGCAAGGGAAATGTCTACATTACGTACGGCTACCTCTATCTGGACAATGGCGAGCTCGATCGCGCGAGTTCCGTCGCGGCCACGGCTTTTTCCCTGGGTGAAGAAAAGAAAGACAGCGTGCTGAAAGGCAGGGCGCGAATTCTTCAATGCGGCGTCGAATGCACGAAATTTGAGGAGCAAATCGAGGAAGGATCCAGCGGGTCGTCCGCCCAGTTGGCATGCGAATATGCCCGCGAAGCGCTGGAGTTTGTGAAGCAAACCCAAAACCGGCGGCTCATCGCCAAGGCGCACATAGCGCTGGGATTGGCTTTGTGCCTCGATTTCTCCGACGGCATCGAAGCTGCCCGGCAATGCTCCGACGAAGCGACGGCGTTGCTGCAGCCGGCGAACCACGATTACGTCTGGAGGGAATTGCAGGAGCTGAAGCGCAAGCTTCGCGGCGCGGGCAATATCAATTCCACGCTGCGGGAATGGTCGCAGGGCATCGTCGGCAGCAAGTCATTTCAGGAAGTGAGCGAGGATTTCGCGGCCGTGGTAATACCCAAGGTGTGGCGGCGAGAAGGCTGCAAAGTGGCGCGCGGCGCGGCGCGGCTGTCCATCTCGCCCAAGAAAGTCCGCCGGATCTTGCGAAATCAAGGATTGTTGACGGGCTCCGAGAATGACTAGGGCGTGCGAGCAAGCAGGAAATGAAGGATGAAAAGGGCCGCCAATTCGGGCGGCCCGATTGAAGCGAAAATTGTCAAATGCGCACAGACAGACGTCTGCGGTACGCGGAGCTACTTCGAATTGCCGACGACGGCGAGGTCGTTTTTCACCGAGAAGACGTTGGGCACGCCGTTGGCGCGAAGGTTGGCAAGATTTTTGTCGGACTCGTTGTCCACCACGCCCACCAGAGTGACATTGCCGTTCTTCACGATTATGTGAATCGACGGCACGGCAGATTCACCGTATCGAAAGAGCGCGGAGTCCATATAGATGGCGCGATAAACGGCACGGCGAAGCTGGTCATCCATCGCCGAGATGGGAAGAACTTCGATGTTGTTGACGACCGTGGCGACTCCTTCAATGCTCTTCACGGCGGCTTCGGCGTCGGACTTCAACGTGGGACGAACCACCTGGCCGCTCAGGGTGACCTTGTCCTCCTCGACTTTGAAGGCAAGATTGTCGAAAACGGAATAGTAAGGAAGCAGTAAAAGCTGGTGGCGCACTTCCTTGGCCAGCTTCTCGCGGTATTTTTCTTCGTTTCGCTGCTGCGTCGCGTCCGGGGGTTGCGACGCCCCGGAGCAAGGAGCGAAGGCGAACGGGAGAGCAAAAAGCAGAGCGACAAGAATGGCCCGTATTTCCTTTCTCATAATTTCCTCCTTCTTAGCGCGTATGTCGATCGCATCTACCGGTTAGATTCAAGCGGCATGGCAAATGGGTGCACAAGTTTGTCGCGCCCGCGGGTGTTAGCATACGACTAAGAAGAGCGTTCTAGTACGAAACATTTTTTCGGCTCAAGTGCTGCCGTGGAGGCTTGCCGGAGTGCTGGTGATTGCACATCGCGGAGCGTCGGGACACGCTCCAGAAAACACTCTTGCGGCGTTCAAACGCGCCGTCGCGCTGGGAGCCACATTTATTGAGACGGACCTCCAGCTTACCCGGGATTCGCGCTTTGTGGCCATGCACGATGCGACCGTGAACCGCACGACCAACGGCCAGGGCAAAGTGCACGACCTCACGCTGACGCAACTCCGGCGGCTGGATGCGGGATCCTGGTTCGGCAGCGAGTTTGCCGGAGAGCGGATTCCGAACTTGGAAGACATTTTGGAGTTTTCAAAGAAGAACGACGTGGTGTTTTACCTGGAGCTGAAGCCGGGCGGATCCTGGGGCGGGGAACATGCGCTGGTCGGTGCGTTGCGAGTGTCAGGAGAGATCCCGCGGTCGGTGGTAATTTCGTTCGATGCGGACATCTTGGCGAGACTGCGCAAGATCGAGCCAACGCTGATGACGGGCTTATTGTACGACGGACAGATCGAGCAACCTCTGGAGAAAGCATTGGAAGCAGGGGCGCGGCAGTTGGCCGTGCGTGGCGACCTGGTGACGCCGTCGCTGCTGAAGGACGCGCGCAAAAGGGATTTGCAGGTCGTTTGCTGGACCGTGAACCACCCCGCACACATCCGCATGCTGATGGCTGCCGGCGTGGATGGAATCATGAGTGATTATCCCGATCGATTGATTGCCGCGCAGAAGAAGGAAGAAAAGGATTAGCCTTCGGAGCACAGAGTGCAAAGGCGGAGGAAGTGAGTGCAATTTTCCGCGGGCAAAGAGCTAGTCGGGAATTAGAAATCGATGGAATTCGGCAAACTGCGCAACAGTGAGCTGCTCGGCGCGGGCATCGGGGCGGAGAGCGAGCGACGCTAACGCGCCGCGCACGACATCTGGTTTGGCAAGAGACCTCAGATTGTTCACCAGCGTTTTGCGTTTCTGTGAAAAACACAATTTCACAAAATCGAGAAAACGCTCTTCATCCCGCAAGGTGAGGCGTGCGCGTTCACCCGGGAGACGCAGCGTCACAAGAGCCGAAATGACTTTTGGAGGCGGACGAAAGGCACTCCGTGGAATTTCAAATACAAATTCGGGCCGGGTGTAGAGCTGCGTGGCTACGGACAAATAACCATAAGCTTTGCTGCCGGGTTTGGCGGTGAGGCGGCGGGCCACTTCCGTTTGCATGACGAAATGCATTTCGTCGATGAGATCCGCGAACGAAAACAGCCGATGCAGGATCGGCGAAGTGATGTAGTAGGGAAGGTTGCCGTAAATGCGGATGCGGCGTCCATCTGCGATGGCGGCAAGATCCGTTTCGAGGATGTCACCAGGGACAACCGTTAGATTAGGGAATTTCTTGGCGAGACGCTGGAGGACCGCGATGAGGGGCGGGTCGAGCTCGGCGGCATAGACCTGTGCGCCGGTAGAGAGGAGGCGCTCGGTCATTTCGCCGTGCCCGGCGCCAATCTCGATCCAGCAGGCATTGCCGGCGGGCCTGGCGGGTGCCGTGGAGTGGGGAGAAACCCGGATGGCGCGCGCGATTTGTTCGCGCCACTGGGCGTCGGCGAGGAAATGTTGGCCGAGGCGTTGGCGGGCCATGGGTGCAACAGTGTAGCAGGCGGGGTGGAATGCGTGCTCCGTGTTACGTGGCCCGCGCAGCGGAATGAAGCAACTTCGCGCGTTGCGCGGCTTGACGCGTGGAGATGTGTCCGGTAGCGTAAACGGATTGCGCAGCAAGAAAAAAGGCGGCACTGAGAATCTCTTGCGAATCCTGTTCGTGGCATCGGAAGGACTTCCATTTTCAAAAACGGGCGGCCTGGCGGACGTCGTCGAAGCGCTGCCGAAGGCTCTCGTAGCGCAGGGGCTTGAGGTTGCAGTGCTGCTGCCGCGCTACCGGGGAACGAAAGCTGCCGGTGTCGTTGTGCCGAGCGTGACCATTCCAATGGGCACGCGTCTGCGTTTTCCCGCGATCGCCGGCGGCGGGCCGCTCCACGGCGTGCGTTACTACTTCCTCGATGACCCGGAGTATTTTGACCGCGACGGAATTTACGGAGATAGCTCCGGGGATTATCCCGACAATGCGGAGCGCTACAGCGAGTTTTGCCGGGCGGCCATCGAGGTTGCCAAGCAGGTCTGGTCCCCGGACGTGATTCACTGCCACGATTGGCAGACGGCTCTGCTGCCCTTGCTGTTGCGCACCTCCTACGCGGAAGATCCCGCGGTGAAAGACCTCCCGGTGGTTTTCACGATCCACAACATGGGGTACCAGGGGTTGTTCGGGAAGGAAGTTTTGGAGCGTGCCGGAATTCCCCCGAGCGTGTTTCAACCGGGTGGCGTTGAGTTTTTCGGAAAAGTGAATCTGCTGAAGGGCGGCCTGATTTTCTCCGACTATTTGACGACGGTAAGCCCGAAGTACGCACAGGAGATTCAAACGCCGGAATACGGTTTCGGACTCGAAGGCGTGGCGCGAAGCCGCAGCGACCGCCTGGCCGGAATTCTGAATGGTGTGGATTATTCGGCCTGGAGTCCGGAGAAGGACAAATGGATCGCCATGAACTATTCCGCGAAAGAATTGAGCGGCAAACAGGTATGCAAGCAGGAGCTGATTGAGAGTTTCGGCTTGCCGTCCGGGAATTTGCAGCGGCCGGTTCTCGGGATCGTGTCACGCTTCGCGAATCAAAAGGGTATCGACATCCTCGCGGAGAAGGCTCGCGAGTTGATGCGCGAGGATGTCGCGCTCGTCGTCCTGGGAACCGGCGAGCCGAAATACGAAGAGTTTTTCCGCGCGCTCGCGCTCGCGTATCCCGATCGCGCCGGCGTGAAGATCGCCTACGACGATGTGCTCGCGCACAAGATCGAAGCGGGAGCAGACATGTTTCTGATGCCGTCGCGCTACGAACCGTGCGGGTTGAATCAGATCTATAGCATGAAGTATGGTACCGTGCCGATTGTTCGTGCGACAGGTGGTCTCGACGACACCGTCGAAACCTTCGATGTCGAGCACGGAACAGGAACAGGTTTCAAGTTCGCGGAATACTCGGGTGCCGCGTTATTATATGCCGTGAGACAGGCGCTGCATCACTACGCGGATGAACGCATCTGGAGGCGCATACAACTGAACGGCATGGCCAAGGATTTTTCCTGGAAGGCGCCGGCAGCCGAGTATGCGAAACTGTATCAGGCGGCGCGGGCCCCGCGTGGCTCGGAGCCATCCACTGGTGGACCGGGGAGGGCTGCTCGCGGCTCGGGGCCGGGTTCAGGAAACCAAATGCCTGTTGGAACATCTAATTAAATCGGTGAAGGAGAACATGGCGGCGGGCCTTTGGGCCAGCCGCTGAGGACAAAGAATATGGCTGAAAACATCCAAGCGGTGACGGACGGAAATTTTGACGCCGAGGTGCTGACGGCGAGCAATACCAAGCCGGTTATGGTGGACTTCTGGGCCGAGTGGTGCCGCCCGTGCCACATGCTGGCGCCCACGGTGGCGGAAATCGCCCACGACTATGAAGGCAAGCTGAAAGTGGTGAAACTCAACGTCGACGAAGCGATGAATTCGGCGGGCCGCTACCAGATCCGCGGAATTCCCACTTTACTCCTTTTCAAGAACGGGCAGATGGTCGAGCAGATCGTCGGCGCGGTGCCGAAGGATCAGATCACCAAGGCGCTGGAACGCCACATCGCGTAATTGTTTTGAACTTGCATTGGGCGTGTCGTAGAGTTTACGCGGCGCGCTCTTTCTGTTTTTGCTCAGCAGCCGCGGCACTTCCTGGTTCATGGAAAGGCAAGAATTGGCAACACCCGAGACAGCTACAACGGCGACGCGGACGGTGAAGCCCGCGGATCATCCGCCGTTGCTGGCCGGCGAACGCGGACCCATCGCGGTGTCGCGCCCGGGGCTGCACGAGACTGTCTTGGAAATCTTGAGGCCGTTGCCCCGGGGTGTGGTTCTGGATTGCCCGACGGGCGAAGGTGCGCTCGCGCAGGATATGCTCCGCGAAGGATTCGATGTCCGTTGTTGCGATCTGTACTCCGAGCTCTTCCGGCTGGATGGCGTGGAGATCAAGCGCGGCGATTTGTCCGGAACGCTGCCGTATTCCTCGGGCTCATTCGATTACATCACGTCGCTCGATGGGCTGGAGCACATCGATTCGCCGCCGCAGGCTTTTCGCGAATACAAGAGACTGCTGAAACCCGGCGGGCACCTGATCCTCAGCGTGCCGAACATCATGAACATCGAAGAGCGCGTGAAATGGCTGCTGTACGGTTACACGTCGCATTTCAAACCGCTTTCGGAGCAATACAAAGCGAAGATTCACGACGACTGCGCCGGAATGGATGAGATCGTGGTGCACGCGAATCCCATCGGATACAACGAGCTTCGCTATTACCTGGAGAAAAATGGATTCGCGATTCAAGGTGTCTATCGCGACCGGAAGAAAGCCAATCAGTGGCTGTACTGGCCGCTCGTGGCGCTGATCCGGCTGCTTGCGAAGCTGACCCCCGCGGCGCGGCGCAAGGATCGTTGGACGGAAGAGCTAACGTCAGATCCGGTCCTCCTCGGCGGAAATACCATAATCATCCATTCAATTCTGCGATAGCGCTTTGAACGAAGCCCTTCTCTCCGAATATCTGCCATGAAGCCGTCGGACGCGAGCGTCACCCGCTGCCACTGGGCGATCAACGCGTTGAATATTCCATACCACGATCAGGAATGGGGCGTGCCGTTGCATAACGATGTGAAATTGTTCGAATTTGTCGTGCTCGAAGGCGCGCAGGCCGGTTTGAGCTGGGATACGGTTTTGCAGAAGCGGGCCAGGTACCGCGAAGTGTTCGACGGGTTCAATGCGGAAAAGGTCGCGCGCTACGACAAAAAGAAAGTGCGCCTGCTGCTGGCCGATGCCGGAATCATCCGCAACCGGCTGAAGATTGACTCCACAATCAGCAATGCGCGCTCCTTCTTGAAAATCCAGGAAGAATTCGGATCATTCGATGCTTACATCTGGCGGTTTGTGGACGGCCGCCCGAAGCAGAACGCATGGAAAACGCACAAACGGGTCCCGGCTCGAACCGCGGAATCAGACGCCCTAAGCAAAGATTTGAAGAATCGCGGTTTCCGTTTTGTGGGCTCGACGATTTGCTATGCGTTCATGCAGGCCACCGGCATGGTCAACGATCATGTCGTAAATTGTTTTCGGTTTCAGGAATTGAAGAAGTAGCGCCTCGCTCAATCACTTGCTTGCGTTGAAGGCAGGGGCAGCGTACGATGCTGATTCTGCTGTTTTCCGCGAATTCCCGCCGGAAGTTTCCCTCGAAAGAAGTGACGAAGAGGGAAGGGTGCGGCCCCGGTTGTCCGGGGCAGGCGCGGAGAAGGACTGGGCATGAAATCGGTCGTGGTGGTGGGCGCTCAATGGGGCGACGAAGGCAAAGGCAAGGTAGTGGACTACCTTGCGGGCTCGTTTGATTACATTGTGCGGGTCGCGGGCGGTCACAACGCAGGTCACACCGTCATCATCGGAAAAGACAGATACGTATTGCAGCTGATTCCGTGCGGGATTTTGCGGCCCAAGCAACAAGCGGTGATTGGAACGGGCACGGTGGTGGATCCGGCGGCGCTGGTGGCGGAAATCGAGACATTGGCAAAAGTCGGCATCGAAGTAAAGGGCCGGCTGCATGTCAGCAATCGCGCGCACCTGATTTTCCCGTATCATCGCGAGCTGGAAAAAGCCGCGGAGCACGCGCGCGGCGCGGACAAAATCGGCACGACCTCACGCGGCATCGGCCCGGCGTATGAAGACAAAATGGCACGGCGCGGGCTGCGCATTTGCGATTTGTTGGAACCGGCGCTGTTCCGGGAAAAGGCCGCGCGCGTCGTGACTGAGAAAAACCGCCTCGCGAAGGGCGCTTACGGTGCGAACATTGATTTTTCGCACGAAGTGGACGAAACGTTGCGGCTCGGAGAAAAAATCCGCGGCTACATTTGTGATACCGCGGAGCTGCTGAATCGTGCCATGGCGGAAGGTAAGTCGGTGCTGTTCGAAGGCGCGCAGGGCACGATGCTCGACATCGATCACGGAACCTATCCGTACGTAACGTCGTCGAGCGCGACCTCCGGCGGAGCGACCATGGGCGCGGGTGTGCCGCCGACGAAGATCAAAAACGTCCTCGGAATTTCCAAGGCCTACACCACCCGCGTGGGCAGCGGCCCTTTTCCCACGGAGATGCCCGACCTTGAAGCGCAGGAAGTGCGCGAACGCGGGAAAGAGTTCGGCGCGGTGACGGGGCGTCCGCGGCGTTGCGGGTGGCTGGATTTGCAGGTGTTGCGTTATGCGAAAATGATCAACGGAATCGATTCGCTTGTTGTGACGAAGCTGGACGTTTTCGATACGCAGCGCGAAATTCAGGTCTGCGTGGGATACAAGTACAAGGGCAAACCGCTGAACGAGATGCCTGCACTGGCGGAAGAATACGAGCACGTGACGCCGGAATACAAGACGCTGCCCGGATGGTGCGAAACGACCTACGGCGTGAAAGATGGCGCAAAGCTTCCGAAAGCCGCGCTCGAGTATCTGCGATTTATCTCGGAATTTCTGCAAGTGGAGATCGGCATGATCTCCACCGGCCCGGAGCGCGACGCGACCATCGTGCCGCCGGGAACGCTCCTGGCGCGTTGGCTCTGATTTGCATGGAACACGCCGATGTTCAGCTACGAGCAAGCTCGCCAGAAAGTCATCGAACAAGTTGGAAAGAAAAGAGGACCGCGCGCGACGCTGGCTGTCAGCGTGTGGGACGCGCTGGGACTGGTGTTGCAGCAGGAAGTGAAGACCGACCGCCCCTACCCGCCATTCAATCGTTCGACGAGAGATGGGTACGCCGTGCGGGCCGAGGAAGCAGCGGCCGGCAGGAAACTGCGATGCACCGGAGAAATCAAAGCAGGCGACGAGATCACACAGGCGCTCGCGCCTGGGACCTGCGTGCAGATTATGACCGGTGCGGCGGTTCCAGGCGGCGCAGACGCAGTAGTGATGATCGAGCACACGAAACTCGAAAGCCCTGATTCTGCCGGAGTGCGTCCACAAGTGAAGTTCGAGCGAGACGCGCGTTCCGGGCAAAATATTGTGCCGCGCGGAAGCGAGGCTGCCGCCGGTCAAAAGATTCTTGCGCCGGGGACACGGCTGGGATATGCGGAGCTCGCAGTGGCGGCGCAGGTAGGAGCCCTGGAGCTGAAATGTGCGAAGAAGCCTCGCGTCGCGATTTTGTCCACGGGAGACGAAGTGGTGGCCGTCGAGCAAACACCGGGACCATTTGCGATCCGCAACAGCAACAGCGTTTCACTCGCGGCGCAAGTGCGATTGGCCGGCGGTGAACCGGTCTTGCTAGGGAATGCGGCAGACAACATCGAAGACTTACGAGCGAAAATAGGGCGCGGATTGAAGGAAGACGTGCTGGTGCTTTCGGGCGGAGTCTCAATAGGAAAATACGATCTCGTCGAGACTGCGCTGAAAAAGATGGGCGCGGAGTTTTATTTTGATTCCGTGGCGATCCGTCCAGGAAAACCGGCGGTCTTTGGGCGATGCGGGGACGCGTTTGTGTTCGGGCTGCCGGGAAATTCGGTTTCCACGATGGTGACGTTCGAATTGTTTGTTGTGCCTGCCCTGGATTTGTTGAGCGGAGCAGAAGCGCGAGCCTTACCCTTGGTGCTAGCGTCGCTTGGGGAAGCCTTGAACGAAAAGCCGGGGCTGACGCACTTCCTGCCGGCGCGGGTCGAATGGACCGGCACAACGCCCGTTGTGCAGGCATTGAAGTGGCAAGGATCGGGCGACGTGGCTGCCGTGGCAAACGCAAATTGTTTTTTGGTCGTGCCGGCGGACAGAGACCAGGTTCAAACAGGAGAGCCCGTAACCATTCTCCTGCGCAAAGATGTAGTTTGAGAACTTGTAGCCGCCCTCTTCAGAGGGCGGGTTTGCTTGCTCTTAACGAAGAAGAAATATGGCCAAGCTCTCACACTACGGCAAAAAAGGCGAAGTGAACATGGTGGACGTGTCGGCGAAGGCCGTGACAACGCGCACCGCAGCCGCGCAAGGATTCGTCCGCATGAAGCCACGGGTCGTGCGGGAAGTACGGCGGCTGAGGAATCCCAAGGGCAATCCTCTGGAAGTGGCGCGGATTGCGGGGATTGCGGCGGCCAAAAGAACCGCTGAGTGGATACCTCTTTGTCATCCACTGCCGTTGACGCACATTGATGTGACTGCGCGGCTATGCCAAAATGGCGTAGAACTGCGCTCCAGGGTGACAACGGCCGCTCAGACGGGCGTGGAAATGGAAGCGCTGGTCGCTGTAACTGCGGCAGCCCTCACGGTCTACGACATGTGTAAAGCCCTCGATAAAGGGATGGAGATCACGGACATTCTTCTCGTCGAGAAGGCGGGCGGGAAGAGTGGAGATTTTCATCGCGCAATGAAGAAGATGCGGCCGCGAAGGGCCGCCTTGCCGAGGCGTGCGCGATGAGCGCAGCGAGTGGAACAACCGTCAAACTGCTCCTGGCGGACGACAATCCGCTGGTGCGCGAGCTGATCGTGAAAGGACTGGAGCACGCGTGCAACGTCATCACGGCGGTGGACGGGGCCGACGCGCTGCTGAAAGTGATTGACGATCCCCCGGATTTGATTTTGTGCGATTACAAAATGCCGGGGCTCGACGGCCGGCAGCTTTTTGAGAAGCTGCGCGCGCGGGAAGCGACCCGGCATATCCCGTTCTTGTTCATGGCCAGCCGCGCGGACATCGAAGAGCGCCTGAGGCCGCTGGTGGATGGCGTGGAAGAGTTCATCACCAAGCCTTTCTTGATTAAAGACCTGGTTCGCATCACCAAGAAAGTGGTGGACCGGCTGCACCTCGAGAAATTGCAAAAGCGCGCTTCGCGGCCCGGCGTGATTCAGGGGCGGCTCGAAGAGATGAGCATGATTGATCTTATGCAGTCGCTCGAGATGGGACAAAAATCCTGCCGGCTGGCGGTGCGCAAGGGCGGCGAGCAGGGCGAACTGTATTTTGCGAACGGTCAGTGCCGCGACGCGAAAATCGGCAAGGTGGAAGGCGATGACGCGGTGTATAAAGTGGTGCTGTGGACCGAGGGCGAATTTGAAATTGATTTCAACGCGGCGAATACCTCGAATCGCAAGACCACGACGCGGAATACCACCGGCCTATTGATGGAAGCGATGCGCTTGATGGACGAGGCCAATCGCGACGCGGTCGAAACGAAGTGACTTTCCCGAAGTAACCCACCCGATGCGCGTCGCCGTTCTCACAATCAGCGATTCCGTTTCAAAAGGCGAACGCGAGGACCTCTCCGGTCCCGCAATCGTGGCAGCCTGCCGCGGCCTCGGCTGGGAGATAACTTCGGCCCTGCGTTCTTCCGATGATCCCGCGAACATTCGCGAACAGTTGCGCGAGCTGGCGGATTCGCGGCGCGTCGATCTGATCTTGACGACGGGCGGAACGGGAATCGGTCCGAGGGATAACACGCCGGAAGCGACCCAGGCAGTGGCGGATCGCATCATCCCTGGTATCGCGGAAGAGATGCGGCGAAAAGGGATGCAACTGACGCCGACGGCGGTGCTGTCGCGCGGCGCGGCGGCTGCGCGGGGCAAGACCCTGATTGTGAATTTGCCCGGAAGCCCGAAAGGGGCGACGGAATCGCTGGACGCCGTGGCGCATCTCCTGCCCCACGCGGTCAACGTGCTGCACGGCGCAAAGCACGATTAAGCATTACTTAGCGCGGAACAATCGGCAAGACAATCTGAGATGGATGCTTCGCATCGTAATAGATGCGCACGTGGGCAATTCGTGTGGCGGAAGAGATAATTTCGGATTCACCGGTTTGCAGGTTCCGCGAGAAGTGCGGAAAGAAGGCGCTGGAGATTTGCACGCGAATGCGATGACTCGCGAGAAACGCATTGCTCGTCAGCATACGATCTAAAGTCAATTTTACGATGCTCTTCGGCTTGAGTTGTTCCGGCTTGACTGTTCCATTTCTGTAGCTGGCGCGAAGAACGTCAAGTCCAGGGCTCATGAGATTGTGGGCGGTGCCATCAGGCGCGACGTCGAGGAGCCGCACCCAAAGGTCGAGATCGGGTACGTCGGCGGAGAGATAGATTTCGGCTCGAATTGGGCCGGTGACTTCGGTGTCAGCCGCCAGCGGTTCGGTGTCAAAGAGGAGAACGTCATCGCGGCCGGCGAATGAGCGGTAGTCGTGCGCGCCATACTCGGCGAATGGGTCGGTGACAGGATGCGCCGGGTCGGAGAGGAAAGTGCTGTCCGGCTTCGCAGATTTGCCCGAAGCAATTTCCAGACGGCCCGTTTGAGAGCCAGGCGTTTTTGAAGCCAAGTAGAAGGATTGTTCCCGGGCGCGGGCGAGTGGCCAGGCATCTTCGTCGCGCCAAATGTTATCTCCCATAACAAACAGGCGAACGGATTTCTCCCGGCCGACACCGTTATCAATCCCGCGCAAGTAGTGGTCCATCCAGCGAAGAATGAGCTCGTCGTAATCGATCGCGGCCGTGGGACCGAATTCGCGTTCGCCGGAGCGGGATTCTTCCTGGCCGCCATGGGTCCAGGGGCCGATGATCGTGCGCGTGCGGGGATCTCTCTCCGTCTTGCGAGCAGCGAGCAGGCCGTTGAAATTAATGGTTGCGCCGTCGGGGCCGTAGGCTTCGTCATACCAGCCGGAAATATTGAGAACAGCCGCGTGGACGTGATCGTACTTGTTGCGCAGCTCAGCCCAGTCCCACCAGGGATCGGCGGGAGGATGCGAAAGCCACTCATAGTAGAAGGGCGCGACCTGTTTTAAGTCCGGAAGATCCCGCAGCGGAAGAAATGACTGCATGCGTTCGTGCTCGCTCTTCCAGGATTCGGCGGCTTCCTTGTGCGTTTTCGGCCCGGGCAGATTCTTACGGCGGCGCACATCCGGGGCGATGTTGATCCAGATCCAATCGAGCCACGAGCCATCGAAGACGCCGCCGGAGTAGAAGAAATTGCGCGGCGTCGAGAACGTCATCGCAGGAACCATAGCTTTTAAATGCGGCGGATTTTCGACGGCGGCGAGCCATTGCACCGCGCCGGGATAGGAAAGGCCGAACGTGCCGACATTGCCGTCAGACCAGGGCTGGCGCGCCGCCCATTCGATGGTGTCGTAGCCGTCGCGTCCTTCGTTCTGATAGGGATTGAATTCGCCATCCGACGCATAACGTCCGCGGACATCCTGGATGACGACGGCGTAGCCACGCGCAGCGGCTTTCTCGAAGGCTTTGTATTCTTTCAGCGCGAATTGCTTTCCGTAAGGCGTGCGATAAATGAGGACGGGGAAGCGGCCCGTGTGACTGGGAAGCAACACGTCGGCGCGCAAAATTGTTGCGTCGCGCATGGGGACTCCCACGTCCTTCGTGAGATTCAGCGGCTGGCCGGCGGCGGCTTGCCAGGATGCTTGGGCCAAAAAAGTTGCAGCGGCCGTCAGCGCGACCAAAGTGGAAACGCGGCGCAGGCGTCCGATTTTCCACGAATCTTTCACAGGGGGGAAGAGGCTTCCTTTCGCGGAGCATTGTACTCGAATGCGGACCGAATCGGCGGTTGACGCGGATGGCTGCGTCGTCAACAATGATTGCACCATGGCACACAAACTATCGGACAAGAAGCTCGCGGTTTTGGGAACCGGGAAGCTCGGCGGAATCCTCCTTCGCGCGTATCTCAAGCAGGGATTGTTTGCGGCGAAGCACGTGACGGCCACGGTGAAGCACGCGGAGAAGGCAGCCGCTCTCGGGAAAGAGCTGGGCGTTGCGTCGACGACCGAGAATCGCAAAGCCGTGCGCGGAGCGGACATCGTCCTGCTGTGCCTCAAGCCGCAGGTCGTGGGCGAGGTGCTGAAGGAGATTGCGCCGGAGCTAAGCGAGAAGACGCTGGTCATTTCCGTTGCGGCGTCCGTACCGACGAGTTACATCGAACAGCATCTCGGTGAAAAAGTGCCGGTAGTGCGCGTGATGCCGAACACCTGTTCCGCGGTGGGCTGCGGGATGGCGGGAATTTGCCGTGGAGCGCATGCCGGCGCCGAACATGTGGAGATGGCGCGGGCGATGTTTGACGCCGTGGGCCGCACCGTGGTCGTAGATGAAAAAAATATGGACGCGGTGACGGGCCTCTCGGCGAGCGGGCCGGCATTCGCGTACATCATCCTTGAATCGTTTGCGGAAGCCGGCGTGAAGGTAGGCTTGCCGCGCGATGTTTCCACGCTGCTGGCGGCGCAAACGATGAAGGGCGCCGCAAGCGTCGTGCTGGAGACCGGCGATCATCCCGCGCTGCTGAAAGATGCCGTGACCACGCCGGCGGGCTGCACGATCGACGGCATCCTCGAACTCGAGGAAGGGAAGCTGCGCGTGACGCTGATCAAGGCTGTGGTGAAAGCCACGCAGCGCGCCGGCGAATTGCTCTTCGAGAAGTGATCGCAACTTGACGCGCTATGCCTTCCGACGATAAGCCGAACGCGAACGAGCCACCGAACCCGGAGTTGGAGAAGGTTAAAAAATACTCGACGCAAACTTCGCTGGCGCTCGAGTTGCCGTTTACGATCGTGGGGGCGGTGATTCTCGGCGGCGCGCTCGGATATTTCCTCGATCGCTGGCTGCACACGAAAATGATCTTCACGCTCCTTCTTGGCGGGGTCGGATTTTACGCAGGCTTGCGAGAGGTGCTGAGGCGCCTGGATGGAACCAAGAGTGGCTGAGGTCTCGCCGGGCGCTACCACGGAACGCCGCATTGCTTGGCTTACGCTCCTGATCGGGTTTGCCGCCGGTGGAATTGTGGCGGCCCTGCGCGACCGCTGGTGGGGCGCAGGACTGGCGATTGGAGCGATACTCGCCTGGCTGAATTTTCGGTGGCTCAGACAGGGTTTGGATGCACTGGTGACCGCTTCCACGGCCCAGGCCGGCGCGGAACAGCCTCGCGTGCCAATGGGCGCGTATTTCCGGGCGCTCTTCCGCTACGCCTTGATAGCTCTTACTGTGTATGTTATTTTTATTGTTCTGAGAGTTCCCCTCGTAAGCATGGTGGTGGGCTTGTGTGCTCTGGGAGCCGCGACAATCGCGGTAAGCGTGTACGAAATCCTGCGTCCGGTGGAATGAGGAATGGAAGAACACGTTAATCTGATCACGCGAATTCTCAATCATTATCTCGGCCCGTTTGCGCTCTCCATCCTCCATGCGCTGCACATCAAGCCGAACCATCCGGAATTGCCCATCCCGCAGCAAGTAGCCATGGGGCTGCTTGTACTCGTGATCGGAACGCTCTTTGCGCTTGTGTTGAGGTCGCGGCTTTCGGCGGAACGCCCCGGAACATTGCAGCAAGTTGCGGAATTGTTGATCACCAATCCGCTGGGATTCGGCATTCGCGACCTGTTGGAAGAAAACACGGGTCACGAAGGCAAACATCACGTCGCTTTCGTCGGCTCGATTTCGATTTTTATCCTGATCTCCAACCTGATGGGCGTCTTTCCGTTCCTGTCCGCTCCCACCGGCGTGGTTACGGTTCCTCTGGCTTGCGCCATCCTGACGTTTCTCTATTTCAACTGGCAGGGCATCCGGCATCATGGCGTTGTCGGATACATGGGAACATTCGCGGGCTCGCCGAGAGATATCGGTGCGTGGATTCTCGCGGTACTTTTGTTCCCGGTGGAAATCATCAGTACAACCGCTCGGCTTCTCTCCCTGACAGTGCGTCTTTGGGCCAACATGTTTGCGAGCGACTTGATCTATGGAATCTTTCTGAGCCTGCTCGTTGGCGGTGCCACGTTTGGCTGGTCGAAGTCGCCCGTGCTCGGCGTGATCTTGGGCATCTTCCCGGCAACGATTCCCGTGCTCTTTTTGGGGTTGCACATTTTCGTTTCCGTCGTTCAAGCCTACGTGTTTACGGTTCTTCCTTCGGTCTATTTGGGGCTGGCGACCGCGGAGGAGCATTAACCGAACTTTGCCGGGCGCAGTTGCCGGCAATTTGCTGCTCCAGTGTGAGCCCGGCTGCACGGTGTCCGGGAACCACCTCCTGGCGGCAATCTCAAAGGAGGCAGTGATGAAGAAAGCGATGTTCGTAATGACAGCGCTTGTGGCGGTGCTGCTGGTGGCGCCGGCCGCATTCGCGCAGGGCGGGGAACAAGCCGCCGCGGGCGGCAGGGGGCTGGCGGCGATTGCGGTCGCCTTCGGCATGGGAATCGCGGCGTTTGGCTGCGGTCTAGGCCAGGGACGCATTGCGTCGGCAGCGTGCGAAGGCATGGCGCGCAACCCCGCAGCGTCGGGGCCGATACGCGCGGCCATGATTCTGGGTCTCGTGTTCGTGGAGACGCTGGTGCTGTTCACGCTGGCCATGATTGCGCTCAAAATCTCGTAGACACTTTCATCGGTTTTGCAGAGAGGCTCCCGACCCGGTCGGGGGCCTTTTTCTTTGGGCTATATACCCCACGCAAACAATTAGGACATAATCCCCAATCATGGCGAAAAAGTCCTTCCCAAAAACCTATCGCATCGGCTTGTGGTGGACCGTGAGTGCCGGGGCCATACTTGCACTCATAGCGGGCCAAGGCACACTTGCACGGGACGGTATCGTGCTACTCGTAATCGCTGGCGGTTTCGGTACGAGCATGGCTGCATGGGAGCATGGATGGCTGCGGAGTCGCCTACGGTCATTTGGAACTCTATCGGTTATTTGGGTCGGCATGTTTCTTTGTGCTTGGATAGCTTGGCCGTCAGACGAAACGAAGCGCCCAGTCATTGTGAGCAAAATCTTAGTTGAGCCATTCCAAGTGGGTCAGCCCGTAACGGTGCAAATCATTGCCAAACATGCCTCCTATCCAGAAATGAGATTATTCGGCTATTGGGAATTTTTCCTCGACAAAGAAATCAATGTCTATCGCGGAAGCCCTACAGAGCAACGGACTATTGAAGACGGGCATTGGAATGAATTTATCAAAACAACAGCCAAGAACTCCCCTACCGACCATGTCAGCCTACAGATGCCTTTTGAAAAAGAAGTCAGCTTACCAGAAGGCATGCAGTGTAGCGATGAAGTGATGAAGGAATTGATAAGTGGCCAAGTATCACTCTATATTATGGGCGTAATTACCGACGAAGACGGGAAGCACATTACCCCTTATTGTGCAATTAAGTCCGCGCGTAGAGCAGTAGTTGCGTACTGCCAAGACCATAACTAGGCTGCGTCTTGGATTTTCGCTGCTAGGTTCTTGTATTCGAGATTAGGAGAAAGAATTAGCATTGATAATCTCTCGCACTGAGCTTCTTGCCGGGTGCCGTATCCTTTTGCGGTTTTTGGCAAAGGGTGGGCGTGTCGAGTCTGTCTTAGCTGCTCTTCTTCTCGGACATTTTCCGCATCTCATTCGAACGGTACCAACAAAGTAATTGACACGCCGGGTACTTTTCTGCTATCCTCTCGCGTGTATACCGAAGCTCATCCTCGCCGTAACGCCGCTCACGGGGACTCCTTCAGCTCATTGAAGTCATTCAACCCTTTTATTTTCAATCGCTTCCGGACTCTTTCGCGTCAATGGACGCCCGCAACCCCCTTTGTTTCAATTATTTGCGGACTCTTTCCATTGCAATGGGGGTGTATACGAGTCTGTGTGGATACTCGGTTTTTGCTCGTCGCGACCACAACATATTGTGAAAGAGTGGTTGGCCTCACACAATTTGTGGCCACGAGTTGTAGTTGCCACACAGACTCGTATACCCCCCTCGCGTTTACCCCGAGCGTTCTCCGCGAAGGGCCACTTTCCCTCCCTCCGATTTCCAACCGCAAACCTCGAACCTATAACTCTTGTATTTGCCACTCTTACAAACTCTGCTCCCTGTAAGTCCTTTACTTGCCACTCATACGAAAACACGGGGGGGGTGTATATGAGCTCTTCCCATTTTGGTTCTCCCGACCGGGTCGGGACAGGTCGGGGCAGGCGGGCCGTCTACACGCCGCTTGCCCGATAGGTGAAGCTCGTCTCTGTAGGTTTGGCCGCTTCGACGGTGATTTCCTGATCGAGTTCGCCCAGGGTTTCCTGCCAGACTTTCAAGTGGTAATGGCCTGCGGGAATACCCTCAAGCCGGAACTTGCCTCCCGCTCCAGAGACCACGTAGTAGGGATTCTTCGCAACGACAACGTAGGAGCTCATCCACTTGTGCACGTCGCAGCGAACCGTTACTCGGTCCGAGCGCCCCAGCGTTATTTCCTGGGCGGCCGAACCGGGTGGAATGGCCTTGTTCACCTCCCGGTTAGCGTAGCTAATAACATGGATGTTGTGCATGCAAAGGTCGGTGTTCCCCAACTTGAGCTCTCCCGGCTTCATCACGAGGACATGTGGGACAAACGCACATTTTTTCTGATCGATCATTGGGCTCGGGAAATTAAACGCCTTGCCGCTGGTGATGTCATCGATCCACACGACCACCTCGGCGATTCCTCCCTGTTCGATCTTCACCGGATAAACCTCTTTCGTAGTTCCACAGATAGCTGTATCACTGGTTACTGGGAACCGCTTCGGCACCACTGGCTTTCCGCTATACAGGATCCGGCCGGAAATCGTTCCGGAGACGGATTCCTCGATCGCCCGGACCACGTAGCCGGAGGACGCGGCCGACTGTGACCCTCTTGTCGGCGCAGCTAGCCCTTCAGGGGCGGCGGGATGGGACGGTGATCGACTCCATGCGATAGTGGTTCCCAGCAGGGCCAAGGCGCCCAGCCCACCCCGGAGGCTCAGTTTCCGAAACTTATTATTCCTCGTCATCTGGCTCCTCCTCGCGGCACATTTCTCGCCACTGTTGTCCGTAACGTTCGGACATTGCCGTTCATTTACTCCGGAATCTAGGGAAAGCCAGTGATCCAGGTCACTCCTCCATGTGATAGCCATCACGACAGAGCACGACAAAGATGTTTAACTCAGATCTCTTAGCCCTGACGGGCGGGGCCCTTCGAGGCTCTGGGTAAACAAGCCTCACGTCTGCAAGGGTGAGATGCGCGGCATAAGGCGAGAGTGGCGAGGTCCCAACCCGGTCCCCGCAACATCTGCCGGGGCAGACGCCAAGCGGCCGTCCCGATCGGATCGGGACTCGCACCCTTCGTCGGGTGAATCTTTCCCGTTCCGACAGGAGCCGGAATCGAGGATCCCGACAAGGTCCCCGACAGGATCGGTGCAGGCGGGACTCGCCCGCCAAGGCGGGCAGGCGCCTTTCATCGGATGCTCGCCTTCTTCCTCTGGTAGTACGCTCTCGCTTTGTGCTGGCTGCCGCACGTTCGCATCTCGCACCACCGTCGGTTCCGGCTGCGGCTGCGATCCATAAACAGCCAGCCGCAATTCTCGGATGCGCACTGCTTCACGCGCTCGATATCGTCTGAGGTCAATACCTCCACCGCCGAGCGTACGATCCTCCCGATGAGCCGGCCAGCGCCGCTGCTCTTCTCCACCCACCGCCAGGCAACCTGTCCGTTCCCGGGCGCAACCCGGGAGTCGGTATTCAGTCTTTGAAGTGCGGCGTTGAGGGCGCCCACATCTGCTTTGGAAATCTCGTGGTGAGCCGCCACACCCGAGAGGATCCTGAATATCACTTCGCGCAAGGCCACGGCGTGGTGAAAAAGTCTGGACGCCTCGCCCTTGTTCTTCCTTCCTTCACGCAGCAGTTTCCGGGCCTCGGAGAGAGAAAACACACCGGTCTGTTGACCAAACGCCACGAACTCCTGGTATCCGCTCAGCTTGTCCTCGGGATTGTTTTTCAGGCGTTTGTCGACTGTATTGGCGAAGTCGAGGCACAAGCGGCCGCCAGTCAGTTCAAACGTAAGCTTCGGCGAGGGCTGTTTCATTGTCTCACCATCTTAGACCACTTGACAGGTGAGAAGCAACCTACTAGTATTCTCACCAGCGTAAATCGTATGCTGGTAATAAACAGAGCGAAGTCGGAGGGACGGCCGGCACGCGGCTCTGCGGCGGCGCGTAACCGGAAGCCAGCGTGTCCCGCTGAGCGGCAAAGCATGGCGTAGAAACTTGCTAGGCACGGGCGAAAAGGGATGAGGCGGAAGTTCTACCTATCGGCGCTGTTCGGTTCGGCACTCGCCCTGAGTGTGCCCGTCCTTTCCGCCGGGTCGGGCCAGGCGGCCGGTCAAGAGCTACAACGACAGCCGCAGCCCGATCGCGCTCCAAAGACTTCGCATCAGCAGATCGTTCTGCCCATCGAACGCAGCCCGCACAACGGCGTGATCCTGGTGAGTGTGCGGGTCAATGGAAAGCCGGCCGTATTGATCCTGGATACCGGCTCGAATACCACCATTCTGAGCCCGGAAATCTCAGGGCTGAATCCCGCTCGCCTCCCGCGCGCCGACCCGCCTCGAAAAGGAACCGGATTCGTGGGAGATGGCCGCTGGGGACAGGCAACGCTGACCATCGGAACGACGGTTTGGAAAGACAAACGCGTTCTGGTTGTGGATACGAAGGACCTCTCGCGCGCATTTCAACGAAAAATCGACGGCATTCTGGGTCAGGACATTCTCGACGAGTTCAAATATGTAGAGATCAATCTCGAAGAAAAACGGTTGACCCTCGGCTCCGATTAGCGCCGGCGGGCGGCGGGAAGACGAACAAGAAAAAAGCAAAGTCAAAGCCCGCACCCTTAGAAGCGAAGGGTGCGGCACCCGCAATCGAAGCACCGGTCTGAAAGTCCGCCAGTACAGAATCGAAGCACAGGTCTGAAGACCCGCCAGTACATGGTCGGTTGCTACAGCTGCTCGGATCCATTCAGGCAAGGGGGAAAATCGGGAAGAATTGGGTTATACTTTGGCTGAATGAAAATGCAAGCTGAAACGATTCAGATGCAGAGTTTCGCGGCCGGGAAAACCAACATTCATTTGAGCCTGGCGCGGGCGCGCGGTCGTGGCGGCTCGGCCGGCTCCTGGTCACTGAGGGCGAGATGAAGCAGACCTTTGCTATCAGCATCGGAGGCGCAGCCGGACAGGGTGTCGCCACCCCGGGCGACATTTTCGCGAAAATCTTCAGCCGGCGCGGCCTGAACCTCAACGCCTACAACGCCTATCAATCCATCATCCGCGGCGGTCACACTTTTCTGACCATTCGCACGGGCCCCGAGAAAGTCACCAACATGGGTGACCGGATCGACCTGCTCATTCCGCTCAACCAGGACAGCATGGATCGCCACCTGAACTTGCTCACAGCCGGCGCTTCGTGCATCTACAATGCCGATACGATTAAGCCAGGCACTGCGGCGGACGGCGTGCAGCTCTGCCCGCTTCCCGTTTCGGAATTGGCCGACATCACGCGAAATAAGGTTGCGCAGAACACGCTCGCCATCGGCGCAGGGCTCCACATGATGGGTATTGGCTTCCCGGCGCTGGAAGAAGTCCTCAAAGAGCAATTCAAGAGAAAAGGCGATGCGGTGGTCGCCGAAAACGTCAGCGTTGCCCGCGCCGGTTATGATCATGCCGCCGCTCATTTTGCGGCTTTCCCGAATCCGCTTCCCAAGACCGAGAATCGCTACGCCATCTTGAGCGGCAATACGGCGATGGCCATGGGCGGCGCTGCCGCTGGGGTGAAATTTTATTGCGCCTACCCGATGAGCCCTGCGACTGGCGTTCTGCATTGGATGGCGGCCAACGCGCGCAAAGCCGGGATCATGGTCCGGCAAGTGGAGGACGAGATCGGCGTGATCAACATGGCGATCGGCGCGGCTCACGGCGGGGTGCGTACGATGTGCGCCACGTCGGGCGGCGGCTTTGCGCTGATGAGCGAAGGCCTGGGCATGTCCGCAATGATGGAAACCCCGGTGGTGGTCATCGATTGCCAGAGGGCCGGCCCGTCCACGGGGCTTCCCACCAAGACCGAGCAGGGCGACCTCTGGCAAATGCTCGGCGCCGCTTTTGGTGATTATCCCCGGGTGATCGCAGCTCCGCTGGACATCGGCGATTGCTTCAAGCTCATCCCCGAGATATTCAACGTTGCCGACCGCTTCCAGTGCCCAGGTCTCGTGCTGTGCGACCTGCTGCTCTCGGAAGGCAGGCTCAGCGTGCATCCGAAAGAGCTTGATTTCAGCCCTGTCATCGACCGCGGCGAACTGATCACCACCGCCAACGGCAATGGCGACTCAGCTGCTGCTTCCACGAACGGCGGTTACAAACGTTACAAAATCACCGAGAGCGGAGTTTCGCCGCGCGCGGTGCCCGGCGTGCCGGGCCATATCCACACGGCTGCCACGGACGAGCACCAGGAGGACGGCGTCCTGATCAGCGACGAGCTCACCGATCCGACGAAGCGCCGCGCCATGATGGAAAAACGGATGCGCAAGGTGGCGGGCATTGAGGCTGCCGTTCCGCGGCCCACGCTGTCGGGTCCGCGCAACGCCGATGTAACCCTGATCGGCTGGGGTTCGACGAAGGGAGTCATCGAGGAAGCTTGTGAGATCCTCAATGAGCAAGGAATCTCCGCCAATCAGCTGCAAATCCGCTGGCTGGTGCCGCTGCACGGAGATGCGATCCTCGAAATCCTGAAAAACTCGAGACACACCATCATCGTGGAGAACAACTACAGCGGCCAGTTCGCGCGCTACCTGCGGAGCGAAACGAGTTTCGTGCCGGATGGGCACATTCGCAAGTACGACGGCGAACCCTTCATGCCGCACCATATCGTGGAGGCAGTAAAGGAACAGCTTGCCGGGAAGACGAAACTCTCTGTTCCCACGCACGAGATTATGGTCTGAGGAGGAGACGCGAATGGCGACAATCGTACAGCGGCCCAGTCAACTGACGCTGGCCGATCTGAAAGGCAAAGTCGATCCCGACTGGTGCCCGGGGTGCGGCGATTTCGGCGTGCTCGCCGCGCTTCAAAAAGCGTTGGTCGAGCTGCAGATCCCCACGCACAATGTGGTTACCATCAGCGGCATCGGGTGCTCCTCCAACCTCCCCGGCTACATAAACACCTATGGCATGCACACGCTGCATGGCCGGGCCTTGGCAGTCGCCACCGGCTTGAAACTCGCCAATCACGAGCTGACCGTGGTGGTGACGGGCGGCGACGGTGATGGCTTTGGGATCGGCGGCAACCATTTCGTGCATACGATGCGGCGCAATGTCGACCTGCTCTACATCGTCATGGACAACCAAATCTACGGCCTTACTACAGGGCAGACGTCGCCGACCAGCCGCATCGGCATGAAGACAAAAAGCATGCCCTTCGGCAACATCGAGGCGCCGATCAATCCTATCTCCCTGGCTCTCGCGGCAGGCGCCACCTTCATCGCCCGGGGGTTCAGCGGCGAGCAGAAGCACCTCACCGAACTGATCAAGCAAGGCATCCAGCACAGAGGCTTTTCGTTCCTGGACGTCTTCAGCCCGTGCGTCACATACAATCACGACAATACCTACCAGTGGTTCCGTCCGCGGGTGAAGAAGCTTGAGGACGACTCTGCCTACGATTCCACTGACTGGATGGCCGCGATGGAGAAATCTTTGCACTGGGGCGAAGAGATCCCCATCGGAAAATTCTTCGAGCGCACCGACGTTCCCTCCTTGCACGCGGCGGAACCGGTGTTGAATGAAGGCCCTCTAGTCCATCGCGACCCGAGGGTTCCCCCGGATATAGCCCGCTCCTTCATTGAAGAGTTGATGTAACGACGCCTGCCGGCCGAATTTCTAGAGCGCATCCTCTACAGATACGCACGGCATGACAACGGGGGCACCCGTGTGTCTCTAGTGCCCCAGCAGATTGGTTTGCAGGACGAAGTTGAGGACCTGGTTGGGAAAGAGGCCAAAGTAGATAGTACCGGCGGCGGCGATGGTGAGGACCAGATTGACGGTGAGCGGGAAGCGCATTGGCGCGGAGGAAGCAGTTTCCGGGCTCGGCTCGCGCATGTACATGACGACGATGACGCGGAGATAGTAATACGCGCCGATGACGCTGTTGACGGCCATCAAGAGCGCGAGCCAGATGAGGTGCGAATTTACCGCGGCCTTGAAAATATAAAACTTGCCGAAGAACCCAGCGGTGACGGGCAGACCGAGGAGCGAAAGCAAGAAGAGAGCGAGGGCGGCGGCAGCGAACGGTTGGCGCTGGCCGAGGCCGGCGTAGTCGTCGAGAGAGAGATGCTTTTCGCCCTCGCCGCCGAATTGCGAAACGATGGTGAAGGCTCCGAGTTTTACGAGGGCGTAGCTGAGCAAGTAGAAAAGAATCGCCGCATAAGCGGGAGCGGCAGCCGCGGCGCCTTCCTGCGCGAGAAAAGTGACGGAAGCGAAGGCGACAAGAATGTAGCCCGCATGGGCGATGGAACTGTAGGCCAGCATGCGCTTCACGTTAGTCTGGACGAGCGCGCCAAGATTGCCGGCGAACATGGTGAGAACGGCAAGAACCCAGAAGGCCCAGAACCAGAATTGCGTCGCGGCGGGAACGGTGGCAAAGATGCGCAGCAGAAGCGCGAAGGTGGCGGCCTTCGGGCCCGCAGAGAAAAGCGCGGTGACCGGCGTGGGCGCGCCCTCGTAAACGTCAGGCGTCCAGATTTGAAAGGGCGCAGCGGCTACCTTGAAGCCAAGGCCGATTAGGATGAGCGAAAAGCCCAGTTTCAGGAGGCTGCTGGAGGGGTCGGCTTCGGTCATCCTGGAGAGATTTGTGGTGCCGGTGGCGCCGTAGACGAGCGCAATGCCGTAAAGAAAGAACGCGGTGGCGAAGGAGCCGAGCAGGAAATACTTCAAGGAGGATTCGCTGGATTTGAGCGACTCGCGGCGATATCCGGCGAGAACGTAGCTGGAGATGGAGCTGAGCTCGAGGCCGATGAAGGCCGTAACGAGCTCCTGGGCGGAGGCGAGGACGCCCATGCCGGCGGTGGCGAACAGCGTCAGAGCGAAGAATTCGGGAAAGGCGAGCCGCTCGCGCTCGAGGTAAGGCCCGGCGGCGAGGACGACAAGAAATACGACGAGGCCGATGAGCAAATGGAAAAAGAAGCTAAAGGAGTCCGCCTGGATAATTCCGCCAAACGCGGTTCCGCCAAGCGCGGCAGGCCACAGGGCCGCGAGCGTTCCGAGCAGCGAGCCGAGCAAGGCGAGGAACGTGAAGAAGTGGCGGTTGCGCACGAACGGCTGGAACAGCATCAGCAGCACGCCAAAACCACTCCAGATCAGCTCCGGCATGACGCGCAACATGTCTTCGCGGACAGGGAACATTTAGCGGCTCGCGGTCCTTTCGAGTGAATTTGGCGAGCGATCCTGCCGCTCGGGACGCAAAAGCAGATTCCTCCCGATAAGACTGGGGACTCGCGCGCCTCGTCGGGCGTTCGTCGCTGCGCTCGGAATGACAGGTAAAAGGACCGTGCCAGAAACATCTCCGGCGTTAGGCGCTTGCTTAGCGGGAGCGGCGGTCTCCTGCGCTTGTCCGGGCCCCATCTGGTCGAGCACGTTTTGGCAGGAGGCGGCGAAGCGGCGCGTGAAAGCAACGGAGCCGACACCCATCCACAGCGTGACAACGGCCATGGAGACGAGAATCCATTTTTCCCGAGGCGAAACGTCCGGCAGCGTGCGGTTTTTTTCGCGCGTGACTTCGCCAAAGAAGACGCGCTGATAAGACCACAACAAATAGCAGGCGGAAAGAATCACGCCGGAAGCGGCCCAGGCGGCCCAATTCCAATGGACCTGGTACGTGCCGAGGAGGATCAAGTATTCGCCGACGAAGCCATTGAGCATGGGCAGGCCGAGCGAGGAAAGCGCGACGAAAAGAAAGAAGGCAGCGAATTTGGGCATGGGCGTCGCCAGGCCGCCGTATTCGGAGATTTCAAAGGTGTGGCGGCGGTCGTACAGCATGCCGACAAGCAAGAAAAGCGCGCCGGTGGAGATGCCGTGCGCCAGCATCTGAAAAACGGCGCCCTGCATGGAAATGGGATTGAAAGCGAAGATCCCGAGAACTACGAAGCCGAGATGGCTGACGGAAGAATAGGCGACCAGCTTTTTCAGGTTGGGCTGGACGAGGGCGACGAGCGCGCCGTAAATGATGCCGATGATCGCGAGCAAAGCCACAGCGGGCGCGAAGCGGCGCGAAGCATTGGGGAAAAGCGGCAGGCAGAAACGGATCATGCCGTAGGTGCCGAGTTTCAGGAGCACGCCCGCGAGGATGACCGAGCCTGCTGTGGGTGCTTCCACGTGTGCGTCTGGGAGCCAGGTGTGCAACGGAAAGAGCGGGACCTTGATGGCGAAGGCCAGGAAGAAGGCGAGGAAAAGAATCATCTCCGTGCGCGCGGGGAGAACCAGCGCGCCGCTCTGGAGGAATTGCTGGATTTTGGGGAGGTCGAACGTGCCGGTAGCGTTATAGAGCCAGATGATGCCGACGAGCATCAGGATGGAGCCCGTCATGGTGTAGAGGACGAACTTCACGGCGGCGTAGATGCGGCGCTCGTGGCCCCAGATGCCGATGAGGAAGGCCATGGGGATGAGCATCACTTCCCAGAAAAGGAAGAAGAGGAAAAGATCGAGCGCGAAGAAGACGCCGATGACGCCCACTTCGAGCATCAGCAGCATGACGAAAAATTCCTTGACGCGGTGTTCGATGCTCTTCCAGGAGGCGATGACGGAAATGAGCGTCAGAAACGTCGTGAGGATGACAAGGAAAAGACTGATGCCGTCGACGCCGAGGTGATAGTTGATCGGCGGAACGTTGATCCACTTGACGAATTCTTCCAGCTGATAGTGGGCGGCGCCGACCGGCACTCCCGGAATCAACAGCAGTGAAAGCAAGAATTCGGCGATAGAAATGGTGAGCGCGAGGCGGCGAATCCAGACGCGGTCATCGCCACGCAGAAGCAAGAGAGCGAGCGCGCCCAGGGCAGGGAAGAAAACAAGAACCGAGAGCAAGTGTCCGTCGGGATGCATCACGGCACCATCCCTGCAGCGGGCCGGAGAAGCGGCCAAAAAATCGCGGCGATGACGACAATTGCGCCAACGACAACCCAAACGGCGTAGCTGCGCGTATTGCCGGACTGCGTATGACGGGAGGTGTCGCCGATTGCGGTGGCGCTATCCGCGATGCCGTTGACTGCGCCATCAATGCCGGCGACGTCGACCGTCTTCCAGAGAATGTTTGTGGAGATCCACATAAGGGGATTAACGATGATGGCGGCGTAGAGCTCGTCAACGTAATACTTGTTCAACAGAGTGGTGTACGCGCCCTTCATCGACTTGGCCAGCTGCTCCGGCTTGCCGGGCTGCTTGAGATAGAGCCAGAAGGCGATGCCAAAGCCGACCAGCGCGGTGAAAACGGCGACGCCGGCGAGGGGCAGCTCAAGCGCCTGCGCGGTGGATTCGGCAGCGGCGGATTCGCCGCCCCCGAAGACCGGCTGGAGGAAATTCGCGAAATAGTCCGGGCCACCCCAGAAGGCCGGAAGAGCGAGCCAGCCGCCAAAGATCGAGAGCACGGCAAGAACCACGAGCGGGCCGAGCATGCTCCAGGGAGATTCGTGCACGTGGACGTGATGTTCGTCGTAGCGCGGCTTGCCGTGAAAAGTGAGGAAGATCAGCCGAAACATGTAGAAGGCCGTGAGCAGGGCAGTGAGAAGGCCGAAGGCGTACAAAATATGTCCGCCATTTTCGGATTGGAAGGCGGAGAAAAGGATGGCGTCCTTGGAAAAGAAGCCCGCGAAGAACGGCGCACCGGCGATGGCCAGCGTGGCAGTCAACATCGTCAGATAGGTCCAGCGGATTTTGCCGCTGAGGCCGCCCATGTGGCGCATGTCCTGCTCACCGCCGATGGCGTGGATGACGCTGCCAGCGGCGAGGAAGAGAAGCGCTTTAAAAAAGGCGTGGGTCATCAGATGGAAGATGCCCGCGGAAAACGCGCCGACGCCGCAGGCCAAGAACATGTAGCCGAGCTGGCTGACGGTGGAATAGGCGAGGACGCGCTTGATGTCCGTCTGAACCAGGCCGATGGTGGCGGCGAAAATGGCCGTGGCGCAGCCGACGATAGCGACAACGAGCATGGCGGTTGGCGCATGGGTGAAGAGCAGATGCGAGCGGGCGACGACGTAAACGCCCGCGGTGACCATGGTGGCGGCGTGGATGAGCGCGCTGACGGGCGTGGGGCCTTCCATCGCGTCGGGCAGCCAAACGTAGAGCGGGAGCTGCGCAGACTTGCCGCAGGCGCCCATGAAAAGGAGCAGGCACGCGATGGTGAAGGTACCGAGCTGGCCCATCGCTTCCGGCGGCCAGTGGCCAGCCTTGTCAAAGAGCGCGACGAAATCCAACGTGCCGAAGGTGCGGAAGAGCAGAAACATTCCGAGCATGAAGCCGAAATCGCCAATGCGATTGACGATGAAGGCTTTTTTGCCGGCGTCGGCGGCGGATTTTTTCAGGAAGTAAAAGCCGATGAGGAGATAGCTCGACAGGCCGACACCTTCCCAGCCGACGAAGAGGAGAACGTAATTCGCGGCCATCACCAGAATGAGCATGAAAAACATGAAGAGATTCAGGTAGGAGAAGAAGCGGTAATAGCCGCCTTCGTGGGACATGTAACCCATCGAATAGATGTGGATGAGCCAGCCCACTCCCGTGACAATCATGAGCATGACGACGGTGAGCTGGTCAATCTGGAGGTCGAACCCCGCGCGGAACGTGCCTGCGGCGATCCAGGAGAAATATTGCTTCACCCAGGGAATTTGTTCTGGCGAGAGTTGCGAGAATTCGCGGACGGCTTCGAGCGCGGCGGCAAAAGAGAGGCCAGTCGAGCCGACGCCGACGGCGCTGACGATTTTATTAGGCCATTTGGCGCCGAAGAGTCCGTTGACCGCGGAGCCGAGGAGCGGCAGGAGCGGAATGATCCAGAGATAGTCGAGTATGGGATGCGTCGGCATTAGAGTTTGAGCAAATCCACGCGCTCGACGTTGAGCGACTGCCGGTTGCGCGCAGTAAGGATAATGATTCCGAGGCCCACGGTGGCTTCCGCGGCCGCGACCACGATGACAAAAAGCACGAACACCTGGCCATCAAGTTTGCCCATGGCCTGGCTGAAAGCGACGAAGGCCAGATTGACGGCGTTGAGCATCAGCTCGATGGACATGAAAATGGTAATGATGTTGCGCTTGAAGACGAAGGCGATCACGCCCAAGCCGAAGAGGATGGCGCTGAGAACCAGATAATAGTTCGTCGGGATCATGGTCATTTCTCCCGCTGGGCCAGGACAATTGCGCCCAGAATCGCGACGAGGATGAGGACGGACGTCAGTTCGAACGGATAGACGAATTCCTTAAACAGCATGGTGGAAATGTCCCGAGTGGAGGAGACGGCGCCAGTTTGCGCGGCGGCCTGAACGGCTTCGCCGGAACGCGCAATGGCCGCGGCGATAAATCCCGCAAGTGCCACAGTAAGGGGAATTCCCGCGATACCCGCAAGTTTTGAAAGGTTAGTGTGCTCTTCCACTCCGGCATTCAGAAGCATGATGACGAAGACGAACAACACCATAATGGCGCCGCCGTAGACGATGATCTGCACCGCCGCCACAAATTCAGCGCCCATGAGGAGGTACAGGCCGGCGAGCGAGACCATAACGACGATGAGAGAAAGCGCGCTGTGAATCGGGTGCTTCTGCAAGATGAGGCTCAGAGCGCCAAGCACGGAGAGCGCGGCGAGAACACAGAAAATGCCGAGCTGCGGCGTCATCGCGCACCCCACTTCAGGATGGCGAACGAGGTGATGATGACATTGGCGATGGAAACGGGGAGAAGGAGTTTCCAGCCGACGTTCATGAGCTGATCATAGCGGAGGCGCGGGAGCGTACCGCGCATCCAGACGTAAATGAAAAGGAATACGAAAACTTTGGAGAGGAGCCAGAAGGGGCCCTGAATAAATTCGTTGACGTCAGGAAAATAAAGGAAGGCCGCACCGACCGCAGCGGTCGCTGTGCCAATTCCGGGCAGAAGAAGCCGGCCAAAGATCGTTTCATAGCGAATGCCGTCCCAAATGACCCACAAGCCGAAGGGGATCAGCAGCAGGGAGGGGAGATAGTGCGTAAAAGTCCAAGCGGGCGTTGCAGGGAAGGGAGAGAGCCAGCCGCCGAAGAACAGAATGGAACAGAGGCAAGAAACCGTGATCATGCTGGTATATTCCGCGATGAAGAACATCGCGAATTTGAAACTGGCGTATTCGGTATGGAACCCGGCGACAAGCTCGGATTCGGCCTCGGGAAGATCGAAGGGGACACGGTTGGTTTCCGCAACGGCGGCGATGAAGAAGCAAAAGAACCCGAGAATCTGCGGCCAGATGTTCCAGCCAAGAAACCCCCACGCCGGATGATGCGCCTGTGCGTTAATAATCTCGCGCAAGTTGAAGCTACCGGCCATCAAGAGCACACCGACGACGGACATGGTCAGGGCGAGCTCATAGCTGATCATCTGGGCGGAGCTGCGTAGCCCGCCGAGGAGAGGATATTTGCTGTTCGAAGACCATCCAGCGAGGGCGATGCCGTAGACGCCGAGAGCGGTGATGGCGAAAAGCGCCAGAATGCCGATGTTGAGATCGGCGATGCCGAGAGAGATATCACGATTAAAAATGTGGATGGGTGACGGGCCAAACGGAATGACCGCGATGGAAGTCAGCGCCAGGGCGAGCGAGAGAAGGGGCGCGAGGAAGTAGACGAACTTATCCACGCCCGCAGGGGTGGGATCTTCCTTGAAAAGAAATTTCAGCCCGTCGGCCAGCGGCTGCAGAAGACCGTGCGGCCCGACGCGGTGGGGGCCCCAGCGAGATTGAATGTGGGCCACAACCTTTCGTTCGAACCAGGTGAGGTAGGCGTTGACGGTCAAAACGATGAAAAGCAACAGTGCGATTTTAACGAGCGTGATGATCAGAATTGCGTTTGTGGAAAGGAAGGAGCTCACGGCTTGGCTTCGGCCTCCGGCAGGGATTCCATCATGGTGCAGAAGCGTCCGAGAGTGCCGCTGGTGAAAAGCGTGTCGTGCGCGGAGCGGATCAGGCCAACAGGAATGTCGTACGGGACGTGGCCGTTTTTCGAGACGTGCACACGCGTGGGTTCCGCGCCTCCGGTGAGCAGGCCGGCGAGTTCGACATTGTAGCTCGGCACGGTTTTGCGAATTTCCTCGAAGATCGCTCCAGGCGTTTTGTAGTGGAACGCCTTGCCCAGGCCGAGCTTTTCGAGCTGGTGCGAAAGGATGCGCAGGAGATCGAAGTCGGTGCGCGGGCCCATGACTTCCGCGGCCTTGTGGAGCAGCTGAATTTCGCCGGAAGTGTTGGTGACGCTGCCATCCTTCTCATAGGCGGAGGCGGCCGGGAAGACAATGTCGGCCTGACGTGTGGTCTCCGTCATGAACATTTCGTGGACGATCAGCAACTCCATGCGGCCGCGTCCGAGACCCAGCGTGCCGAAATGCGAAAGGGGATTCGCGCCGATGACGTAGAGGGCCTTGAGCTTGTCCGCCTGAGCGTGATCGACCATCAGGGGAGCAGTGAGGCCTGCATTCGAAGGGAGTTTGCAGCCCCAGAGCTTTTCAAAAGATTCGCGGGCGCGCGGATTATCAACATAGGCGTAGCCGGGGAGCCGGTCGGGCAGCAGACCCATGTCGGCAGCCCCACGGGAATTGGAGTAATCACCGAGGGCCATGTAGCGCACTTTGCCGGGGAGCTTCGAACCGAAAGCGACGAGCTGCAAAATAGCGGCGCCGGAGATTTCCGCGCCGAAGACGATGGCGACGTCGGAGGCGGCTTCGAGGGCCGCTTTCAAAGAGAAAAGCTGTTCGACGAGCGCAGGAGCCAGCTGGCCTTCTTCGCGGGCGAGCCAGCGCAGGGCGGCGTCTTCCTGGCCTCTGCCCAGCTTTACGAACTGCGCGGCCTTGCGCTGCAGCCTGATGTCGTTCGAATGGATGAGGAAAAGTTTGGCGCCGTGATGACGGATGCCGCTGCGGATCTGCCAGGCAACGAGCGGATTCTGGTTGGTGGGGTCGTTGCCGATGAGAAGCACCGCCTTGGATTCGTACAACTGTTCCATGGTCAGCAAAGCTTCGGGGGCGCGATCGCCGAGGGCGGTGAGCAATCCGGTGTAATCGGCGGTGCGGTGATGATCGACGTTGTTGGTGCCGAAGGTAGAGCGCGCGAGGCGCTGGAAGAGATAGTTCTCCTCGTTTGACGTGCGGTTCGAACCGATGAACCCGATGGAATCTCCGCCGCCCGCGTCGTAAACCTGTTTCAATTTCGCGGCGGCCGTTTGCGCGGCTTCTTCCCAGGATACGGGATAGAGCTGATCGCCCTTGCGGAGAAGCGGCTGGCGGATGCGTTCGGGGTGCCGGGTGAAATCGAAGCCGAAGCGCCCCTTCACGCAAAGAAAATCCTTGTTGATGCCGGAGAGGTCGCGGTTGTTTGAACGCAGGATTTCGTGATTGCGCACGCTGAGCGTGGTCTTGCAGCCGTTCGAACAGTGCGTGCAGACGGTCGAAACGTACTGCATTTCCCACGGCCGGGTTTTGTAGCGATAGGTGCCGCTGGTGAGAGCGCCCACGGGGCAGATGTCAATGCACATGCCGCATTCTTCGCACTCGAGGTGGTCTTCGCGGTTGGGGATGATGATGCTGTTTGCGCCGCGCATGCCCACGCCCAGCGCCTTCACGTCCATGCCTTCATCGCAAACGCGGACGCAGCGGAAGCAGAGAATGCAGCGTGGGGCGTCGTAATAAACCAGCTCGGACCATTTCTCTTCGGGCCGGTGAATCTTTTCTTCGACGAAGCGGCTGGAATCCGCGCCGTAGCGAAAGACCATGTCCTGCAATTCGCACTCGCCGCCCTTGTCGCAAACGGGGCAATCGAGCGGGTGATTGGTCAGGAGGAATTCCAGCATGTACTTACGCGCGTTGCGGACCTGGTCGGTGTCGGTGCGGACGACCATGCCTTCCGTCGCAACCATGGTGCAGGCGGTCTGAAGCTTGGGCATCTTCTCAATCTCGACGAGGCACATGCGGCAGGCAGCCTGCAGAGACAACCCCGGGTAATAGCAGAACGAGGGAACCTCGGTGCCGATGCGGCGCGTCGCCTCGATGAGCAGCGTGCCCGGCGGCACCTGAACTTCGCGGTCATTGATTTTCAGCGTGACGAGCTTCTGGTCGGCCATTTAGTTCTACCGCAAGCCCCCTTTACCTTGACCCGGCAAGCGCTTCGGCGGACTTGTACGCACAGCGTCCGTTCAAATGATCCTCGAATTCGTTGCGCCACTTCTGGACGATGCTGATGGTTGGCAGCGCAGCGGCATCGCCGAGCGGACAAAAAGTCCGCCCAAGCATGTTCTTGGCAAGATCACCGATGAGATCAATGTCCTCGGGACGGCCGAAGCCGGCGTGGAATCGGTCGAGCATCTTGCGCAGCCAGGAGGTGCCTTCGCGACAGGGAATGCACCAGCCGCAGGATTCATGCGCATAAAAATGCATGATGCGTCGCGCCAAGTCCACCATGCAGGTGCTCTCGTCCATAACCACCATGCCGCCGGAGCCGAGCATGGAGCCGGCTTTGGCGACGGAATCGTAATCCATAGGGATGTCGATTTCGTTGGCCGAGAGAATCGGGCAGGAGCTGCCGCCGGGGATGACCGCCTTGAGTTTTCTTCCGCCGGGGGTTCCGCCAGCCACTTCGTAGATGAACTTCTTCATGTTCATGCCGAGTGGAATTTCGTAGATACCCGGCTTGGTGACATGGCCGGCAACGCACAGGAGACGGGTGCCGCCATTTTTCGGCGTCCCGCGGTTGGCGTAAGTCTCGCCGCCTTCGCGGATGATCGCCGGTACGGCGCTGAGCGTTTCGACATTGTTGATGATGGTGGGGCAGCCGTAAAGGCCGACGACAGCGGGAAAGGGCGGCTTGATGCGCGGGTAGCCACGCTTGCCTTCGAGCGATTCCATCAACGCCGATTCCTCGCCGCATTCATAGGCGCCTGCGCCAGTGTGAGTGACGATATCGAAGTCGAAACCCGAGCCGAGGATGTTCTTGCCGAGATAGCCTTGCGAATACGCTTCGGCGACGGCGGCTTCCACGATGTCGAGGACGTAGCGGTATTCGCCGCGAATATAAATGAAACCCAGGTGGGCGCTGATGGCGCGTCCGGCAATGACCATGCCTTCGATAAGCTGGTGAGGGTCCATCTCCATCAACGGGCGGTCTTTGCAAGTGCCGGGCTCGGATTCATCGGCATTACAAATCAGGTATCTCGCCTTCGGGGAATCCTTCGGAACGAAAGACCACTTCATCCCTGTGGGGAAGCCCGCGCCACCGCGGCCTCGGAGGCTGGATTTCTTGACTTCGTCAATGATGCTCTCCGGAGTCATCTGCTTCAGGGCTTTTTCGAGCGCCTGATAGCCGTCGTGCTTCAGATAGACTTCGATCTTGCGCGAATCCTTGATGCCCCAGCGCTTGCTGATGAGCGGCGTTTCGACGGGGTTGCGCTCGTGCAGGGCGCCGGCGGTGACCGGCTCCGGCTCGGGCTTCCTGCCAGCATCGAGTTCCTTGATGATGCGGTCGAATTTGACCGGGGTCAGATTTTCGTAGAAATCGTAATTGACCTGCATGGCGGGCGCGCCGGTGCAGGCACCGATGCATTCCACTTCTTCAAGGGAGAACATGCCGTCGGTGGTGGTTTCCTTGTGGCCGATCTCGAGGCGCTTTTTGGCGCGGTCAAGAAGCGCATAGCCGCCGCGGAGCATGCACGCCACATTGGTGCAGATTTGGACATGATGTTTGCCCATGGGCTTGCGGTGCAGCATCGAATAATAGGCGAGAGTTTCTTCGACTTGAACGGTATTGAGATCGAGGCGTGAGGCGATCTCCGCGATCATCTCGTCGCTGATGGAGCCGTGCTCATCCTGCGCGTACATGAGCATGGGGATGAGCGCGCTGCGCTTGAAAGGATAGCTGGTCTGCAGTTTTTCAAATTTCGCCGAGAGCTGGGGAGAGAGTTGCATGGCGTTATCGGTCTTTTCTCCTCTGCGAACTCACCGGTCAACTTCTCCGAGAACGATGTCGATTGTGCCGATGCACGCGACCACGTCGGCAATCAATTGGCCCTCGATCAACTTCGGCAGGGCTTGCAAATTGATGTAGGAAGGCGACCGGAAGTGAACGCGCAGCGGCTTGGGCGAACCGTCGCTGGCGACGAAGCAGCCCAGCTCTCCGCGCGGGGACTCGATGGTCACAAAAGCTTCGCCAGGCGCGGGCGAAAATCCCTCGGTGAAGATCTTGAAGTGGTAGATGAGTGCTTCCATCTCCGTCTTCATTTTTTCGCGCGGTGGCGGGACGATGCCGGGAGCGTCGGCCTTAATCGGGCCTTCGTTGGAAATCTTGTCGAGCGCTTGGCGGATGATTTTCAGGCTCTCACGCATTTCCGCGACGCGGATCATGTAACGCCCGAAGCAATCCGAATCCGTGCGCGTAGGGACGTCGAAATCGAATTCCTCGTAGCTCGAATAAGGGAAAAGCTTGCGATTGTCGTAGGCAATCCCCGCAGCGCGAAGCGTCGGGCCGGTCATGCTGAGCGCAACGGCGTCTTCCGCGGAGATGCAGCCAACGCCCTTGGTGCGTCCCATCCAGATGCGGTTTTCCGTGAGCAGCGCTTCGTATTCGTCGATGCGGCTGGGCATCATCTTCAGGAAACGCTCGACAGCCTGGCGCCAGCCGGCGGGCGGCTCCAGGGCGACTCCGCCGATGCGAATGTAGCTGGTCATCATTCTCTGTCCGGCGAACATTTCGAAAATTTTGAGGATCTCTTCGCGCTCGCGGAAACAGTAGAGAAAAACCGACATCGCGCCGAGGTCGATGGCATGCGTGCCAAGCCAGACCAGGTGAGATGAGATTCGCTGCAGCTCTACCATCATGACGCGGATGTATTGGGCGCGTTTGGGGGCTTCCAGGCCGAGGAGCTTTTCGACCGCCAAGCAATAGACGAGATTGTTCCCGAGCGGCGAGAGGTAATCGATGCGGTCGGTCAGGGTAATGGCCTGCGAATAGGTCTTGTCTTCACAGGATTTTTCGATGCCGGTGTGGAGATAGCCGAGGTCGGGGACAGCCTTGACGACAGTTTCTCCATCGAGCTCGAGCAAGACGCGCAGCACTCCGTGCGTTGACGGGTGCTGCGGCCCCATGTTGAGCACCATCGTTTTTGCGGCGCCGGTAGCGGTTTCGACCGTGGTCATGGAGTGCTTTTCCTGAACAAAGCTCCGGTCGAGGGAACATCTCGAAAGCCTTCGACAGGATAATCCTTGCGCAACGGATGGCCTTCCCAATCATCGGGGAGGAGGATGCGGCGCAAATCCGTATGACCGGTGAAACGAACGCCGAAAAGGTCGAAAACCTCGCGCTCGAGCCAATTGGCGCCCGGCCAGACCGGGATGAGCGAATCCACGGCAGGATCCACGCCAGAGAGACGGACGCGGAGGCGGATCTTGTCGCGCCGGGAGATGGAGACGAGGTGGTAGTTCATTTCGAAACGCGGCTCAAGGGGAAAACGGTCGACGCAAGTGGCGTCCGTGAGAAGATTAAACTGCAGCGTGGCGTCTTCGCGACATCGCGCGGCGGCGGCGCGCAGAAGCTCGCGAGGAACAACGATAGTCGTCTCGCCGCGAAACTCGATTACCTCGGCGACGGCTTTCGGATTCCACGAGCGCAGATGTTCGACCACAACATTAGCGCTTTGGTTGGTGCTCTCCGACACGGTTTCCGACACAGTTTCCGGAAAAGCAGGCGCGGGCTATTTATGCCAGTCGAATGCGCCCTTTTTCCAAAGATAGAGATAACCGACCAGCAGGATGGCGATGTACAGCATCATCTCCACGAAGCCATACCACTGTAAGCTGCGAAAAACGTAGGCCCAAGGGTATAGAAAAATCGCTTCCACGTCGAAAAGAATGAAAATCATGGCCACGAGGTAAAATTTGACGGAGAAAGGTTCGCGGGCGGAGCCGGTGGGTTCCATGCCACATTCATAGGGCTGCTGTTTGGCGCGAGAGGGACGCCGCCAGCCAACCAGCACGGAAACGGCCGTCAACGCACCGGCGAGCGCTGCAGCCAGCAGCAGGTGTAAGAGAAGCGGAGCGTACGATTGAAGGCCTGAACCACTCATAGGCGAAGCGTTATAATAACGATTCGACCGCCGCTAGGTCAAATGCGGCGTGGCGGTATCGCGAGCGGATGGGAAAATGGTTTTTGGGCACAACACGAATGTGACGGTGGACGGGACTGTGTACCACGTACAGACCGAAGACCATGGCTTGGCGCATGCGCTGATTGATACGACGGTCTATTGCCGCGGGCGCGTGTTGCATCGCCGAACGAATAATTATTTCGATTTGCTGCCGCTGGATGCGGACCGCGAAGGGGCGTTGAAAGAGCGTCTTGACAAACAGCACCGGGTCGTTCTGGAAGAGATTCGCAGCGGCGTGCTGCTGCTTAAACCGCCGCCAGCACCCTCCATCCCGGCTCCATCCACGCTTACGCTCGAGTTGTTGAACGCGAAGAGCTGGCTGGTTGGAAAACGAGCCACGCTGCAAATCGCGGTGCGGCACAAGGAGAACGGCGGGGGCATTGCGGGAGCGCATGTGACGGCAAAAATCGACGGAGCGGCAACGCCGGCGGAGTTCAAAACCGAAACCCGTGAAAACGGGCAAGCTCAATTGGAATTTGACATGCCGCGACTTTCCGGCGCGGAACCCGCGTTGGTGATTGAAGCGAGCAATGGGGAAGCGAAAGGGAGTTTACGGTTTCAACTGCGCGCCAAGCCGCGCGTGCCGCAGGCGTAGGAATTATGTTGACTACTGGAATTACCATTTCGGTGAACGGAGAAAACCGCGAAACGAAGAGCGGTACAACGGTTATCGGCCTCCTGGGGGAATTGGGTTTGGATGCTGCGCGCGTGGCAATCGAGCGCAATCTGGAAATTTTGCCGCGCCCCTCCTGGCCAACGACGCAAGTTGCGGCAGGCGACCGCTTTGAAATCGTGCAATTTGTGGGCGGAGGGTAGCGCGCCGCAAGAAATTCAGTGCCGTACTTACCTGTTTTTCTTCTTGCGATTGCGGTCCGCGAGATATTTTTTCCAGGGTTTCCAGTAGTACTTCGGCCAACCGCCTCTCACACCCTTCTGGTCGTAGTGAGGCACATCCACATGAACCAGATCCACTCGGGCGCCGCGTCGCGTCTTGGTGAATTTCAAGACGAGGACGGAAATATCTTCTTTCTTCCAGAATTTTGCGCGCCAGGACTGCACGATCATCCGTCCGGGCACGATCAGCAGATTCCTGCCGCCGACCATGCCGCCGTGTGCCTGCCATGCTCCACCGGTTTTGTGGCTTAACCTTGCGGGCGCGCCGGTAGCGGCGGCGTGCTTCCTTGAGTCGAGATAAAGTTCAAACAGCTCTTTCGAAGAAGCGAAAAATTCAGCGTGTTGCTGTATTACAGGGGGCATGAGAGTGGCCTCCGGAGAAAAGGGTCCGAACACGCACGCAATAGATGCTACTTCAGATTCTGTCGAGCAAGTGACCCATCTTGGATTTTTTTGTGCGCAGGTAGGCGCGTGAAGTTTTCGAAACGCGCGGCTGGCAGGGAATGCGCTCGACCACGCGGATGCCCGCGCTTTCGAGTTGGCGAACTTTTTCAGGGTTGTTGGACAGAAGGCGGATCTGTTTCGCGCCGAGCAGCTTGAGAATCTTCGCGGAGAAGTCGTAATCGCGCGCGTCCGCGGCAAAACCGAGATTTTCGTTGGCTTCGACGGTGTCCATTCCACCGTCCTGGAGCTGGTAGGCGCGAAGCTTGTTCATCAGTCCGATGCCGCGGCCTTCCTGCGGCAGATAGAGCAGAACACCAGAGCGCGCCTGGCCAATTTTACGGAGGGAAAGCTCGAGTTGAGCGCGGCAGTCGCAGCGAAGCGAAGCGAGGACGTCACCGGTCAAGCACTGGGAATGTACGCGAACGAGAGGCGCCGCCTTCTTTGCAAAGGTGCCGCGAAGATTGCCACGCACCAGCGCAACGGCCTCTTCCTGCGGGCTGCGGCCGGAAAAACCGCAAATCGTGAACCGTCCATAGCGAGTAGGCAGGTCCGCCTGCGCAATCTTCCGCACCGCGGAATCTTTTTTGTGGGGAGACTTGCCCGGCTGTGATTTTCTGCTCATCGGAAACGAGCAGTATAGCAGGTACGGGAAAAGCGAAAAAATGACTCCCCCGGGGCGATAAACCCGCTGCGCGGAAGCACGCAGGCGCTTTACTTCGCGGAATGGATTGGCTAGCGTTAACGGTAGCAAGCCACGCTTCCGTTATGGATACGCTGACCTCAGTCAAAGACCTGCTGTTTACGCTGCTCCTCAAGGTGGGCGTGGCATCTTCGATCGCCGCGCTGCTGGCGCGGTGGAACACGTTTCGCCGCGTGTTGTTCACGGAAGAACGCGATCCTGACCAAAAACTGAAATTGATGCTGTTCATGACGCCACCGCTGATTGTCGGCGTCACGTTGCGCCTGGTTGGCTTCCAAAACCGGTTCGCCGACGGATCGCTGGAGGGTGCATTCCTGATGGGCCTGCTGGGCGGGCGTGTGGTCGGGCCGATTGGAGGGGCGATCATCACGATCCCCGCGCTGATGGCACACGAGTGGCTGGCGATGCCGGCTGCATCCGCGGCGGGCCTGCTGGGTGGATTAATCCGGCAAGCGATTCCCAACAAAGAGGACCTTTGGAATTTTGGCCCGTTCACATTCTTGAATATTCCGAGAGCGGTGGTGCGACTGGTGCGCCGGGGCCAGATTTCCTGGGAAATGCTGCCGCTGATGGCGTGCATGGGGCTGGAGCTGGGCCGCGTGGCTCTGGTCACGGCCACGAAACCGCAATGGCTGTTCGCGATCGACGCGCGATGGGATTGGTGGCTCATATTGGTGGTGATCGCGACGTTGATGGCGGTTGCGGCGCCGCTGAAAATCTGGAACAACACGCGCGTCGAGATGAACCTCGAACGGCACCAGCAACTGCTGCTGAAGGCGCGCATGGATGCGCTGTCGCGGCAGATCAATCCGCACTTTTTGTTTAACACCCTGAACACGGTGACGTCGCTGATTCGTTTCGATCCGGACGCGGCGCGCGGCGTGGTGCTGAAGCTGAGCAATATTTTGCGGCGGCTGCTGCGCAAGCACGAGACATTCGTGCCCTTGCGCGAAGAGCTGGAATTCATCGACGACTACCTGGACATCGAGGTGGCCCGGTTCGGCAAGGACAATCTGGAAATTGTGCAGCAGGTTGAGTATGCGGCGCTGGAAGCGTTTGTGCCCAGCATGTTGCTGCAGCCCATCGTGGAGAATTGCCTGAAGCACGGCCTGGCGCCGAAAATCGGCGGCGGAAAGATCGAGTTGCGAACCACGAACCATGACGGACGGCTGCACATCGAGATTGAAGACAATGGCGTGGGCATTTCCGAGGAGAAGATGCCGCACGTCTACGTCGAAGGGATTGGGCTGAGCAACGTGCGCGAGCGGCTGCGAGTGCTCTACGGGACGGATTTTCTCCTGGACATTTGCAGCCGCCCGGGCGAAGGCACGGTGATCCGCATTGACATTCCCGAGCTGGTGCCGGCGATGCAACCGGGAGTCGCGGGCCAGGTCCCTTGATATTCGGCCGTTTGGAATTGGGAATCAGCGAGACGATCTAGATGATCGAATAAGACCGCCAGTTCGAACATGCCGACACCGGCAAAATTGAAATAATGTGTGCGACTTTCAGCGGGAAGTGATCTGAGTGGAAACTAGATTGTAGGCAGCCGGGTGCCGGGTGCCCGTCGCCATGAGCCTTTCGATCGTTTCCACGGGCTGAATGCCGCCTCTTGCCCCGACTGCTGCGCAGTTCAGCGCGGCAGCAGCGCAGGCGAAGTCCAGCTGCCGCTGCGGTGGCCAGCCCTGCAGCAGCGCATAGATAAACCCAGCATGAAAAATGTCGCCGGCGCCCGTGGTGTCAATGACATTCACATGATAGGCAGGCGCGTAGCGGAACTGCGTCCCATCCCATGCAATCACTCCATCGTGGCCCAATGTTGCAGCCGCGAGGCGGCACCCAAATCGGTTCCGGAACAGGGGAAGAGACTTCTGCAGATCCTGTTCGCCTAGAAGGCGGCCCGGAATATCCCTGCTTGTAATTAGATAGTCGGTGTTTTCGAACAACGCCTCAAAGCCCGGATAGAGATTGTCCACATCCGCGACCACCGGCACGCCGGCAGCGCGAGCCCAGCGCGCCGCTGTCGTGGCCGCGGCCGTGTCGTGGCCGTCCACGTGGAGAGCGCGCGCGTCCACAATCCATTCGCGCTCCAGCTCCTCCGGCCGAAGGGTCAAGCGGTCATCGCGCTTCCAGAGCACGGTGCGCTCGCCCGAATCATCCACAAGGATGAACGCCTGCTGGCTGGCGCATCCTGGCGCGGTGAAAAGATGCGTCTCGACGCCAGTGCGCGCAAACTCCGCGCGGTGGATCTCGGCGGCGCCATCGTCCCCGACCTTACCCACGTAGCGGGTCCGCAGCCCCCAGCGCTGGCATGCGACCACAGCACTCGCGACAGGTCCGCCGGGCAGCACGTTCGCGGAGCGGAATTCGATCTTGGAACCCGAGGTTGGGAATTGCGGGAGGGGAATCAGCGTGTCCGTGGCGTTGAGTCCCACACCTACGAGGTCCATCTTGGAGAATTTTGTCATTTTTCTCTGGTGCCGGCGGCCGCTCTCGCTTCTGATTGTTTGCCAAAGGATTGTATGACAACTCCGGTGGAAGCAAGGGGCTGGGAGGGCGGAGCAGAAAAAAGGCTTGACAAGCAGCTATTCATACTGTATTTTCTGTAAATACAGAAATGAGCGAAAGAACAAAAACTCCGCTAACTCCTGTCGCCCAGAAGTTCATCCTCCACTGGGGGGAGATGGGCACGCGCTGGGGCATTAACCGCACCGTGGCGCAGGTGCACGCGCTGCTGTTTCTTTCGCCGCGGCCCGTGCCGGCGGATGAGATTGCGACGACGCTGGCGGTGGCGCGCTCGAACGTCAGCACCAGCTTGCGCGAGCTGCAAGGGTGGGGAATCGTGCGCGTGGTGCACGTGCTCGGTGACCGGCGCGACCATTTTGAGTCGATCAAGGATGTCTGGGAGATCTTTCGCATCGTTTCCGAAGAGCGCAAGCGGCGCGAGATCGATCCCACTCTGCACGCGATTGCGGAGTGCCTCCAGGAATTGAAAGCGAATGCCCCGAACGACGCCTACACCCGGGAGCGCCTGGAAAGCATGCTCGAATTCCTTACCGCGATGACCGGATTGTTCGAAGAGATTCTGAGGATGCCCACAGGCGCGCTCAAGGGCGTCGTAAAGCTGCGCGGCAAAGTCATCACGCTGCTGGGAGCAGGGAAGACCAAAGCGGCCGGATAAGATTTTCTTGGCGCCGAGTGTCAACGCAGGATACCGCCCGCACGAGTGGCGCGGCGAGAATTCAATCATGATCTCACTCACTTCAGAATTCACCGACGGCAAAGGACGCCACGCACGCGGGTGGCTGTTTTTTGATGCCGAATGCAAGTTCTGCACGCGGATTGCGCGCTGGCTGGCGCCGATTCTCGAGCGGCGAGGACTGGCGGTGGCGCCTCTGCAGGATCCGCGCGTCGGCGCGCTGCTGGGCCTGTCACGCTTTGAATTGATGCGCGAGATGAGATTCCTGCGCTCGGATGGCAGCCAATCCGGCGGGGCGGATGCGGCCGTGGCGCTTGCTCGCGAAATCTGGTGGGCACGCCCGCTGGTGTGGATTTCCAAGCTTCCTCGAATGATGAAAACACTGCGGAGCGCCTATGGTTGGATCGCCGCGCAGCGCAGTTGTGCCGCAACCGTGTGTCCCGCAGCCCAAATCTCTCACAGAGCATAGATACGGAACGGCGCCGAAAATCGTGCAAACTGAAATCAATCGGGTTATCCAGAGTGCTCGGAAGATCTCTGGGTCGTCCTCAGGCGCGGGCCGCTGAGGATTGTTCTAGGACGCGCTGGTAGTAGTGCTCGTACTGCGGGATGACATCGTTGGCGCAGAATTTCTTCTTGGCGTTGAGGCGGGCGATTTTGCCCATCTCGCGGCCGCGGTCGGCACGAGACAAAATCTCGATGGCGTAGCGCGCGGCTTCCTTCACATCGCCGGGTTCCACCAAGTAACCATCCACGCCATGCTCGACTACTTCCGGGATACCGCCGGTGTTCGTGGCGATCACCGGAACCTCGCAAGCCATGGCTTCCAGAGCGGCAAGGCCAAAGGATTCCAACTGCGAAGGCAAGAGGAAGAGATCGGCGGCGGCCAATTTTTCGTAAACATTGTCCTGCTTGCCGAGGAAGAAAACGTCCTTCTGTAAGCGGTTTTTTCGGACAAGATATTCGGCGGCGCTGCGGTCCGGGCCATCGCCGATAAGCACAAGCTTGGCAGGCATCTTGGCGCGGACGAGAACAAAAATTTCCACCACGTCCGTGAGGCGCTTCACCGGGCGGAAATTCGAGAGGTGCATCAAAATGGGTTCACCGTTGGGCGCCCATTGGGCGCGGAGTCCCTTATCGGCGGCCCGGCTGTAGACATCGCAATTTACGAAATTGGGAATGATTTCGATGGGCCGCTTGATATCGAACTCTTTGATGGTTTGATTCAGCAGGTATCGAGAGATCGCCGTGACGCCGTCGCTCTGCTCTATGGAGAACCGGGTAATCGGCAGGTAACTACGGTTGCTGCCAACGAGGGTGATGTCCGTGCCATGCAAAGTGGTGATGAACGGCAGCCGGCGCGGCGCGGCCATGGAACGCGCCAGCAGCGCGCTCACGGAGTGGGGAATGGCGTAGTGGACGTGAAGCAAGTCGAGAGATTCGGATTCGAAAACTTCCAGCATCTTGGTCGCAAGCGCCAGGGTGTAGGGCGGATGGTCGAAGAGCGGGTAGGACGCAACCTCCACCTCATGAAAGTGGATGTGCTCACCGTTGCGGTTCATGCGGATCGGCGGGGCGTAACTGATGAAATGAATGTCGTGGCCACGCGCGGCAAGCTCCATGCCGAGTTCCGTGGCGACGACGCCGGAACCCCCGTAGGTTGGATAGCAAGTGATGCCGATGCGCATTTGGGCCGCTTTCAAATGTCGTCAGTGAATCCTTGTGCCGATACCATACATCAATTCGCTGCTAGTGCCGGTCCCGGGGCAGCTTGCAGGCCACAACAACGGATGCTAGAGTCGCGCGCACCCACGCGGGAACGCCAGCGGGTGGTTGGGCATTCCTATTAGACGCGGAAGCGAGGCAGATCGTGACACGATTGGCGGGTCAAACGGCACTCATTACGGGGGGCGGCACGGGCATGGGGCGAGCCATGGCGCTGGCGTTTTCGCGTGAGGGAGCCAACGTGACAGTGGCAGGCAGACGGGCCGAGAAACTCCGGGAAGTGGTAAGCGAAATCGAAAAACAGGGTGGACAGGCGCTCGCGGTCACTTGCGACGTGACGCAGTCGAAAGATACCGAGCGAGCAGTCCGAGAGACCATCGCGCGGTTCGACCGATTGGACGTGCTCGTGAACAACGCGGGCGCGCCGCATGTATCAACGGTGGAGAGTATTCCCGAGGAGGAGTGGGACCGCATAATGCTGGTCAACCTCAAGGGGCCATTTCTAATGTCCCGCGCGGCCTTGCCGGCGCTTCGCAAGGCGGGGGGCGGCTCGATTATTAACATCGGTTCCGTCGTTGGGCTGATAGGAATGAAAGGCCGGGCCGCGTACGCTAGCAGCAAGGGCGGTGTCACAATTCTTACAAAAGCCATGGCCATGGACTATGCGCATGAGAAAATTCGCGTGAATTGCATCTGCCCCGCCCTGGTGGAGACGGAGCTGATCCGAGATGTTTTCGGTTCCGGCTCGGAGGGAGAAGCGGCACGGCGCTCGCGAATCGCTCAGATCCCTCTTGGACGCATTGGCCGCCCCGAGGACGTTGCCGACATGGCGGTGTTCCTGGCCTCCAAAGAATCCTCTTGGGTCACTGGGGTTGCGATCCCACTGGATGGCGGATTTACCGCGTATTGAAAGGAGCTGCCTACGGCAACGAAATCGCAATCGGGAAATGCCTCCAAGCGCCTCAAAGAGGCTCTCCGGTCGAGGCTGAAAGAAAGCCACGCGACAGAAATGCTCGGCTTCGAGTTGGACACTGTGGAAAAGGGCCGCGCGGTACTGCGGCTGGACGTGCGACGCCATCACAGGCAACTCCACGGAGTGGTTCACGGAGGCATCCTCGCGGCAATGGCAGACACCGCGGCTGCGATTGCTTCCTATACGGTTCTGCCAAAAGGGTCCACGCTGGCCACCGTGGAATTGAGCATCAATTATCTCGAGCCTGTGCCCGGGGGGCGGGTGAAAGCGGAAGGCCGCGTTTTGCGCGTAGGCAGAAATTTTGTGGTGGCCGAATGTGAAATTCGAATCGAGGACGGTTCACTTGCTGCCAAGGCGCTGCTCACCTTCGGAGCAGCCACCGGGCATACGCTCCGCAAGTAACGAGATTATTCTTCGCCGCCGTTCGCCGAGTCCTCGCCATCCTTGTAAACATACTTGATGACGCGCTTGAATATCAGCAGATTGGGGCTGCCCTGGCGCGTTAGCTTGATGCAATCGCGGTCATACCACTCGACCGTTCCGCGCAGCACCTCGCCACCTTCCAGAACCACCGCCATCGGCGTGTGGCTCTGCATTTGTTTCACCCAGTAAAAGTTCTCTGCGTGTGTCACTTCGGGCGGCGCGGGCTTCTTGCTCGGGACCGGCCCGTTGTGTGGTGGTCGGGGGGAGGATTGCTCCTTCATGTCCGCAAAGCTCGGACGAAACATCCGTCGGTTTACCATGATGACTCCTTGTAGCCCTAGGCGGGAAATTACAATCTCCTCTTGAGATGCACCAACGCGTCGATTGGTTTCAGTCGGCCTTGCAAAAAACCTCGATAGACTCCAGTCATACTGGAAATCAGCCGCGGCCCGCCGGACCGACCGAAGAATCCGGAGCCAGAGCCGCCGCCAGCGCGTCCAGACCCAGTTGACGGTTCAAGTTGCGTCGTGCCCCGGCATGCAGCTCGTCGAATCCCGAGATCGCCCGCATTACCCACGGGCTGTCGACTGCCTGGCTGAGTACCTCGAGCTCTTTCGCGAGGGGAGTATTTCTTAAGGCTGGCTCCTTGACCTTAGACGTGAGCTCGAGCAGGTCGGTGAGCAGTCCATAGAACACACCGATCTGCTCTTCGAAAGAAGATTCGCGATCCTTTGCCAGGGCCGCCGTATCCGCAAATAGCTGGCTGAATCCCTGGCCGCGGGCCGCGCGTTCGAGAATGCGCAACGCATCACGCCGGTGCCGCGTTTCGACGTCCACATCCATTTCGATCGCCAGGCCGGGGCTGCCCTCCGCGAGCTGAGCGGCGAGTTTGTTCTGCGCCGGCTTGCGCTCCGTTTTCTCTTTAAGGATTTTTTCGACCTCGGCCTGCGGCAGCGGAGCAAAATGAAATTGCATGCAGCGCGAAACAATTGTGGGAAGCAGCGCGTACGGGGAGGGAGCGGTAAGGATCAATGTGGCCGAGCTGGGAGGCTCCTCCAGGATTTTCAGGAAGACGTTGGCGACGTCCCAGCGCATCGTTTCCGCGCCATCGAGGATGAAGACACGCCGGCGTCCCATCGGCCTGAAATATGCGGCACGCTGCACCGCGCGAAGCTGGCCGACGCGCAGCATGGGTCGTGCGACCGGACTCTTAAGCCTCACGGGATCGGGGACGAGCGCCCACACGTCGGGATGCGCTTGCAGGATGAGCGGAACGCGCTCGACCGTAGCCGCGTCGGCGCTTTCGCCGCGTTCGGCGAGGCCCTGTTCGATGAATTTTTGCAGGTCGGCAAGCTGCGCAATGCGGCCGCAGGTGTGGCACTCGCCGCAGAAATCATCCGCGAGCCGCTCGCAGTTCGCCGCCTGTGCGAACATCCGCGCAAGCGTGAATTTGCCCACGCCGTGCGGGCCGGTAAACAGCAGGGCATGCGGAACGCGCTCACTGCGAAGGGTGCCGCGAAGCGCCGTCACGATGCGTTCGTTGCCGAGAAATTCGGAGAAGCCCATGAGCTACCGCCTCTTCCTCGGAGATTTTCGGGCTGTGCGCTTGGCCAGAAGCGGCTCAACCGCAGCTAAAACTTCCGCGGCAATCTCCTCCGGCGGGCGCATCACATGCCGCGCCGCGTCAAAGCATGGAATCGTAGCCCAGTTCGGCCGGAGGGAGAGCAGATCGTACATCTGAGCTGCATCTTCCAGATGCCGTAGGCTGGCCTCCTGAAGATCTTTTTTGGCTTCGGTGTAACTGCGGGCCGATTTTCGAGCGACCAGCGATTGCGCTTCCACCGGAGGCACGCGCAAATAAAGCACAAGCCTCTCCCGAGGCAAGCCATAAATCTTATATTCGAGGTGCTCGATCCAGCTCAGGAACCCCGCGCGTTTCTCGGCGGGAACTCGCGCCGTTTGATGCGCCAGGTTTGAGCCAATGTAGCGGTCGGCCACCACGATGCTCCCTCGCTTGAGTTCGGCTTCAATGCGCGGTTTGGCTTCGAAGCGGTCGCCGGCGTAGAGAAGCGCGGTAAAGTGCGGGTCCACGCTCTCGAGCGAGCCCAGTTGGCCATCGAGGAACTTCCCCACCATCTTGCCGAACCAGGAATCGTACTGAGGGAAGCCCGTCGAATAAACGGAGTGCCCGCGTTTGGCCAGCGCTTTCTCGAGCAACGCGACCTGAGTCCGCTTCCCGCTGCCATCAATCCCTTCCACGGCGATGAGAATTCCGCGAGGCTTCATGAGTTGAAGGCCAGTCTAACCGCAGACTCTCGGCGCTGCAATGCCGCTCATGCTACGATGCGCTTTTAACCAGGAACGACTTGATTACACAATCTTCGATCCATGAAAACCTGGTGCACGTCCGGCAGCGCATTGTTGCGGCTGCGCGTCGCGCAGGCCGCTCGCCGGAAGAGATTACCCTGATTGCCGTTTCCAAGACTCACCCCGCGGATGCCATCCGCGAGGCGTATCTGGCAGGCGTCCGCCATTTTGGTGAGAACCGCGTCCAGGAATGGGAAGCGAAGCGTGGTCCCGTCAAGGACTTGCCGGTCACCTTTCATCTCGTTGGACATTTGCAGAGCAATAAGGCCTTCCGGGCTGCCGGACTGTTCGGAAGTGCTGACTCGGTGGATGATTGTGCGCTGGCGCAACGCTTGGATCGCGCGCGCAACGAAATCGCAGGGTCCGGAAAACTGCGTGTGCTGATCGAGGTTCGCATCGAACAAGAAGCAGCGAAGAGCGGCGTTGAAATCGCGGGTCTATTGGAATTGGCCGAAAAAATATTCGAGCTGCCTCGCCTGGAATTGGCGGGGCTGATGTGTATCCCGCCGCTTTTCGAAAACATCGAAAAAGTGCGGCCCTGTTTCCAACGCCTGCGGGAGTTGCGCGACGATCTGCAAACGCAATTGGGCCGCGCGCTGCCGGTTCTCTCGATGGGCATGTCCCACGATTTCGAGGTGGCCATCGAGGAAGGCGCCACGGAAATTCGCGTCGGCACCGCGCTGTTCGGTCAGCGAGAAGTAAGGAGAGGGAAGTGATGATTGTCATGGATAACCGCGGATGAAACTGTTCAGTCCGTTTCGTCTACGTGAGATCGAACTAAAAAATCGGATTGTGGTTTCGCCGATGTGCGAGTATTCGGCAATAGACGGTCATCCGCAAACTTGGCACATGGTGCATCTGGGGAGCCGGGCGGTCGGCGGAGCGAGTTTAATTATCACCGAAGCGACTGCCGTGGAAGCGAGGGGGAGGATTTCACCTTTCGATACCGGCATTTACGAAGACTCTCATATCGAGTCTTGGCGTCCCATTGCTGAATTCATCCGCTCGCAGGATGCGCTGCCGGGAATGCAATTGGCGCATGCTGGCCGGAAGGCAAGCACGGCGACTCCTTGGACCGGTGGGAAACCCATTTCGCTGGAAGCGGGCGGCTGGGTGCCCGTGGCTCCGAGCGCTGTACCGTTTGACGCTCACTACATTGTTCCTCAAGAACTCTCTCCCAGGATGATTGACGATATCGTGGGCCAATTCCGTAAAGCGGCGGAACGCGCTCTCTCTGCCGGTTTTCAGTTTCTGGAGATTCACGCCGCCCACGGCTATCTGATACACGAATTTTTGTCGCCGCTGTGCAACAAGCGCACGGATGCATACGGCGGTACATTCGAAAACAGAATTCGGCTGGCGCTGCGCGTTGCGGAAGCCGTACGAGGAGTCTGGCCGCAGCGCCTGCCTCTCTCCGTTCGTGTGTCCGCGACGGACTGGGTGGAAGGTGGCTGGGATTTGGAGCAAACCATCGAATTGTCCCGCAAACTGAAACCTCTTGGCGTAGACCTAATCGACGTTTCGAGCGGTGGAGCTGTTCCCGGCGCGAAGATTCCGATTGCCCCCGGTTATCAAGTGGGATTTGCAGAAGCGATTCGGAAGGGCGCGGGGATTGCCACGGCCGCCGTGGGCATGATCACTGAACCAGCACAGGCGGAGACAATTCTCGCGACGGAACAGGCAGACCTCGTTTTTCTTGCGCGGGAGATGCTGCGGGACCCGTATTGGCCAAGACGCGCCGCGAAAGCGCTCGATGTGAAGATTAAGCCGCCCGTGCAATACGAACGTGCTTGGTGACCAAGTGATGATTCCCGATATTACTCAAAATCCGGAAAGGGGCACGATCTGTTTTCAGGTGCGCGTGCAGCCTCGAGCCAGCAAGAATGAAGTTGCAGGTGTTATCGGCGGCGCGCTGAAGGTGCGTTTGCAAGCGCCCGCGGTGGAAAATCGCGCCAACGAAGCTCTTTGTGAGTATCTCGCAGAACTTTTGAAAACGCCCAAATCAGCTGTTAGAATTCTTAGCGGTGATCGCAGCCGGACGAAGCGTCTCGAAATTCGCGGAGTAACCAGGCAACAGTTGCTTGCTTTATTGACACACGACGCCTGATTCCATGGGCCTTTTAACGCGGCAGGGCAGCGCACTCAAATAAAGAAAATGAGCGCCGACATCCCGGGAATACAAAATGATTTGCGCGCGGCCAAGCTGGACGGCTGGCTCTTCTATGATTTTCGCGGCCGTGACCCGATTGCGCAGCATGTCCTGCAGCTTCCCGACGGAATGCGCACGCGCCGCTGGTTTTACTTCGTGCCGGCAAAGGGCCTGCCGCGGAAACTCGTGCACAAAATCGAGACGGAATCGCTCTCGTCGCTGCCGGGGGAAACGCTTTACTACGCCGCGCAAGACGAACTGCGCAGCAATCTGGCGAAAATTCTTCGGCGAGCGAAACGCGTCGCCATGCAATATTCTCCCAAGAACGAAATTCCCTACGTGGCGATGGTGGATGCGGGTACGATCGAGCTGGTGCGGAGTTCCGGACCAAAGGTGGTGAGCTCCGCCGATCTTGTCCAGAAATATGAAGCTTGCTGGAACACCGCTCAACTGGAATCGCATTTAACGGCGGGTGCGGCGATCGACCGCATCGTCCGCGAAGCTTTTCAGCACGCCGCGAAAAGTGTGCGCGGCAACACCCCGCTGACGGAGTACGACCTCAAGCATTGGATTCTCAAGGAATTCAATGCCGCGGGCCTGGTGACCGAAGAAGGTCCCGACATCGCCGTCGGAGCGCACGCCAGCGACCCCCACTACGCGGCGTTGCCGGGAAAGTCCGCGCAAATCCGCGAAGGAGATTTGTTGCTGCTCGACGTGTGGGGCAAGACGAAAACACCGGGCAGCGTCTATTACGATGTCACCTGGGTAGGCTATCTCGGCGCGAAGGTGCCTGAGAAATACGCAAAGATTTTCCGGATTGTTCGTGAGGCGCGCGACAAAGCCGTAGAATTGATTCGGTCGAGTATCGCGGCGGGGAAGCCGCTTCAGGGCTGGCAGGTGGACAAGGCTGCTCGTTGCGTAATCGAAAAAGCCGGCTATGGCAAATATTTTTTTCATCGCACAGGGCACAGTATCGGAGAGAAAGTTCACGGCAACGGCGTGAATATGGATGGGCTGGAAACGCGGGACGCTCGTCATCTGATCCCTCGGACGTGTAATTCTATCGAGCCCGGAATCTATTTGCCGGAGTTCGGGATTCGCAGCGAAGTGGACGTGTATATCGGCGAGCGCGAAGCGCGTGTCACCGGCGCTATACAGACGGAAATTTTGCCGTTGCTTGCGTGAGGACTCATTTGGGCAAGCGGGGCATTGCGCTTTAGACTGGATTAGTCATGACAAACGAAACGACAAGCAACGCCGTGGTGCAGAATGACCCGCGGCGCGAGAAACTGGCCATTGCGATCGGCGTGGCTGGCTGGCTTCTGCCGGGCCTGGGACAAGCGCTGCTGAAAATGCGGGGGCGCGCCGTGGCCTGTTTTTTGACGGTGGGGGCGCTCGTGTTCTTGGGCGCCGGAATGCGCGGCAATGTCTTCACATCTCGCGGGAACGACGCATTCGAAGTGCTCGGCTACATCGCGGATCTCGGGACTGGAAGTTTTTATCTGGCAGCGAGAACGCTCGAAGCAAACGGCTCTGATGTCTCGCATGCCGACGGTGATTATGGAACGCGCTTCATGGCCGCCGCGGGTGTGTTGAACCTTCTCGCGGCATTGCATGCCTATGAAGCCGCGCGTGGCCGGAAAGCGTAACCGGCGCAATGGGATTCCAACTCTCTCACTTCCAGGCCATGGTGCTGTTCGCCTTGATCATCTCCGTGGCTTTCGGTTTCTTGAGCCGGCGGCGCCCCATCGACCGCGTGAAATATATCGTCTGGTCCCTGTTCCTGTTCCTACTGGTCGGTGTGGCGATCGGCTGGGCAATGTATCCCTTCACGCGCTAAAAACAGCCTGATTTCGCGGATAAATTGACAGGATTTTTGCGCGGATGCTATTGTCGTTACTGCGAGCCGAGGTAGCTCAGTGGTAGAGCAGCCGATTCGTAATCGGCAGGTCGTCGGTTCAATCCCGACCCTCGGCTCCACGTATCTTCTTGTTTTGTAAGGCGTTGCATATTTTCAATTCACCGACCTACCCTCTGACGTTGCAAGGACGGTGCAAGTTCCGAGTTTTTCGCTCAACGAATCCATCGCGCTCACTTGCGATTCGCTTACGGATTTGACGTAGACATTCATTGTTAGCCCGATATTTGAGTGCCGCAGAATCGCTTGGATGGTTTTGTCATCCACCCCGAGCGCGTGAAGATTCGTAGCAAGGCCGCGCCGGAATGCGTGCCAGCCGTGCCAGGAAGAAACCGGAGCGATAACGCGCCGGGCGAGATTATCTAGGTTCAAAGGCTGCCCATTTCCGGCTTGGAAGATCGGCAAGTCTGGTTGCGCGAGTATCCCCATGCGGAGCCTGTGCGCGTTGAGGGCGTCGCCTAATTGCTTTACTACCGGGATAGGCGAACGGCTACGGCGGGTTTTCGGCTCGCTCTCTATTCCATTCCAGCGCGAGCGATTTACGCTCAATTCCTTCCCGCTAAAATCCTGCCAGCGCAAGCCCAGAAGCTCGCTCTTCCGCAATCCCGTAAACGCGGCAGTGAGTACGATTGTCCTAGCAGGCTCTTCCAGCATGGCGAGCATGGCTTTTATTTCTGAGAGGGAATAGGCGTAAGTATCTTCCGCTGCCTCTGGTACGCGGGGGATTGAAACATCCATGATCGGGTTGATACCGTCGAGGATTCCGAGGCGCTTCGCCTGCTTGAACGCGCCAGAGAGAAACGCTTTGCAATGACGGAGCGAAGAGCGACCTAGCTTCGCTTGCTCCGCGATCTTGGCAAGCATTTGCTCGCCGTGGACGGTGCGAAAATCCCTGAGTGTCAGTTTGCCCATGCGCGGCTTGAGATGGTTTTCCCAGACATCCGTGTACTGCTTCACAGTCGCGGCCCGCAAGTTTTTCTTGACGTATTCTGGCAGGTAGATTTTTTCGACAAACTCGCAGACCATTTGCGTGCTGTCTGGATTGAGCGTGCCGCTGTTGACTGGCTTGAGAATCTTTTCGACAGACTCTTTGACGCTGGCCTTTGTGCGGTGTTCCCCGCCGTACTCAACATCCAGTTTCTTGCAAACCAGCTTTCTTTTGTACCCGCCGTCCGGCTGCTTTACATCGTCGCAATAGCGGACAAACCAACTCCCGTAGCGATGGAAGACGTACCCTTTTTGTTCTCGCATGTTCTTTCCTCCTGCCTTTATGATACAGACCTATATCGCATTGTCAAGCATTATTCTTCGAGCGCAGCCAGGCAACCACGTCCGGCCAAGAGAAGCGCAAAAACCCGTCGCAGCGCAGGACGGGCAGCCTATTGCCGTTCTTCCGGCTGTTATCCGTGTGCTTATACACCCAGGCGAGCGGCACCTTGAGTCTTTTGGCAAGCTCTTTGGGTGTCAGAATCTCTACCGCGTCGAGTTTTGGAGCCGTGCTCATTTGCTCTCGGCCAGGACTCTTTGAAAATCAGCCCGCTTACGTTCCCGTTTTGAGGTTGCGGAGTAACTTTGAAAGCTCCCCGCCGGTGAGCAGGTTTTCATGCTCGGCGGTTTCGCGGTTGCGGCGAAACGCTTCCACAAAATATTTTTTTGCCCATTCGAGCTTTGCCGTGGGGCAGGATTCGAGATAGTGCAATCCCCCGGCAGCGCGAGCGGCCAGGGCCATTTCTTCAGATAGTTTTGGCATCCCGGTAGGGTTTGGAATGTCCGGGCTAATCCAGCGGCGGCAATAGTCGAGCGTGTACTGCCATGCCTTCTCGGCGGCGGTTTCGTTGTTCCGCTTGGCGGCTGTGTTCAGCGGCTCTAGCACATCGGCGGGCGTAGGGAAAAACTTGCACGTCCTAAGCACGTTCCGAAACACAGCCTCTAACGTCGCAGCGGGATAGCCTTGTAGCTCTTCCGTCCAGATGGAGACAAGCGGGGCCGTGATCTGCTTGCCGTACACTTCCCCGGCCTTTACGAGAAACTGCCGGATAGCGTCACTGGACGAAACCGGCTGCTTTGAGGTTCGCGGTTGTGAGGTCGTCGCCAGTGAGTTTTTTTGTGCTTCCATTGCCTTTCCCTTTCGGTTGAGAGATTCGAGAAAACCAGTTATGAAGAAATCGGTTTGATTTTTTCGGACAGCGCTCCGGGTTTGCTTCTAACCAGGAGTCTGCTTTGCGATACTCAGCGGGGCGGTCAATCCAGGGGAATGCTTCCCCTAGAAGTGCATCTTGTTTTTCTGTGACAGAGAAATGCAGGCCGGAGAAAGAGAGCGACGGCAAAGCCGGAGCGTTCCCCTTCTTCTCTTCTCTTACTCTTATATCTGTATCTAACTTCTTAGTGCAGAACACCTGTTCAACGCCTGTTGACTTTGCCTGCCTCGCCCTACCGCTAGCACGGCCAGCAAGTCTTTTCTTTTCGGATGTTTCTAAAAATTGTTCAAATTCTGCCATTAGCCGGGGGTTGTAAAGTCGTTGCGAGTCTGATGCAAACTTGCAGCAAAGTTGCGGATACTTTGCAACAAACTTGATGAGAGTTTGCTTCCGAATCCCCGTGAGCTTCGATAGGACGGTGAAATCTGCCGGAAGCGTGGCCGTCTGTTCTTCCAGCCAGGCGTAGTCTAGGAGCAGGTTGTAAACTCCGTGCTCTGCGAGCGTCATTCTCCGCGTAGTCGAGCTAGAGAGATAGTCTTGGGGAAATCGTTTGTAGAACGGCGGGCGGTAGCTCATGGCACCAACTCGAACGCGGGAAGCTCTTGCCCTCGATGGTTTGTAGGGACGCGCTGGCGCTCAGACCAGCGAATCGCTGACTCAGATCGCGGCACGGGGCCAAGCTCATTGACTGGCACCCGTGTCTTGCGATACCAGGAGCGTTTGATTCCGTCGCGGCCCGTCTCCATGCGGTTTTCGATCTGGAAACCTTGCCGTGCGTACTCCCTGCGAAGCTCGACAATGCGAGCGCCATGCTGCGCGATGCCCAAAGCCTGAATATCTGGAAGTGGAATCCACTCACCCGCTCGATGGTCAAACAGGGCGCGGAGTTTTTCTCTTTGCGTTGAAAAGGGCTTTGTGCTACAAGTGTCCATAGTAACCGCGTTCTTTCCCCGGCCCGGTCCACGTTCCCCACGTTCCGGGCCTTCTCTTTTTCACTAAAAAAATCTCTTGACGCATCCTGCCTTTCGTGTGACACTGCTAATGTTACTGCTACTTGCAGTTTAGCAGTAGCCGCGAGAAAGTCAAATGGTATTTTTGGAGAGAATAAAATGGGCGATGGCAAAAAGGGCCGTGTAGCGTTAGAGCGGCTGAGTCGCAATCCACGGGAATCGCGGCAATCACAGTCGCTCGGCGGCAAACCCCTCATTGGAACGCGCCGCAAGCTGCAAGAGGTACGCCAAGAACTTGGGGTCAGCCAAGCGCAACTAGCGAAGGTCGCGGGGATTCCAACCGCAGCAATCTCCAACATCGAGGCCGACCGTTATGCTGTCTCTGCGCGTGTCGGTAGTGACATTTACACGGCGGTCGCACGCATGGCCGTCCCCCAATCTTCGTTGTACCGCGAAGCGAAGCAAGAGGCTGCTAGGCTCATTGCCTTTCAGAGAGAGTTGTCTCTAAGTCAGATCGAATCACTCAGGAAAAAACTTCGCAGTGTTACGGCAATGCTTAGAGACCTTGACGGCAAAGAGGCGCGATTGCGCGAAATCTAATTCCTGAATCATCGAAATAGCCGTCGCCGGGCAAAAGCAGGCGAACTTCGGATGGGAGAGAGCTATGCCTCGTTGCCCAATAGTGTGCGTGTGGCCGGACGGAGAAAACTTCCGCGTCACAGTTCCAGAGGCCGACGAGATCGTAGCCGATGACCTTGGCGAATGGGACGGGAAGAAAACGGTACGCATGAAACCGATAAACCGATCTGGCGGCAGGCTTTCTTTGCGCGTAGGCGCTCGGCTGGCAGTAGCAGTGCAACGCGGGCAGCAGTGGGCGCGGGTGATGCTAGGACAGATTGAGCGATGAGCGGCGCGGCCACACAGCGAGTCACCCGGCGCGAGATTTGCGGGAAGCACGGGATTGAATTTGGTCAACTGTTTACCCCGTCCAGCCCTGGGCGTGAAAGTTTCTGGACTCCCGCTGTATGTCGTGAGTGTGAGGCTGACATTCGGCGCGAGCAGCAAGCGGCTGAAGAACTGGAAAAACAAACTGCGGAGATCGCGGGGGAAGTAGAAAAGCGGATTGCCGCTGATTCTCAGTTTAAGGAAAGAGTCAGAGCGGCGGCGGCGGCTGATTTGGCGGAAGAACTACAGAAAGAAGTGGCGAGATTCTGTGCTGAATGGCGTCCGCAATTCGAAGAGTATCGCTACAACTTTTTTCGTAACGAGATCGTCGCGCAGGTCGAGGAAGAGAAGCGGGCAGAGTTTTTGGAACGCTCAAGAAAGGCAAGCTAAGACAATGGGAACAACGAACTCTTACCGGGTTATCGTACACGCCGAAGTGAACGGGAAAAGAACCTCAGATGACCGTCAATTCCATCTATCGGCAGGAGACGCCGGTCAGGCAACACTCACGACAGTCATAGATAACAATAATTTATTTCCACGGCCAGCGGCAGCGGTGCTTGTGTTCTCCAGCATCGCAAACTGGGGTGCCGGAACGCAGTACAGCTAAGGAGGAGAAAAGCATGGACATTACGCAGGCAGCTTTTCAAGAAGAGATCGCCGATTCGCTTTTGGGCGAAGATACGCCACAGGTAAGGGAAGCGGAAGAGCCAAGCGAGTATTCAATCCCCGGAGACAGCCTAATAGCCGAAGCGATTCACGAGGAACAATTCGGGAACCGTCTTGAGTTGCAACGTGGCGACGAGGGCGCAAAGGATTTTCGGGAGAAACACGG
>JBIOGB010000027.1:0-58315 GCA_044447665.1 Candidatus Acidiferrales bacterium | reverse complement strand
GACGGCGGCGAATCCGTTCAGCTCCTCCGATCACCCAGTGGAACACACGTTCCGGCGGTGGATGACGGCAGGCGGGAATCTGAAGGAATATCACGCGAAGACGAGAGAGAACATCCAACAGTTGTTCCATTGGGTGGAGGCGATCGAGCGTGCACTGCCGGCGCAACGGAGCGAGCTGTGGTCCGAAGGCGAGGAAAACTTTGAAGAGCGGCTCGATGCAATTGTCACCCAGCGTTAGCGGAAAGGGCGACTCAAGTTTGAGATTTGCCGGCAAAATAGAGGTGTATTGCCGGGTTGCGATATAGCTGAGCCGGATGGCACTTTCACGCAGGGCAAGCAACCTATAGAATTGTGTGAGCACGTATCCGATTGAGTGGTGTCCTGTTCGCCGAGATGAGGGATATGCGGTGCGATTCGGAAGACGGTCAATGTTCCGGCGCACGGTGACGATTGGAGTTTTTACGTAAGGTTCATGATGGAAAGACTGCTCCAAACCAATCCGTTGGCAGCTAACCAGGATGCAGTGATTCCGTCTTTTCAAGGGAAGGATGCTGCGGACGGGTTGCACACGGTTTTTGCAGGACGCTGGGGGAATTTACCGCAGATCTTACTCAGCGTGCTGAGCAGCGTGTGGTTCTTGACGGGCTGCGGAGCTCAGGAGCCCGCCTCGACGACCACGCAAGCGGAGGCAAAGCCCGCGGAGCGCGCGGTGCCCGAAGACGTCCAAGGGGCGGCGGAAGCTTTGCTGGGGTCAGAAACGCAGGTGCTCGTCTTTGGCGATCTGGCCAAAACCGGAAAGCAGCAATTTCTTGCGGCGAATGTTGTTCCCAAAACGCCCACGAACAGTGCTCCAGGGACGATTGTGACGCGGGCCGTCATCGCAGAAAACAACGATGGAAAATGGATGGAGCTTTTGCGCTGCGATGAGTATTTGAAAAACGAAAAAGGTTTCCTTGGCCTGACGCCGCTCAACGGCGTCAATGGATGGCGAATCCAATATGAACAGGACACGGAGAAAGGTTTGCAAGTTTACTTCACGCCTCTGAAGGTGGACGGAAGCACACATGTGCTCCCGATCGGAGTTCGGTGGAATCCAGCAACGAAGCGGTACCAGTCGCTGGATCGCACTTATGAACATTTCCTCCTGGAAGCGCCGTCACTCGAGCGTGCGAGGTCGATGCTGCGATGAGCACGGCCGGAACTGCTGTCTCCCCCGCTGAGGCAGAAAAAACCGCGAAGACATCTGCGGGAAAAAACCTACGGGGGCTGGTGCCGTACCTCGGCTGCTATAAACGAGCAATAGCAGTGGGGTTGTTGACGCTGGCGCTGATGGGGGTTGTTGGCAGCCTGATTCCACTGGCGACAGGCGTTATTACGGACACGCTCGCTGGGAGTCCACAGCCTTTCGCGCGCACGAAGGCAGGCCCTGCGGCGACGGTAACAGCCGGTTCCTGGCTGGGCCGGATGATCCCCTATTACGCTCCCAGAAGCCGGCACACGCTCGGAATTTATTGTCTGGTCCTCATCCTATGTGTCCTCGTGAAAGGCTACTTGTCGTTCTCGACGCGCTGGATTCTCATCGGAGTGTCGCGGGATATTGAGTTTGATCTACGAAATGATCTGCTGAAGCGGCTTCTAATCCTCGAACCAGAATTTTATGTGCGCAATCGAACTGGCGAGCTGATGTCGCGAGCGACAAATGACTTGAATGCCGTTCGCATGGTCTTGGGACCGGGAATTATGTACACGGCGACTACCATCGTCACGATGGTGCTCGCGATCGGGATCATGCTGAAGCTCTCGGCATCGCTGACGATGTGGGTCCTCCTGCCCGTCCCTGTTGTTGCGCTCGCGGTTCGGCACTTTGGAAAGGTAATCCACGACTTGTACGAAAAGATTCAAGCCTCACTTGCGACACTCTCGGCCAAAGTGCAGGAAAATCTTTCCGGCGTGCGCGTGGTTCGCGCGTATGCACAGGAAGAGGCGGAGATTAGCGGATTCGATGAGCCAAATCGCGAGTATGTGGCGCGAAACGTGAAACTCATCCGCATGTGGAGCATGTTTATGCCCTCGCTCCAAGCACTGATCGGGACCACGTTTTTGATCGTGCTATGGATGGGCGGCTTCCAGTTCTTGCGGGGCGACCTCTCCCTAGGCGGACTGGTTTCGTTTTACACATTTCTGAATCTGCTGGTATGGCCAATGATTGCGCTTGGCTGGGTAACGAACATATTCCAGCGCGGGGCCGCATCCATGGGCCGATTGACGTACATTCTCCATGCCCAGCCGCAAATTGACGACCGCGCGGCGAAGGTTCCCGCTGCAAGGCAACCCGATGGCGAAATCGAATTCCGGCATCTCACGTTCACCTACCCGACCACATTGTCCGGCGATAGCGCGAACGGTTCTGGAAAATCGAATGGCTCCGGTGCTCATCCGGTTCTCAGCGACGTAAACCTGCGCATTCCCGCGGGTTCTACACTGGCGATCGTCGGGCCGACGGGCAGCGGGAAGACCACACTTGCCGCGCTTGTGGCGCGGCTCTGGGAAGCTCCCGAGGGCGAAGTTCTGATCGATGGGCGGCCAATCGGTGAATGGCCCCTGGAAACGCTCCGGCGTTCGATCGGATATGTGCCACAGGATACGTATCTTTTCAGCGACACCGTCGGCGGGAATATTGCGTTTGGGCTTCCACAGTGCGACGCACAACGCATTAAGGAGGCAGCAGAGATTGCCAGCCTTGATGCCGAAGTCGAAGCATTTCCAGCGAAATACGATACGGTCGTCGGGGAACGCGGAATCACGCTCTCCGGCGGACAAAAGCAGCGCACGGCTATCGCTCGCGCCGTGGTGCGCGACCCACGGATCCTAATTCTTGATGACTCGTTATCGAGCGTCGACACTCAGACGGAAGAGCAAATCCTTGGCCGGCTGCGCGGCATCATGCGAGGTCGGACGACAATTTTGATTTCACACCGGACGTCAACGGTGCGGGATGCCGATCAAATCGTAGTCCTGCGCGACGGAAAAATCATCGAGCGTGGAACTCACGATGAGCTTCTAGCCCGCGAAGGCTACTACGCGGACCTATACCAGAAGCAATTGTTGGAAGAAGAGCTCGAAAGGGCATGAGCAACATTCACGAAGAAGAGGCACTCGGTAAAGCGTACGATTCGCGGCTGATGAAGCGGCTGATGCAGTATATGCGGCCGTACAAATGGCGCGTCATCTTCGCGCTTACGCTTACGCTGGCAGTCACGCCGCTCGAACTGGCCCCTCCAAAGCTCTTCCAGGTCGCGGTCGACCGCTACCTGGTGCCTGCATCACACCAGCTCTTGGAGATGACCGCGGCGAAGCGCGGGCTCATTGTCATCAGCATCGTCTATCTTCTTGTTCTTATCTTCGACTTCCTTGCCCAATACGTGCAGATTCGAATCATGCAGCGCGTCGGACAGCAAACCATGTACGACATGCGGGGCGAGATTTTCAGGCACATGCAACGCCTGCCGATGAGCTACTTCGACCGCAATCCAGTGGGCCGGCTCGTCACTCGTGTTACCACAGATGTGGACGCACTGAACGATCTCTTCGCGGCCGGAGTCGTGACAATGATCAACGATTTCTTCCTGCTGGCCGTAATGGTGGGTGTCCTTCTATTTCTCAACTGGCGCCTGGCCGTGGCTGCGCTGTCGGTCCTCCCCTTAATTTTTGTAGTGACCATGATTTTTCGTAACTATGTGCGTGAGGCGAATCGCCGGATTCGGACGGCCATCGCACGCATCAATTCGTTTCTCCAGGAATACATTTCCGGAATGAGCATCGTGCAGATATTCAACCGCGAGCAAAAGGCGAAGGAAGAATTTGAGCGCCGCAACCGGGACAATATGCGCGCCTGGCGAGACGCAATTCTAGCGTTCGCGCTTTTTTATCCGGCGGTGGAAATCCTGAGCGTCGCGGCCATTGCTCTGATCTTTTGGGTTGGCGGCCTGCGGGTCCTCTCCAATTCGCTGACACTGGGCGTTCTGGTGGCCTTTATGCAATACGCACAGCGATTTTTCCGGCCGATTCAGGACCTCAGCGAAAAGTTCAACATTTTGCAGTCGGCCATGGCCGCTTCGGAGCGGATTTTCAAGCTGCTGGACGAGCCATTGACTATCACTTCCGATCCGAACGCAGCGCGACTCGTCAATCCGCGTGGCGAGATTGAATTCCGCAACGTGTGGTTCAGCTACCGCAACGTGCCGGAACCCGCGGACGAAGACTGGGTGCTGCGCGATGTCTCGTTCCGCATCGCTCCAGGACAAACCTTTGCAATCGTCGGGCACACGGGCGCGGGCAAGACAACGCTTATTTCGCTGCTGCTCCGCTTCTATGACATTCAGCGCGGGCAGATACTTCTTGACGGCGTCGATATCCGGATGCTCGACATGCAAGACCTGCGCCGGCAATTCGGCATTGTGCTTCAGGATCCGTTCCTTTTCACGGGAACGATCGAGTCCAATATCCGTTTGGGCACGCCGGGGATTACCCGGGCGACCGTCGAGCACGCGGTGGGAGAGATTGGTTTGGGCGATTTCGTTGGAAGCCTGCCGGAAGGAGTCGCCACAGATGTGAACGAGCGCGGGTCAACTTTGTCTGTGGGGCAACGCCAGCTTATCAATTTTGCGCGGGCACTGGCTCATAATCCGCGGTTCCTGATCCTGGACGAAGCCACTTCCAGCGTGGACACGAAGACGGAAATTCAAATCCGGGAAGCTTTGGACCGGCTGCTCTCCGGACGCACGGCACTGGTGATCGCGCATCGCTTGAGCACGATTCAGCATGCCGACCGCATTCTTGTTTTTCACAAGGGTCGGCTGCGCGAACAGGGCGCGCACCAGGAACTCCTGGCGCAGCGTGGCATCTACTACCGGCTCTATCAGCTCCAATACAAGGAGCAGGAACTGCCCGTGCCCATGGATGCAAATCGTCCCATGGGGCCGGCGTTCCCCTCGCCTTTGCCGGCGAACGATTGACTGACTCCCAAAGCGCATGACAACGATTCCGCTCCTACTTTCCGCGGGTGAATCCAGCGGTGACATGTACGCCGCGCAGCTCGCGACGGCGTTGAAGCAAAAGTTAGACGTGTCGATTTTCGGCATGGGAGGACCGCGGATGCGTGCGGCTGGGGTGGAGGTCCTAACGGACTATTCAGAAGTTTCCGTCGTGGGTATTACGGAAATTCTGAGTCACTTGCCCTCGCTGGTTCGCGCGATGCGGCAGCTCGTCGCTGAATCAGAACGGCGAAAGCCTCCCTTTGCGATTCTGACGGACTTCCCGGGCTTCCATCTGCGGCTGGCCAGGAAGTTGCGCCGGCAAGGCGTCCGCAACATTTATTTTGTTTGCCCGCAATTTTGGGCCTGGCGGCCATGGCGCGCGCGGGTGGTACGGCGGCGTTTCGAGCAGGCTCTTTGTATTTTCGCTCTCGAAGAGAAATTCTACGGCGACGCCGGCGTAACGGTGAAATTCATCGGACATCCCCTCGTGGGGAACGTGCATGCTTCGCAGAGTCACGACACGTTTTGCAGGGAACACGGTCTGGACGCAGCGAAACCCGTGGTCACCCTTTTGCCGGGAAGCCGCCACGCGGAACTCGCGCAACACTTGCCCGTTCTACGCGAGGCATGCAGATTGATTCAGCGCGAATTGCCGGTACAGTTTGTCATTGCGGCAGCCCCAGGCACTAGCGTGACGGAATTGAGAGAAGGCTGGCCTCCCGGGATAGCGACTCGCGTTTTGGAAAACCAGACGTACAACGCCCTCGCCGCGGCAGATGCGGCTATCATTTCCAGCGGCACCGCCACGGTGGAAGCCGCGCTTCTCGACGTGCCGATGGTGGTGATTTACCGCGTCACGCCACTGACCGCGCTACTCGCCGAACCACTCCTGCGCACGCCTTACTTCAGTATGGTCAATTTGATTGCGGAGCGCCGCGTGGTACCGGAGCTGATCCAGCGCGATTTCGTGCCGGAACGCGTCGCGAGCGAGGTTTTGCAACTTCTGCGAGATTCGCACGCGAGAGACGAGCTTCGCGCCGGGCTCGCTGACGTCCGCAGGAGATTAGGTCCGCCGGGCGCCGTGGAACGCGCTGCAGATGCGATTGCGGGCCTTCTCCGGGCCTCCTCTGGCAACGCTTTGTGAGGTCTCTGCTATCCTATATGTGGGTTCCGAGTCGAAATATTTGAAAGGGGTCCGATGACCCTCTGCCGAAGACTCTCTCGTGCGCTTTTCTTTGTTCCTCTGCTCTTAGTCACCTACGGGGCCGCGCCCCTGCATGCCCAGGGGTCCCGCCCAGCTGGCTTCCTGGCTGAGCATTATGATGTCTCCGCCTCCCTGGATCCATTTAGCCAGACCATATCCGCCGTCGCGAAGGTGGACTTCAGGGCAGTGGAAGCATCGAGCAGCGTCCGGGTGGAACTGCATCCGAATTTGAATGTGACCGAAGTCAGGGGCGGCGACGGAAAATCGCTCTCCTTCGATCGGGACAGTCAAAATCCGCTGACCGTGACGGTTATGTTGCCTTCCCCGGTCGGGGCGGGGGGCCGCACGACGCTTACCTACACATACGCGGGGATCCTGGCCAACGAAGAAAACAGCCCCGTGCCCGGCGTGCGAATGGCTTCAATCAATAAAGAAAATGCGTATCTATTGCTCCCAGCACGCTGGTTTCCGCTGACGAATTTCCCTTCCAACCGTTACACGGCGACGTTTCGCCTCAACGTGCCGGATACATTTGCAGTAGCGGGAAGCGGCAAAGCCTCGGCACCCTCGCCGGCGGCAGCCAAGCCACCATTGCAGGGCGGGCGCCTCTTGTACACTTTTCAGTGCAACCCCGCGGCTCCCCATGGCACTTTCGTTGCCGGAAATTTGCAGCTGAACCCTAAACAGGCCGAGGGGTTGAACGTGGCGGTTTATGCTCCGCGTGCCGCCTCCGGAAATGCTCAAGACTTTGCCAGTGATGTGGCACGCTCCGCGGTAATTTTCTCCGACATGTTTGGGTCCCTGCAGGATACTGATTTCACCATCATCCAGCTTCCGGACGGCACGGTGCGCGATTTTGCCGCGCCCGGAGTGCTCTTGCTGAGCCGGCGATTGTGGGACCCGAAATTCGGCGATCGCACGATCGCGCGCCTGATGGCTTCGCAGTGGTGGGGCAATTCAGTTTTGCCCGCGACGCCTGGAGACGTATGGATCAGCGACGGCCTCGCGCGTTATTCGGAGGCAATGTATGCAGAGCAGAATGCGGGGAAGGAGGCAGGCTTAAGGGCGGTCGACGAGTTTGCCGTCGGCGCGCTGATGTATGAAGATGCCGCTCCGGTTGCGCAGGCAGCTCGCCTGACGCCATACACCAGTGACTACCGCTCGGTGGTAATGAACAAAGGCGCGATGATCTTTCACATGGTGCGCGCACAGATGGGCGACACAGCCTTTAAGTCATTGCTCCACACCTTCTACGCGACATACGAGGGAAAGAGCGCGCGCATCGAGGATTTTGAAAAGCTGGCACAACAAATTGCGCAGGCTGCCGCCAAACCAGGAGAGACTCCCCCGAACCTGCAAACCTTCTTTGCCCAATGGCTGAACTCCACGGGGGTGCCGGAATTTACTTTGGAATACGTGGTCTACCGCACGCCGCAAGGATTCCGGACCGTCGGCAAGATCAAACAGCCGCTGGACACGTTTCAGATGCCCGTAGAGTTGCGCATTGATACGGAAGGAAATCCGGAGCTGAGAACCGTCGATGTCATGGGGACGGAATCCGCGTTTACGGTCGAGACGTTTGGCAGGCCGAAGCCCGGCGGAATCAAGATTGATCCGAATAACGTGATCTTGAAAGGCAGCCCCTCGCTGAGAGCGCGAGCAGCCATTGCGCGAGGTGAAGAGATTGCCGAGCAGGGCCGCTATTTTGATGCCGTTGCGCAATATCAAAAAGCGCTTGCGATCCAGCCTGGTCGTCCGCTCGCGAATTTCCGCATGGGCGAGGCTTTCTTCTATCAGAAAAACTATCAGGCGGCGGCGAACGCGTTTCGCGAAGCATTGCAGGCTGTGCCCGAGCCTCCGGAAAAATGGACTGAAGTGTGGGCTCACATCTATTTGGGCAAGATCTTCGACCTGTTAGGACAGCGCGCGCGCGCCGTCAACGAATACAGCAAGGCGAAGCAAACCAACGACGACACCGGCGGCGCACAACAAGAAGCCGAGCGCATGCTTAAGAAGCCTTATTCCGAGGGTGGCACTACCGCGGAAGCGCCTGCGACCGATACGAAGACGCCCGCACCCGCGGCTAGCACAGCTGTTCCCGCAAGCGATAGGCCGGTACTGAAGAAACCAAATCCCTGAGCAGTTCGGCACCCAATAATTGTTTTGTAGACGGAACTAAGCGCTTGTCGCGGTTCCGGCAGGCTCTGAGTGAATGCGTTTCCAAGTCTGCTCAAAAATGCTGCGCGCATGTTCATCAAACAGCACGAAATAAATCCTTTCGAGCGAAGTCTCTCCTTTTAAATGTCGCGCAGCTTCCCGCAGCATGATTTCCGCACACTCTTTCAGGGCGAAACCAGCGATGCCGGTTCCCACCGCGGGGAAAGCAATGGATTTAAGACCGCGCTCAGCGGCGATGCGAAGTGTGTGCCCAGTCGAATGGCGCAAGGTCTCGGCCGTGGTTGCACCACCCAGCGCCATGCTCGCGGCGTGAATCACGAAGCGCGCCTTGAGCTGGCCGCCACTGGTGATAGCGGCATAGCCCACTGGAATGCTGCCTATCGCGTTACACTCGCGTTGGATCTGGTCGCCGCCTTTTCGTCGGATGGCCCCGGCGACACCACCGCCAAGGATTAGATCGTTGTTGGCGGCGTTGACGATGGCGTCGGTGTCCATTTCCGTCAGGTCGCCCTCCTGAATGACGATCCTATCTGCGATCGAATTGGTCATTTGCAGCTCCCCATCGCCCCGCCCCTCACTATATCCCCACGGAAGATTTATGCTGAGGATAATCGTAGACTCCGCGGCCCGTCTTGCAGCCGAGACGCCCTTCCTTGACGTACCGCTGCAGCAAGGGATTGGGCCGGTATTTTTCTCCGAGCATTTGATGGAGATATTCGAGTACGTTGAGACACACGTCGAGTCCAACCATATCAACGAGCTTCAGTGGGCCCATCGGGTGGTTCAGGCCGAGCTTGAGGGCTTGATCGATGTCTTCTGGTGAGGCGATTTCGGCCTCAAGGATCGCAAAAGCTTCATTGCTGATCAGCGCGCTGACGCGGGAAGTGATAAAGCCCGGAGAATCTCTTACGACTACCACTTCTTTCCCCATGCGGCGGCCGACGTGGAGGCACGTTTTCACGGTTTCCTCAGATGTGAGGGGTGTCTTGACGAGTTCGATGAGCTTCATCTTAGGGACGGGATTGAAAAAATGCATTCCGATGCAACGTTCGCGGTAAACGGTCACGTCGCTTATTTCCGTGATGGACAGCGAAGAAGTGTTGCTCGCAAAAATGGCGCTGGCTTTTGCGAACTTGTCAAAGATGGTGAACAGTTCCAGTTTCATCTCCATTTCTTCCGGCACCGCTTCGATGATCAATTCCGCATCGCGAATGGCGTCTTCTACGTTGCTCGCTGTCGTGAGCTGCTTCATCGCTGCGTCGCGGTTCACTGGTTCCACTTTTCCCCTGGAAACACCTTCGTCGAGAGCCTTCCGGATCCACCCAATGGCCTGTTCGAGCCTGGCCTCTGAAATATCCTCGAGAACGGTGTGGTAGCCGGCCAGGGCGGAGGCGTACGCGATGCCTCGCCCCATCGTGCCCGCGCCGATCACTGCAATCGTCTTAACTTCCATATCGACTTCTCCAATTCAGCCCAACTCTCAACGCGGAAATAATCGAGCCGCATTGTCATACAAGATTGTGCGTTTGACGTCGTCGTTCAACGGCAAGGCATTGAATTTCTCAAGGTTTCGTTTTATTTCCGGGACGCCCGGGCCTGGCCAGTCCGTTCCCCACAATACTTTGTCCGCGATCTCTGCGATGCGCGGAAAATATTCAAGGAGCTTCTGTGGCGGAATGCCGGAGATGTCCATGTACATGTTTTTGTGACGGCGCACGAGAAAAAACGCTTCCTCCATCCAAAGTGGCCGGCCACCGTGAGCGAGGATAACCAGCAGGTCCGGAAAATCGATGCACACATCGTCGCACAAGATGGGCTGCGCATGAACGTTGCGCGCCCCAGGGAAAATGGAGGTCCCGGTGTGAATCATAACCGGCAAGGAATTCGCTTGGGCGCGCTCGTAAATGGAGGCAAGCGGGCCGTCACCGTTGCGGTAGGCGTTGGGAGAGACGAGCTGGTGCGACGGATGAAGCTTGAGTGCGCGAATGCCGAGTTTGGCGATGCGGTCGACTTCGGCGCCAGCGTCGGTGACGGTTCGTGGATGGACGGAGCCGAAGGCGAGAAGGCGTGCCGGCGCGACGCTGCAATAACGGGCAATCCAATCGTTGACGTCCGGGGTGAAACCCATAATGTCAGGACTAACGTAATTGATGAGACCAGCGCGTTCGATCCCCAGTCGATCCAGGAATTTGAGGAAGGCTTTGGGATCGGCGGTGTAGCGTTCGATCTCAGCCATGTCCTTGCGACCGCGCATCATTAGCTCAAGCTGAACGGGCTTGACCATGTGCAGGGGCATTATGTGGACATGGATATCAATGATTGGCGGCACGAATAAATTGTTCCTGGTGAAGTCCTGGTCTGCGAATAACGCCGACGAAGCTTACTTCAGCAGCTTGCAAAATGCATCTTCGTCGTAGCCAAGAATAATCTTGGTTCCCTTGATGACGATTGGCCGGCGAATCAGATTGGGATTCTTGGACATGAACTTGATGGCCTCGGCGCGAGACGGCGGATTGTTTTTCATATTTCGTGTGCGGTAAAGCTCATTGCGCGGATTGAGGAATTGGATGTAATCACGGTTTCCAATGAGTTTGTCCAGCTCGTCTTCGCTCAAGCGCTCCTTGTCCAGATCCCGATATTCCAATTCCGCACCTTGGTTCAGCAAGAGACCTCTTGCTTTGCGGCAAGTGGTTCAAGTCGGTTTTTGCAGAAACATTATTGTCGTTTTGCTCAATCCGTCCTCTAGTGCAGAAACGAGAAAAGCTGCGCTTCGCCAGGCACGGGAACCTAGTATCGTGGCACGCGCGGGTCTATCTCGAGGGACCAGCGCTCAATGCCGCCTGCCAACGACTTCGCTCGCTGAACGCCTTGTCCGCGCAGCCATACTGCCACGTCCAGGCTCCGCATACCGTGATGACAGTAGCAGACGACATCCTCGTCCACATCGAGCGCTTGAAGATTCTCTGGGATAGAGCCCATCGGAATCAGCTTTGCGCCGTCAATGCGGCACAACTCATATTCCCAAGGCTCGCGGACGTCCACGAGCAGGAAGTTTCCTCCCCGATCGAGTCGCTCCTTCATCTCCGCGGGAGTGATTTCCATACTATCGGAGGTGTCCATCCTTATTTGTCCAGACCAAGTTCTCGCCAAACGTGCCACTTCGAGAACCCCTAGTATCGGCAGACAAATGAAGCGATTGCTACTGAATCGATCCCTTTGGAGAAATCCACTCTTTCTCGATCAACTGAATTTCATTGACGAGCTTTACATCTTCGTCCTGAGGCAGCACCTCGCGGAGGTGCTCTTCGTACCGGCTCGCCGACAGCAATTCTCCGGTGACGCTGTAGGGCTGTTTTGCGAATTCACCGATGGAGCGGTTGAACTTGATGTCCGGAACATACAGTGACGTTTGTCCGGGCTGAATATTCTTGTTGATCATTTCCACAAGTTTCCTGCATTCGAGATGATAGAGCTCCCGGCTGTGCTCGTTCATGTGCTCGAGGGGGGCTTCGTGTTTGGCGGTAGGCTCATCGTAACGGCCCTTGAGACCCCAGACGTAGAACCAATGCGCCGAGCTGGACTTGTCCACGCCAAAAAGGTCAAGACTCACCGGAATCCACTTGTTGATGTACTTCTGGATGATGTTCGTTGGGACCACGCCGGCCTTTACGATACGTTTGATGCCGTCCTGGCCGGTGCCCAGATGGAAGGACTCCTCTTTCAGCATGGGGATCATGGATTGTGCAAGTGGCGCAAATCCGGAGTAACTCAGCATCGTAAGCTGATACTTGCCGTCACGATCCACGAAATCTGTATAAGTGAAAAAGTCGAGCCAGTTGTTGACGTCCTGATTGAACGCACCGAGGAGGCGTTTTTGATCGAAAGCGCGGCGCTCCAGCATCTTCTGCGCTTCGACGCGGCCACTGTAACCAAAGTGGTTCATCAGCAGATAGCACATCTGCCAGCCATGGCGCATTTCTTCCGTGACCACGCGGCACAGAGATTGCCGGTCGTGTTCGCTGGGCGCATTCTCAAAGAGCCGGCGCTGCTGCTCGACGGAGGCAAATTCCGTGTCCCCCTGATAGACGATGAGGTTAAGCAAGGCATCGCGCATTCGCTGGTCGGGAATCTGGACCAGCTTTTCCCATTTGGAACGCCCCTTGTAAGCCCCGAACTCAATTTCGTTGGAGCGCGTGGGCCCGAATTTTGCTTCGAATTGGTAATTCGTGATTTCCGGGTAGGCCACACCGATATCTTTCTGCCAGACGCGGAACAAATCCACCCAGTCATCAAAAGCCGTCAAACGTGTTGCCGGCATTATTCGTGTTCCTCCTCAGATTCGTTTCGCATCGCGCTGCTATTTTCCAATTCAGCAGCCCACCCGTACATGACATTCGAGCCCATGGATTACCGGCCCTGAAATTCCGGCGCACGCTTTTCGAAGAACGCGTGAATTCCTTCTCCGCAATCCTCCGAAGGAAAGCACTTCATTTGCTGCTGCACTTCATTCTCTAGCGCTTCTTCAAGCGCTTTCCGCCCGTCACCGAAGAGAGCCTGCTTTGTCGCGCGGATTGCGAGCGGTGGGCCTTGGGCGATTTTCTGCGCGAACGCTTTTACTTCGGCTTCCAGCCGCGCTGCGGGAACAACGCGATTGACGAGCCCCAAACGAAGGGCCGTTTGCGCATCGATCATGTCACCCGTATAAAACAGTTCCGCCGCCACGGACGGGCCTACAAGCTGAGGAAGAAAGAATGTGCCCCCGTAATCCGGAAACAAACCCACCTTGGCGAAGTTCTGGCCAAAGGTGGCATCCTCCGCCGCAATGCGAAAGTCTGCAGCCAGTGCGATATTCATACCCGCGCCGGCAGCCGGACCGTTGACCGCGGCAATAACGGGTTGCGGCATCGTGCGCATTTTCAGGACCATCTGCATTCCTGAACGAAGCAGTGGCTCGAGCTGTTTGACATCGCCGCTCTCGCGGCCTTTGCGGATGTGACCAAGATCGCCGCCAGCGCAAAATGCGCGCCCAGCACCTGTCAAGATGAGAACGCGAACGGATTCGTCGAGCGCGACACGCGCGAGCGCATCATTCAGGGTGCTGGCTAGTTCGTTGTTCAGCGCGTTCAAACGATCGGGACGATTCATCGTCAGCGCGACGATTGAATCATGCCGCGTTTCCAGAACTACGGGCCCGGCTGGAGCTGTCTGTGGTGCATTGCTCATGGATTACTCCATCTCAAGGCCCCTTCTCGTCCCGTTCTTTCTCGATACTTTTCACGAGCTGTGCGAGCTTTCGAAAATGCTGCAGCTTTTCGCGCGCGCCGTGGGTGTTCTGTCCGCTGGTGGACGGAAGCACATACACACGAGCGCCATATAAGAATTCCTTCTGCTCGCCGTAGCGGCACTTCCTCTGCGCAAATTGTTCGTAAGTCAGCTTGCCGTTGAACGCCACCACATGAGGAGCGAACTCCTCCAACTTTTGAGAAAGCACGATGCGCCCTTCGGCAAAGTCCTGGCGGGTGAGCTCTTCGACGCCTTTCGTGGGCCGCTTGACCAGGTCCGTCAACCCAACCCCGAACTCGATCACGCGTTTGTCGTCGCGATATTCGAGCGGCTCCGGCACGACGCCCCCTTCATAGAGGGCCGGCCAGAATTGGTTGCCGCGGCCGGCGTAGTAATGGCCGACGCGGACAGAAGACTCGCTCGGATTGCAACCGACAATCACGAGTTTCATTCCCCTTCGCAAATGGTCCGGCAGTGTTTTCATGTGAACAGCTTAACCCGCCCTCGAAACCGCGTCACTTCCCTTTGAAGTTGGCGGCACGCTTTTCGACGTAGGCCGCGAGTCCTTCTTTGGCGTCCTCGCTGGTGAAGAGAAGTTGCTGCAATTCCCTCTCAATACCAAGCGCCTCGCCGAAGCCAACCTCCAAGCCGGTAACGACAGAGCGCTTGATGCGACCGACGGCGCGCGATGCCTTATTCGGTGGGCAGAATTGCCTCGCGTAAGCCATCACGTCGTCCCAGAAGTTCTCGCGGTCATAGATATAATGGATAAGACCGATCTCGAGTGCCTCCTCGAAACTGAAGGTTCGTCCGGTGGCCATGAGTTCCAGCGCTTTGGCGCGCCCGATCACGCGGGCGAAGCGTTGCGTGCCGCCTGTTCCGGGCAGCACACCGAGATTTACTTCCGGCAGACCGATCTTGCCTCCTTCTTTTTTCGCGATGCGAATATCACACGCGAGAGCAATTTCCAAACCACCGCCCACGGTGTGACCGTTCAGCGCGGCGATCACAAGTTTGGGTGTCTGCTCCAGCCGGCTCAGGGTCTCATTTGCATGCAAACAAAAGTAGTATTTGAATGTTGGATCGGCCTTGGTGAGCATGGGAATGCTTGCGCCGGCGGAGAAAAACTTCTCGCCCGCTCCGCGGATTAAGATGACATGAACATTTTCATCCATGCGCGCCTTCAGAATGGCGGTGTCGAGCTGTTGCATCATCTCGTAGGTGTACGTATTGGCTGGGGGATCGTCCAACTCGAATATCACGATTCCCTCTTCAACCCAGTATTTCAGCAGCTCTTTTGTCCCCAAGGCTTGGGTAGTTGCCATGCGTTTGTCTCCTGAACTCTAAGTTTCTAAGCGACCATTTGGCGCGCTCAATCTGCCGCACCCTCATTTTCAAAAGGTTCCAGCCGCCGCGATTCCTCATCCCGTGAGCGACGAGTGCCGTTGCCCCCTTGGAGCACGCCGCGCAAAAAGATGTCGCTGATGGTTCCTGCCAGCTCTTCGGCACGCGGATCGACCCTGGGATTGTGCCATTTGTAGACCCAGTTTATCATGCCGTATAAACTCAATACGGAAACGCGGGGGTTCAGTCCTGACAGAGCCTCTCGACCAGCTAGATTGTCAAAGATTTCGCGCGCCAAGCCGTAGTAGCGCCGCTTGATGGCCGCAATTTCCTTCTTGTAAGGCTCTTCCAAAGCGTCCTCTTCGTGCGAGAGCACCTTCATCTCAGCCGGGTGCGTGAGGAAGTATTCCAGATGGTTCTGCACAAACAGCCTGAGCCGTTCTTCAGGATTATTGACAGAACTCAGACGGAGCTGAAGCTCTTTCAAGATGCTAGTAAAGGCATGTTTTTGAATAAGATAGAGTAATTTCTGCTTGCTCTCAAAATAATAGTAGAGCCCTGAAAGCGAAATTCCGGTTGCTCTACTGATGTCCCTGATGGAGGCGACCCCGAAGCCTCGCTCCGCGAATATCTGGGCCGAATGACGGAGAATGTGCTGCAGTTTCGCTTCGGAATTACGCGGAATGGGGAGGCGAGGGGCCATCGTCTGTGTCGAACGTTCGTTCAAGAAATATAGCCGCCCTGACGCACCAAGTCAAGACCACTTCTTCTGCCTGTGTTCTTCCCTGCCCTGCGAAATGGACACGATTCCAGAATCCAGCGCATGGGCTTGATCATCCAACAACTGCAGGGAAGAGCAGGATAGGTAGTTCGTGCTACCTTTATGACGAGTACCGTCCAAAAACGATCGTTGGACCTCACGCCAACCACGTTGAACACACCAAACCCACACCGCCTCCCGTCGTCCGTCGCGCTCGCGGACGAGCATCTCCTTGTGGCCGCAGCCAAATCAGGTGACGGCGCTGCTTTCGAAGAGCTAGTCAACCGCTACGAACGCAAGATATTCCGCCTGACGATGAATATCACCGGGAACCGCGAAGACGCCGAAGACGCCATGCAGGATGCCTTTCTCAAATCCTATGCCCACCTGCAAAGCTTTCAGGGAGACTCGCGGTTCTATACCTGGCTAGTACGCATCGCTGCCAACGAAGCCTTGATGCGGCTGCGAAAGCGGCGGCCAAATCAGTTCTCCCTCGACGAACCGGTCGAGGGTGAAGATGACCTTATGCCCCGGGAAATCGAAGCCTGGGATCCCAGCCCCGAGCAGCGTTACGCACAAACTGAGATGCAGAAAATATTGAATGACGTCATCGAAAGGCTAGAGCCGGACTTCCGGACCGTGTTCGTATTGCGCGACGTGGAAGAACTATCCACGGAAGATACGGCGCAGGCGCTGGGGATCTCGGCCCCGGCCGTCAAATCGAGGCTTTTGCGGGCCCGTTTACGGCTTCGTCAAAAATTGAACCAATATTTTCGCAAGGGTGAATCAAATTGAACTGCAAAGGCGTAATCCGTGAGTTGTCCAACTATATCGACGGCGACCTCGATCTTGCCATGAAGCAAGAACTCGAGCGGCACCTCGGGCACTGCAAAGATTGCACGATGATCGTGGACCAGACGAAGAAGACGGTTGAGATTTTCTGCGATTCTGAGCCTATCGCGCTACCCAGCGACATGCGAGCGCGCTTGCATGAAGCCTTGCACCACAAAATGAAAGAGAAGCTGACCTAACCGCGTCAGCGTGACCCCTACTTTTCCTCCCAGAGCGGCAATCGCCGGCCAAGTCCTTTCTCTATCGCCAAGGCGTAAACCTTCATCGCGACCGCCAAGTCCCAGGACGCTATCCCATTCGATTTGAACAGGGTTACTTCTCCAGCGCTCGTCCTCCCGGCCGTTTTGGCAGCCACAACGTCCGAAAGCTTTTTTACGCCGGTCCAGCACACTTCATCGCCTTTGAACGCGATGATCAGGTCGCCCGCCTCCTGCCGCGACTGTTCGACCGAATCCACCACAATCAGATCGGCGCTCGCCACTGCCTCGTCATCAAGCTCCCTTTTATGTGCATGGTTCGCGCCGATGGCGTTGATATGCACGCCCGTGCCAAGATCAGCGCCGCGCACAACGGGTTGGCTCGCTGTGGTGGCCGTACAAACAATATCCGCGCCGCGCACAGCTTCACTGGCCGACGCAGCGGCAATCACCGGGAAGCCAAGCCGCTGGTTCATTTCTTTGGCGAATTTTTCGCGCCGCTCGGGATCGCGGCCGTAGACCCTGGCAGATTCGAGCTTTCGCACCTCAGCGAGAGCTTCAAGCTGCGTCCTGGCCTGGCCGCCCGTGCCGATGATTGCCGCAATCCGCGCATCCGGGCGCGAAAGATATTTTGTGGCCACACCGGAGGCGGCTCCCGTGCGTAGCTGCCCCATGTAATCAGCCTCGATCAAAGCAACAAGGTCGCCTGTGGCGACATCATAGAGAGGAACAAGGAATCGTATTTTGCCGCGCACGAAAGTGTACTGCTTCATCCCCACGTAACCTGCCTTGAAGTCTGCCGCTGCCATGTAGTGGAAGAAGCCGCCCGCGGGCAGCTCGAAGCGCCGGCGCGGGTGAACGATGACTTCTCCGTTCGCCTGCTTGCACGATATCTCTTCCACGGCCTCGATCGCCATGGACATGGTCAAAACGGATCGCACTTCCGCTTCGCTGATGTGCAGCGTCATTGATTCACTCCCCGATCCGGCGCCTGTTATTTCGATGTTCCTTTTGCTGCGGGAACCTTGGTGGATTTCTTGACGGCATCCTGGCCTTCGCGAATTCGGCGGACAACGGTCTGTTTCAACCGGTAAACGCGCTCTTCTCTCTTCGCATCCATCAGATGGAAGCGAAATTCAGGCTCTCCCGCAGGCCCTTTGCCGACGCGCAAGGGCATTTGTCCACATAGCTCATTTTCGATGAATGCGGTTTCGTAGCGCGTCTTCCTGGCGTTCCATGTATAGACGCGCAGTGCGGTGAAATCGCAGGGCTGACCTTCCGGGCCCCGCGCACCCGCCACAAGATACTGCGGCTTGTCTCCCGACGGGTCGCTTACACGGTTCAACTCGAACCAGGCTAGCGGCCTGATATTCGCCGAGGCCATGCCTTCACGCACGGCGTCGGGAGTGTCGAATTCGACAAAACGCGCAACGACCCATCCAGCGATGGGAATGGTTTGATCACCGGGCTGTGTTGTCGTTACAGTTGCAGCGGCCTGAGCCGAAACTTCACCTGGTGGACGCGTTGCGACACCTCGCACGAGAAACCAATCTTCCTTCTTAGTTTCCTGTGCCTCGCCCGATGGCTCCTTCTCGTCGGTGACCTGAACCCAATCGGCGACGGCACGGCCGACAATCTCGACAGGAACACCGCGGCCGAATTGATAAAGGCGGGGTTCCGTGCGTCCGGGTTCGACGCGCAGGTTGGTTTGTGCTTTGGTCCTGCCGCGCGCCTGGACAGGCAAGTCGCGCGCTTCGGTGAGGAGTTTTGCGCTGCGCTGCCAGAGTGACGGCTCCATGAGGAGGCGTCCATCCACCCAGCCAACCTGGCCATCGGAAGTACGCACCTTGACATTATCGTTGCGGCGGGAGAGGACATCCACGCGATCGCCATAGTGGAGCATGCCGACTTGCTGGCGCACTTCCGCGACACTGTTCCACATCATGACGTTGCGCTCGCTGACGAAAGCTTCGTCGAGCGATTCGTGCTTCGGCCGGAACATCCAGGCAAGCAGCGCCACCAGCATGAGCAGCGGCACGGCCACCAGAAGTTTGCGCTTCATGCGCAATCCCCAAACGTTGTTCCAATCGCGCGGGCCGCATGGACAATCTCGCCTGCCGGGTCCACCATCTTCAACTGAGAAAGTGCCTCCTCGAGCGTTACCGATTCGATCTTTCCTGCGCGCAAGCAAACCATTCGATTGAATTCCCCGCGAGCCACCAGATCAGTGGCGTGCACGCCCATGCGGGTGGCAAGAATTCGGTCGAAAGGCGTTGGCGATCCACCGCGCTGGACATGCCCCAGTACGGTGACGCGAATCTCCTTGTGCAGCATTTCTCTCAGCGTGAAGGCAATCGTATTCGCTACATTTCCGGGTGCCGGATGGGGAATCACCTTGCCGTTGGGATCTGTCTCCGGCAGTTTCACTCCTTCGGCAACGACCACCAGGCTAAAAAGCTTTCCGCGGTTTTCCCGCGCGTGCACCGCATCACAGATGGATTCGAACCGGAACGGAATTTCAGGAATAAGAATTATATGAGCGCCCCCCGCAATTCCTGCGTGCAGGGCGATCCATCCTGCATCCCGCCCCATAACCTCGATGAGCATGACGCGATGGTGACTTTCGGCGGTGGTGTGTAGACGGTCGATCGCCTCTGTCGCAACCAGGAGCGCGGTATCGAAACCGAAGGTGACCTCGGTCGCAGAGAGATCGTTATCGATTGTCTTGGGAACCCCCACAACTTTCATTCCACGCCTCGAAAAATCGTGGGCAATGTGGAGCGTGCCGTCGCCGCCGATGACGATCAGCGCGTCAATCCCCAGCCGCCGCGCGTTTTCGAGGCACAAGCTGGAGTAATCATGAACTACCTCCTTGCCATCTTCTTTGCCGCGGTAGCCGAAGGGATTTCCGCGGTTGGTTGTGCCTAGAATCGTCCCTCCGCGCGGCAAAATACCGCTCACCGATTCATCGGTCAGCTCCTTCGCGCCTTCCGGCCAGATCAGTCCGTCGAAGCCGTTATATATGCCAATTACGCGCATGCCGTGTGCGCCTGTCGCCGACCGAACAACGGCGCGAATCACCGCGTTTAATCCGGGCGCGTCTCCCCCGCCGTTGACCACGCCGATTGTTTTGACTTCGTTCATGCTACTCCACCACTCTTCGCCAAAGATTGTACCCGATTCTTCCCTCCCGCCGGTCCTTCGGACCTGCCGTTTCCTTTTCTGCTAAAATGCCGCTGCGTTTTATCTGATTCCTGATCTCTCCAGGAGGAGCTCGATGAAGGCTCTCAGTTCACTGCAACCACTGGCGCTGCTCCTTCTTCGCGCTGCTCTCGGAATTATCTTCATCACGCACGGCTATCCGAAATTAGTCCACGGGGCTGGCATGCAGAGCTTCTTCATCGAACACGGGTTGCCCGGCTACTTCCTGTATATCTCGGGAGTTCTCGAACTTTTCGGAGGCGGGCTCTTGCTGTTGGGACTATTTACTCGCGGCGCGGCTCTGCTGTTGGCGACGGAAATGGGTGTAGCGATCTGGAAAGTCCACAGCAGCCGTGGGATCCTGGCAGTTCACGAATATGAGTTTCCACTCGCAATGGCAATGGCTTGCTTCGCGCTGGCAACTATCGGAGCGGGCCTGATTTCCATCGACCACCCATTGTTCGGCAATGGCAGAGGAACTTCGCGCAGTCCGCGCAATCCCAAGAATTAGATGGCCCGAAGGGCGCCGGCAGCGGCGGAAGCATTCCGAGTCAAGCTACGTCGTGGCGGTAGCCGATGTATGAACCGCTCCCGCAGGCGCGAGGGGCAGAACAATCCAGAGTACTAAGTAGGCGACCAGGCCTGTCCCGCCGAAGAGAACCAGCAGCAACCAGACAACGCGGATGATTGTGGGATCGAGGTCGAAGTAATCCGCAAAGCCGCCACAAACGCCGCCTATTTTCTTGTCGGTGCTTGAACGCATGAGCCTTCTCCTGCACACGGGGGCCTGAGCCGTGCCAGGAGCGTTGGTTTCCGTCTGTTTCGCACCGCAGTTATAGCAAAACCTGGATCCCGCCATGATCTCTTTCTGACAATTTGGGCAAGTCATAGTGCCACCCCACTCAACAGACTGTCGTAGTTTCCTACTCTAGGATACGAAGGTGATTCGCAAAAGGTTTCATTTCGCGCCCGGCCCTTCCCGAAGCCTAGTATTCAAGCTGTTGCTTGACCGCGGCGGTGATGTGCCCGATTTGCGGCAGGATTACGTCCTCCAGTTTGGGCTGATACGCACAGAAAGTATCCATGGCAGCCACCCTCTTCACGGGCGCGTCAAGTTCTTCAAACAACTCGTCTGCGATGCGCGCCGCGATCTCCGCCCCATACCCCCAGCTCAACATGTCTTCATACGCCACGATCACGCGGTGCGTTTTCCGCACTGTGCTGCTGATCGCTTCCCAGTCGTACGGTGAAAGCGAGCGAAGGTCGATAATCTCGACGGAAACCCCCTCGCGCTCGAGTTGCGCCGCAGCCACCTCTGCCCGGTGCACGAGCGCACCAAAAGTAACGATGCTGACATCCGAGCCTTCTTTCACCACGCGCGCCTTCCCGAACGGCACCATGTAGTCAGGTCCGGGATACTCGGAACGGTTGTACGGCTGACGGTAGAGATGCTTGTGTTCCAGGAACATCACGGGATCATCGCAGCGGATTGCTGTGCGCAGAAGGCCGGCAACGTCCAGCGCCGTGGACGGCAGCACCACGCGCAAGCCGGGGCAGTGCGTGAAAATCGATTCGCCGCTTTGACTGTGATAGATGCCGCCCCCTGTAAGATATCCCCCGATGGGGACGCGTATCACCGTGGGGCACTTGAAGGCCCCGTTCGAACGCCAGCGCATCACGCACAGCTCGTCGCGAATCTGCATCATGGCCGGCCAAATGTAGTCGAAAAACTGGATCTCCGCGACGGGCTTCAGCCCGCGAGTCGCCATGCCGACGGCGTTGCCAACAATGCTGGCTTCGGCGAGCGGTGAATTGAACACACGATCGGGTCCATATTTGCGCTGGAGTCCCGAAGTGGCCTTGAAAACTCCACCCTTTCCTTTGACTTCCTTGAGATTCTCTTCACGGCTGCAATCGGCGACATCTTGGCCGAAGATCGTGACGCGCTCGTCGCGGGACATTTCATCCGACAGTGTGGCTGCCACCATCTCGACCATCGTCTTGGGCGCACCGTGAAATTTCGGCTGCGTCTCGAACGCCTTTGAGGTGGGATCAACGTCCGGCGAGTATACGTTCACGCGAATCGAATCAATGGAGGGCGGCTCGGCGGCTAGTGCCTGATCGGCTGCTTCGCGAACCTCCAGGTCGACCTCCGCTTCCAGCGTTTCGATTTGCTTCTGATCGAGCAGGGCTTCTCGCACCAAAAAGAGCGCAAATTTCGAGAGAGGGTCGCGGTGTGCCTCGCCCTCGCGCTCCGCCGGCGTCTTATATAGTTTCTCGTCATCGGAAAGGGAGTGCGAGTAGGGCCGCGTCACATGTGCGTGAACGAGTGCTGGTCCGCGCCGTTCGCGGCAGTGTTCAATAGCTTCTTTGCAGACGGCGTAGCTCTCCAAGGGATCCGTGCCATCGCATTCGGAAACATGTAATCCGGGGAAGCCCCGCGTTAGCTTGGAAATGCTTCCTCCCGCGGTCTGGACCTCAATGGGAACAGAGATGGCGTAACCGTTGTCTTCGACGAGATAAAATAAGGGAAGCTTTCTCCCACAGGCGGTGTTGAGAGATTCCCAGAACTCTCCCTCGCTGGTAGCTCCGTCGCCCGATGACACATACACAATTTCATCGCGCTCATAGCGCGCCATCTCTCCTCCAGGCGCCTTCTTCGCCTGCCCCAAAGCTTTGGGATGGGCTTCATAATAGAGAGTGGCTTCCGCCGCACCCACGGCTTGGACAAATTGCGTCCCGGTGCACGAAGACTTGCTTACGATGTTCAATTTCGGATAAGCCCAGTGCGAAGGCATCTGGCGTCCGCCAGAGTTCGGGTCGTCCTTCGCTCCGACGGCTTGTAGAAGCATCTCCAGCGGCGTGACGCCCAGCATCAAGCAGAGCGCACGGTCCCGATAGTAGGAGTAGAGCCAATCGATTCCCGGACGAAGAAGCAACCCCACTGCGGCGGTCACCGCTTCATGGCCCGCGCTGGAAATTTGGAAGTAGGTTTTGTTCTGGCGCTTCAACTGGATTTCCCGGTCATCCAGCCGCCGGGAGAGGTACATCGTCCGGTAGATGCGGATCAGCGTTTCGCGGTCGAGGCCGTGATACTTCGTGGCGTCAAGCTTGGCTATCTTGACGCGCGTCTGTACCGTCATTCGGTCTGCCCTCTCAGGATTGGAGGATTTGGCCCTCGCGGGGGTTTATTATACCGGATGTCCTTTCGCCGCTGCTATTCCAGGTTTTGAAACCTTTCCTCAATGGAACCAAATGCAGGCTCATCTTGCTGCACCAATTTGGGAGAGGCGCCTTTGAAAGGCTCTTCGGAAGGGATTCGATCCACCCAGCGTTGGTGGGAGAGCTTTTCATGGCCCGAGAAGTAAAGACGGACCAGGAGCTTGATGTCTCCACTGGCCGCTGCAGCTTCTGAAGGCTTCGCCTTGTCCATGGCTCTGAGCTTTTCGGTCTTTGCCGCATCGCCATCTGCGGCAGTCTCGCCTCGATCAAACTTGAATTGAAGTTTCTTGTCCAACCGAAACGCTTGCCGCCAACCCTCCAATTTGTGGCGCGCCTGCTGCGCTGCCTCTTCATTTGCGCGGAAATCAAAAACAAGGAAAGTATTGTGCATAGGGCGAGTCTGCGACGCGCACCCCGCCAAGTCAAGGCAAGACGCCGGCGCTATGCAGTTCGCGGGCACGCAATCTTGCCCCTCCGGGCATGCGTTGCACGCGAAAGTTCAGCAAACTCAATGCACGGCGGAATATTTTGACGTACTATCGGTTTGTAGCAGAAGAACACCTTGCGCACTCAACTTCCAAGTCGCAGGCCCATCTTTTCCGCTGGCCTCTGTCTACTCGCGGTCGTACTTTTCTACGCCCCATTCGCCGCTGCCGCATGGTCCGCGCACGCCATGGATTGCTGCGCCGGAGACCACTGCCCGATCCCCCAGCATCACCACCAGAAAGCGCCAGCCGCCCCCGATGTTGCCGAGGATTGTGGTCACAACATGGGCGGACTGACGACTTGCACGGTGTCCTGTTGCCATCCTAGCGATCGACCCCTTGTTGTGCCCATTGCTTTCGTATTGCCCGCGTCGACACCGGTCCCCACGCCCGCAACAGCAATCCGATCCGTCGCCCAGTTGAAACAGTTCGAGCTCCCTTGTTCTTCCCAACCCCTCTCCCCGCCTCCTCGCGTCTCCGCCGCGGCCCTGTAAAGGGCCGTCCGCTCCCTTCTCCCAAACTGATTAACCCGCGACACGGCAACATTGCCGCGCGCATTCCATCCCTCCGAGGAGAAAACTGCATTCCATGCAACGCATTTCATTTTTGTTTGTAAGCTCGCTTCTGATTGCAAGCCTTGCTCTTGCCACCGTTTTCGGTACTGTCCGCGGCATTGTCCACGATCCTCAACATCGTCCCCTCTCAGACGCGAAAGTGGCGCTAAAGGCAAAAATCTCTGAATACACCCAAACGCTAAAAACCGACGCAAATGGGGAATTCCATTTCGACGCCGTTCCGCTGGGTCAATACACGGTGACTGTCTCTCAAACAAACTTTGCAACGCAGGAGATAAACATAACCGTTCTTTCAGGTACAGCGCCCATCTTGCACTTTGAATTGCTCCTAGCCCCTCAGAATCAGTCCATCACCGTTTCCGCAGACGCGGGACCCGCCCAGGGAGAGTCCGTCACTCCCACAGGCATCGTTAACCGCCTGGAAATCAATCAAACCCCCGGCGCAACGCGGTCCAACAGCCTCGCCATGATCACCAACTATGTTCCGGGAGCCTACCTCACGCACGACCAGCTCCATGTCCGCGGCGGCCACCAGGTAAGTTGGCTCATAGACGGCGTTCCCATCCCCAACACCAACATCGCCAGCAATCTTGGTCCGCAGATTGATCCCAAGGACATCGATACCGTCGAGATGCAGCGAGGAAGCTACTCCGCCGATTTCGGCGACCGCACTTACGGAGTATTCGATGTTGCGCCGCGCACCGGCTTCGAACGCAACAATGAAGCAGAGTTGGTGGCAGGTTTTGGCAATTTCTACCAATCGGACGATCAGATCAATTTTGGCGGCCACACCAATCGTTTCGCTTACTACGCCAGTGCCAACGGCAATCGCACCGATCTCGGCCTGCAAACGCCGACTTCCGCGGTGATCCACGATCGTGCGAACGGCTATGGGGGATTCGCTTCGTTGATTTACAACGCCGATTCGCAGGACCAGCTGCGCTTCGTCACTTCTCTGCGGCGCGACTATTATCAAATACCCTTCGACCCCGCGGATCCAAACATCAACCCGGGGGAGTTCCTGCGGGACGCCAATCGAGAAGGCGATGCGTTCGTCACCTTCTCCTGGGTGCGGACGTTCACTCCCGGCCTGGTTCTGACCGTTTCGCCCTTCTATCATTTCAACAGCGCCGACTATGCAAGCAATCCCGGTGACACACCGACTGCGGCAACGCAAGATCGCTCTTCTAATTACGAAGGCGGTCAAGCCACACTTGTTTACGTCCAGGGTAGAAACAATGCGCGCGCCGGGATTTACGGTTTCGGCCAGCAGGATGGGCAATTGTTCGGATTACTTTTCAACGACGGTAGCGGAACATCGCCGCTTCGTGACAAGGAAGATGCTACCGGCGGATTGGCAGCGCTGTATGCTGAAGAGCAGTTCCGCGCCGTGCATTGGCTCACCCTAAATGCCGGAATTCGCCAGACCCATTTTTCCGGCAATATCGTGGAAAACGCAACCAGCCCGCGCTTCGGCGCCTCCTTGCGGATTCCGAAGCTGAACTGGGTCTTTCGCGGTTTCTACGGCCACTTCTACCAAGCGCCCCCGCTGGTCACACTTTCAGGTCCTTCACTTCAGCAAGTCGTTACCAATCAGGGATTCGCGTTCACGCCGTTGCACGGAGAGCGGGATGAAGAATCTCAGTTGGGTGTCGCCATTCCTCTTCAGTCCTGGACCCTTGACGCCGATACCTTTCGCACCCGCGCAAAAAACTTCTTCGACCACAACAGTATCAACAACTCCAATATCTTCTTCCCTCTCACGATTCAAGGTGCGTTGATTCGCGGCTGGGAACTCACGTTGCATTCACCTCGCATCAAGAATCATGGCCAGATTTATCTGACCTATTCGAACCAGGTCGCACTGGGCAGAGGCGTCATCAACGGTGGCTTGATTCCCGCCGGCACCATTCCGAGCAACGACTTCTTTGCCTTGGACCACGATCAGCGCAACACGCTTCACGTCGGAGGCAACGTGAATCTCCCATGGCAGAGTTACGCCTCCACGGACGTGTACTACGCTTCCGGTTTTTCGAATGGCGCTCCTCCGCCCTCCCACTTGCAAGGGCACACTACTTTTGATGTGTCGCTTGGCAAAAACTTCGGCGAGCGTTTCTCTGCCTCGCTAAACGGCATTAATGTCGCCAACCGCCGCGTTCTGCTCGACAACAGTTTTACCTTCGGCGGAACGCACTTCCTCAACGCGCGCGAGATCTTCGTCCAACTACGCTACCGCTTTCATTACTGAGCCTCTTGACGCGGCGAGCTGTCATCGCTCTGGCATTTCAACAAGCCAGGAAAATGCTAGACTGTGGTGACTTTTGAAAGGCGATGGAGTTCGCCATAACCGCCTCGATGCCTGCCTTCGATGAAAGGGCATTGCGGCTGATGACTCCTGGCTCCCGAACGGTGCCAGGAGTTTTTCTTTAGACACCGCGCGAGGAGCGCTGTCCGCCTTCAACGGCGCCATTGCCTGCAAGAGATCGGAGCCATCTTGCGACTCATACTGATCGCGCTCTTTGGAGCCCTGGGAACCTTGGCCCGGTACGGGTTGCAGGGCGTGGTGCAAATTCGCACGGGAAGCACGTTCCCGTACGGCACTTTGCTGATAAACCTTACAGGCTGTTTTCTTCTCGGCCTGATCGGACAATTCACTTTAAATCGCCTGGTCATTTCCTCGGACTGGCGCATCGCGATTGCGGTAGGCTTCTTCGGTGGTTACACCACCTTTTCGAGCTTTGGATGGGAGACCGCAAAAATGCTCGAAGACGGCGAGTGGCTGCGCGCCACGACCTACGTCATCGCGAGCGTCGTGGCAGGCCTGCTGCTCTCCGTCGCGGGGATCCGGCTGGCGAGTCGATTCTAGGAGCGGCGATGACTCACGAAAAATTCGAAGGCGAACGAACTCTGATGCGCATTCACATCGGGGAATCAGACAAATTGCGCGGCAAGCCACTTCATGAAGTCATCGTTGAAATGCTGCGCAGGGAAGGATTTTCGGGCGCCACTGTCTTGCGCGGCGTGGCCGGCTACGGCGGCTCCAGCATCTACCACACTGACAAGATTCTGCGGTTGTCGCAAGACCTGCCTATCATCGTGGAAGTTGTGGAAAATACCGAACGCATCGAAAAGATTCTTCCGCGACTCGATCAAATGGTGGAGGGCGGCCTCATCACGCTCGAAAAAGTACGCGTAATTCTCTATCGCGCGGCCAAAAAATGATCGGCAAGCACCCTTCTCTCTTCTGTTCCTCTATAGGATTCGTCTGTGAATTTGTGAATGCTGGATAATGGAAACAGAAACCCACAAATCCTGGCTGAACCGCACCGTTCTCGGCGTCGGCTTGACCAGCCTCCTCAGTGACTGGAGCCACGAAACCGCTACCGCCGTGCTGCCCGCCTTTCTGGCTACGATCGGCGCCGGGCCTGCCTGGCTCGGCGTCATCGAGGGCGTCGCCGACGGCCTCTCCAGCTTCGCGAAGCTTGCTTCCGGCCATTTCACCGACCGGCTCAAGCATCGAAAGCCTCTGGCGATTCTCGGGTACGCCGTCACCGCCCTGGCCACCGCCTCCTTTGCGTTCGCCACTCACGCCTACCAAGTTCTGATTGGCCGCGCGACAGCATGGCTTGGTCGCGGCGTCCGGACTCCCGTCAGAAAAGCCCTGCTCGCGGCGAATGCTCCCCCGGACGCCTACGGCCGTGCGTTCGGCTTTGAGCGACTGATGGACACCGTGGGCGCGATCGCCGGTCCGCTCACCGCACTCTGGTTGCTCGAGCAAACTGGCCATTCCTACCAGAAAGTTTTTCTCTGGACTCTCTTGCCCGGACTGATCGCGGTCGCGTCCTTCTGGTTTCTGGTGGGCGAGCGGCCCATTGCGCCTCGCCCGGAACAATCCTTCTTCACGGGTCTCACCTCGCTTCCGATTCCCTTCCGGCGCTTTCTTATAGGGGTCGGCATCTTCGGCGCTGGCGATTTTTCCCATTCCCTGTTGATTCTGTACGCCTCGCGCATGCTGGCGCCCTCTCACGGGCTGGCGCGCGCCGCCAGCCTCGCCGTCGCTCTCTATACTTTGCACAACGTCTTCTACGCTGGCTCCGCGTACCTCAGTGGCTGGCTAAGCGACCACGTGCCGCAGCGCAGAGTGGTTCTCGCGTCGGGTTATGCGCTTGCCGGCGTCACTGCAATTCTTCTCTGCACCGGAACTCATTCGTTGTGGCTGCTTGCCGTCATTTTCGTAATCGCTGGCCTCTATATCGGTACGGAGGAAGCCCTCGAAGATTCTCTCACCGCCGAAATCGTCCCTCAGGAGCAACATGGCATGGCCTTCGGTACACTCGCCGCCGTGAATGCCGTCGGCGATTTCCTGTCAAGCGTGTTGATTGGTTTCCTCTGGAGCGCTTTTTCCGTGCAAACTGCTTTCGCCGCCTCTGCAATACTCTTCTTTGCCGGTGCTGCCTTCATCCTGCGGCTTAGAACACGCTCCTGATTCCCTGTTGCGCCGCGTCACGCGCCGTGCTAGCTTTGGCGAACAAAAGGCGAACTACTGGAGGCCTGCCCCATGTCCAAATCTCTCGCCGTTCGCGCGCCCTCAATCCCCTTGGGAACTACGGATTCCCCCTTGGAACGCGTCTCCGCCGCGACATCACTCGCGCGTGTTCACGAAGTGCTCGAAGCCTTTGCCTCGCGCGATAGCCATGGAGAAATCCTGACCGCTATCCGACATTTCCCCGCCCGCTCCGCTAAATGGGCCGACTTCCCCGCTTGGGTTCATCGTGATCTCGTAGCTGCCTACGCTGCTAAAGGCATCGGCCAGCTTTACAGCCACCAGGCCGCAGCCGCCGAAGCCGTTCATGGCGGCAAGAACTTAGTGATCGTTACGCCCACGGCGTCCGGCAAGACCCTCTGCTACAACCTGCCTGTTCTGAACGCTGTACTCGAAAACTCCGACACTCGCGCCCTCTATCTCTTCCCCACCAAGGCATTGGCACAAGATCAACTCGCCGAGCTCTATGACCTCAACCAACGCCTTGAAAACCGCTTCGGAGTGTTCACCTACGACGGCGACACCCCCAGTGACGCCCGCAAATCCATTCGCGAAAAAAGCCACGTCGTCTTGACCAACCCCGACATGCTTCACACGGGAATATTGCCCCACCACACGCGCTGGACTCGGCTTTTCGAAAACCTCCGCTACATCGTTCTCGACGAGCTGCACACCTATCGCGGCGTCTTCGGGAGCCACCTCTGCAATGTGTTGCGCCGCCTGCGCCGCATTGCCAAATTCTACGGACGCGATCCGCAGTTCATCTGCTGCTCCGCAACGATCGCCAATCCCGGCGAGCTCGCTTCGCGTCTCCTCGAAGCCGATGTCGAGGTGCTTAACGCCAATGGCGCGCCGGCCGCGGAAAAAACCTTCGTTTTTTACAATCCGCCGGTGGTGAATCGCGCGCTCGGCATTCGCCGTAGCTACATCAACGAAGCTTCGCGCGTGTCGCAGGAATTTCTGAGACATGATTTGCAGACGATCGTATTTGCCAATTCGCGCTTGCACACGGAAATCCTTCTCACCTATTTGCAGCAGGCGAATCCGCACCCTCCCGGAAAGCCCGAGACGATCCGAGGCTACCGCGGAGGCTATCTCCCCGGCGAGCGGCGCGAAATCGAGCGTGGCTTGCGCGATGGCCGCATCCGCGGCGTTGTTTCGACGAGCGCCCTGGAACTCGGTATAGATGTCGGCTCGCTTGACGCCGTCGTGATGGCAGGTTATCCCGGCACGATCGCCGCCGCCTGGCAGCGCGCCGGCCGCGCGGGACGCCGCAGCGGAAGTTCTTGCGCGGTACTGGTCGCTTCCTCTTCCCCGCTGGACCAGTTCATCGTCCGCCATCCCGAATATTTCTTCGGCAACACGCCCGAACACGCTTTCATCCAGCCCGACAATCTCGAGATCCTCATCAACCATCTGAAGTGCGCGGCTTTCGAGCTACCCATCTCGGCTGTGGAGCGCTTCGGAGAAGCCGACATCCCCGATTTATGCGCGAGGCTCGCGGACGCGGGATTTCTCCATCGCGCCGGCGAAAACTACCATTGGACGCACGAAGCCTATCCCGCCGACACCATCAGCCTGCGTTCCGTCCCGAGCGACAACTTCGTCATCATTGACATCACCGGGGCGCCAAATGTCATCGGAGAGATTGATTTTCCCAGCGCTCTTGTTTTCGTCCACGAGAAAGCCATCTATATCCACGGTGGCCAGCAGTATCACGTCGAGCATCTCGACTTCAAAGAGCGCAAAGCCTACGTAAAACTGGTTGATGTCGACTACTACACCGACGCCATCCGCTACACCCAGGTCCGCATCCTCGAAGCCGCCGATGAATCCGTCACTCCCGGCGCACTGGAGGGATCGCGCCAGGATCGAGCCATCACCCAGGATTTTGGAATGTCCTCCCATTCTCACGGAGACGTCCTCGTCCGCTCTCAAGTCGTCGGCTTCAAGAAGATCAAATTCTTCACCAACGAAAACATCGGCGCGGGACAGCTCGAACTCCCCGAGAACGAAATGCACACAACCGCCTATTGGATCACTCTCGGCCGGCCCCTGCTGGAGTCGCTCCCCTACAGCGTCAGCGAACGCCAGAGCGGCATGTTCGGACTTCTCCACGCTCTCGAATCCGTCGCCTCTCTCCTGCTCATGTGCGACCGGCGCGATCTTGGCACCGCCATCGGCGAACGCCCCCCCGCTCCGGACTCAGACGCCTCCTCTGTAGGGGCGGGGCTTGCCCCGCCCGCCATGCCACATCTGCGCACGGCTGACGATTTAACTCCCGCGCGCTTCGAAGACGCCCTCTCGGCTAATGCCAAAGAATTCTTCGAGCCCAACCTCTATCTCTACGACGCCTACCCCGGCGGCATTGGGTTTTCTGAGCCGCTCTTCCGCGCTCACGATTTATTGGTACAGAAAACGCACGAACTCATCGCCGCCTGTGGCTGCGAACAGGGTTGCCCCTCCTGTGTCGGCCCCGCCGGCGACCTCGCCACCCGGTCAAAAGTAGCCGCCCTCGCGATCCTGGATCGCCTGACCGGCCCAGTGGACTACCAGGAGAAGGAAACGTGACGCACTGGGACGTCGCCTGGAGCGCAGAGAAGTAATGCCTGGAACACTCGATCGATTCTCGCGACTCGCTGCGCTGAAACCCGCGCGCCCAGCCCCATTGCGCCACGCGAACCTTCGTCAGCCAACGGAAGATGACTCTCTCGCTCAGCTCCTCGGCGCCAGCGTAGCCACAAATCGCTATGGCGAGCACCTGGTCGTTCGAAACTGGCATTCGACGCCGGAATTTACCGCGCCATTCTCTTCTGCGTTGGAACTTCTCTCTCGCACTCGCGATGAATCGCTCTCACGCCGCACTCGTGCTGCGCTCGAAGATCCGGCCAAGTGGCTTTTCCTCGATACGGAAACCACCGGGCTCGCCGGAGGCACCGGCACCTACGCCTTTCTCGTCGGTCTTGCCTGGTGGGATGCCGGCGGCCTGCAAGTGGAACAATTCTTCATGCGCGATTTCGGCGAAGAACATTCCCTGCTTCATGAGCTGGCAGCGCGCCTCGCAGCGCGGCCCGTGCTGGTCACTTTCAACGGAAAATCGTTCGATTGGCCACTATTGGAAAGCCGTTTTACGATGACGCGAGCCATCGCCACGCCACGATTGGCCGCGCACCTGGACCTGCTCCATCCCGCACGAGCACTCTGGAAATTCCGCCTCGGCTCCGTGCGTCTGGTTGACCTCGAACGCCATGTGCTCGGTGCCCAACGGCTTGGCTGGCAGCGTGATGATGATGTCCCCTCCGCACTAATCCCGCAGTTTTACTTCGACTATTTGCGAGGCGGATCCCCTGCGCCGCTACTTGGCGTCGTCCGCCACAATCAGATGGACCTGCGTGGCCTTGCAGCTCTCTTTGGCAAGATCAACTCATTTCTTGGCCAGGATGATCGCATGAGCGGAGCCTTTGACAGCCTTGACCTCTTCGGCCTCTCGCGGTTCCTCCATCGCAAGGGCGAATCCGGCCGAGCCCACATTGCCTGCGCGCAAGCCCTTGATCTTGGTCTCCCTGCCGAATTCAGCCCTCGGGCTCGCCTCGATCTCGCCCTCCTCTCCAAGCGCCGCGGCGACCACGAGCAAGCTGCGGCACTCTGGCACGAGATTGCAGCCGATCCATGCGACGGTGTTCTCGCTTGCGAGCAGCTGGCCATTTATTATGAACGCCGAATCAAGGACCACTCGCGGGCCACGGAATTCGCCAAGCTCGCTCTTGCGAAAGTTCGTCTCAATCGCACCAAAGCACGAGAACCGTTTTTCGCTTCGTCAAGCGCTTCTCAGGAATCCAGGCTCTTGCGCCGTCTCGAACGCCTTGAGCGAAAGCTAGCTTTATCCGGCAATCCACCAAATACGGCGCTCATCTCCTCTGCAAAACGACTGTCCACAATTGCCCCCAAGCGCCACAAGTAATGAATTTTCGTTCTATCTTGGGAAGTTACTTCAGAAAGCGGCCGCTGAAGAAACTAGTCTTGGAAGCGATACCTTGCTCTCTGCCGCCGTCTTGGTAGGAACAGGCGAGATCTCTTTCGGTTGTTCCGGGACTTCGCCCCAGTCCAGCTCCTTGTTCAACTTCAAAAACAAGCTTCGATCTCCCCCCTCGAATGTGAAGCACTCTACGCCCAGGCACTTCAGAAACACGCTTCCATCCGGAGTATCGAAGGAAAAAAAGTTCGGCCGGCGGAACAGACTTGTTCGTCCAGCGTGTTTTTTCTCTAGCGCTTCGGAGTACTGTCCAAAAAAACGTCCCGCAATTTCTTCGCTGTTTAGCCGCAAGCGAGTCAGAAGTAGAAGCCGTTTCGTCTGCTTCTCCTCGTAAACCGCGTAGCGGTCGCCGTTCCACGCTTCCGAAAGCGGCTTCGCTCGCTCCTCGCCAAGAAATTGCTTCAGAACCTCCGCCCAGCCAAACTCCCCGAGGGTATTCTCTTCCAGCTTGCTCCAACCCGGACCAATCATCGTTTCCAACGATGGCAGCGCCACATGCGCCGGAATCTTTCCCGAGCGATACAGCGCGGGATGAAGGATTTGTTGTGTGGAAACTGGCGGTTTGGTGAACACCCCGGGTAGGCTGCTCCAGCCCGACGGTTTCAATATGACCGCGGAAAACCTGAGCCCGCCGAAATAAGGAAAGATCAGAGTATCCTTGATGAATTGCGGCGCTTTTTTCAATTCTGCGGAGTCCGCCAAATCCCCCACCAACATGGACGGATCGAAATCCGGTAAATCCTGCAGCGAACGGCCGCTCCCTTGGAGCAGAAAATCCACCATCGCCGCCATCGCGCTTCCCTCAAGAACTGCTTCCCGCGCTAATTCGGCGTCATCATTGGGTCGCGCCGCTTTTACCCAGTCCTCGATCTGAAAATGCTGATCTTCGAGCGCGTGTGTCAGTTCGTGGGCCATGACCATCCTCTGGTCGGCCAGCGGTATCCAGTCGGCAATGTAAAACTCATGCGCTTTCGGATCGTACAGTCCGGCAATCTGTTCCGTGAGCAAATCAACCATGAAAGAATCCAGGTCGAATCCCTTCGGAATTAGGCCGAAAGCCTCAGCGCTTCGTTGCCCGCCATATCGTTCAGCGGGATTCTTGTCTTCATTCATTTGCGTGACAACGTAAGCGCGAATCTCTTCCCGTGATCGCAATGTCTTCTTTAGCGGCGTCAGGAGCTTCAGCCCGGTGATTTCGCTCATCTGCTCGAGGACTTCATCGGCTGCCGCAGTGAATTCGGCATTGGACGTTCCGCCACTCGCTGCCTTTGGTGGTGCGGTTGAGGCCTGTTGCCCGCGAGCCGGGCCAGCGCTGATGCAAGCTGTCGCGACTGAGAGCGCCCACAGAAATGCAACAAGACGTATTGGTTTGCGAAGGTTCATCTTTTCAGAATACCAGATACTTGCTGGCTCCTTCGTTCGGGAGGGCACGGCCACATCCCGGGCCCAACGTAAGATCGGACTTGAAATCAGGTCAGCGGAGTAACATCCTTAGCGACTGTTTTCTCAGTAAGAACCCGCTGCAGCGCGTCAATCAGGTCGCCCCTCGTCAGGATTCCCACCAGCGCTCCGTCATCAACTACCGGCAGGCAGCCATATTTGGCCTGCTGCATCACTGTGATCGCCTCGAGCAGCGGAGTCTGCGACGAAACCGTCTTCGGTTCACGGGTCATCACCCGGCCCACGGTCGTTTCTGCGAAAACGGCGTTGTAGCCATCCTCCGTGATGGGGATGAGCCGCGACGGCGCGCACCGCTGTACATCGCGCTCGGTTAAAATTCCTACCAGCCGCCCGTCCTCGACCACCGGCAGATGCCGCAAGGCGCTCGCGCGCAGGAGCAGCGCCGCATCCAACAAGACCGTTGAAGGCGAGACGCTTACCACCTCTTTCGTCATCACGTCCAGAACGACGTAGTTGTCACCCGGCACGGGCAGCCTCATTCGCGGCAGGAATCTTGTTTAATGCTGATGCTTCCACGTCTTTTCTTGAGAAGCAAGGTGACAGTAAGAATTCCGTGCCCGAAGGACAACCAGCGTCCTTAGGACTTACGATTTGAGAAACCTCTGTAGGTCCGCACGCTGCGCACTTCGCCGAGCCTTCTCGCCCTGCAAAGTCGGTGGGAATTTCCAAGTTCCCCTATACGGATGAAATGGAACAACTCCGGCATGGTGGGCGGGGAGTCTGTTCCGAATCCTTAACAGACTGGTAATTCTGGTATATTCTGCGGGTATAACTGTTCGTCCACCCTGAGGGAAATATGCTCCCCGGCCTTCGCCTGCGGCAGGCCCGCGAAAGACTTGGCTTGACTTACCGCGACGTCGAACGCGCCAGCTTCGAGTTGGCTTCAAAACGTGGCCGCCCCGAGTTCATTGTCCACATCAGCAGGCTCGCAGATATCGAAAACCACGAAGTCGTTCCCACACTACACAAACTCTACACTTTGGCCGTGGTTTATCATTTGAATCCCCTCGACATTTTCCGTTGGTATGAAGTTCCCCTCGACGAATTCTTCGGCGATGGTGCAGAGTTCCCTTCTCCCCTGACCCACCTGATGGCCCCGCCGGTATCCTTGCGCATCCCAATCCGCTTCGACCCTGCCTTCGATCCGAGACGCACGGAATTTCTTTCCCGCATGGTGGAGCGTTGGGGACACTTCGAAGGTCTGCTGACGAGCTGTAATGGCCGCTATCGCTATGGCTACATCGGCCTTTCGGATCGCAGAATGGTGCCGCTTCTTCGGCCCGGCAGCATCGTTCTCTTGGATATCTCCGCCCGCCAGATTGATGACCAGGACTGGTCCAGCGAACATGACCGCCCCATGTATTTCGTCGAATTGCGCGACGGCTATCGTTGCGGGTGGTTTTATCGGGATGGTTCGCGCCTGGTCATGCAGCCGCATCCGTTGTCACGATGTTTACCGGAATCCTGGCGCACGCCGGAAGAAGCGGAGATCGTCGGACGGGTCGCTGGTGTGGTCACACGTTTGAACGAGCGGTCGAGCTCTCTGATCGAAGAATTTCCAGGAGCGCATGGAGATTCGAGCAAAAGAGCTCCTTGAGGTAGTCCGGGGACTCCTCCGGCAACAGCACTCGATAGGCTTCCATCCGCTGCCAATGAGAGACTGTTCTCGCCATGCCTCCCGGCATCGTTTCGAGGCATTCCCGCACATCTTCCGCTTGTTCCGCGAGCGGTGTTTCCAGTATCCGTTCAAACACTTCCTCGTGACATTTCGCAAGGGCCTGCTGCACCGCCTCCTCGGGATGCAGTACCAGCAAACCTGCATGTTCATACCGCCCGCTTGCTAAATCCCGCAACGACGATACATAGATCAATCTTCCGAAAAGACTCGGAATCGAGGCGAGCGTAGTCGCCGTAAAGTCCTGAATAATCCTTCGGTTTTGCTGCAATTGGGTCAGCATATCCCCGCGACACCGCGTTCCGCTCTCGGAACGTTTTCTGTCTCTCCTTTCCCCTCGCTCTGTTCCCCCTCATCTTCCGCCCAGGAGGAGTTGAACCATGAAAAAAGCTGTGATTTTCGCTGCACTTTCGCTTTTTACCTTGTTGATTGTACTTCCCATTAAGAGCTTCGTCTATCAAACTCTTGGTAATCCGGCTCTTCACAATCTCACTCTACGCGCCGACGGCAACCCGTACCCACCGCTTCCACCTAAGAAGCCCTCCCTTTCACCCGCAACTCTGGTGGCAGACGGTAACCCGTATCCTCCCCTCCCCCCTAAAAAACTGTCTGTTTCATCTGACTCGCTGATCGCTGACGGCAATCCTTATCCACCTCTTCCACCTAAGAAGCCACGCAGCGTGTTCGGTTCTCCTGATCCAGGTGTTCTTGCGTCCGCAACACTCTTGGGCACGAACGCGTGAAGAGCAGTGGCCGCCTAAGAAGTCTCTAATATTTTCTGTTGTCTGATTTGCACCGTTCAACCCAGTACTATCCGGCTATCTCTTAGGGCGCATCAGGACTATTTAGCGGCAAGTTATAATCGTGTTAGGATGCGCCCTGAGATGGTCGAGCGGGCACAATTTCAGCAGATACTCTGGGCGGCCAATGTGTCCGTGGGCGTGATTCTGGCCGTGCTGCTTATTGTCCGCAAGAATTACCGTCTCTATCCGGCCTTCTCTTGCTACATTTTCGTGAACTTGATTCAGGCTCTCCTTTTGTTCCTCGGCTCCAGCCGCTGGGGATTTTCTCTTACTGAACAATGGCTCATGGGATCCCTGACGGAGTCCGCCGTGCTTATCGCACGCGCGCTGGCCGTGGCCGAGATATGCCGCCGTCTGCTCTCTCGCTACCGTGGCGTGTGGGCTCTCGCTTGGCGCGTTCTCGTTCTATTCGCGGGAGTAGTGTTTTTCTATTCGATTTTGCTGGCGCGACACGACTGGAGGCTTGCTTTCCCGAGCGCCCATCGCGCTCTTGAACTTTCCATTGCCTCCATCATTGTTACCCTCCTTGTTTTTGCCCGGCACTACGATGTGAAAACGGAACCCGCGGACCGTTCGCTTGCCATTGGGTTTTGTCTCTATTCCTGTTTTGCTGTTCTGAACAATACTCTGCTGGAGCGCTGGCTCTACGATTACTCCGCGTTTTGGAATTTGCTCGGCATGTTTACGTTTCTGGCCAGTCTTTCTCTCTGGACTTGGACTCTTCGCAAACCCCAATTCCAACCAGAACCCGGAGAAATTCTTCTACCCAGGGGCGTCTATCAATCGCTTACTCCGGAAATCAATCTTCGTTTGCGCCTGCTGAATGAACAACTCAGCCGGTTTTGGCCAGCAGAGGCGAAACATTCATGAGCCCCTTCTTCTATTTCTTCTTCGGATTTGTGGCTGTCCTGCTTGTTTTGCTCATCTGGTCACTGCGCTCACCCAAGAAGCAGGCGTACTCCTCGCTTGACCCGGCTGCCTTTCAAGGTCCTGACCGCCGCCATGCAACCTACCTCTCCCAGATTCACCGAGCCTTGGCGCCGGCGGATCTCGAATTTCTTGCCTCGCAAGGCTCCGCAAAGCTGGCGCGCCGTGTTCGCAAAGAGCGCCGTCGGATAGCCCTCCTTTATCTATCCTCAGTTCAAGAAGATTTTCAGAAACTCCTGAGACTCGCGCGCGTCATCGCGGTCCTTTCCCCGGAGGTCGTTGCGAACCAGGAGTTCGAGCGGTTGCGGCTGGGCGTACAGTTTAGCTTCCGCTGTCAGATGATTCGAATCAGATTGTTTTGCGGTTTTGCTGCATTGCCCCAGCTGAGTGGACTCAGCCAGATGGTAAGCGGGTTTGCCGTGCGAATGGAGACCGCCATTGCGGAGCTTGGTGAGCGCGCGGCCCTGGCCACGGAGCTCGCTTCATCGCTTGAGAGCCGTGGTGTCCGCCCGCGCTAGCATCCCATCGATCAAAGTCAGCAAATCGGCCGCTTTGAAAGGCTTCTGCAGCACCGGGCAGCCGCTTAGGACCCCATTATCGCCCGTTCCCGCTGCAGGCGCGCTTGCCCGCATCAACACCATATGTTGGGCCAGCTGCGGCCTCTTCGCATCCAACCATTGGCGTAACTTTAACCCATCACTATTACCAGGTGCCTGAAGGTCCGCCACAACAACGTCAAATTCCTGCTCTTCCAGGAGCGCCAGTGCTTCAGTGGCGTCGCATGCCGTTTGTACACGATGATAGCGGCTGCGCAATATAGCGGTGACCGCTTCCAGCACGGATTGGTCATGATCGACAAGGAGGATGCGGCCTTCCTTTCCCGCATCTGCCTGGCTTCGAATTCCAAGCTCCTTTTCCGTCGCCACCGCCTGAACCGGTAGTTCAATCGTGAACGACGCCCCTCGGGACGCTACGTTTTTAACGCGGATCGTGCCCCCGTGTTCCGTCACGATCCCGTAACAGATGCTTAGACCCAGGCCGGTGCCCTTGCCTACCGGCTTGGTTGTATAGAATGGATCGAAGACGCGTGAGGAATCTTTCACCCCCGGTCCACTATCAGTGAACTCGACAAAGAGACCCTGCTGGCACTCACCTGTCCGGACCCACAGGTCTCCGTCTGCCGAATGTTCCAGTATCGCGTCCACCGCATTGTTGACAAGGTTGAGGAATACTTGCTGAAGCTGGTGCGGGTCTGCCGCCGTCTTGGGGAGGTCTTCCGCAAGTTCCAAGTGCACGCGGATGTTGCTCATGCGCAAATCGTAATCGCGCAGCGCCAGCGTATCCTCGAGTACCTGATTGAGTTGCACCGGAATTCTCTCCGGCTTGTGCTGCCGCGAAAAACTCAGCAGATTGTGAACGATCCGGTGCGTGCGTTGCGCCTGCTTGTATAATTTTTCGGAGTATTCGAGCCCCTGGGGTCCCATCTGTCCGCTGGCCGAAAGCAACTGGCTGTATCCAAGTATCGCGGTCAAAGGGTTATTTAACTCGTGGGCCACGCCGGAGATCAACTGCCCCACCGCGGCCATCTTCTCACTGTGCAGAAGCTGTTCTTGGGTATGCCGGAGGTTTTCGTAAGCTTGCCGCGTTTCTTCGTAGAGCCGCGTGCGTTCGACGGCGCTGGAGATTTGGCTGCCGACGGCGATTAGCAGATTGACATCCGCTGGAGAGAACTCCCGGGGCGATCGGCTGCCAACGACGAGCCCCCCTATCGGTCGTTCCTTCGACCACAAAATTACGACATAGGTTGACTCAAGGCCTTCTTTTCTTACGACTTCCCTGAAGATGCTCGGCAGCGGCAGCGCCTGTACGGGAAGAAACGTTGCGTGTAGCGCCTTGATGTGATGCAGCAATTCTGGCTGTACTTTTACTCCCGGAAAATGCCGAGCATCTTCCGACTGCTGTCCCACCCCAGCGACGCGGCGTAATATTTGCCCTTCCGATTCGAAGAGATACATCGAGGACACATCCAACCCGAACAGTTCGACCAGTTGTCTCAAGGTTCGATGCAGCGAATCCGGCAAATCCAGCGATTCGCTGAGCGTCTGGGCAATGGAATTCAGCACCATCAGTTCGCGGTTCCGCCGGCGGATTTCCTGCTCCGCCCTTTTCCGCTCTGTGATATCCAACAGAAATCCCTGGTAAGCCGTGATGTTTCCCCCTGCATCCCGCACCGCGATCGAAGATTCCATCGCGGTTCGCACATCCCCGTCCTTGCGCCGCATTTCAAACTCAAAATCCGCTACCGAGTTATGTTCCTCCAGAAGCCTTTTGAGACGTTCGCGATCGGAGGGATTGACATAGAGTTCCTTCGGAATGTCTACCGCCATCAATTCATCTCGGTTTTCATAGCCAACGATGCGCATGAGGGCGTCGTTGAAATCAAGAAAACGCCCCTGCGGAGTTGAGATGAACACACCTTCCTGAACGTTCGAAATCAGCGTGCGATACTTCTCTTCGGCGCGCTTGCGGTCGGTGATGTCTTTCAGCACGTGCACCGTGCCGAGTTTCTGGCCGGCAGGATCGGTGAAGGTGGAATTCGAAGCAAGGAAAAATCCTGGCAGCCAGGGATCCGGGTCGTCTCCTTCGCCGGCAACACTCTCGCAGTAGGGACAGTTCAAATAGTTCATCCCCGTACGCGGCAAGAGCTCTGTCACACTGCGTCCTGCGAGCGCGTTAGCTTCCCGGCTGAGAAGTTGGCACAATCGTTGATTGCCCCGCAGAATCCTGAACTCGCGGTCGTGAACGAGAATGGGATCTCCAATGGAGTCAAATGTGTAAGCCCACTGCCGCTGGACTGTGGCCACCTGTTCGAACAACCGCACGTTTTGCAGCGTCAAACCCAGGAGATTCGTGATGTTGAGGAGATACGATATCTCGTCAGGCTGAAAATTCACTGTTTGGTTCGAACCCACCGCGATGATCCCCAGCGGACCTCCCTTCCCCGGCAGCGCCAGCGTGACCAGTTCCTTCAACCCGATCTCCGCCAACCGCCTCCGCACTTGGTCAGTCTTTCCCTTCTCGATCCTCAGGAAATCGTATTCCTTTCTCAGCACTTCCTGGGCCCACGGCTCGGAGGCCGGCACGCGATGGTGCTGCTTGAGATACGCCGGGCCAAATCCCACCGAAGCGTGGATCACCAAGCTCGCGGATTCTGCCTCGCCTTCCAACAAACGTACCAGGCCGTGCGTCGCGCCGAGGCTCTCCACTAGGTGCCCAAGGACGCGGTCCAAAACTTCCTGCACGGAAAGCGTCTGTGTGCTCGCCGCTGTCAGCAGCGTCAAGCGGCGCAACTTGTCGTTCAATTGCTCTGTTCGCGAGTGCGCCCCTTCGAGTACCAAGACCATCAACGCGATACCCAGCGTCACTGACAGCAGGTGATCAAAAGCGACGCGCAGCACGTACAAGGGGGATTGCGGCCAGAGAAAGCGATCAAGGCCGTGCAATCCGATGAGGAAAAAAGTCCCTGCGAGGAGCCGGGCGCCATGGCCGCGGTGCGTCTCCGTCGCCCGCCACAGCAGCCAACCAGCCCACAAACATACGACGCTCTCAAATCCCGCGGTCTCCCATCGAACGGACCCAAAATGCCAGGGCGTGCTCCGCTCCACGTAGCAGATTCCCAGGAGCGCCGCGCCGGCAAGAGGCAAGATAGACCATCCGTGGCTGCGAAACCCTGCCGTAAGCTGCATAACGGCGCCTAAAAACAAAAGGAGCGCCGCAGTGTGCCCCGCGAGGGCCGCCATGCGAATAAGGGAATCTTCACTGAATAACGAACCTATTTCGAAAAAGGAAGAAAGCGTCAGGCAAACCCAGCCGGCAAGCCACAAACGAAAATTGCCGGCCTCATAGTCGCGGCGCAAGAGAAAGAACAACACCAGCAGAATGACAAACGCTATGGCTTCGAAGAAGGCGATGCCCAGAAGGCCCTGATTCTCCAACACTCTGTGTCGCCTCCCGCACGAAATTCCGTCGCCCTTGTTGCTCCTGCCCGCGAATTCTCTCTGGAAAAGGGGAAGCCCTGAGAGACATCTCTATTCCGACGCTAACACGCTGTTTTCTTACTAGGCAAGACCGCCCCATTCTCCCTGTGCCGTCACATATAATGCCTAGGGGGAGCCAACCACTGTGGAGACGGAAAACATTCTGATCGTTGACGATGAAGAAGCTATCCGCGAAGTCGTTTCGACCATGCTGGAAGCTAAGGGTTATCACTGCACCGCCGTACAAAACGGCCGTGTTGCGCAGGAGGAAGTCAAGAAGTGCACGCCAGACCTGGTTCTGAGCGACATGATCATGCCGGAGATGGACGGCATAAAACTCCTGGAATGGATGCGCCAATACGACCCGGAAGTCCCCGTGATCATGGTTACCGCGATTCACGACATCTCCACGGCTCTGGAAGCAATCCGGCGGGGCGCATACGACTACATCCTTAAGCCATTTGAAAAGGACCAGCTATTTCTTGGCGTCGAGCACGCTTTGCAGCACCGGCGTTTAATCGCGGAAAACCGCAACTATCAGCGAAACCTCGAGCAGCTTGTGGAGGAGAAAACCTCGCGGCTTACCGAAGCAATCGCGCAGCTCGAACAATCCTACGACGACACGCTCGAGGCGCTGGGCAGCGCGCTGGACTTAAAAGACGCCGAGACGGAAGGCCATTGCCAGCGGGTTACGGCATTTTGCATCTCCATCGCCAAGGAGATGCCCGTGCCAGCCCCCTATTTGGCGATTCTGGCGCGTGCTGCGTTTCTCCACGATATCGGCAAGATGGCTATCCCGGACAGCATTCTGCGCAAGCCAGGTCCCCTGGATGATGCGGAAAAGAAGAAAATGCGTGAGCACTGCGAGATTGGCTACAACATGCTCATCCGCATCCCCTTTCTCCGCGATGCAGCCGAGATCGTCCTCGCCCATCAGGAATTTTTCGACGGCAACGGTTATCCCCGTGGCCTGAAGGGCGAACAGATTCCTCTTGGCGCACGGATTTTTACCATCGCCGACTCCCTCGACGCCATGATCAGTGACCGCCCCTACCGGAAGGCTCTTCCCATGTCCCACGCTCGTGGTGAGATTCAGCGGTGCTCCGGCACGCAGTTCGATCCCAAAGTCGTGGAAGTTTTCATGTCGATCCCGGAACAGCACTGGCGCGATTTGCGCGAGAATCTAGGCTCCCCCTTCCGCCTTACACATCTGCCGAACTTGTAGTCTGCCCGCGCTTGGGCCACATTCCAGTTCGTTGCCGGGTCAATTCTTCTCACGCGTTCGTCCCCTGCGCTGTATACTTGATTTTCTTTGGTATCCCATGGGCGAGGAGAATAAATGCATCGCAGACGCATCCATAACGCGCTTTTGGCAGCCAGCCTGCTGGCGGTCTTCGCGGGGAGCTCGGTCTCCGCACAAAATGTGAATGTTTCCCACACGACCTTAAAGGCGGGCGACATGGCGCCGGACTTCACCCTCCTCGATAATCACTGGAATGCGGTTCGTCTCGGCGATTTTCGCGGCAAGAAGAACGTCGTTCTCGCTTTTTACGTTCTCGCTTTCACCGAAGGTTGAACAAAGGAACTCCAGGCCTATCAGGCTGATATGGCCAAACTAAAAGCTTCGGACGCCGTCGTTCTGGGAATCAGCATTGACAGTCCTGCCGCTAACAACGTCTTCGCGCAAAAAATCGGCGTCACCTTCCCTTTGCTCAGCGACATGAATCGCAAAGTCTTGAAACAATACGGCATCCTGAAGATGTACAACGTCCAAAAGGAAGAATATGATTGGGCCCAGCGCACCACTTTTGTCGTGGATAAACAGGGCATCATCCGGCAGGTGGAAGAAGAAGCCAGCGCCATCAATCCCAACAATGCCGTCGCCGTCTGCACAAAATTACCCAGGAAATAGGCGCGTTCCGTATCGCTGCGAAAGCGCTCGTAGCTTCTCGCGCGCAGGCTCCCCCTTTCTTCTGCCATGACTGCCAATCCACGCACGGGAACGGCTTTAGAACCTGTTCCGCAATTCGATCTGACGGCACAATATGCCGCCATCCGCGAAGAGGTCCGCGCTGCGGTCGAGCGCGTTATGGCATCGCAGCAGTTCGTCTTGGGGAGTGAGGGATCTGCCCTGGAAGGAGAAATCGCCGGCCTCTGCGGCGCAACGCACGGTATTGGCGTCGCCTCCGGCACTGACGCATTGATTCTTGCCCTCCGCGCCTGTGGCGTGAAACCCGGCGACGAAGTGATCCTGCCGCCGTTTACTTTTGTCGCGACGGGCAGCGCCGTGAGCGCGCTCGGCGCAAAGCCGGTCTTTGCCGACATTCGTCCCGATACCTACAACATCGACCCCTCCGAAATCGAGCGGCGCGCAACGCCGCGCACACGCGCGATCATCGTTGTCCATCTCTACGGCCTTGCGGCCGATATGGATCCGATCCTTTCCTTCGCGCGGGAAAAGACCATTCCGGTCATTGAAGACAATGCGCAAGCTATCGGCGCAACTTACAAAGCCCGGCGCACCGGTTCGCTGGGCGACATTGCGTGCCTCAGCTTCTACCCGACGAAAAATCTCGGAGCCTGCGGCGACGCTGGCATGCTTCTGACGAATTCTGCGGAAATAGAAACCCGTGCGCGCACGCTGCGCAATCATGGCCAGACCGGAAAATATGTGAGCAGCGAACCGGGCTGGAATAGCCGCCTAGACGAAATCCAGGCCGCCATTTTGCGCGTGAAGCTGCGCCACTTGCCCGCATGGCAGCGCGCGAGGCAGGCACATGCGGCGGAATACCACCGCCTGCTCTCCGGCGCACCCGGTGTCGCCCCTCCGATAACGCCCGACGGTTACGAACACGTATTTCACCAATACACGATTCGGGTGGAGCGCCGCGATGCCGTGCAGCAGCATCTATCCGATCGAAAAATCGGCAGCTCGGTGTACTACCCGGTTCCGCTGCATCTGCAGCCCCTTTATGCCTCGATCGGCCACAAGCGCTGCGACTTCCCTCATTCCGAGCGCGCTTCCCAAGAAGTGCTGTCCCTGCCGATGTACCCGGAGCTGCGAAGCGACCAGGTCGCACGCGTGGCCGAGGCCATCCTCGAATCCCTCTGCAAGTAATACTTTCTGGGGGATAACTTGCGGCAACCATCCGATAACAACTTCGACTTTCTATTTGCCAAGATAAAGAAGCGCCAGCAGGAAGAGCCACAGCCCATCCATGAAGTGCCAGTAGTAGGAACTAACCTCTGCAGCGAGGGAAACCGAAATCTTCGTCGATTCAAAATTACGCAGGTGCACGTAAATGAGCGCGCAAATACCACCCAAGAGGTGCACACCGTGGACAGCGGTAAAGATGTAGAAGAAGCTGCTTCCCTGGTTTGTCGCCACGTAGATGCCCTGCGCGACAAGCTGGCGCCACGCTCCAAGCTGGCCAGCGAGAAATGCAAGACCGAGTACCGTCGTGACGAACCACATCGTGCGAAAACCGGAAATATCGGCCTGCGCGAGACGCTTCCTCGCCCGCTCCATCGTCGCGCTACTGGCCAGCAAAATTATCGAATTCGCCCAGAGTATGGGCGGGAGATGGACCGGCACCCACCGCTTGCTCGTCGTGCGCTCAACGAGGTAAGCACTTGCCAGCGCCATGAAAAACATCAATATGGAAACGATCCCGAGGGCGATTCCCGTGTAGTAGCGTCGGGGAGAAGGCGGCCCGGGCCGGCGACGCTTGTCGTCTCCTCCACCGCCGTCACCGCCGGCAGGAGGTTTGTTTCCGCCGCCCATACCGAAGTCTTCGATAATGATTTTGATGTCGTCGAGAACGGGTGCTCCCGGCATTGTTACCTTCCCTGCTCAGCGATCCGTACCGGCCACCGGTTCAGGCGCGAGATGCTGAGGTACAAAATCCTCCGCACGGTCCATCGCGCCGAATTCGTAGGCTCCACGATATACTACCGGCTCGCCTTCCCCAAAGTTGTCGGGCGGAGTTGGCGACGCGATGCTCCATTCGAGCGTGGTGGCGCGCCATGGGTTTTTTTCGTTGACTTTTGTCCCCCACCAGATGCTCCGAATAAAATTGAAGAGAAAAATACCCTGCGCGGCAATGGTCACGACGGTGGCGCTAGTGATGAAATCGCGCACCGCTCCTCCAGCCGCAGCCGCCACTGGATTTCCTCCAGGCGCGCCCGAATGGGCGACCAGGCCCAACCAGTGCATCGGCATGAAGATGCAATAGACCCCCGCGAACGTAAGCCAGAAATGGAGCTTGCCAAGCGGCTCGCTGAGCCGCCGCCCGAATATCTTCGGAAACCAGAAAAATAACGCTCCCAGGATTGCGAAGGTAGCAGACACACCCATGACCAGGTGAAAGTGTCCAGTGATGACCTCATCGCTGACCCCGGCTCCGGCAAGGTCGGGTCGCGCCAGAAACAGCCCCGACAAGCCTCCCGAAACAAACAGTGAAATGAACCCGAGCGCAAAGAGCATAGCGGTCGTGAGCTGGATTTTTCCATTCCAGAGTGTTCCGAGCCAGCTTGCCAGAAGAATGACCGCCGGCAAGCCTAGAGATTCGGCAAGCGTGGCAAAGACGAGCGGGGCATAGGGGTTCATCCCGATTGCGAACATGTGGTAGCCCCAAATGCAGAATCCAAACAGGCCCACACCACACAGCGCGAGGACGGCTGCGCGCAGCGCCCATGCAGGCTTGCGCGCAAACGTGGACAGCAGATGGGACGTAATCCCCAAGCAGGGCAGCACCGCCACATAAACTTCGGCTTGCGCAAAAAACCAGAACAACCGCTGCCAAAGAGCAGGAATCCCCTGAGGCGAAGCAGCGGGCATCGATCCTGCGAAGAGCTGCGGCACGGTGAAAAAATGTGTCCCAACAACACGGTCCGAGAGAAGAAAGACGCAAGCGGCCAGAAGGATGCTGAAAATCAGCGAGCCCAGAATGGCCGTCAGGAACCACGCCCAGACGGTCAGAGGCATGCGCGGCAGGGTCATGCCCGTGGTGCGCAGATCAATGGTAGTGGCGCTGAAATTCACAGCGCTCAAGACCGACGCAAGGCAAAAGAGCGCAACGCTTGCCACCCACAGTGTCAGGCCCCTTCCGGCCGGCACAAAAAAGGAAATAGTCATCCCCAGCAGCGAAGCAGCCGTGGCCCAAAACGAGAGCAGGTTTAACGTCGGAAACGCCATATCCCGCGCTCCGATTTGCAGCGGCAAAAAGTAGTTGCCAAAGCCGGCCTGCGGCGCCGCTGTCAGCACCATGAATATCATCAGGGAACCATGCAGAAGAGTCAGCGCCGCGTAGCGCTCCGGCGTGTTCGCCAACCCGGAGACGAAGGGAAGGCGCACGCTCGGCCATACCAGGTGAATCCTCATCAGCAGTGACAGACCCATCCCCAGAAAAACGCTGGTCAGTGCCAGCCATAGGTAGTTGAGTCCGATGGTTTTGTGATCCGCGCTAAACAGGTGACGACCGACCCAACCATCCTGGGATGATTCCGGCAAGTTGGCTCCGCTGTCGTGAGTCACCATGGAGGCAGTCAATATACCTCCTTCAGTCAGAGGCTGGAAGGGGCCGCGGGAAACACTGAGAACATAAGCATTCAGGTAGGTATGAAGAAAATATGGTGCGGTAGAGAGGACTCGAACCTCCACGGTATTGCTACCGCCAGCCCCTCAAGCTGGTGCGTCTGCCAGTTCCGCCACTACCGCACAAAGGGAACAACCACATTCTATCTGCGAGAAACGGCGCTCGCAAGACAGATCCAACGGCAATACTAAGGCTTTTTCGTTGGCGTCGAAGCAGGCTGCGAGCCTGCCGGAGTCTGCTGCGCAGGTTGCTGGGTGGCCGGTTGCTGAGCAGGTGGTTGGCTCGTTTGAGCCGGCGCAACTGGCTGCGGTGCCGCCGGCGTTGCGGGCGTCGTAGCGGGCGTCTTCTTCGCTGCCGGCCTGGAAACATCCTGCAACACCGAACCGCCCTGCCCCACGGCCTTATCCGTGCGCAGGACCAGTGCAAACGCGCAGAGCATGAACATGATGGCGCACCAAGTCGTGGCCTTCGAAAGAATATTGGCTGCGCCACGCGGCCCAAACGCCGTCTGGCTGCCCGCTCCGCCAAACGCTCCTGCTAGATCTGCGGCTTTGCCGCTTTGCAGCAGCACCACGATAATCAGGACCAGACAATTGACAACAAAGAACGCCGGCAAAAGCCAAAAGAACCAGCGTGAATTTGTAAGCTGCCACCCCGCGACGATGATGGCGCCGCCGATCAACAACGCGATAGTCCATTTCATCCAAACCGGCATTCCCATCTCCCTATCTCAACCGCTAAATTGCGAATAACCTGCTTCTTTGACAATACTTGCAAACGATTTCGCGTCCAGGCTCGCTCCTCCCACCAGCGCGCCATCCAACTCCTCCTGCGCCATCAATCCCTGAATATTGTCAGGCTTGACGCTGCCGCCATACAAAATCCGCAGCTTCGAGGCGTGACCGGCGGAGAATTGCTCTGCCGCGCACTGGCGGACAAACCGGTGAACCGCAGCCGCGACATCCGGAGTGGCCGTGCGGCCCGTGCCGATCGCCCACACCGGCTCGTAAGCTATCAGAATACGGGAGAATTCCTCGGGGGTCAACGCGCCCAGGCTGCCGCTGAATTGCGTCCGGCAGACCTGCTCCGTGCGGCCCGCTTCCCTTTCCGCCAGCATCTCCCCCACGCAAACGATCGGCGTAAGTCCTGCCCCCAGCGCGGCTTTGGTCTTCTTCGCCACCGTCTCGTCCGTTTCGCCGAAATATTGCCGCCGCTCCGAATGCCCGATGATGACGTATCGGCATCCTGCCTCCGCCAGCATTACCGGTGCTATTTCCCCTGTGAACGCGCCTTCCTTTTCCCAATACACATCCTGGCCGGCGATCGCTACTGTGGAACCTGCCGCAGCCTGCACCGCGGCGGCAATCGCCGTGAACGAAGGCGCGATGACGATATCGCAATTTCGGCTTTCCGCCACAAGTGGCAGAAACGCAGAGAAAAATGCGCGCGTCTCCGCGATTGTCTTGAACATCTTCCAATTGCCCGCGATGACGCGGCGGCGACTCGGTTGGCTCATTATTTGTTCGTCAGGGCTTCGACGCCTGGAAGTTTGCGGCCCCCAAGGAATTCAAGTGAAGCGCCGCCGCCCGTGGAGATATGAGAGATCTTGTCAGCCACGCCCGATTGGTGTAGAGCAGCAACGGAATCGCCGCCGCCCACTATCGAAGTTGCCCCCGCCGACGTGGCCGCAGCCACGGCTTTGGCCACTTCTAGCGTGCCCTTCGCGAACGCCGGCATCTCGAATACGCCCATCGGCCCGTTCCAGACAATGGTTTTCGCCCCGGCAATTTTCTGACGGTAGGCATCGATCGTCTTCGGACCGATATCCAGCCCCATCCATCCGTCCGGCGTCGCGGAAACCGAAACCGTTTGCGTTGCCGTATCCGCTTTGAATTCCGCGCCGACGACGTGATCCACCGGAAGCAGCAGCGCGAATCGCCGCTGGCGCGCTTCATCGCGCAGCCGGCGCGCAAGTTCCAGCTTGTCGTCTTCGACGAGCGACTTCCCAATTGGTTGTCCATCGGCTTTCAAAAACGTGTAGGCCATTCCGCCGCCGATCAGCATGGCATCGGCGATTTTCATCAGGTTCTCGACGACTTCGATTTTGTCGCTCACCTTCGCGCCACCCAGAATCGCAACGAAGGGTCGCGCGGGGTTGCTCACGGCTTTGCCAAGATAAGCCAGCTCTTTTTCCATTAACAATCCCGCGGCGGCCTGTGCGACAAAGCGGGTAATCCCTACCACCGATGCGTGCGCGCGGTGCGCCGATCCAAAAGCGTCGCAAACGAACAAGCCGTCGCACAGCGCCGAAAGCTGCTTCGAAAAAGCCTCGTCGTTCTTCTCCTCCTCCACGTGGAATCGCACATTTTCCAGCACCAGAACTTCGCCGTCGCGCAACGCTTTGCTCTGGCCTTCCACGCCGGGCCCGACGCAATCGAGGGCAAAGGCTACGGGCTTCCCAAGCAGCTCTTCCAGTTTCTTCGCTGCAGGTCGCAGCGAATACTTCGGATCGGGACCTCCCTTCGGCCGCCCGAGGTGCGAGGCAAGGACAAGGCGCCCGCCTTTCTCGATGGCCAGACGCAAAGTAGCCAGCGTCTCCCGAATGCGCGTGTCATCAGTAACTGCACCGTCCTTGAGCGGCACATTGAAGTCCACGCGGATGAACACCCGCTTGCCGCGAAGCTCCAGGTCGCTGATGGTCAGTTTATTCATGAATCCTTCGCGCTCTCTCCCGCGCGACGCGCCCTCTCTGGCCAGTTGCGCTTCTCAGTCCTAGAACTTTGACGCCATCAACTTGATGAGGTCACGGCAACGGCAGGAGTAGCCCCACTCGTTGTCGTACCAGGCGAGAACTTTAACGCAACGATCTCCCACCACTTTTGTGTACCCGGCGTCCACAATCGAGGAATTGGGATTGCCTTTGAAGTCCGCGGAAACAAGTTCTTCCTCGGTGTACGCGAGAATGCCCTTCATCGGACCCTGCGAAGCCGCTTTCAGCGCGGCGTTGACCGCCGCGACGTTCGTCGCCTTATCCACGAATACGGTCAGGTCAACCACGCTTACGTTTGGCGTGGGTACGCGCATCGCGTAGCCGTCCAGCTTGCCTTTCAGCTCAGGGATCACGAGGTGCAGCGCCTTGGCCGCACCCGTGGAGCTGGGGATCATGTTAATCGCTGCGGCGCGCGCCCGGCGGAGATCTTTGTGCGGCAGGTCGAGAAGCTTCTGGTCATTGGTGTATGAGTGGATCGTCGTCATCGTGCCGCTTTGGATCCCGAACGTGTCTTGCAGAACCTTGGCAACCGGCGCCAGACAGTTCGTGGTGCACGAAGCATTCGAAACCACGTGGTGCTTTGCGGGATCGTAACTCTTGTCATTCACTCCGAGAACAAACGTCGCATCCGGGCCGTCCGCTGGCGCGGAGATAATTACCTTTTTCACCGGCCCGCGTAGATGCTTCTTGGCGTCAACACCTTTGGTAAAAAGTCCGGTGGATTCCACGACGATGTCCGCGCCGACGGAAGCCCAATCAATCTCGCCGGGGTCCTTCACTTTGAAAACCTTGAAGCTCTTGCCCTCGACGGCGATGCTGTCCTCCGTGTGCGTGACGTTGTGCGGCAGGTTGCCGAGCACGGAGTCGTACTTCAACAAATGCGCGAGAGTCTTCGCGTCCGTGACGTCATTCACCGCAACGAATTGAATGTCCCTGTCATCCAGCGCCGTGCGCATGATGTTGCGTCCGATGCGGCCGAACCCGTTGATGCCTACCTTGATGGGCATTTTCCCTCCGTTGAAAATCGGCAGATCGCGGCAGTTCCCCGTGAAAATCTGCCATCGCGCAGAACTCAAAATGCTAGGGGTAGTGTTGTGAAATGTCAACGCGAGCGAGTTGGCTACGCATGAAATTCACATTCACAAAACCCTCGGGCGAAGATAACTGGGAAGGGGGAACAAACCTCTTGCTGGACTAGAATAGGATATGAGAGGTTCGCACCGGCTGCAAGTCCGCGCTGTTGCAATAATTGGCTGCGGCGGTAAAGTCTGGAACATGCCCGAGCTAACCGTTCTCTATGATGGCGCCTGCGGCCTGTGCCGCGCAAGCGTGGCGCGCGTGCGAAGAATTGATCGCGGCGGCCGCATTGAACTTCTGGATCTGCATGAGTCGAGCCTTGCCGCGCGCTTCCCGCAGGTGAACCGGGAAGAAGCCCTGCGCCTGATGCAGGCGGTCGACCCGCGCGGAAAAGTGTACTCCGGCGTGGACGCCTGGGCGCGCATTGGTCTCACACTTCCGGGTTGGAAACTCCTCGCATGGCTCTTGCTGGTCCCGGGAATTCATTCTGCCGCGGGCCAGATCTACTCCTGGGTCGCAAGGAATCGTTACCGCTGGAACCGTGAGCTCTGCGCCGATGGCTCCTGCGCGCTCCACACAAGCTCCTCGCACCCAGATTCGGAGCACCCTCATTCTCACAGCTGAGGGAAGCCCCTCCTCCTCTGGCTTTGTATAATGGCCCGTGATCATGGACTGGTCTCCCGCGTCCGCCGTTCGCTGGCTCTTTGAGTCGAAGCGCGGCGTCTCTGACCGTTTGATTCCGCGTTGGCTTTTTCTGCGCGCCTTGGGCCTGATCTATTACTCGGCCTTCTTCTCGCTCGTTTTTCAGATCCGCGGACTCATCGGCCCCCACGGAATTCTTCCGGCCAAGGAATACCTAGAAACTGTGGCAAGTTCTGTCGGCCACGCCCGTTTTTGGTATGCCCCCACGCTTCTCTGGATTTCGAGCGGCTCGCACACGCTCACGGCTCTCTGCTGGGTCGGCATGTTTGCAGCGCTGCTGCTCACGCTGAACCTATGGCCGCGCGGAATGTTGGTGATCTGCTTTCTTTGTTTTCTTTCCTTCGTCAGCGCCGCGGGAGAATTTTCCGGTTATCAATCCGACGGCATGCTCCTCGAAGCTGGCTTCCTCTCGCTGTTTTTTGCGCCTAACGGATTCCGCCCCCGCTGGGGAGTCGCAAGCCCGCCTTTGCTCGCCAGTCTTTTCTTGCTGCTGTGGGAATGGTTCCGCATCTACTTCGAGTCCGGCATCGCGAAGATCGCCAGCGGCGACCCGCAGTGGCGCCACTTCACCGCCATGGACGAGTATTACCAGAACGGTCCGCTTCCCACCTGGATTGGCTGGTATGCCCAGCAACTCCCCCACTGGTTTCATGCCGCCTCGGCCTTCGGAACGCTTGCCCTCGAGTTGGTTATTGTCTGGATGCTCTTTCTTCCCCGCCGCTGGCGAATCCTGTTGTTCTTCATCGTCACGCCCTGGCAGATCGGAATTATTCTCACTGCCAACTACACTTTCTTGAATTACCTCGTGCTCGTTCTCGGCTTTCTCCTCCTTGACGATCGTTTCGTGGTGCCTTTCTTGCCCCGCCGCTGGAAAGAATCCTTCGTCCACCAATCAAGCGTGACTCCTCCAGCCAATGAGTCATCCAAGAACGATTGGCAAAATCTCTTCCAGCCCTCCCTTCGCGCCCTCAAGCTCACTTTTACCGCGGTATTGCTTACCTGGCTCCTCTACGCTTCCACTGTTCAGCTCATCTGGATGATCAAGCCGGGAATCCCGTTCCCCACCGCGCCCGTCGCGGCGCTCGAACCATTCCGCATCGCGGATCGCTACGGCCTCTTCGCCGTCATGACTCGTGGCCGTTATGAAATTGAATTTCAGGGCTCCGCCGACGGTCAAACTTGGTTGATCTATCCTTTTCGCTTCAAACCGCAAGATCCGGCCAAAGCGCCCGGCATTTATGCTCCCTATCAACCGCGCTTCGATTGGAACTTGTGGTTTGCCTCCCTGGGCCCCTGGCGTGCCGATCCTATCGTCGTCCGCACCGAAGCACACCTCCTCTCGGGTGACCTGGATGTTCTCTTGCTCTTCGCCGGCAACCCTTTCCCGAATGCGCCCCCGCATCAAGTCCGCGCTGTCCTCTGGCAATATTGGTTCACCACCATGGCCGAGAAACGCTCGCAGGGCCTCTGGTGGCGCCGCCGGCAACTCGGGCTCTACGCGCCCACGCTCGAGCGCGAGCCCGACGGCAGAATCGCTGTCCTCCAATGGCCCGCCGCATCTGCTCCGCGAGAATGAATTGTCTTCGATCCAATATCAGCGCGTGAGGACTTCCCTTGTTCTCGTTAGGACGGTATGGAGGAAATTCTTGTACGTCTCTTGCTTGGGAAGTAGCTACTGCGGGAATTGCTTGATGCTGGTGACGTGGTCTCCACTGAAGCGTACAAAAACCGTTTTCGACGGCGGCTGGCCGTAAATCCAGTCCTCGATGTCAATTCCATCGGTATCGCGCTCACGCACTTTGTGATCGGGCCTTCCAATCGCCGCGACCACTTCCTCGCGATCCATTCCCAGCACCGGCCGGCGATCCTCGATTGCTTTCTTCATTTCCGGCGGCAGCGTGTCGTACCACTGCACGGCTGCCGAGCGCTGCTTTGAAAAGTCCAGGAACGGCGCCAGTAATTTCTTCAGATCGTCGGGTGAGAGATCGGGAACCACCTTCGTAAATTCAAGAAATATCGTGCTGCCCGTCCCGGGCTGAATCCCCGGTGGTCCGCCCTGTTGAGTGGTGGTTGTTGTTGTTTGCATGGGTGGCATACCCCCGCCCAAACCGATTTGCAGATGATCGCGCCACCGTCTCTTCCCTCTTCCCCCGCCGTTCAGGTCCACCACGATCGCGTGTTCGCGGAATTCCAGCCTGGTAATCTGCACGTTGTCTCCGGTATTGACGGCAGCACCATGCGTGGCCACCGCCCGGTCAAGCTGCTCCTGATTGATGGGCTTGCCCACAAAAAGCAGGAAGCCCTCTTTGCCCGCGGGCAGGGGCTTAACAGCCTTGCCGAATTCGCCCGACACATACCGGACTAGCTTGAGCTTGGACTCGTCCCCCAGCGGAGCCTTTTTGGCCCCGCTTTGGGTCCCATTTGGAGTTTCACCCGGTGTCTGGTTCGCCGCCTGCAGCTGGGCACGCGCCTCCGCTTCGGACGGAGCGGTGTTGGGGAACATAGGAATCTCTTCCCCGGCGAAAAACGGCTCTGCTTGACCAGCACGCGGACGGAAGTCCTTAACGCGGGGAAGATCCGCGTAGGTAAGCAACAATAGCGTCAGCGCGAAAGGAAGCCAGTTTTGCATTCTCTAGGCCAGCCCGCACAAAGGCCAGCCTCCTCATTCTATGATGCAAAAAGCTCGCTGAGAAGCCACTTCGTGATGGTTCTTGGCCCAGCCTACGAAACGTTTACCTGCACCCCCGAGCGGTCAATCTTCATCGGCAGCAGTTCGCCGCCCGCGCCCACCACCGCTTCCTCGACGCGCTCCCGGGTGTCGGGCTCGATCAGCAGCACCACGCATCCGCCGCCGCCCGCTCCACAAACCTTCCCGGCCAGCGCGCCATTCCGCCTGGCGCCCTCGATAATCCTGTCGATCGTTTTTGTCGAAATGGTCTTCAAGTTTTTCTTTCGAAACATCCACTCCTCGTGCATCAACCGCCCGGACTCACGCCAATTCGCCTTTTCCAGCGCGCCGCGCAACTCCTGCGCGACCTCCGAGATGCGTTCGAGGTTTTTTTGAATGCCGCGCTTCCCGTCGATATGGGCCTTGAAGACTTCCCAATTATTGATCCCCGATTGCCGCGGCTTGCCCGTGTAGCAGAGCACGATGCGCCGCTCGAGCTCCTGGAGGTCTACTCGCAGCTCGATGCGCCTTTCTCCGCCAGGCGGCAATTCAATCGCCGCCGCGCCCCCAAACGCTGGCGGATAATGATCTTGCGTTCCCGTCGGCACGCTTATCACCACAGCCTCGGCATCGCGGCTGATGTGGATCCAATCCACCTTGCTCTTCCCGGCGCCCGTGAATCGGTCCAGCGCCGCGCAAATGGCTACTGCAATCGCGCTCGAGCCGCCGATTCCCGCTCCCGCCGGAGCCTCCGAATTGGTCGTCAGCGTGAAGCCGCCCTCCGGTTCGAAAAATTTCACGATCTCCGCCAACAACGGCAGGCGGTATCGCTTTGCCTTCACCAATGCCGAGAAGGAAGCAAAACTCTCTTCGCGTTTTGTGTCCCGCGATACCAGTTGGATGCGCTCATCGCCTAGCGAACGTGTTTCGATTACGCACGAAGCATAACGCGTAATGGCTACGTTTATCGTGACTGCGCCCGGATGAAACAGGTACAGCGGCCAAATATCCAGCGTTGCGCCCGCCAAGTCCACCCGCGTCGGTGCCTTCGATTCAATTCTCATGGGGTTCTCGGGCGCCGGATTTGCTACTTCCCCGCGCCTCCTGTGGCGCGCGTCCGCGCCAGCAGTTGCGGCCCGGCATCTTTCTGGGCCTGTGCGGGGTTCGGTTCGAAGCACCGGCGGCAGCGGGCTTCATACATGCCCTGAGCGCCCACGACGATCAGGTCTTCGCTCTCCCCGAGCCGCTGCGTGTGCACCGCGGGATTGCCACAGCGCACGCAAATCGCGAGCAGTTTCGTGATCTCCTCCGCAATCGCCAGAAGCCGCGGCATCGGTTCGAACGGCCGTCCGCGAAAATCCGTGTCCAGGCCCGTTACGATTACACGCTTCCCCAGATTGGCCAGCTTGTTGCAAACCTCCACGACTTCGTCGCCAAGAAACTGCGCTTCGTCAATGCCAATGACTTCCGTCCGCGGCTGAACCTTCTCCATGATCTCGCTCGCCTTCGTCACGTTGTCCGACGGGATGCCCAGCCCGGAATGCGATACGATCTCATTGACGGCGTAGCGCTCGTCGATCGTGGGCTTGAAGATCTGCACGCGCTGGCGCGCGAATTCCGCGCGGCGCAAACGCCGGATCAGTTCCTCGCTTTTCCCCGAGAACATCGGCCCGACCACCACCTCGATCCAGCCCATATTGCCTTTTACGATGTCCACGCTCGGTTCTCCTGTCTGCCTTCTTACGGGCACAATCAACTTCGTCGCTTCACCGTCTGTCTAAACTGTCGCGCGAGCCGCGCGGTACATCTTCTCATTATAGAACGGAGCGAACGCTGCAATCACGGCAACACGAAAAGCCTCTTGCCGCGCGATCAGGTTCCTCGTAAGCACACCCCAGGCCCCTTGCGCGTCGCGAATCCCTGACTCGCCCGCGAACTTGTCGATCGCGACGGAAAGCTCCACGCCCTTCTCCAGCACTTCGTGCGCGAGTGTCTCGGGAATCTCAACGCCCCCGGAGCGGCCGAAATAACCACGACTGCCGTCGCTCACATAAGCCCAGCTTTCGAGAAACACGCGGCGATTCCCATTTTCTTCCACGACATCGAGGCCGCCTTCCAGCCCGACGAAATATTTCCAATCTTCTCCGCTCTTGCGGGCATGCCGAACGAGCGCCTCCGCGCGCTGTTTCGCCCCGCGCATCAACTCTTCGCATGTTGCGGGCGTGTGGCCCACTCCGCTCTCCACTTCCAGCCCGATCACTTCGAATTGCGCCCCTGGATCCAGCACGGCAGCAATAGTCACCAACGCATCGCTCACCGCGTTCAGCTTTGGTTTGCGCGCGCTGCCGACGGCAATGATTGTTGTCCCCATGAATGCATTTGCCTGCGCGCTTGATTCTAACGGCAGTCCGCCCCGGATTTCACCTTGAATTGAGGAGCCTGAGGAAAAGTTTGCCGGCCAGGCAGGCGCGGCGGAAGGGGGAGAACTTCGAAGGTTTGCAGAAACTCGTAGGAGAGATGGAGCGGCCTATCGGAATCGAACCGACACCTGAACCTTGGCAAGGTTCGATTAAACACATCTAAGACGCTGGACTGGCGGCACTTAGCATTTTTGGACGGACTCTTAATTGGAAAATAATGGAAAATGAAAAATCATTGCGGGGTATTCGGCAAGAGCTAGATATGCTGATGCTCTGAGACGCGGCACGCAGACGTGAGAACGACGCTTAAGGTCCACGCACACGTCATCCCGCAGTCGCAGCATGAGTCGATGGAGCGCATTGGCAACCGTTCAATTGGAACAAAAATTCCGAATGGAACACGAGCAATCGCTTAAGGTGTTGATATGAAGGAAGTTTGGTAGGGGCGGTGGGGATCGAAACGACAAGCACTTAAATAAGGCTTGTGCCCTCAGCACGTTGCAGCCATCTCCTCGAGCCAACCGGAACAAGATGACTGGCCTCTTGGTCCCGAACCATCGATGTAAAAGAATCTACTGCGTTGAATCGGCGTCGGATAGCGTCAACACACCTTTGTGCTTCGTTCCAGCGTCCCACCAGAATTTCGGCAAGCCGAGGTTCTAAGCCAAGACCGGCCCGCTACTTTGAGCGAAGAGTGCGGTTGAAGCCGCGACCATGACCAAGAGCATTTCCACCCGGGATTTAGCCAGGATTCCCATTTTTGACTCGAGGGCAGCTGAAGCTGAGGACCCCGAAGAATTCAGATCCTTGAATAGACTAACGCGTCAAGAGTTGAGCGTCTGTGCAAAACGAGACACTCTGTTGTGTGTATCGGGGCCCAACCGGTGTGGTGAGCGCCGATTGAGATATCGTTACGGTCGCAATCCCTGTCGCTTGTGCGAATGGGTCTTCGCAACAGCTATCGCTTGGGCGTAAGACGCTCACTCAGAGGGTGTAAATAAAACTGTGTAAATGGCCAATTGGAAAGGGAGAATGTGAGGACCTATGGCCATTGAGTCGAAGTTGATCGATGAACTGCTGAGGGAGTACAAAAAGCCCGAGGATATCGTGGGCCAGAACGGGCTGCTGAGACAACTGACCAAAGCAGTGCTGGAGCGGGCGCTGGAAGCGGAGATCTCCGAGCATCTGGGCTATGAGAAGCACGATCCGGCGGGCCAGCACTCCGGCAACACGCGCAACGGAAAAAACCGCAAGACCCTGAAGGG
>JBIOGB010000026.1:0-58379 GCA_044447665.1 Candidatus Acidiferrales bacterium | reverse complement strand
TTTTTGCGCACCCCCCGAATTCCCTCGGGGCAAGCTGGTGACTCGTGAAACCTGAAGAATGAAAACCAGGGCCTCCAACCGGGTCGAACCTCCAGTGTCTGACTGATTTCTGGAAGAAGGAGAAGAAGATGGCCCTTGATGAAGAGGGGGCCCTTCGCGGAGAACTCACTGGGTAAACAAGGGGGGTGTACCCCGTCCGTTGCGAAGGAAAACGTCCGCAAAGGCAAGACAATAAAGGGGATATGTGGCGTCCTGTTGTACGACGACGGAGACGAAGGGTCGACGGGAGATTGAAAACAAAAGGGATACAGCGTGCCGTTAGCGTGTTACGGGTAACTAGATTGCAAACAGTCTGGCCGATGAGTGGAGCGGAAGGGTGGGGAGTGAGGGTGGGAGCGGACGCGGGAAGGGCTGCGTTCGTGCCGGTGGCGAGGATGGGTCGAGGTAACATGCGGAATGGTGGCATGCGGGTGACGATAACCTAAGGGTTATTCAGGGAATGGTTGAATTAGCGTGTTGAATGGCAATTCTTGGGGTTGGAATGGGACCCCCGTTGGCGGGCAGGCGAATTGAGGAGGTCTAAATGTCAGATGATCTTGTGCGCGGAGCTAGGGCGTACGTTAGGAACAGAACCGAGGAACACCACGTTCGCCCGTGCGGGACGAACATGGGGCACCCTGAATAAAAGCTAATCCAAGACCGCGGCGAAACTGCGGCCGCCCGCCATGATGTAATCTTCGCTGCCATCACCCGGTTTCCTCTGAAAGCGCTAACCTTTGAGCGTCGTCAAAAAACTGACAAGGTCGTTGATTTGCTGGTCTGTCATATCGGGGGGAAGAGGCGGCATCGCGGATTTCGGATTACCGTCCTTCATTCCGTGGATCACCTTCAACAATTGGTCTCGCGACAGTCTGGCGCCGACATCCGTGAGCGATGGGCCCACGGAGCCTCCCTTGCCTCCGATGCTGTGGCAAGTGTCGCAGCTCTGCGTTGCATAGAACTGGCGCCCAGGAGATGCGGAATCCGGCGCCGCTGGCGAAGCTGTCGACTTAAGCTGAGCCTTTCGATGAGATTCATCGTAATTCAGAAAATCGAGGATTGCTTTGGCTTGTGCATCGTTGAATTGTGAGCTCGCCATTGCCTGCATGCGCTTCACCTCAGATGTCCACTGCGCAAAAGACATACTGGGCTTCAGACTCGTGTCAAGCCCGTGACATTCGTTACATTTTGTCCGGAACAAGCGATAACCCTTCTTGATGTCATCGGGGAAACCAGATGGATCAATCTTAATTGTGTCCCGATTCTGGGTAAATTGCCCTTGAACCGTACCCATGCCGGCGAACCACACGACTGCCGCTAGGAGCAGGCCACTGAGCAGGCGAACGAACTGTTGTTTTCTCATTGTCTGTTCCCCTTTCAGAAGTTAAATGCGATATCCGCTTGGATGAGCTTATCCGTTCTCTTCACCGCCGTGACCGGATCGCTCCCAGACAAATAGCTATACGCGATCCTCCCAATGACATTTCCGGACGCTGTGAGCGTTTTGTTCAGCCCCACTGTCCAATCGTGAGTGGATTGCAGCCCCACTCCGCTCGTGCCTGTAATTTTTTGGTGCAAAAGGTCATAGCGGCCCGAAATTGCGAGACCTTGCCTGACGTAATAGTCCACCGCGCCGTAGAAATCGTCGGCCAGGAAGTTGCTGGACGGCGATCCCGCAGCGGCCAGCCAATCATCGTGGCTATGCAAATAACCACCGAGAAAATCGACCGTGGAGAGCAGCTTGTAGTTGCCGAAGACACCTTGCCGCCTGATGCTCGGATGAAAAAGTGTACTATCCGGCGCCAAATTGTCTTTCTTGCCGTAATAGTCAACGAACGTCACCCCGCTTTCCGGTGCGTACCAGTAATCGAGGTCGACCCAGACATCTTTCGAGTTCTTGTTTGACTTTGTAAGGATCTCGCTGCCGTCGGCATTATCACCATTCGTCACTTTTACCGAAGCGGCGAAAGCCCTCTTGTAACGGCTGGAAATCCATGTGTAACCGGCATTAATGCCGACCGGAGATTGGTCGAAGATAAAATTCGTCGGACTCATGGTTTCAAAAAGCAGTGCGGAATTGGGAAGCAAACTGTATACTTGCGCCGCGCGAGTTCCTTGCGCGACCTGCAAGTGCTCGCGACCGGCCACCACAAACCAACTGCTCTTAGCCGTTCCTCCCGCATATCCGATACAAGCGTTCGAAAGATTCGGATTGGTTGCGCCTCCGGAAACGATGTCAAATTCCGCGTGGTAGTAAAAATTGGTGTCGGGCAACCAACCGGCAAAATAATTATTCCAGGAAGCTACCTGGAACGCCGAGGTAGATGCGGGGCTCTGTCCTTCCTGGGTGGTCCGTTCCGCTGAGTAACTGAAGTCGGCTACGGCGACTGAAACATTATTAGCCAGACTCCACTCACCCCCTCCCCGGATTTCCGAGAGATTGGGCGCGACTGCGCCCGGCTGCAGAGAGGGAGGAAGATGGTAGCCCAGCCTCTGGAACAGTATGCCCTGTTCGTTAAGCACAGGAGCTATCGTGTGGCAAGCTGAACACTTCAAATTGTAACGGCGCGAAAATTGCGGCAGCGCATTCACGTGCACCATGCCTACAATGGGCCCTGCCTGCGCTTTCTTCGGCAACACTGCAGCTAAAATCGACCCGACTACGAGCAATGCGACCGCTATTGGCAGCCACGAAACTTTCTGACGGGGCACGTTATCCTCCTTATAGAAGCATTGAGACTCACCAGTCCGTCTAACTCAGCAGAGCTGCTCATCCTTAGCTTGCGATTCCTTCGCAAGTCCTTCGCGCAACCGCAAGAAGTTGGACACCTCTCTTACGATTGCGGGCGAGTCAATATTCAGGGGTTCTTAGATCAGGAGGGTACAAAGGAGAAAACGTAGTTTCGGAGGAGAGACTTCCGGTCGATGAAAATGTCTCGTTTCAGGCGGCATTAGACCAACCGATGTGACTTGCGGAAGCCCCCGCACAAGAACTGCGCTAGGTGCTTTTAGGGTAACCGTCCGTAGTAGAGTGTTCGCTGGCCCTTGGTGCATTTGGCAGCATGGCGATGGGTCCGCCGATTCGGCTGCTGCCGCACCGTTCTCCATGTCCATGCCTTCGCACTTCATCGTTGAATTGGAAACAGGTTGTACACATCCCGGGTTGACGCAATTCAGACTCCCCGGATGCGCGGAAATCATGAGCAGAACGGCAAGGAGTGAGACGAATCTCTTCCACGAGATCCCTTCGAATGTATTTCCCTTCAATAGACGCGTAATGTGCATCGTCGATTCCGCTCAAGACCCCAGTTCATTCGCCTGGAACGATTTCGTCGCGACCAACGCTATTTCTTTCGCATCCAACCTGCAGTGATGTATGTCACAAATGATTGTAACCGGCATCACATCCCGAGCTCCATGTCGTCTTCTATGGTTAACAGTATGATCTTAAGGATCTGCATCTGGCAGCGGAGATACCGCCCTTGGAAAATGTGCTATGCTACTTCAGTTGTGCGAAGAACGTTCATATTGGGGCTGGCGTTAAGCCTGATAGGGCTTGGCCCACTGCCGCTTTCGGCTTGCGCACTACTCTCTTCGAAACTGGCTGAATGCGCGACGCCAAAGACTGAGTCCCGATGCGACCAGATGAACATGGACGAGAGCGGCACTCAACTCGTCAGAGCATCGGATACGTCCTGCTGCTTTATCTCACAGGCGCCGATCCCACAATCACAATCCAAGGCATCTGATCTTTCTCTGGCGGCCCCCATCGCGGCACTCGACCCAATGGGTGACACTCCCCGCATTCAGCGCTTGCCGCTGGTCCTCATCGTACAGGACCTCTCACCTCCCTCGCTTCAGCCCCTCCTCTGCATATTCCTGATCTAAAGCTGTCCTAAGCGCGTCTCGTGGTGCGCGTGTGTGTCTCTTCTTGCGCGCAGGATTGGCAAAGCTCTTGGCGAAAGCCTCTGAGCGCAGCACGGGCAATGGCCCCGGGCGGTGAAAGGACAGCTTATGAAGTTCAGTTCCGCAGTGATTTTTGCAAGTCTTCTATTTCTGTCGGCTGGAGTGGTAACGCGGCCACAAGAGGCACCTCCGCCTAGTCAGCCCGTGAAGCTCGCTGATCTTCTCGTCGAAGCCGAACGCAACAACCCTCAGATTCACGCGGCGCGGCATGGCTGGCAATCGGCACAGCAGGTTCCGACGCAGGTCTCGACCTTGCCCGACCCACAATTCGCCGTGCAGCAATTCAGCGTCGGCAGTCCTCGTCCTTTCGCGGGCTACACAAACAGTGATTTTGCGTACATCGGCCTCGGTTTTTCGCAGGACATTCCTTATCCGGGAAAACTCCGCCTTCGCGGTGAAATCACGAAGAAGGATGCCGATGTCCTACAGCAAAAGTATGAATCCGTCCGGAGAGTCGTTTTGGCAGAAGTCAAGGCAACGTACTTCCAGTTGGGCTATCTGTCGGAGCAAGCAACTATTCTCAACGCTGATCGAGACTTGTTGCGACAGGTGGAAGAATCTGCCGAGGCCCGATATCGCAGCGGTATGGGAAATCAACAGGAAGTCCTGCAGGCGCAGCTCGAACAGACCAAGCTTCTCCGGGAAATCACCACGAATCAGCTCGAAATCGGCAAAATCCAGGCTGCCATCAAGCAGCTTCTCAATCGTCCCCAGTCTCCGCCGGACATCGAGACTGCCACACTTTCCGAGACACCACTTTCTTACACGTATGACGAGTTGCTGGCGGCAGCCAAGGCCAACAATCCGGATATCGCCGGAATGCAAAAGGTCGTGGAGAGGCAAAAGCTCCAGGTAGACCTCGCCAAGAAAGACTTCTATCCCGACTTCAATTTGCAATACATGTGGCAGCGGACTGATCCCACACAATACCGTGCCTACTACGTGCTTACTTTCGGCGTCCGCATTCCCATCTATCGTGGGCGGCGCCAGCAGCCGGAACTAGCCCAGGCCGAAGCGGACCAGAATCGTTCGCGAAGCGAATACGAGGCAGAGTCTCAGCAAGTTGCCTTCGAACTCCGCCAGCAGTTCGTGAGCGCGGAGAAGTCGGTCGAACTCCTCAAGATCTACCGCGACGGACTGCTCCCCCAAGCGCGCGCAGAACTGCAAGCCGGTATGGCTGCGTATCAATCGAACCGCCAGGATTTTCAGGCGTTGCTGGCCTCGTTTCTTGACGTGCTCAAGCTTGATCAAGAGTACTGGCAGACGCTTTCGGAGCACGAGACCTCGTTGGCCCAGATCGAAGAAGCCACCGGGCTATCGCTCCGCTGAAGCAACAGGATAGGAGAAAGATCATGACGAATTATCGAAGAGCATTCTTCTTAGCGACTGTCGGAAATCTGGCTCTTTTCACTTTGCTGATCGGAATGTGGTGGTACGCGCGAGGAGTGCACAGGATAGAGCAGCCCGGTGCTTCCGGGCCGAGCGCTGTCACGCAGGCAGTTCAAGGGGGTGCCTCCGGCTCCGCAGCTTCTCCGTCAGAAACTCCGCTCGCACCCGTGCAACTCTCCGCCGAACGATTGCAATCCATCGGCGTGAAGTTTGGAATAGTTGAACGGAAGCCGGTGCGGGACGAAATTCGAGTCACCGGCAATGTGGCCATTGACGAAACCCGACTGTCCTATGTGCAGACGCGCTTTTCGGGTTACATCCAGAAGGTGTTTGCCGATGCGACGTACAAATATGTTCACAAGGGGCAGCCGCTTTTCACGATCTATAGCCCGGAGCTCGCTGCCGCCGAGCGCGAGTACCTGGTCGCGAAACAGAATGCACAGGGCCTCTCGAAGAGCACAGTGCCAGGCGTTGCTGCTGGCATTGCCTCGCTGGTCGATGCATCCGCGGGTCGCCTCAAGCAGTGGAACCTGCCGCAGCGCGAAATAGCGCGGCTGCAATCTTCCGGTCAGGTGCAGGAGGAACTTGAGATTGATTCACCGGTTTCAGGCTACATCACGGAGCGGAATGCACTCCCCAATCTGACTGTTCAGCCTGACACCCGCTTGTACACGATCGCCGATCTTTCGACAGTCTGGGTCCTTGCCCAAGTATTCCAGAATGATCTTGGGCGAATAGGGATAGGAGAACCAGCAGTCCTGACGGTCGATTCCTATCCGGGCAGGACCTTTCGAGGACGGGTTGACTTCATCTACCCCGACGTGGACATGACCACGCGCACGGCACGAGTACGCCTGGTCTTTTCAAATCCCAATCTCACCCTCACACCTGGAATGTACGTGAACGTGGTCTTGCAGATGCCTCTCGGGAATCAGCTCGTCATCCCCGTGAGCGGAGTTCTACAGTCAGGGACGCGGCAAATTGTCTTCGTAGACCGAGGCGCGGGTTATCTGGAGCCTCGTGACGTGCAACTGGGACCTCAGGCAGGCGATCACTACATCATTCTGAAAGGATTGAAGGCCGGCGAACGCATCGTCATATCGGCGAACTTCCTGATCGATTCGGAAAGCCAGCTGCAAGCCGCCATCGGTTCCTTCGCCCCCCCGCCGCCTGGAGCCGGCGCAGCAGCCGCAATGAACGCTTCCACAGCCCAATCAACAGCTCAAATTGAATTCTCGACCGAGCCCTCAACACCGCGCAAGGGAACGAACCTCTATCACGTGAAGCTGACGGGCGCGGACGGCGCCCCCGTCGCTGGTGCGCAGGTTAGCGTACGCAGCTACATGCCCGGCATGCCGCAAATGGGCATGGCTGCAATGAATGTCGTAACGCCCCTTAGTGAGAAAGGCGGCGGCATATACGAAGGCCAAGTGAATCTCGACAGCGGCGGCACGTGGCAACTTACCGTCACAGCAACCAAGAGCGGAGCAGTCCTCGCGACCAAGCAACTGAGCCTGAATGCCGAAGGGGGAATGTAACCATGATCTCCCGCGTGATTGATTGGTGCGCGAGCAATCGCTTCCTCGTTTTCACGGGGACCTTGCTGCTGGTTCTGGCGGGAATCTGGTCGCTCAAGAATATTCCGCTTGACGCGCTGCCGGACATCTCCGACGTGCAAGTGATCGTGCACGTCCCGTGGGAAGGCGAGCCGCCGAATATCATCGAGGACCAGGTTACCTACCCTATCGTAACAACGCTGCTGGCCGCTCCCCATGTGAAGGCAGTCCGCGCGCAGACGATGTTTGGCGATGCCTACATCTTCGTGGTTTTCGAAGATGGGACTGATCTTTACTGGGCTCGTTCGCGCGTTCTTGAATACATTCAGCAGCTTCAGGGAGTCTTGCCGAAAAACGTATCTCCGATGATTGGTCCCGACGCGACGGGAGCCGGCTGGGTGTATGAGTACGCGGTCATTGACCGCTCCCACCAGCACAGCCTTGCTGATTTGCGCAGTCTTCAGGATTGGTATCTTCGGTATCAACTGGAGACTGTCCCAGGCGTTGCAGAAGTCGCCTCAATCGGAGGGTTCGTTCGCCAGTATCAGGTGAATCTGGACCCGAACAAACTTCGCGCCTACAACATTCCCCTCTCGATGGTGATCGACCGTGTCCGTGACAGTACGAACGAAGTCGGCGGTCGAGTGCTCGAAATGGGCGGCGCTCAATACATGATTCGCGGGCTCGGCTATCTCCGTTCGCTACAAGACCTCGAAACCGTGCCCGTCGCTACGAAGAACGGCACACCGGTCCTTGTCCGAGACCTGGGAACAGTCACGTTCGGTCCTGATATTCGGCAGGGTGTAGTCGAGTGGAACGGCGAAGGGGAAACCGTTGGTGGAATCATTGTGATGCGTTACGGAATGAACGCCCTCAAAGTCATCGATGGGGTCAAGAGAAAACTTACTGAAATTAGATCGTCCCTTCCTCTCGGAGTCGATATCGTCTCCGGTTATGACCGGTCTGGATTGATTCAAGCATCCATCGAAACGCTACAACGCGATCTCCTCGAAGAAGCCGTCATCGTCAGCTTCGTGACGATTGCTTTCTTGTTCCATTTCCGCTCTGCGCTGATTCCGATTCTGACTTTGCCCATCGCGGTTCTGGCGTCCTTCATACCCATGTACTTCCTGCACGTCAGCTCGAACATCATGTCGCTCGGCGGGCTGGCGCTGGCCATAGGTGTGCTCATTGACGCAGCCATCGTCATGGTCGAGAACGGCTACCGCCATTTATCGGAACACATGGCCGCAACTGCGGAATCGGGAGCCAAGCTTACAGAGAAAGAAAGGCGACGTATCCTGATGGGTGCGGCGAAACAGGTTGGCCCGGCCATCTTTTTTTCCTTGCTCGTTATCCTGGTGTCGTTCCTTCCGGTATTCCTTCTCGAAGCACAAGAGGGGCGCATGTTTCGCCCTCTTGCGTGGACTAAAACTCTTTCCGTGGCGTTTTCTTCGATTCTTGCCATCACACTTGTTCCGGTCCTGATGGTGATTTTCATTCGCGGCCACCTGAGGGCGGAATCCACAAATCCGTTTTCACGCTGGACACAGGCTTTGTACCTGCCTGTTCTGCGTTTCTGTCTCCGATACCGGAAAACAACGCTCGTTCTCAATCTGATTTTCTTGGTTGTGACACTGCCGCTGGCGGGGCGCATCGGCAGCCAGTTCATGCCGCCGCTCTACGAAGGTTCCTCGCTCTACATGCCGACAGCTCTTCCCGGCATCTCGATCACCCAAGCCTCGACGCTGCTCCAGGAGCAGGACCGCATCATCAAGGCTTTCCCTGAAGTGGAAACTGTCTTCGGCGCCGTTGGGCGTTCCGACAGTCCCACCGACAACGCCCCGCTCGATATGTACGACACGACGATCATGCTCAAACCCCGCGAGCAGTGGCGTGCCGGCATGACCTACGAAAAGCTGATTCGCGAGATGGACGAGAAGCTTCAATTCCCAGGTCTAACGAATACCTGGACGATGCCCGTGCAAAATCGGCTTGACATGGAACTAACTGGGATCAAGACACCCGTGGGACTCAAGATACAAGGTCCAAATGTCGAGGGTATCCAGCGAGCGGGCGCACAGTTGCAACAGGTGCTTGGCGGGATTCCTGAACTGCGTTCCATCTTTGCCGAGCGCGTGGCAGAGGGCTTTTACATAAACGTGGAGGTCAACCGCCCCGAAGCGGCACGCTATGGACTTACCGTGGCCGATGTTCAGCGCGCAGTGACTTCCGGCATCGGCGGCGAAAACGTCGCCGAAAATATCGAAGGTCGCGAACGCTATCCCATCAACGTGCGCTACAGCCGGGACTTTCGTGATGACATCGCGCAGCTGCAGCGGGTCGTTATTGCTACACCCACTGGAGCGCAGATTCCCATCTCAGAAGTTGCCAAGGTCTATTTCTCCCGTGGGCCCGCGATGATTCGCGACGAAGACGGCTTGCTCACGGGCTATGTCTATCTGGACCTCGCAACGAAGGACTACGGAGGTTTCGTTGCAAAGGCTAACCTACTACTCAACGAAAAATTACGCCTTCCAGCGGGATACAGCTACAAGTGGTCCGGAGAATACGAATTCGAAGTGCGGGCCAAACAAAGGCTGAAGTTCATCGTACCAATTGTGTTTTTTGTGATCTTCTTGCTGCTCTATATGGTCTTCCACTCGATCACGGAAGCCGCCGTCCTAATTTTCCCTACGTTTTACGCGATGACCGGCGGCTTGCTTCTCCAGTATTGGCTTGGCTACAACTTCAGCGTCGCCGTCTGGGTAGGCTACATCGCACTGTTTGGAATCGCCGTCGAAACGGGTGTGGTTATGGTCGTGTACCTCCATGAATCGCTCGATAAGCGCCTCTCTTCCGGCTTCCCGCTCAAACACGAGGATATCGAAGCGGCCACGATCGAGGGTGCCGTGCAGCGTTTGCGCCCCAAGCTCATGACCGTGACCGCAGTGCTCGCCAGCCTCATCCCGATCCTCTGGGAAACCGGAATCGGTGCTGACGTGATGAAACCCATCGCCGCTCCCATCGTCGGCGGCATGATTACTTCAACGATTACCGTCTTGATTCTGGTTCCGGTCTTTTTTGCCTTTATGAAAGAGCGTGCGCTTCGCCGCGGAACCTTGCGTTCTTCCTCGGCCGCCGGGTCCAGCCAGGCTGAAGTTCAATAACTGCAGGTAACGGGGTTCTCCCCCAACTATTCGATCCAATGTCTTCCATGAGAAGGCCGGTGGGAGTCAAGTCTGCGCCAACTCAACTGGGCTGCCGAAAAAAGGCAGGAAGTTATAATATGAGGCTCGCGGCCGAGCGTCGAGTGGAGGGATCCCATGGGTGAGATAATTCAGTTCAAGCGACCGGATGGAAAGACCTGCCCCGGCTATCTGGCGACGCCCAAGACAGGATCGAGCGCGCCCGGCTTTGTGGTCATCCAGGAGTGGTGGGGATTAAACGATCAAATAAAAAAAACCGCGGATCGGCTCGCCGGTGCCGGTTACCGGGCACTCGTGCCGGACCTCTACCGAGGCAAAGTCACCAAGGCCGCCGACGAAGCAAACCACCTGATGACGAACCTCAACTTCCCCGATGCCGCCGGTCAAGACGTCCGCGGCGCCGTGCAGTACCTAAAACAATCCTCGAAGAAGGTGGCCGTGGGCGGATTCTGCATGGGTGGTGCGCTGACTATCCTGTCTGCTGTCCGTGTGCCGGAGATGGACGCGGGCGCTTGCTTCTATGGCATTCCGTCCCTCGATGCCGCCGATTTGAAGAAAGTCAAAATTCCCCTGATTTGCCACTTTGCGAACAAGGATGACTGGTGTACACCCGCCAAGGTGAACGAACTGGAGGCCGCGCTCAAGCGATCGAAATCCCAGTTTGAACTCTATCGCTACGACGCGCAGCACGCCTTCATGAACGAAGCGCGTCCCCAGGTGTACGACGCGGCATCCGCAAAGACAGCATGGGAGAGGACGCTCGAGTTCCTGAAAAAGGCACTCGCGTAAGCGATCTCATCGCCGCTCGTCATGCAAGGATGAAAGCGGCCGCCCCGGTATGACAGCGCGTGCATCACCGAATTGTCTTGCCAAGCCAGCCCGCGAGAACACCTTGTCAGATGTCCGGTAATCCGACTACACGTCCGAGTGAAGATAGTTAGGCGTACCGTAATTTCCCAGAACGGGGCTTCACGGGCGCATGGTTTGTGACCAGGGGATTTCTCGGCGGTTATCCGCGGAGCCAAGGGTTCGAAGCTCCCAGGGCGCGCCACCCTCTGTCCAATCTCTAGGTTCTCCCGACAACTATTTCTGCAGCTGCCAGCAGACCTTGGAACCGTGCTGCAATTGAAGGAGGTTCGGTCTAGGTAGTAAGGTGTTTCTGGTATTCGCGGGCTTGTTGGGCTGCGTCCTGAATTTGTTCATCGCAGCTATCCATTTTGCTGGCGGCCCAAATTAGCGTTGAATTAGTGTTTTTTACCGCGCGACATGGTAGCCGTAGAGTATCAGCAGCGCCCCTCCGGACATAAATCCCAATATCAACAGTGAAATCTTGAATTTTAAATCCGAATCGTATCGAAGTGTCCCTATCCAGTCACTCATCCTAACCTTTCCTTTCCGCATGCTAAGCCCCGAGAAAAAGAGGGGCTGTTCACTTTCACAAATATTCCTCCAGCCGAAAGCGGGATTCGTAAAATGATTGCCATGTAATCCGCCAAACTGGGGTGGTGCCGTTTCTCCGTGGTCATGCGGTCCTCCGCACTTGCACAGCGATGACCCCAGCCTACGATGCGGCCCCGGTGGGGACCATGGAACAGCCATACCAATTTAGGGTGGTTCTACGGTTCCACTCCGTCATGAAGCAACAGTTTGCTGAGGAGCAGGTCGCGGGATAACCAAATTACTAGTACTCGCAGAGGCGTGTTCGAGGATCACCGGAGGGGGCAGTGCGGCCAGGTGCATCGGCCGGAACAGCGGTTTCGCGCCTTTCCAACAGATCGGCCTCCTTGTGTAACTCCCGGTAAATGCGCAAACCGACGAGTGCCCTGTGGCTCCCCAGAAGTCGCGTTCTGGGGAGTTTGAGTTCTCGATCCCTTGTCCCGAATCGCCGGCTTACCGGACACGGAGCGCAAGTTTGCGGTTTGCGGGTGATACGGATGTCCTGCGTGAATGCGGAATTGGAAACCGCCGGAGCGGGAGCCATCCCGAGGCTCCAATTATTTTGAGCAGATCGCGCGGCATTAAGGAGAGGCGGTGCTTGTTTTAATGGGGCGGCGTGAATAGACTCGCCGCGCTGCATAATCACCGCTAGGTGGAGTGTTTCGATGCGAAAAATTGCGATTGGGATTTTGTGTTTGCTGTTCTTGCCGTTGCTCTCATGGTCTCAAACGAAGGGCAAGTTTTCTCCGGAGGTGCGCGCATTCGTGAAGGAAGACGCGCCTGTCGTGGCGCTGGCGCACGTGCGTGTGATTGACGGCACGGGCGCAGCTGCGCGAGCGGATCAGACGTTGGTCATCGTGAATGGAAAGATTGCCGCACTGGGCGACGCCGCGGCGACGAAAATCCCCGAGGGCGCGAAAGTGCTGGACCTTTCGGGTTACACGGTGATCCCGGGGCTGGTCGGCATGCATGATCACATGTACTATCCCGCGCCGGGCGGGCCGCCGCTTTATCCCGAGCATGCGGCGAGTTTTCCGCGGCTGTATCTGGCCGGCGGTGTGACCTCGATCCGAACGACGGGAAGCGTTGAACCCTACACGGATCTCGAGCTGAAGCGCGCGATTGATGAAGGGGAGACGGCAGGGCCAAAAATGCACGTCACCGGGCCGTATCTGGAGGGCGAGGGTTCGTTCACGCTGCAGATGCATCAGTTGAAGGACGCCGAGGACGCGCGGCGCACGGTCGAATACTGGATTGCACAGGGCGCGACGTCGTTCAAAGCGTACATGAACATTACGCCGGAGGAGCTGGCCGCGGCGGTGAAGGCGGCGCATGCGCATGGAATCAAAGTGACGGGGCACCTGTGCTCGATCGGTTTCCGGGAAGCGGCGGCACTGGGGATTGACGACCTGGAACACGGGCTGGTGGTGGATACAGAATTTGCGGCGGACAAGAAGCCCGGCGTGTGTCCCGGCGGAGCTTCGGGAACGAAAGCGCTGCTTGGACAGGAGGTCATCGGCAAGCCCATGCAAGAGATGATTCGGGACCTGGTGGCACATCACGTGGCGGTGACTTCGACACTGCCGGTGTTTGAGACGTTTGTGCCGGGGCGCGCCCCGCTCGATGCGCGAGTGCTGGACGCAATGCTGCCCGAGGCGCGGATTTCCTATCTGCGGAGACGCGCGGGCGTGTCTGACAATGCGGCCAAGTCGGATTGGGCGGCGCTGTTCAAGAAGGAATTGGAATTTGAGCGGGAATTTGTGAAGCAAGGAGGGTTGCTCTTGGCTGGGCTTGATCCAACGGGGTATGGCGGCGTGATCGCGGGATTCGGCGACCAGCGCGAAGTGGAGTTGCTTGTGGAGGCGGGATTCACGCCGGTGGAAGCGATTCACATCGCGACGTCGAACGGAGCAGAGTTCCTGGGCGAGCTGGACAAAATCGGCACGCTGGCGGCGGGGAAGGCGGCGGACATCGCGGTGATCCACGGCGATCCGTCGGCGAATATCCAGGACATCGAAAAAGTGGAAATGGTTTTCAAGGACGGCGTAGGTTACGACTCGCCGAAATTGATCGAGTCCGTGCGCGGGTATGTGGGATTGCACTGAGGCCAGAGTGATGGGTTTGCGCGCGGGGCGGGGTTAAGGCAACAGATTTTTACCATCAGCGGTGGGGAGCGAAAGTCCGGCTGCGTGGGCCAGGGTGGGAGCAACGTCTCGCATATCCATGATGCCGAGCGAGCGGCCGGCCGGTATGCCCGGACCCACGAGAAAGAAGGAGGCGCGAAGTTCGGGAAGATCCGGAAGCCCGCCGTGGGTGCCGCCGGGCTTGACTTTCGAGAGAACCGGGCCATCGAGCGAGGAGCCAGTCCGCCAGCCGGGCTTGAGTCCCACGAAGAACGATGCAGTGGGATACCCGCCGCGCTTGTGCAGCTCGCCGGCTTCGAGGATACGGTCGATGCCGTTTGCGGGATCACGCGCGAGCTTGGCGAGGAGTTCGCGCACCTGAGCGAGTGTTGCGGAATCGTTGGGGTCTTTAAGAACGATGGCGGCGGAACCTCCCGTGGGCCAGGGAATCGCTTTCCAGTCCGAAATTTTCCCCTTTTCATCCACGGTGAAGAGCCTGGCATCCCGAAACGCGGGGAATAAATTCAACTGCGCATCGGTTTTTACGAAGCCGTGGTCCGAAACGACGGCGACAATGGCGCGGCCGGGAGCAAGGCGCTCAGCCGTTTCGCGGATGCCGCCGATTACGGCATCGAGGCGCTCCAAAGTTGCCATGGAGCCGGAACTGAACGGGCCACTCTCGTGTTCGATGTGATCGAGCGAGGCGAGATGCAGAAGGAGAAGGCCCGGATGCTTTTTTTCGAGGAGCCATTGGGCGTAGCGGCCGCGAACTTCGTCGCTGTCCGGGGCGTTGTCAATGCCGCCACGGTATTCGCCGAGCGCGGACTGAGCCTCGGCGAGCAAGCCTGGAGTGGAGACGGCGCGGAGAAGTTTTGCATCATCGGGCGTATTGGCGCGCCAGAATTCAGGTATGTTCCACGTGACACGCGCGCCGACGGTGACGGGCCACTGAATGGTCGCGGTCGTACGGCCGGCCAGCGCGGCCGCATCCCAGAGGGTGGGCACACGAATATCCTCGGCATACCAATACCAGCCTTGGAAATTTTTTTGCAACGGGTCGAAAGTGGTATTGGCGAAAATTCCGTGCTTCGCCGGCCAAACGCCGGTGACCAGCGTGGTATGGCTCGGGTAGGTGACCGTCGGGACGACGCCAACGACGCCTTCGGCGTATGTGCCGTCTTTGAGAAAGCGGCGGAGATTCGGGACTTTCGCGCCGTGCGCGTCCGCGGCGGTGATGTAGTCGGGGCGCAGGCCGTCGATGGAGACCATTACGAGAAGAGGCGGGGTTTTTTCCTGTCCCAGAACGAACGAGGCGGGAAGGAAAATGGCGGCAAGAAAAAATGTGAGAGCGAGCCGGCGAAGGGAAGATGTGCAGGAGGTCCGGTGCGCGTTCATCGCGGGAGAAAGAATACCGCAGGCATGCGTCATATTTTTAGGAAAATGCGAAAAACGGATGAATCGTCGATGAAGGGGCGGGGAGCCAGAAAGCAAGGCGCGTTGCAGTTGCAAAGCTCTCCCCTCTTCGCAAAGAATGATGTAAAGTCATTCACTCACCTGGAGCGCGTGTGGGGCACGATGCATCGAAACGAGTTATGCGTTGTTGTGCGCACGGGGAGCCGGGTTCCAAACCGAAAAGACAGGGGAAACATTTGAGCACTCGAGCGGCCAACGAAATTTCACCGGCGTCAGCTTGCTGCATCGCCGCCACGGCGACGGCGCTGCCGCCGCACACGATTACGCGCGATGACGTGAAGCATTACATGGGACGCGTGTTCGATATTCCGGAGCGGCGGCTGGAAGCGATGATGACGATCGTGGACAACGCGCAGGTGCACACGCGCCACGCAATTTTTCCGATTGATTACACCATCGAGCCGCGCGCGCTTTCGAAGACCAATAACGAGTACATCGAGCATGCCGTGAAACTGGGGCGGGAGGCGGCGGAAAAGTGCCTGGAGCGCGCGGGAGTGCGGCCGGACGAGGTGGACCTGATCATCACCGTATCGTGCACGGGCTTCATGATTCCGTCGCTCGACGCGCACTTGATCAACTTGATGGGATTTCGCGCGAATGTGCGGCGCATGCCGTTCACGGAACTGGGCTGCGCGGCGGGAGCAATGGCGCTGGGCCGCGCGGCGGATTTTCTGAAGGCGCGCCCGGGCGGAAACGTCTTGATTATCGCGGTGGAGCTGCCTTCGCTCACGTTTCAGCGAAAGGACGTGACGCAGGCGAACTTGATCTCCGCGATCCTGTTTGGCGATGGAGCGGCGGCGGTGCTAGTCAGCGGGAATGGCGGCCGCGGTCCGAAGATCCTGTTTTCGGAAACGTATACATTTCCGGATTCACTGGGAGCGATGGGATTTGACCTGCGCGATTCGGGATTTCACATCCTGCTGGCGAAAGACGTTCCGGAAATGATCGGGGGGAAAATCCGCGGGCTGGTGGATGATTTTCTGCAGCGGCACGGCACGAAGCGTGAAGACATCAAAGGATGGATCCTGCATCCCGGCGGCGCGCGGCTGCTGGGCAACGTCGAAAAGGAGCTGGGCTTGACGAAATGCCAAACGCAGCCTTCGTGGGACATTCTGGGCAACGTGGGGAATCTATCGAGCGCGACGATCCTGTTCATATTGCAGGAATGGCTGGAAAAACGGCCGCTCAAAGCGGGTGATTACGCTCTGGCAGCGGCATTCGGCCCGGGATTTAGCGCGGAATTCCTGCTCCTCCAATGGACATAACCGTCATCGCGTTTCTCGGGCTGCTGCTCGCGGTCGCGCTTCTGCGCGTGTTCGAACTGCGTGTCTCCCGGCGCCATCGAGAGGAGATGATCGCGCGCGGGGCGATAAGAGTAGACAAACCGAAATTCCGCTGGGTTGTGCTCGTGCACACCGGCGCTCTCATCGGAGCCGCGCTGGAGGTGGTATTTCTTCGCCGGCCGTTTTATCCGATCCTTGCCGCAGTGATGTTCACGATATTTCTGGCGTCCAACGCCGTGCGGTTGTGGGTGGTGCGGACGATGGGGCAGCATTGGAACGTGCAGGTGATGGATTCGACGCGTCTCGGCGTGGTGACCTCGGGACCTTTTCGCTTCGTCCGGCATCCCAATTATGCGGCTGTTTTCGCGGAGATGTTTTCTCTTCCGTTGATCCACACGGCGTGGATCACGGCTGCGGCGGCATCGGTGGCTTACGCGCTGGCCATCTCGCAACGCATCGCGGTGGAAGAGAGCGTGCTGTTTGCGAATCCGGACTACCGCGCGGCCATGGCGGGCAAGCCGCGATTCCTGCCGGGGCTGTTCTGAAGGATCTTCTGAAGAAGCTACTCTAAGGGACAATAACGAATGTACCGAGCGGCTGCCATACTCAGCTTGTTTGTCTTGCTCGCGCCCGCTGCGGCCAGACCACAAACGAGCATGGAGAGCAATGCCGCGGCGTTCAAGGAAGTCCCGGAGCTCATGGACGGTTTTCGACTGCTCTACGAGCAAAAGTTTCCGGAAGGGCGCGAGAAGTTTGTGGAATGGACCGCGCAGAATCCGGACGATCCCTTCGGATACGTTACCGAGGCGGCCAGCTATCTTTTTGAGGAATTGTACCGGCAAGGGGTGCTGACCAGCGATTTCTTCCTGGACGAGAACAGGTTTCTCAAGGGCATCCAGGGGAAACCGGATCCCGAGCGCATGAAAAACTTCCGTGAAGCGACCGGGCACGCGCGGGAAATTGCAAAATTACGGCTCAAAAATAGCCCTAGAGACCAAGAGGCTCTCTTCGCGTTGACGCTCGCCGCGGGAATGGAATCGGACGCCGACAGCATACTGGAGAAGAAGCAGATGGATGGGCTCAAGCGAATGAAGGAAGCCAACGCGCATGCGAAACTGTTGTTGGCAGAGAGGCCCGATGCGGCGGACGCTTTCGTCGCGCTGGGTATTGCGAATTACACGATCGGCAGCCTGTCGGCCGGGTTTCGCGCGCTGCTGTGGTTCGGCGGAGTTCACGGAGACAAAAAACTCGGTATGGAACAGGTGGGAAAGACAGCGGAAAACGGGCGCTACCTGAAGCCCTTTGGAAAGATTATGCTCGCGCTGGCGGCGCGCCGGGAGAAACAGAATGCGCTGGCGCAGAGACTTTTGCGGGAACTGAGCGAAGAATATCCAGAGAGCCCGCTCTACGCCGCGGAATATGCCAAGGCCATGGGCCGGCCGATCCCCGCAGAAATCGGGCCTTGAAACGCACAACTTTCCGCATACAAAGAATCTAAGGGAGGGAGTGGTTGTCACGACGCCCGGAACCGCGCGTTCGTGCGAACCTCAGCCATTTTACACAGGATGAATTCGTGAAATTCGTCTGCAAAGAAAATTAGTGAGCTGCTCCCAGCAGTGCACTTCGCAAATTCCCCTGCCTTCCTCGCCTTTTTAAGAATTTCCAACGAAAATAACTTCCGCGAGGACGCCGATGCACTAGAATCGCCTCGCCGTCCCAGTTCCCAAGGGACACCATTCCGGCGTGAGGTGGTGCAGCGTGTTTCAGAAAAACTTACTGGAGAAGCGAGCGATTTTCCTGACCGGAGGCGGAACAGGCCTGGGCCGGTCCATGGCGTTACACTTTGCGGCGCTCGGGGCGCGCATGTTCCTTGCGGGCAGGCGCGAGGAGCCACTGCGCAAAGTTTGCGAGGAGATTCGCGGCTCCGGAGGTGCGGCGGCTTACGCCACGTGCGACGTGCGCGACTACGGAGCCGTGGAGGTGGCTGCAAAAGCCGCGGAGGAACAATTCGGCGAGATCAACACGCTGGTCAACAACGCCGCGGGCAACTTCATCGCGCGAACCGAAAAACTCACGCCGAACGCGTTCAACTCGGTGGTCGGGATCGTGCTGAATGGCTCGTTTCACTGCACGCAAGTATTTGGGAAGCGCTGGATCGAAAAGAAACTGGGCGGGAACGTCCTGAATATCGTGACAACCTACGCGGCGGCCAATTGCGGCTCAGGCTTCATTGTGCCTTCGGCGTGCGCGAAAGCGGGGGTGCTGGCGATGACGACATCGCTGGCGGTGGAATGGGCAAAATATCACATCCGGCTGAACGCCATCGCTCCGGGACCGTTTCCGACCGAGGGCGCGTGGTCGCGATTGATGCCTTCGAAACAGTTCGAAGAGCATGGCAAGGAAAAACATCCCATGAAGCGCTTCGGGCGGCATGAAGAGCTCGCAAACCTCGCGGCATTTCTTCTGAGCGACATGGCGGAATACATCAACGGCGAGTGCGTGGTGATCGACGGCGGCCAGTGGCTGCGGGGCGCCGGCGAATTCAACGACCTCTTGATGCTGCCGGAGTCAGCATGGGAGCAGATGGAATCCGCGCGCACGAAAAAGTCCTGAAGCCGCCTACTGCGGGAGCGCGCGCTTGCGCAATTCGACGCGGAGTTTTACCACGCCGACTGTCTGGCCGTTCGATTCGGCGCGAACAGTGACTTCCCGAGTCTCTGGTTTCTTCGGCGCGGCATCCCCGAGCACGGGCAGACTAATTTCGATACGCGCGGCGGCCACCTGCTTGGCTGCCACCGCAAATTTTCCGGTACCATTCTGCACGGTCCAACCGACAGGCAGTTCGGCAGTGAGTGTGAACTCTCGACTTGCCGGAGTCTGATTGCGAATCCACAGGGGAATAACCAGGGTGGTTCCTTCCTGCAAGGCGATTTCCGGAGGTTCCGGATATGGCAAATGCGCGAGGCCGTGAGCGCGGCGAAAATCGGCGTAGAAACTCCACGGGCCTGCGAGTTCCGCAGCCACTTCCGGCTGCGCAGGCTCGGGAGAAACATCGGAACGCCCAAAAGGGATCACGCCAGACGTGATGTTTTCGAAAATATCCCCGGTCACGCTGCCGCCGACGAGCGATCTTCCCAGCACAAAACGCTGCGCATCGCCCCAACCGTCAGGGGAGAGGGCCATCTTCTCGATTTGCGCCTCATCCATCCTTGCGAGGGAATCGAGGTAGGCTTTCGCTTGCGTCTGATGCGCGCGGAACGATTCGAGCGCTATCCGCCAGTAGGCTTGTTTCCCGGACTTGGAAATTTCCTTCACGGAGTACTCGGGGCCTTTTCCGCGGAAGATGTCCTCCCGATCCGCATCGGGAAAGTAATAGATTTTCTTCGGCTGCCAGGGGCGCAGGTTTTCGAGGAAATGCTCTAGGCGGCGCATAGGGGAGCCGAGTTGTTCGGCAAACGCGACGGGATCGCCGGCCAGGTCAAAAGCCTCCGTGGCAAGGACGCCGCTGGCTTGATGGTCGCCGTGATCTTCACCGATGAACGTACCCGGCAAAAAGGTGAGGATCACATCCGGGCGGGCGAGCCGGACGATGCGCACGAGTTGCTGGAGCGCGGCGCCATGCCCCCAGTTGGCAAGCGACTGCAAAACGTTTTGTGAAGCGGTGTCCTGCCCGTTCAAGAACCATACGTTTGTGATACCGAGGGTATTGAGGGCGCGCCGCGCTTCGATCTCGCGAATTGCGCCAAGCGCGGCGGCTTGCTCCGCGCCGGCTTCGTTCGCGCCGCTGCTTCCGCGCGTGCCATAAACCACGGCGATACGCTTGCCTTCATCGATAGCCCGCGCCAGATAAGGCGTGACCGCGCCTTCATCATCCGGATGCGCGACTACGAGCAGAATGTCTGCTTTGTAGCGCTCATCCGGCTGGGGGAGAATTTTCGGCTCCTGCGCGAGCAAGCGAAGCGGGAGAAGCCCCACCAGCAGGACAATGGCATTTCTTGGGAAGCGTTTCATGAATGGCCCTCGGGTAGCTCTCTCAGTAACTGCAGAGACAGATGAGTTTACCCTGCGTCCGGTGGAAGACGAAACGCGGAGCCTGGCGAAAGTGACTCGACGCACGTTGTAAACCGGGATGCGGGCCCGGGCTTGTACGGATGCAGGCTATGGTTATCACTCGGCCGAGAAAAGACATTCTGCTGCCGCGGCACAGCTTGACCGCAGTAGAAGCCGCCGATAAGCTAGGTTCTTCTCCTTCCGGGTGAAAAAGAGGACCATGGAGCAGATTCACGTCACATTGCCAGACGGCAAAGTCCAGGAAGTGCCGAAGGGCACGACACCGGCGGACATCGCACAAAAGATTTCACCGCGGCTGGCGGACGCTGCACTGGTCGCGCGCGTCGCTGAACCCAACGACGGGGAAGGTGCGCTGATCGATCTGCGTCGGCCGCTCGAGCACGACGTGAAACTGCAAATTCTCACCGAAAGAGATCCCGACGCGCTGCGTGTGTTCCGGCATTCGGCGGCTCATTTGCTGGCGGCGGCCGTGCTTGAGCTCTATCCGAATGTGAAGCTGGGCATCGGCCCGCCGATCGACACAGGATTTTTTTACGAATTTCTGCGGGAAGAATCCTTTACACAGGAAGATCTCGCCAAGATCGAAGCGAAGATGCACGAGCTGGCGGCGCGCGACTTGCCGAACGAGCGCAAGCTCATTCCCAAACCGGAAGCGATCGAGCTGTACAGGAAGAGCGATCAGATTTTCAAATGCGAGCTGGTGGAGGAAAAGGCCGTGGAACCGATGGTGTCGTTCTACACGACCGGGAAATTCCTCGACTTTTGCCTCGGGCCGCACATTCCTTCGACCAAGCGCATCACCGCGTTCAAACTGATGAACGTCGCGGGAGCGTACTGGAAAGGGCAGGAAGGCAATCCTCAGCTCCAGCGCATTTACGGAGCATGCTTTTTTACGCAGAAGGAATTGGACGAATATCTGCACCGGCTCGAGGAGGCCAAGCGACGCGACCACCGCAAACTGGGTGCCGAGCTGGATCTCTTCAGCATTCAGGAAGAAGCGGGGCCGGGCCTGATCTTCTGGCATCCCAAGGGCGGTTTGATCCGCAAGATTGTCGAGGATTGGCTGCGCGAAGAGCTGCTGCGCCGCGGCTACGATCTGGTTTACACGCCGCACATCATGCGGCTGGATCTGTGGAAAACGAGCGGGCACACGGATTTCTACCGGGACAGCATGTTCGGCGCGGTCGAAGTCGAAAAGGCCGACTACCAGCTGAAGCCGATGAACTGCCCCGGCCATATCCTGATCTACAAATCGAAGCTGCACAGCTATCGCGACCTGCCGGTGCGGCTTGCGGAGCTCGGCACGGTCTACCGCTACGAACGCAGCGGTGTGTTGCACGGTTTGATGCGCGTGCGCGGATTCACGCAGGACGACGCGCACATTTTCTGCACGCCGGCGCAAATCGAAAAGGAAGTGGAAGACTGCGTGGACTTTGCTTTTGCGATGATGAAAAATTTCGGCTTCGATAAATTCGAGGTTGAATTGTCTGATTGGGACGCTGCGCATCCCGAAAACTACGCGGGCAAGCCCGAGGATTGGCGCCGTGCCACCGCCGCGCTGGCCGACACCATGAAGCGGATGAACATTCCGTATAAGAAGATGGAAGGCGAAGCGGCGTTTTACGGGCCGAAAATCGACGTGAAACTCATTGACGCCATCGGCCGGCCGTGGCAGCTCACGACCGTGCAGTTCGATTTCAATTTGCCGGCGCGCTTCGGCCTGCAATACATCGCCGAAGACGGGGCGAAGCATCAGCCCTTGATGGTGCACCGCGCGCTGCTCGGCTCGGTTGAGCGATTCTTCGGCATCTTGATCGAGCACTACGCGGGCGCATTTCCCCTGTGGCTCGCTCCGGTGCAGATCGAAATCTGCCCGGTCAGCGAAAAAGTAGCGGATTACGCCAAGCACGTCACGGAAACGCTGCAGCGCCATGGCTTGCGCGTGCATCTCGACGACCGCAACGAAAAGCTGCCCGCAAAAATCCGTGATGCACAATTGCAAAAGATTCCTTTTATGTTCGTCGTGGGGGCCAAAGAAGCCGAAGCCGGCACGGTCTCCGTGCGCCATCGCAGCAAGGGTGATCTCGGCCCCAAGCCGTTGGCCGAGATTGTCGAGACACTGCAAAAGGAAGTCGAGTCCAGGTCGACCCACTAATTCTTCAACTAGGAGGCGGTAGATGCCGAAGTTTCTGATCGAGCGGGAAATTCCGGGTGCAGGGAAGCTGACACCGGCGGAGTTGCAGGGCGTTTCGCAAAAGTCTTGCAGCGTGCTGCGCACGATGCCACAAGTGCAGTGGGTGGAAAGCTACGTCACGGACGACAAGATCTACTGCGTTTACATTGCGCCCAACGAACAGGCCGTGCGCGATCATGCGAGCAAGGGCGGCTTCCCTGCGAATCGCATCTCGGCCATCCGCCGCATGATCGATCCGACCACTGCGGAAGCCTGAGGATTTGCGAGATGCAAAGGCCACTATCGCGGCGGTTGTTTCTTGCGGTGACGGGAGGCGCGCTGGTTGCGCCAGCGATCTCCTCCGCCGTGAGCGAGGCGCCTGAGTTGCTTGACCACATTGTCCTCGGCTGCCAGGATTTGCAGCAGGGCATCGACTTCGTCGAGCAGCACACTGGTGTGCGGGCTGCATTCGGCGGCGTACATCCCGGCCGCGGGACGCGCAATGCGCTGCTTTCGCTCGGTGAGCGGCGTTACCTGGAAATCATGGCGCCCGATCCCGACCAGCCGGATGCCAAGGAACCGCTCGCTCTTCATCTCAGGAAACTTTCCGAGCCGCGGATTGTTCAATGGGCTGTTCACCCCGGCGAGCTTGGCTCCTTTGCCAAGAAGCTTCGTGATGCCGGAGTGGCTTTCGAAGGCCCTTCGCCCGGATCGCGCAAGCGTCCCGACGGCCGCGTCCTCCAATGGCAAACTCTTACTCTGAAAGATAATCCCTTCTGGCTACTGCCGTTCTTCATCGAATGGAGCGCCGATTCCCTGCATCCTTCGGCTGACGCTCCTGTGGGCTGCCGCCTCGTTCGCTTTGAGGCGGTGACTCCGGAACTGGATAAGTTGGCCAAAACGGCGGCCCTACTTTTGCTGGACTTGCCTATCCTAAAAGGCGAAATGCCGCAGTTGCGTGTCACCATCGCCGGCCCGAAAGGCGACCTTTCCGCCGCCAGCTAACGCTTCCGCAGTGGGGTTTCCCTATTGCCGGATGAGCCTTTTCGCGTGCTATACTTTGGAGCCCGTCCCCTGGCGTTTTTCCGCCGTGGGGTTGGGTTAGGGTGTTGACCCCGGCTTGGCTGGGGCCACGAGCGAGTGGTGAATCGGGGCCGTCCCTGGGAAACCGGGTAAAACAGGCGTCTTACGGTTGGTAAGGGGGAATTATCGCAGAACGCAGCTTCCGGCAGAGCGACCGAGTCCGTGTCAACGAGCGGATTCGAGCCCGCGAGATCCGGGTGATCGACGAAGAAGGCGCGCAGCTTGGCGTCATGCAGCCGTTCGAAGCGATGAAGATGGCGCGCGAGCGGGGACTGGACCTGGTGGAAATCTCGCCGACGGCAGACCCGCCGGTTTGCAAGATCACCGACTACGGCAAATATCTTTACCAACTAAACAAAAAGGCGCACGAGCAGCGCAAGAGCAGCCGCGGCTCGCAGCTAAAAGAGGTGAAGTTCCGGCCGGCAACCGCGGAACATGATTATCAGGTTCGCAAAAACCAGATCATCAGGTTCCTCGGCGAAGGCCACAAAGTACGCGCGATGATCTTCCATCGCGGGCGCGAAATGGCGCATCAGGAAGTGGGCCGCGCAAAGATGACGCGCTTGCTGGGTGAGATCGGCGACCATTGCCAAATTGAAACCATGCCGCGCATGGAGGGCAACGTCCTGGTGGCGCTGCTCGCGCCGAAAAAGGGCGCACCCGTAGCAAAGCCCGCGGCACAGCAATCGGCGCCACAGTCCGGCGCGTCGCATTAAGAGCGATTTTTCTAGGAGCGGTTTTTGCTCCGCGTCCGTAATGACGGCGCGCTGAGCACAGAAGAGGGATCGGGCGATGCCAAGGAACAAGTCGAAGCCGAAAATGAAGCTGAAGACCCACCGGGGCGCGGCAAAGCGCTTCAAGGTGACTGCAACGGGCAAGATTGTGCGCATGCATTCCGGCAAGCGACACTTCACGGGAACGAAAGCGCACGGCCGCATGCGCAAACTCAAGAAGCTGACGCTCGTGAATTCCAAGGACGTGGCCAACGTGAAGCTATTGCTTCCGTACGCCTAGAGAGTTTTTACAGCCGGGGCGCAACTTGCTGTGCCCCGACGAAGAAAAATGCGGGGCGAAAGTCCCGTGAGATCGAGCCAGGCAGCGCTTCACGGGTGCCTGCCGGCCGACCAGTCGCGAACCGCAAGGTTTGCGGCATGTGGCGGCGGGTTTATTCCGCCATCTTCTGAGCACCGGGAACGGTTGCTCGGGCGAATGACCGCTTGAATGGGGTCGCTACCAATATCCAACCGGAGACAAACCCGCTGCGTAACGCGTGTTTTTCCGCGCGGCGGCGCACCCTGTTTGTCTCCCACATTTAAGGAGAAACCCCCATGGCACGCGTAAAACGCGGCACCAAGCGCCGTGCACGGCGCAAGAAGTACCTCAAGAGGACAAAAGGCTTTTTCCTCACGAAGAGCAAGCTGTATCAATCGGCACAGGAAGCGGCGAACCGCGCGGATCGCTATGCTAAGCGCGATCGTCGCGTCAAGAAGCGCCAGTATCGCCGCCTGTGGATTCAACGCGTTGGCGCGGCCGCGCGTCAAAACGGCCTGACCTACGGCCAGTTGATCCACGGGCTGAAGGCCGCGGGCATTGTGCTGGACCGCAAGGTGCTTGCCGACATCGCGGTGAAGGACGCCGCAGCGTTCACGCAGCTCGCGGAAAAGGCCAAGGCCGCCGCTCCGCCGCAAGCCAAGGCGAAAAAGTCCTAGCGCGGTATCGCAGGGCGAACATGGGGAGCTCTGCCGTCTTTTTCCGTTGCTGTCGTAGCGCCAGCATCCGTGCTGGCAGTTTTCTCCCGTAGGGGCGCGAGAAATCATGCCCCTACGGTGTACTCTATCTCGCGGTCATGCCAACTTCAAACATAGGTCTCGACAAGACTCTTGCTGGTCTAGGCGTTACGCAAGCCGCGCACGTCACCGCTCGCTTCGCGGACGTGCGCGCACAGTTCGATGGGCACTTCACGACTGTTCACGACCAATCCGGGTGGAAAATGTTCCGTGACCGCTGGCTGGGCCGCAAATCGGGTGTGCTCACGCTAATCACCGACAACTGGTTGAAACCAGCAACTCCTGAGCTCAAACGTGTGGTTGGTCAAGAACTGAATTCACTCCGCGCGCACGTAGAAACGAAAATCGAGGAGCTCCGCGCCGCCATTGAAGCCGGCGCAGATGAGGCCGTACTTGCCCGCGAGCGTGTCGACCTCTCACTTCCGGGCGTGATTCGGCCGATTGGCTCGCATCACCTGATTCGGCAAGTTTTTCAGGAAATTGAGGACATCTTTTTCTCGATCGGTTTCTCCGTTGTCGAAGGCCCAGAAATCGAAACGCCCTACTACAATTTCGAAGCGCTGAATATTCCCGAATTCCATCCTGTGCGCGATGATATGGATACCTTTTATTTGGAACTGCCGAAGGGCGCGCCTGAGCCTCTGCTTCTCCGCACGCACACTTCGCCCATGCAAATTCGCACGATGGAGAAGCGCCAGCCGCCTGTTCGCGTAATTGTGCCGGGCAAGGTTTACCGCCGCGACAATCCCGACGCCACGCACTCTTTCATTTTTCATCAGGTGGAGGGCTTGGCCGTAGATACGGACATTACCTTTTGCGATTTCACGGGAACGATCGAGTATTTCGTGAAGCAGTTCTTCGGTCCCGGCGTGAAGACCCGCTTCCGGCCGAGCTATTTCCCCTTCACCGAGCCATCCGTGGAATTCGATGTGTCCTGCATTTTCTGCGGAGGAAGCGGCACGGCGGCCGGCGGCGGAAATTGTTCGAAGTGCAAGGGCGCGGGCTGGATCGAGCTTTTCGGCGCGGGCATGGTGGACCCCGCCGTATACGGCTTTGTGAAATACGATGCGAAAAAGGTTAGCGGATTCGCCTTCGGCATGGGCATCGACCGCCTGGCCATGCTGAAATACGGCATCGACGACATCCAGGTGTTTTTCCAGAACGATGTGCGTTTTCTGCGGCAGTTCCCATGAGCGCGAATCCCGGAGCCATGACGTTCACGGATTCCAAAGAACGGTTTTCCAATCGCGTCGCCGATTATCTGCAATACCGGCCGGGCTATCCTGCGGCGGTGACGGAACTGGTGCGCGGCGAGTGCGGCCTCCGGCCCGGACACGTGATCGCCGACGTCGGCTCCGGCACGGGCCTCCTGTGTGGGCTTTTTCTGAAGAATGGCAACCGCGTGTACGGCGTGGAACCCAACGAAGCGATGCGCCAGGCGGGCGAGAAGTATCTCGCGTCTTCCGACGGCTTCACGAGCGTGAACGGATCGGCGGAAGCCACAACTCTGGACGACGCCAGCGTGGATTTCGTCGCGGCGGGACAAGCCTTTCACTGGTTTGGTCCAAACGAGGCGAGGCGCGAATTTGGCCGCATTTTAAAACCCAGCGGATGGGTGGTGGTGGTCTGGAACGAGCGGCTAACAAACACGACGCCGTTCTTGCGCGACTACGAAGCGCTCCTGAGAGAGTTTGGCACGGACTATATCCGCGTGAATGAAAGCTATCCGCGCCCGGAACAGATGCGCGATTTCTTCGGCGGCAATGCCTACCAAGAACGCGATTTGCCGAACGCGCAGGATTTTGATTTCGCCGGGCTTTCGGGGCGGCTGCGTAGCAGTTCCTACGTGCCGGCGGGGGATCATCCGAAATTTGCGCCCATGATGACGGCGCTGGAGGAGATCTTCCGCAAGCATGCGCAGGACGGGCGCGTGCGCATGGAATACGCGACGCACGTTTATTTCGGCCGTCTAGCGAATCTGGTCTAAAAGATGAAGATCGTCTACAACTGGCTGAAAGATTTTGTTGCCGTGGCCGCACCGGCGGAAGAGCTGGCGTCGCGGCTCGCGCTTTCCGGCACAAATATCGGCGGGCTGGAAAATGGCCCGCACGGCCCGGTGATTGATGCGGAAGTTTCCTCCAATCGTCCCGATTGCCTCGGGCATTACGGAATCGCGCGCGAGGTGAGCGCGATTTACAAGCTGCCGCTAAAACTCGCCGCGCCGAAGCCCGCCGAAGCCCCGGCGAAGGCGAGCGATACCGTTCGCGTTGAGATTCAAGCGCCGGAACTTTGCGGGCGCTTTACCGCGCGCGTGATTCGCGGCGTGAAAATCCAGCCGTCGCCCAGGTGGCTGAAGGACCGGTTGGAAGCCTCCGGCGTGGCCAGCATCAACAACGTCGTGGACGTTACGAACTACGTCATGCTCGAGCTGGGGCATGCGCTGCACGCGTTTGATTACGACACGGTGCGCGATCACTGCATCGTGGTGCGCCGCGCGAAGCCCGCCGAGAAAATGAGGACGCTCGACGGTGTCGAACGCGCTCTCGATCCTGGCATCTGCATGATTAGCGATGGCGACGGATCGCGCGCGGTGGGCGTCGGCGGCATCATGGGCGGCGCGGAAACGGAAATGTCCTTTTCCACAAGAAATGTCTTGATCGAGTGCGCGTGGTTCGAACCGGTTGCGATTCGCCGCGCCACGCGCTTTCTGAAATTGCGCACGGAGGCTTCCACGCGTTTTGGCCGCGGCGCCGACCCGGAAATGGCCGAACTCGCCTCGCGGCGCTGCGCAGAATTGATTTTGCAAGTTGCCGGCGGAGAATTGCTCGCCGGCATCGTCGATGCTTATCCGGGCAAGCGCGCGCCGAAGAAAATCCAGTTGACGCGCGCGGAACTCTTGCGCGTGATGGGCGCGGACGTTCCGGACAAGGAGATCGAAGCGATTCTCACCGCCCTGGGCTTCGCGCCCCGGCGCGTGGATGAAAGCCGGGGCGCAGCTGGCTCTTTGTTGGCGGCGTGGCAATGCACGCAGCCTTCGTGGCGCGCGGAAGTTGAACGCGAAATTGACCTCATTGAAGAAGTTGCGCGCGTCTACGGACTCGATAAATTTCCTCCGCGGCTTCCCGCAGCGCGGCAGGGTGCAGCGCGCTTGCCGCAGTACGAAGCAGAAAATCGTTTGCGCGAACGGCTGACTGGCCTCGGCTACCGCGAAATTCTCACGATTCCTCACGTCGCAGAGGAGCGCGATGCACTATTCCGTCCACCGGATGCGTCGCCCGCTCGGCTCGCGAATCCGTTGTCCGAAGAAGCCAGCGTGCTGCGCTCGACCGGAATCGTCACCATGGCTGCTGCCCTCGAATGGAATCTGAATCACGGCCAGCGCAGCGTTCGCCTGTTTGAAATCGGCCGCCAGTACCGCCTCGAAGGAAACGGAGCGATGGAGACGCCCGTTTTGACGATGGGCGCCACCGGCGACACCCGCGAGAAAGGTCTGTACGATTCTGCGCGCGAATACATTTTCGCGGATTTGAAGGGCGACCTCGATTCCATCGGCGCCCTTGCCGGCGGTGTGGGCTGGGCCGATTTCTCCGCAACGGCCGAAAATGCAAAAGGCAGCGCTGCCTGGTTGCACCCGGCTCGCCGCGGGCAACTGTCTCTCGGCAAGGAAGAAATCGGCGTGGCCGGCCAGCTTGCGCGCCGCGTGGCCGAAAAATTCAAACTGCGCCAGGACATTTTCCTTGCGGAGCTGCGTCTCGAACCGCTCTATGCCGCAGTCCGCGTCGCGAAGGAATCGCGGCGCTACGAACCGCTGCTCCGGTTTCCAGCGGTTGAGAGAGATTTTTCCCTGCTGCTGGCCGACGGGACGCGTTTCTCGGAGGTGAGCGACGCAATTCGTTCGCTTAAGATCGGTGAAATCGCATCCATCGAAGCGACCGATATATTCCGCGGGGAAAACGTGCCAACGGGAAAATATTCCTTGCTCGTGCGCGTAACGTTTCAGAGCCGCGAAGCCACGCTTACGGACGCGCAGATCAACGATTTTTCCGCAAAAATCATCGCCACCCTTGAGAGAAATCTTGGCGCGCAGCTCCGCGCGAGCTAATCCCTGCTTACGCGGCGGAAGACCGCGGCTATAGCGAGCGTGCCATGTCGTGCCCCGCTGAATGTGATATCTTGGCGCAAGTCCCACGCGGAACATGACCATGAGCGGGCCGGTAAAGGTACAAATCTTTGGGCAATCGTATGCCATACGCGGTGAGCTGGACGAAGCGTACGTCCAGAAGCTGGCTGCCTTTGTAGACGAAAAGATGCGCGCGATTGCCGACGCGACGGCAACGGTGGATACACAGAAGCTTGCAGTGCTTGCCGCGCTGGCGATTGCCGATGAGCTCCACAGCACGCAGAAAGAACGCGGCGATCGGGAAGAACTCTTGCGCGAGCAAGCGGAGCGTTGCCTGACGCTTGTCGAACGCGCCTTAAAACAAACTGCCTGATCGCCGTTTCCGCAGGACAATTCGACGGATACCGAAGAGAAACTCCCTAGGATTTCCGAGCATCAATAGGTGGAAAACGTTTATTGCGACCACTTCGTGGGCGTGCGCTCCCAGCGGTGTTTGCACAACTCGGCATGGAGGGCCGCGTTCAGCGGCCCGCGAACGCCAGCGGCGATATTGGCTTCAACGTGGCGGCGTTTGCGCATGCCGGGAATGATGGTGCTGACATCTTTGTTGTTGAGGATGAAACGCAGCGCCATTTCCGGCATGGTGAGGCCGTCGCGAAGAAGCGGCTTGAGCGCGCCGGCGTGCGCGACGCTGGCCTTCAAATTTTCCGCGACGAAATAGGTATTGCGCCAGTCGCCCTTCGGCCATTTGCTATCAAGCGTAAGCGTGCCGGTGAGCGTGCCTTCATCGAAAGGGACGCGCGCAATCACCGCGACGTCCTTTTCGCGGCACGCGGGAAAGAGCTCGTCCTCCGGATTCTGATCGAAAATATTGTAAATCACCTGAACGGCGTCAACGACGCCATCGCGCACGGCCCGAACGCCGTTCCACGGCTCCCAGCGGTTGATGCTGATGCCCACGGCGCGGACCTTGCCGTCTTTGCGAAGTTTTTCAACGACGCGTGGAAGGCGCGCGTCGTCGAGCCAGCCGTCTTCCCAGGTATGAAACTGGATGAGGTCGAGCGTTTCAACGCCGATATTTTTCAGGCTCTTTTTCAGGTATTCCTCGATGTAATCCGGCGGGTAGGATTCGTCGAGCGAAAATTCGGGCCGGCTGGGCCAGCGGCGGTTCTTCGGTGGAATCTTGGTTGCGGTATAAAGTTTCTTGCCGGGCGGATTGCTTGCATTGTTGCGCAGAATTTTTCCGAGCAGCTCCTCGCTGTGGCCATTGCCATAAGCCCAGGCGGTATCGAAGAAATTGCAGCCTAGATCAATCGCACGTTGGAGCGAATCAAGCGATTCGGTGTCTTGCGAGCCGGTCCATCCGGCCATGCCCCACATTCCGTAACCCATTTCACTTACTTTCCAGCCGGTGCGGCCAAAGCGGCGATAGTTCATTGAAGGAAGGCTCCTTGGTCTGAGCTGCCTATTATACGTCGGTGTCCCAAGGACGCGTCTCCTGAGTGGCTGTCTGACAGGGAAGCGTCGGCGGCGTATTCGCGTTAGATTTGAACAACCGCTGGATATCCTGCTGGCCTGCCTGCAGTTCGCCTGTTACTCTTTTTCCAGTCGATGCCCAAAATCTCGAAAGTCTTGTTCATCCTGGCATTTCTCGTTGCGGCCAGCGGACTCGTTTCTCCGCCAGTCGCACTGGCCGCCGGCATTGTTCTGGGCCTGAGCTTCACTCATCCGTATCCTTCAGCGAGCGGAACCTTCGCGAGAATTCTCTTGCAGGCGTCCGTCGTCGCTCTGGGCTTTGGCATGAATCTCCACGAGGTGGTGAAGGCAGGGCGTAGCGGTTTTCTCTATACCGCGTTGGGAATTTCGTTTGCGCTCGCTGTGGGACTCGCCCTTGGCAAATTACTTAATGTACGCGGCAATTCGTCCTATCTAATCACCGCGGGGACGGCAATCTGCGGGGGCAGCGCCATCGCTGCTGTCGGCCCAATCCTGCACGCCGATGAAGAAGAGATGGCGGTATCTCTCGGGACCGTATTCATTCTCAATTCCATTGCGCTTCTGATTTTCCCGCTGATTGGAGGCGCACTGCATCTCACGCAATCGCAGTTCGGTTTATGGGCGGCGCTCGCGATTCACGATACCAGCTCGGTGGTGGGCGCCACAGCACGTTACGGAGCTCAGGCCCTCGTGATCGGTACCACCGTAAAACTTGCTCGCGCTCTGTGGATCGTTCCTCTCGCCCTGGCCACGGCCGCGTTCACGCACAGCCGCGCCCGGGTCCGGTTCCCCTGGTTCATCCTTCTTTTTTGTCTCGCAGCTCTCGCGAATACCTATGTCCCGACTTTCACCGGCGTGACTCAAGCATTCTTCCGTCTCGGCAAGCTCGGCTTAACGGCCACCCTCTTCCTGATCGGAACGGGCATCTCACGGTCCACGCTTCGTCAAGTGGGCTGGCGCCCGATGCTTCAGGGCGTGGTTCTGTGGATGGTGGTGGGCATCGCTACCCTCTATTTTATTCGCACGGGCTTCATCGCGTTCTAGAGCAGAGGTGCAGCCGCAATGTCGAAGAAGACGCTGCTTGAAGGCCTGCGCTGCACAAACTAGGCGCGTGGAACCGGTCTGTCTCATTGCTTGCAGATCAACCCCGCGCGGAATAGACTCACGGCCGAACTTCTTCAGCGTTGGACTCGAAACGATTTTCATGAGAGGTGACCTGTGAATCGCCGAATCAGTTTTTTAGTTTTTGTGCTGCTTCTTGTGGGGATGTTTACTGTCCACGGCGCATTTTCGCAATCGGCGCCGCAAACCGCGCGGCGTGCCATCAATCTTTCCGACGATAACCCGCAACTGCCCTTTAGCGGCGCGATCCTTGCCGGGAACACGCTCTATCTCTCCGGCCGGATCGGGGTCGAACCCAAGACCGGCAAGGCACCCGCGGAAGTGGACGATGAGATTAAGCTCCTGCTCGACCGCGTGAAAGCTACGCTGTCCCAGGCCGGGATGAGCATGGATGACCTGGTCTACGTGCAGATCGCCTGCACCGATCTTTCGCTCTACGACAAGTTCAACGCCGCCTATCGCAGCTACTTCACCACCAAGGACCTGCCGGCGCGCGAATTCATCGGCGCTGCATCGCTCCTGCGCGGCGGGCATTTTGAACTACAGGCGATCGCTGTCCGAAAATAGGTCGACCGTTGGAACTAGCCTTAGCCAGACAACGCAGCACCTCTTCGTAGGCTTACCCTCATCAATTGGATGGGTTGGGACCGATATCCCACTAAGTATGTCACTATATGGGCATGATATAATTGCCAGTATATAATCTAGTGCCCATATACGGCCTTATCCTCCTGGAGAAGAATACGCTGGTTTGGAATAAAGTCCATTGTTTGAATATGTTACAAAAAATCAATTTCGGAATCAATTGGGTCTGTTCGTGCATCTGTTGAACTACAGTGGGGTGGGACATATGTTGAGAATTACAACTGGCAGAAAGCGCGGCAAAGTCATCCTGAGCGTCGAAGGCAGGCTTGCGGGCCCCTCGGTGGGCACCCTTGAACAGTGTTGGCGAGAGCTGCGCGCCACTTCCCCCGACGAGAAGTTCAGCATAAATCTATGCGGCGTCAGCTTCATCGACGCCGCGGGAAAAGTGTTGCTCAAGGAAATTCATAGCCAGGGCGGGTGCCTGGTCGCCGAGGGATGCCACAACCAGGCGATCGTGCGTGAAATCGTCGGGAAGGAAAGCGGGCGGGAGCGCGGCACGAACGGGGGCCGGGACAGGGGTTCGCACATTATTTTTTACACGGTATTTTTCACCTTGCTGTTGACCGCTTCCCTGAGTCAGGCACAAGACGCACCAAAAGCCAGCGCTCTGCCCGCAACCGTGCCCGGGCAGGCCTTGCGGCTCACGCTGGATCAGGCTGTCACCCTGGCAGTGAAGCAGAACACCACGGCGCAGATCGCCCTATTGACGGCGGCGCAAAGTGAGCAGGACAAGAATGTGGCGCGCGCGGCACTGCTTCCCGAATCCAACTTGAGCGTGAAGGATCAGGCTCAGCGAGTGAACCTCCAAGCACAGTTTGGCGGGAAGAAGCTTCTTCCGGGTTTCCCTCAGCACGTTGGGCCCTATCAGGTTTTCTCCGCTGGGCCAACTTTCGGCGGCCCGGTTTTGGATCTGACGCTGTGGCAGCGGTACCAGGCGGCGCGCGACACCGCAAATAGCGGCAGGGCCACCAGCCTGTCCACGCGCGAGCAGGTGATTCTCCTTGTCGTGTCGCAATACATCGGGACGCTTCGGGCGGTAGCCAATGTTGAGGCTTCACAATCAAGAGTCGATCTCGCGCAAGCGCTCTACGATCAAGCCGCGGACCTGCAAAAAGAAGGCGTGGGTACGGGGATCGACACGCTGCGTGCAAATGTGGAACTGCAAAACGAAAAGCAGCGGTTGATTGAATCGGAAAACGACCGCGAGACCTCGCTGTACGGCCTGAGCAAGCTGCTGAACCTCGATCCGCGTCAGCCCATCGAGCTGGCGGATTCGTTGAGCTTTTTCGACACGCCACAGCCGGAAGTTGAGCCGGCCATCGAAGCGGCGCTTGCCCAGCGGCAGGAGTGGAAGGCGCTCGAAGAGCAGATCAAAGCCGCGGGAGCGGAAAAGAAAGCTTCGCAGTATTCGCGGCTGCCGTCGCTCCGTTTTGATGGAAATTGGGCATATCTTGGAACGTCATCGGCAACTGTGATTCCAACGTACACCTACGCGGCTTCTCTGAATATGCCGCTGTTCACGGGCGGCCGGATCCGCGCTGAGATCGTTCGTGCGGATCTGGAGATTCGCAAGCTGGAGCAACAAAAGGATGATTTGCGCAACCAGATTGCGCTGGATGTGAAGACGGCACTGTTGAATCTGCAGTCGGCCCGCAGTGAAGTGCAGGTGGCCAACCTCGGCGTGCAGCTCTCGAAAGAAGAAGTGGACCAGGCGCGCGATCGCTTCAAGGCCGGCGTGGCAAACAACATCGAAGTAATCCAGGCGCAGGATTCGCTGGCTCGCGCGAATGACAACCAAATCGCGGCGTTGTACCGCTTCAACCAGGCGCGCGCCGACCTGGCCCGCGCGACCGGGCAGATGGAAAAGGTTTACGCGAAGTGAGGGGACAATGAGCATCGAGATCGAAGTTGGCCTGGAAAACGCTGCAAATGTAAAGCCGACGATCGAGCTGCCTCTGCCGGAGGAGGCTCCGAAGAAACTCCCCAGCACGAAGCTGCCGCGGCTATTGCTGCTCGGTGGAACGGTGCTGGTCGCTGCGGTAGCGGGCCTCTTCTTTTACTACCACAACCGTGAGACGACGGACGACGCTCAGGTGGACGGGCACATTACACCGGTGGCGTCGAAGATTTATGGACGGGTTGCGGAAGTGCTGGTCCAGGACAACCAGCAAGTGAAGGCCGGGCAGGTGCTGGTGAAAATCGACCTGCGGGACTATCAGGCGAGCCTTGATCAGGCCAAAGCGGCGCTGGCGCTGGCGGAAAGTGAAGCACAGTCTGCGGGCGTGGACGTACGGCGCACGAGAGAAAACGTGGCGAGCGGAACATCCAGCGCGGATGCTCAGTTAGCCGGTGCGGAAGCGGACCTGGCGCGCGCGCAAGCAACATATGACCAGGCGCGCACCTCCGACCTGGCGTGGGCGCAGGCGAACGTGGACAAGGGCCGGGCCAACGCGCAGCTTGCGCAAGCCGATCTGGCGCGCTACGCGCCGCTGCTCGAAAAGGGCGAAATTTCAAAACAGCAATACGACGCCGCGAAAGCGAATGCGGACGCAACGGCGAGTGCTTTGAAAGCCGACCAGGAAAAGCTAGCGCAGGCTGAGCGCAGCGTGGACATTACAAAAGCGCAACTGGACGCGGCGAAGGCGCGGGTCAATCAGGCGCGCGCGACGGTGAGCTCGGCGCAGGCGGATGTGATGCAGGTGAAGATGCGCTCCGCCGACGCGCAAGCGAAGCTCGCAAAAGTGCAGCAGGTCCGCGCGTCGCTGGAAGGGGCACAGCTCAATCTGAGCTACACGGATATCGTCGCCCCGGTGACCGGCGTGGTCACGCACAAGCAAGTGGAGGCCGGACAGATCGTGCAGGCGGGGCAAGGGTTGCTCGTGGTCGTGCCCTTGCAGGACGTGTGGGTCACGGCGAACTTCAAGGAAACGCAACTGAAGAACATGAAGCCCGGGCAGAAAGCGGAAGTCAAGGTGGACACCTACGGGAAGACGTTTCCCGGGCACGTGGATTCGATCGCCGGAGCCACCGGCGCAATGGTGAGCCTCCTGCCGCCGGAAAACGCGACGGGCAACTACGTGAAAGTCGTACAACGGATTCCGGTGAAGATCGTGCTGGACCCGATTGCGCCGGAGAAAGCAATTTTGCGGCCGGGGATGAACGTGGACGCGACCGTGGTGACGAATTGAATTTCGGTAGGGAGCGGAAAGTCCGCGGATCAGGCGCGGGTTTCGAGAGGTAGGACGCGCTCGAAGGAAAGAGAGAGAGAACGGCGCGCCATGCGGAACAGGATTCTAGCCAAGCTGCGGATGCCGGACGGGACCATCAACCCGTGGGTAATCGCCGTCACGGTAACTCTTGCGACGTTTATGGAAGTGCTCGACACTTCCATCGCTAACGTGGCGCTTCCGCACATTTCCGGGAATTTGTCGGCGGGCGCGGATGAATCCACCTGGGTACTGACGTCGTACCTGGTTTCGAACGCGATCGTGCTGCCGCTTTCCGGCTGGTTCTCCGGGCTGATCGGACGGAAGCGTTTTTACATGTCGTGCGTAGCGCTGTTTACCGTCAGCTCGTTCCTCTGCGGCTTGGCGCCGAGCCTCGGCGTGCTGGTGCTCTTCCGCATCCTGCAAGGCGCCGGCGGAGGTGGCCTGCAACCGAGCGAGCAGGCCATTCTGAACGATACCTTTTCGCTTGAGAAGCGTGGCATGGCGTTTGCAGTGTATGGAATAGCAGTCGTCGTAGCACCCACCATTGGCCCGTGGCTGGGCGGCTGGATCACGGACAATTTTTCCTGGAGATGGATTTTTTACATCAACGTGCCGGTCGGGATCATCTCGTTGTTGCTAACCTCGATGCTCATCAAGGATCCGCCCTACATGAAGCGGGTGAATCTGAAGAGCGGGTTCCGCGTCGACTACATCGGCATCGGGCTGCTCAGCCTGGGCCTCGGCAGCATGCAAATTATTTTGGATAAGGGCCAGCGGGAAGACTGGCTGTCGTCGAACTTCATCCGGGTTTTCCTCGCGCTGATGGTGTTTGGCCTCATCGCGGCGATCATCTGGGAGATGCGGGAGAAAGAGCCGGTCGTGGATTTGCGAATGTTGAAGGATCGTAATTTCGCGATCTCCACCCTGGCGATGTTTTTCCTCGGCTTCGTGCTGTATTCGAGCACGGTGCTGATCCCGCAGTTGCTGCAGCAGTTGATGGGCTACACGGCGGAGCTTGCCGGGCTGGCGCTCTCTCCGGGCGGTGCGGTGATTATGTGCATGATGCCGGTGGTGGGAATCCTGGTGTCGAAGGTCGACACGCGGATTCTCATCGCGTTCGGCTGTATCGTTTCGGCGTCGGCGCTGTTTGTGATGGCGGGCTGGGATCTCGGCCTGGACTACGGCCACGCCGTGCGTGCGCGCATGCTGCAGAGCTTCGGGCTGGCGTTTTTGTTTATCCCGATCAATGTCTCGGCGTTCGCGTATGTGCCGAAAGAGAAGACCAACATGGGGACGGGCATCATCAATCTGGCGCGCAATGTCGGCGCGAGCGTGGGAATTGCCACGGTGACGGCGCTCCTGGGTCGGCGTGCCCAGTTCCACCAGGCGCGTCTGGTCGATCACGTCAATAACTTAAATCCCGCGCTGCGCTCGATGACGAATGGCACAACGCTGCGTCTAATATCGCAGGGCTCAAGTGCAACCGCGGCGGCCGCGCAATCGCACGGCATGGTTTACAACATGGTGCAACGGCAGGCCGCCATGCTCGCCTTCCTGGACGATTTCAAGTTCCTCGGCATCGTCTTTTTAGCGGTGATTCCGGTTTTGCTGCTGATGCGGAAACCCAGAGTGCCGGCCGGAGGAGTGCCGGTGCACTGAGCGAGGAATATTTTGCGCACCAGGAAGGCGCCAAGAGAGTTTCGAAGTAAATGGGGGCTAACGATGGCAACACAAGCTGCAGTGGCAACACAAGTGGCAACGGCTACAGAGTGGAATGAAGAGAAGCTGATCCGCGCCGGACAGAGGGGCGACCGGCAAGCGGTGGAAATTCTTTTCCGCCGCTACCAGCGCCAGCTCTTTCAGACGGCGCTGCGCGTTCTGGGCAATCCGGAAGACGCCGAAGACGCCTTGCAGGACGGGCTGCTGTCGGCGTTCCGCAACCTGCCGCGATTCGAAGGTCGCTCGCAATTTTCGACCTGGCTTACGCGCATCGTCATCAACGCGGCGCTGATGCGCCGGCGCAGCGCCAAAGCGCGACCGGCGGTTTCGCTCGATGAAACGCCGCGCGAGGAGGAGCTGCCTGCCTCGGAGCGTTTCGCCGATGACGGTCCGAACCCGGAGCAGGTTTTCGCCGGGACCGAGCTGCGCGAAATGATCAGCGCCAATCTCGAGGAGCTCTCACCGCTTTTGCGCACCGCGTTCCTCTTGCGCGAGGTCGAGGGCTATTCCACTGGAGAAGCGGCGAAGAAACTCGGCGTTACGGAAAACACGCTGAAGGCGCGGCTGTGGCGCGCGCGTCATCAATTGGCGGAGCGGCTCGGCCGTCGCCTGCGCCGCATTCAGGACGACGTCACCGGGCGCAATGGAAAATCTGCTGGAATGATGGGCGAAGAGGCTTGCAGCTATTGCTGATAAGACTTTGCCAAGAATGATGATCAGGAAGCGTGACGCGCTGTGCTCCTGTGGACGCAGTACTTAGCAAGAAGGCCGGCGGAGACGCCGGCCTTCTTTATTTCGCACGAGAACGCTTCCCTTTCTTCAAGAAATTCGCTGATTGATTTCGCGAGGCACTTTGCGCCGCGGCATACAAGCCGAGAACACGCAGTTCGCTGGTGGCTTTGCGGACTTCCCGCAACGCATCTTCCAAACGCTCCAGCGCTTCCGCTTCGATATCCAGGAAAAACTGGTACTCCCAGGGGCGGCCGTGGATGGGGCGGCTTTCGATCTTGAGCATGTTCACTCCCTGGCGGGCAAAGGGCTCAAGCGCCGCAAGCAGCGATCCGGGCCGGTGGGCCAGCCGCATGGCGATGGTCATCTTTCGCGCTTCTGGGTTGGGATTCTCGGCCGCTTTCTTGGCGGGAAGCAACAGGACAAAGCGCGTGAAATTTTCCATATTATCCTGAATGCTTTCGGCAAGAATCACGCCGCGGTAGTGTTCCGCCGCGCGGCGGCCGGCAATTGCCGCGTGACTCTTGTCGCCGCGCGCGAGTGCTTCCCGCACGCTGCCGGCCGTGTCTTCGGCGGGAACGCGCTTCCATTGGGTGTGAGCGGTGAAAAAACGCTCGCACTGTGCCAGCGCCATCGGGTGGGAAGCGACGGAGCGGATGCCAGCAAGCGTTGCACCGGGCGGAGCGATGAGGTGCATTTCGATAGGCAAGATGGTCTCCGCAACAATCGAGAGTTGGCTCTCGAGCAGAAGATCGAACACCCGCACGACCGAACCTGCCAGCGAATTTTCCACCGGCACCAGCAGCGCGTCCGCAGCGCCTTCGGCGATGGCGCGAAACGCGGCGTCAAATGTGGGCCGCGGAACCGGCGTGATCTTCTCTCCGAGCAGTTGGATCGCGGCAGCTTCGCTAAAGGCCCCCGGCTCGCCCTGAAAGGCCACGCGCGCTTTTTGGAGTGCCACGTTCATGCACGCCTCCCCGGCGGAATGCAAAGGTTCGGCAATTCAACTTCTTGACGACTCCAGAGTATCAAGTATGATTCGCGCAGCGCATAAAAGTCTCGTCGCGCTCAGCGATTTTATGTAAGGGGAGTTCCAGTTGAGTTACGTGGAAAAGAATCTCGTTGCGGGAGAAACGCTGCTCTACCAGACGCGGCACCACTGGATTGTCTTGGTCGGACCACTTCTGGTGAGTTTGCTCCTCGGCGTCCCGGGGCTGGGACTTCTCGCGGAATCCATCGCAAGCAAAGCCCGGAGCAACCCGGGTTCCGTTGGCGCCGGCATTGGCGCAGGGGGAATGGCGATTGTCGCGCTGATTCTGCTGCTGGCCGCCGCCGGCACTCTTGCCTATGGCATTGCGAAGCGCAACGCCACGGAAATGGCCGTGACCAACAAACGCGTGCTGATCAAGACAGGCCTCGCGAGTCGCAGGACGCTAGACTTGATGCTCTCCCGGGTTGAGAGCATCGGTGTTGAAGAGACCGTCGCCGGCCGCATGCTCGGCTATGGAACCGTTCTCGTCCGCGGAACCGGCGGCACGCCCGAAGCCTTCGTCCTGATCGCGCATCCCCAGGAATTCCGGCGAGCCGTCCAGGAGCAAACCGGGCGGGAGTAGATTGGCGTTCATTGAAGGCGAGACGCGTTATACTAGGTGCCCATGGAAGCCAAAAGAGCCATGGTTGCTCGGCCGGAAGCCGGCGAATACGCTCCTTACTACGAGAAATACATTGCACTAGTCCCCGGGAATGACATCCTCGGCGCGCTCGAAGCGCAGCGTTTGCAGATGATCCAGCTCTTCGCCGCACGCAGCGAACGCGACGGCAATTTCCGCTACGCGCCGGACAAGTGGACGGTGAAAGAAGTCCTCGGCCATGTCATCGATACGGAACGCGTTTTCGCCTACCGGGCCATGCGTATCGCGCGCGCCGACAAGACGCCGGTCGAAGGTTTCGAGCAGGATGACTACGTGCGAAACGCCGCATTTAACAAACGTCCGCTGGCCGAGCTGGCAGAAGAGTTTGCGCTTGTGCGCAGTGCGAGCATCGCCCTGCTGCGGGGGATCGAGAAAGAAGCCTGGCTCCGCCGCGGCATCGCCAACAAGAACGAAGTGACCGTGCGCGCGCTGGCATTCGTCATCGCCGGACACGAATTGCACCACCGGGGCATTCTCGAAGAGCGCTATTTCCCTGCCATTCCCCGCGCGTAAACTGCGTCTACCGTCATTGGCGGATGCGGGCAAGGTCCACCTAAATCCTCTGAAAATGTGGCATAGCGAGCGGCGCCCAATGGTGCAGCGGTGGTTACGGCTGGAGCGCTTCCGGGGCCTACCTCACCCGGAAATCACACCGGTGCTCGATCCTTTGAGGTCCCTATTTTTTAGTTAGCCCGCCGGGAATCGAGGTTGCACTTGAAGCCAAATGCCTGCGTGCCTTGGAAGCAAGGGGCGCCTAGTGTTCAGTGTGCCGCGGGCTCCGCGGCCGGATGCAAGCCGTGCTGCGGCACTTCATGCACACCGCGCGCGGGCGGCTCAATCTTCTGGCGGTAGAAATGGTCGAGCGGCAGTCTGCCTTTCCCGATCGGATAAGCCTTCTCAATCGCTTTCGTCACGTAGGCTTTCGCAAGTGTCGCGGCTTCCAAGAGCGACCTGCCCACTGCGAGGTGTGCTGTCAGCGCGGCCGCGAATGTGCAGCCCGTTCCGTGCAGGGTATCCTCCTGCACGCGGTCTCCCGCGAGCTGCGTCAATTCCGTGCCGTCAAAAAGCACGTCGACGGCGCGCTCCATGTGTCCGCCCTTGACGATCACCGCGCGCGCTCCCATCTCCACGATCTTCCGCGCCGCCACTTCCATTTCCGCGACGTCTTTGATCGTCAGGCCCGTCAAAATCTCCGCTTCCGGCACGTTTGGCGTGATTACGCTCGCGCGTTTCAACAGCTCCGTCGCTACAAACTTGATTCCCCCTGCGTCCAGCAATTCCCGTCCGCTCGACGACTTCATCACCGGATCGTAAACAACGTGCGCGAACTTGTGCGCATCCAGAAATTCCGCCACCGCCACGGCATTTCCGCGGTTCCCCAGCATCCCGATTTTTACCGCCGCAATCTCACAGTCCTTGGCAAGCACATCCAGCTGCGCGCGCAGCGTCGCGCTCGGCGTGTTTTGCACATCCTCGACGCCCTGCGTGTTTTGCACCGTCAGCGACGTGATCGCCGCGATGCCGTAGCAGCCGTGTGCCGCAAACGTTTTCAAGTCCGCTGCTGTCCCCGCCCCGCAGGACGGATCGAATCCTGCAATCGTCAGCAGAATCGGCGGCACGTTGTGTCCGTTATTCGCCATCGTTCTTGCATCTTCCTTGTAGCGGCGGGTTTATCTCGCCACTCGTGCTCTTCGTCCGCCTTCCGAAGCGAAAAGTGCCGGTCACGCTCCGCAAAAACCCGGAACGCACCGGCACCTGCGAATGTACGCGCGCTGACTCCTGCACGCAAGAAAAAATTTGATGACCGGGTGCCGCGAATGTGCGGTGAGAAGTTAGAGATAGTCCGCTCAGAGAGGCCCCGCGTCGAGCGACACTCAGAATTCTTCTTCAAACGCCCGGAAGCGGTGTTCCAGCTCCCATTGTTGCCGGGCCTTTGCGCTGGATTTCAGGAATTCCGCGCAGCCGCTTGTTGGCTTTTCCGCGCCGATGGCGCCGTGCGAGCAGGCACTCACACTACGCGTGAACGCGTCCTGCTTTTCCCACAAGCTCGCGCCCGGCATGAAGGAATGCTCCAGGCCGGTCCGCACCATCTTTTTCAAGTCAGAGTAACTGAAACCGTAAGTCTGAACCGCCCGGACATACTCGTTCGTCAGATCAATTCGAGAGACGCCTTCGTCGTCTGTCGAGAGCGCCACCGGCACGCCAAACTTGCGGTAAATCGGCAGCGGATGCTCTTTTCCGCGCACGCCAAGAATCACGTCGTTGCTCGTTAGATTGATTTCCACCATGACGTGCTTGGCCGCCATCTCTTTTAGCAATTCCTCCGGCCGCTCTTCGTACATCACATCTATGCCATGGCCGATCCGCTCCGCGCCCGCCTCCACCGCCTGCCGAATGTGGCAGCACAGCCCCTCGGGCGTCACCAAGCCGAAGGCCAGCTCGCCCGCGTGCAGCGTGATGCGAACTTTTGGATAGACTTCGTGCAGGTACTTCACCATTTTCATGTGCAGCGCGTAGTCATGCATGGACGTGAATCCGTCTTCCGGCATGACAAAGTTGATTCCCACCACGGTTTCCGGATCCGCGGACGCGGTTTCAAATCCCAAGAGCGTCTGCGCGAACACGATTTCCTTCGGAAGTCCCCGCAGCACCTGATAAAGAAACCGGATCTCCACGGTGCAAGCCGCGGCGGCATCCGGCGTTCCACAGCGCTCACGCTCGCGGCGTCCGGATTCGGCCTGTTTGAAATGGCTCAGGGTACCCGGGACGTCCTCCCGCAATCTGCGGGCCAGCAGTTCGTCGCGCAACAATTTCAGGTCATCCTTCCAGCCGGTTTCCAGGGCAAGCTTCGCCGCATGGCTGAAATCCGGCGTCTCCATCAGCTCCAGATACTGCTCGTTCTGCGCCGCCGCGCGCGTGGCTGCTTCATCAAGCCACTCCGCTTTGTGCCGCGGACTCACTCCGTCAAATTTCCCGAATGCATCAAAAAAGTGATCGTGTCCGGAGACTCCGGCATGGGGGACAAAACTACGCATGGAGAAAGAGTCAATCAGCGCGTCGTAGATGTGCTGGTTCGTGAGAGCGCTTGCGGCAGAAACGGTGCCTTTTTCGCAGCTTGCAGCTTGAGACTCGCTCGTCGAGGACGCCACGGGTTTCACGAAGGCCATTCTCGCAAGATCCACGCAGAGGCCGTCTTCCGCCCCCGCGCGGATGAAGGACTCGGCATAGACTCCGCCGCTCAGGTGATAGTGCAGATCGGCGCCCTTCGGCATGGCCCGCAAAAACATCCGCAACGCGAGCGGATTTGTACGCGCCGCGTCGAACGCTTGCGCGGCGCGTTGCTCTGCGCCCGAGCCTCTGGCCGCCGTTTGTCCTCTTGCAGGTTGCGCCGCAGTGCACGCGAAGAAAAAGACAAGCACGGCTGCGCACCAAAGGCGCGAGAGTTCTGAAAGTTGCATGAATTTTGACCTCGGTGGTGTTACGAGGAAATCGTACCTTGCATCACGGGAAAAGGCCACGCACCAGCGTCGCTTCGGCGACGCGGCCGACCGCAAGAATCATCGCGCCGGCGCGCGGCGGGACGTGATGCTTGCGCATCGTGTCCACCATCTCGTGGAACGCGCGAAGCATGCCCTTCTGCAGCCTTGCGTTCACTTCATCAACGTCCCACATGAGCCCTTCCAGGTTTTGTACCCATTCGAAGTAGCTCACGGTCACACCGCCGGCGTTCGCCAGGATGTCCGGCAGCACGGTAATGCCACGCCGCGCGAGAATTTCATCGGCGTGCGGCGTGGTCGGGCCGTTGGCCGCTTCTGCGACGATGCGCGCCTTGATGGAATCCGCGTTTTGCAGCGTGATGACGTTTTCCAGCGCCGCAGGTATCAGGATGTCGCATTTCATCGTCAGCAACTCTTCATTGGTTGTGCGCGAAGCGCCCGGCATGCCCACGACTGTGCCGGAGCGCTCTTTGTAACGAATCGCTTTGATCGGATCGATTCCGCGCGAATTCGTGACGCCGCCGCGGGTGTCGCTTAGCGCGATGATCTTCGCCTTCTTTTCCGCAAAAAGCCTCGCCGCCGTTGCGCCGGCGTTTCCGAAACCCTGAATCGCCACGGTCGCGCCACGCAGGGGAATCTTCTTCAGTTTGCACGCTTCCTCGACCACATAAAGCAACCCGCGCGCCGTAGCTTCGCTCCGCCCCTCGGATCCCCCGATGGATACAGGCTTGCCCGTCACCACTCCATGAACCGAATGGCCCACGGTCATGGAGTACGTGTCCATGATCCACGCCATCGTCTGCGCGTCGGTATAAACATCCGGCGCGGGAATGTCCTGCGCCGGCCCGATGATCGGCAAAATCTCACTGGCGTAGCGGCGCGTCATCCGCTCGAGTTCGGTCTTGGACATGCGCTTGGGGTCGCAAATCACGCCACCCTTCGCGCCGCCGAAGGGCACGTTTACCACGGCCGTCTTCCACGTCATCCAAGCCGCGAGTGCCTTCACTTCATCCAGTGTCACGTTGGGATGGTAGCGGATGCCTCCTTTGCCCGGCCCTCGCGATATGTTGTGCTGCACCCGGTAGCCGGTCAGCACTTTTACTTGCCCGTTATCCATCTTCGTCGGAATGGAAACTTCCAGCACGCGCTTCGGCGTGCGCAAAATCTGCCGCAAGCCGGGATCGAGCTTCAAAAATTCCGCCGCCATGTCAAACTGAATCTGCGCGATGCGGAAGGGGTTCAAATCTTCCCGCGGAGCAATGCGCGGCACCATCGGCGGAGTGCCTATCTGTCGTAATGGAGCTCCAGACTTTGCGACCGTGGCCATCGGCGTCGGTCCTTTCGTCAACTCGTTTTTTTGATCAGTTCGCGCTGCTTCTTAATTTTTCCTGCTTAGTTCACTTGGCCCGCATTCCAAAATCCGCTCGTACAGAATTCCTTCTAGCCGTTCGCTGCCATCTTTCGCGCTTCTCCCGCATAGGCATCGCGGCAAGCTTCGGAGCAGAACCGCACCAACTCGTTTCCCTCGCAAAGAGGAAGCGAGACCTCTTCGGCGACGTGCATGCCGCAGACCGGGTCGCGCACTAGGCGGCGTGGGGTACCGGTATCCTGTGGTGCGCCAAACTTGTCCGCGCCGGGCGATGGCACGGCCGTCGCACGGCGCAGCATCCAGCCGATCGTGCGGCGCAACAAGGTCACGCTCCAGGACACCACCAGCACCCAGAACAGAAACCTCGCGATGCGGAAAAGAAGATTCATCATTTTTTTCTGGTACGACGGAAACTCATCTTGTTCAAGAGTAAGCGCCTAGCCGTCAACATCTTCGTCGCGACCGGCGGAGTCCCCTCTCAACCCTGCTAGGTGGCGGTGAGGGGAGTTTATGCAAGGGTAAAAGGGAGAGTCAAACGAAAAGGCGTAAATTCAATGGGTTGCGCGACGCATGGGATACGTTGACAGTGGACCTTCGTCGAGTAAAATTTAACTAAACCTTGTATTTACAGTGGGTTAAGCGCAAGAGCGGGCAAATAACCCTGGCCAGGCCATTTTCCCTAAGGGAGGGCAGGAATTCGCTCAATGCCCATATAGGGACGCAAAACCTCTGGAAGAAGGATGGAGCCATCGGGCTGCTGGTAATTCTCCACCACCGCGATCCAGGTGCGGCCGACCGCCAGTCCGGACCCATTTAACGTGTGCACGAATTCACTTTTCCCGCCGCCTTTCGGTTTGAAGCGAATGCCGGCGCGGCGCGCTTGAAACGCTTCGCAGTTTGAGCAGGAAGAAATTTCACGAAACTCATTGCTTGAAGGCAGCCAGACCTCAAGGTCGTAGGTTTTCGCGGAAGCGAAGCCAATGTCGGCCGTGCAGAGCAGCATGGTTCGGTAATGCAAGCCGAGTTTCTGCAAAATTGCCTCCGCATTTCGCGTCAATGATTCGTGTTCCTCGTAGCTTTTTTCCGGATGCGTGAATTTGAACAGCTCCACTTTCTGAAATTGGTGCTGGCGGAGAATTCCGCGCGTATCTTTTCCCGCGGCGCCCGCTTCCGATCGGAAGCAGGCGGTCCACGCGGTGACATGGATAGGAAGTTTGTCCTCGGGAATGGTTTCGTCGCGATAAAGATTGTGGAGCTCGACTTCGGATGTCGGCGTCAGCCAGAAGTCGCTATTTTCCAACTTGAAAAGATCCGCCGCAAATTTCGGCAATTGCCCTGCGCCTATTAGCGAGGCAGTGTTCACCAAAAACGGTGGGAGAATCTCCGTGTAGCCGTGCTCGCGCGTGTGCACGTCGAGAAAGAAATTTGCAAGCGCGCGTTCTAGCCGCGCCCCCCAGCTTTTGTAGACGGCAAATCGCGCGCCGGAAATCTTGGCAGCCGCAGGAAGATCGAGAATTCCAGCGCGTTCACCGACTTCCCAGTGTGGCTTCGGCTGAAAATCAAATTTTGGCGGTGCGCCCCAGCGCCGGACTTCGGCATTTTCCGCCGCGCTGTGTCCCACCGGCACGGATGCATGGGGAACATTGGGAATGATCAGCAGAAAATCGCGCTGCTTGGCGTCGAGTTCCGCGATGCGCTCATCGGCTTGCTTGATCAACTCGGACACCTGCTTCATCCCGGCGATGAGCGCTTCGGCATTCTGTTTTTCTTTCTTAAGCCGCGCGATCTCCTCGCTCGCCTTGTTACGCTGCGCTTTGCGTTGTTCGTTCGTCGTAATCAGCTCACGCCGCTCCTTGTCCAGCGCGCGAAACGCATCGAGTTCGAGCGTGATGCCTCGCCGTTTCGCCATTTCGGCGAAAACATCCAGGTGCTCCCGGAAGTAGCTAAGGTCATGCATGGTCAGGAAAGAATAGCGTACTCCGGACGGGGAATGTAGCTGGTTAAATTGCGTGTTTGGAAACAAGAACGCGATGCGCAGGCAACAATCGCTTTTTGTCTCGCATCCCTACTAAAGTTAAAGAGCCCAGCAATTCTTGAAGGGAGTTTCCATGCGAAAAATCAAGCTCTTGCCAGCGTTACTGCTCGCCGTTCTTTTTTCTTCCACACCTCTCAGGGCACAGGACAAGATCGAAATCTTCGGCGGTTTTTCCTACGTCCGCGTTCCAGTTCAAATTTTTGGCAACCTTCCCATTGGCGGTCCGATAATTGTCATCCCTCCGGGAGCTTGCCCCTTCCCCGGCTGCCCTCCCGGACTCGGCGGCAGCACGGATCACGTGAACACGCACGGCTGGGAATTTTCTGGAGCTTTCAAGCCCACGGACTGGCTCGGCGCGGTGGCGGATTTTAGCGGCCATTACGGCTCGACGCATGGAAATAACCTTCACTTGAACACCTATCTCTTCGGGCCGCAGGTGTCCTTCCCGGCCCGCGTCTCTCCATTCGCGCACGTGGTGTTCGGCGCGGCTCACGAATCGATCAGCAATCCCGGAGCGGCGTTCGGCATAGCGAATCTTGGGACGAATACCGCGTTTGCCACGGCAGTGGGCGCCGGCATTGACGTGAAACCCTTTCACTTCGTGTCTCTTCGCCTCTTCCAGTTCGATTACTTGATGACGCGGTTCGGGAGCAAGACGCAAAACCAGCCGCGCGCTTCCGCAGGTGTAGTTCTTCATTTCTAGCGTCAATGTGTTCGTGCACGGAATTACAGAGCACGAACAAGACTGACGTTTCCCAAGAGTCGCGGCGGGCAGCGGCGGGTTGGCCAAGTCCATCGCAGAAAAAGAGGAACGGCCCGGAGCTGAGGGAAGCTCCGGGCCGTAAGCAGCCGCCGTAATTTACGCGGCGATCTGCCTGGTCATCGGCACCGTCTTGATCTCAATCTTGCGCGGCAGTGCTGCGGCCGCGACTGGTGCCGTGATTTCCAGCACGCCGTTCACATACTCGGCGTTCAGCTTGTCCGTAACCACACCCTCGGGAAGCGTCAAAACTCTCTCAAACGCTCCGTACATGATCTCCTCTTCCCGGAGGTCCACTTCTTTCGTGCTGCGAGTGAGTTTGCGCTCGCCACGAATGGTCAGCAGATTCCCTCGTGCATGAATCTGCACGTCCTTGGGCTCAACTCCCGGCAGAACTACGCGGCAGATGTATTTCTTGGCATCCTTATCCAGATAGGACTCCACTGCGGGAGTAAAGTTCCAGTTCTTCCCGGAAGCGGGCAATTCCTGCTTCCAGGGCTTGTAGGTCACCATGCGATTGAAGATGTCATCGAAATCCCGGCGAAAATCAAACAGATCCTCGAAAAAACGGTCGCTGCTAAAAAAGTTTGTCATTTTCTTTCTCCTTCTCACTCAGTGTGCCGCGTCACCAGACGCGGCGGGCAATTTAGTTTAGAGGCAACGGCCAGTGAAGAAGTCTTTCCGGCCCTGAAGGGCCGGGGCGTCGAAATTCCAGGCGCTTCACGTTGACTTTCCGCCCGGCCGCTGCCTCAGGTGGAAGAACCCCAGACTCGCCCAAGGTCGAACCCCTTTCCCCTTTACTTCCACGCCTTTGGGGTGGAGCTGCAGGCCCGGCCGTCTTTTTGTTTCCGGCAGCCTCGGCAGCTCGTTTCCGTTGGCGGTCTGTGTTCTTCTGCCCATCCTTTGTATGCTGATGGAAGCCTAAAATCAGTGACAGGAGTCACGGTTCGATGTGACCTACGGCATAAGTTGGCCGGTGGGGGATTCACGTTAGCCTCTCCCCCCACTAAGAACGCAAGTGTGGAAAGCAAAGGACTTGTTGCGCACCCCTCGCTTCAGCTCGGGGCAAGAAAGTGCGCATTTAGAGCGCACTCTGAGCGAAAAAGTGGCGATTCGTGACCTGCCACGGCGGGCAGGCGCCGTACACGGCGAGAGGACGAGGACAGGGCGGGCTGGAATCGAAGCATCACGACGCACGATAGCAGGGATTTGTTAACCTGCTAAGTATGACTAGTGTAGAGTACTCATTCGAATGAGACGAAGCGGAGGTGCGAAGTTGGAAGTTATAGATTAGAAAGAAATTACACCGCAAATCGGCGGCGGAAAATGGGTCATTCGTTCGAATGGTGCGGCAGGCGGGAAGGCGGGGGTGGGCGGATTGTGTTTTGGCATGCCTCCACAATTGTTGTTATGGCAGCACCGCGGGATCAGAAGGAGCCAGTTCAGTAATGCATCGCTCCCTGCGGAAACGAGACTACCCTGGCCTTTCCGACCTCTTTCCCGGAGAGGGTGCGGCCTCTCTCCCCGCGGGTGGCCAAGGGACGGGCGTGTTTTCTGTGCTTCTCGCCGTATATCCACTGAAACAGGACATAAAGCATAAAGTCACACCCAAGAATGCAAAACGCCAGAAACATCGTAATTGACATATCGGCCTCCCGCGAACGGATGCCTTTTAAGGTCAAGGAAATCGTAGAAGCGGAAACGCTATAAAATCCTGAGATGTTCATGAGGAATTCGTTAGGACATTTCACTGGAAAAGGCCCCCGGCGGGGCTGTTGCGCCAATGTCGGACCTCCCGACAGGAGCCGGAACAGGGTCCGTCGCGCTGACCTGCAAAGCGCACCGAGCGGGCGGGGCAAGGGCTGCGCTCAAAAAGAGTGCGCGTTGTAGATACAGCATGGGTCGAGACTCGTTTCTTGCCCTTTTTGGACGGGCAGCGCAAACTGATGCCAGTAGTGGACCTTTAGGGTCTGATTACCCCCTTCCTTTGGACGCTCCCGGCAGTGTGCCCGGCCGAAAGCGTTGTCTCAATATGTACGAAGAACAGAAGAAATTCGCTGCGGGACCCGTCGAGTCCGTACCGGCTGAGCGCCGCACTCATCCTCGCTATCCGTGTACCGCCGGGGCAGAGATCACGGACCTCGCCTCCGGAGCACGAATTACTGCGCGCACATCCGATATAGGCCGGGGCGGCTGTTATGTGGACGCGATCAATCCCTTCCCTGTGGGGACGGCAGTAAAGGTTCGCCTGACCAAGGACAATCAATCGTTTGTGGCCCAGGCAAAAGTCGCGTACGCGATGTCCGGGCTAGGCATGGGCCTGATGTTCACATCCGCGGACCCCGAGCAGTTGTGGACGCTTCAGCGCTGGATTACCGAACTTGGCAGAACCTCCGGGACGGAGCCCGAAGTGCGAGCGCCAGAGCCGGAGGCTTGGAGCGCCCCGCAAAAGACTGCGAAGAACATGCAGTATTATGTGCTGAACGAGCTGATCATTTCGCTGATGAGCAAGGGCGTGCTGACCGACGCGGAAGGAAAAGCCATGCTCGAGAAACTCCTTCGCTGAGGATTTCGCAGTTCACGAATATTCCCTCTCGCCAGTTTACCTGCCTTCACGACGCGCAAAACCGCGCACTCCTGTGGGAAGATAGCCGGTCCGATCCGTCAGAAGAGGGTGACAATGAAATCCCGGCGCTTCTGCACTTTCGCTGCAGTGATTCTTATTTTCATCTGCGGCGCTCTCCTAGTGTGCCCACGAGCGGCGATGACGCAGCAGCAAGCGCAATCATCGCCGACCATCGAGGAGTATCAGCCCAAGTCCACGCTCGTCGTCAAGGAACATAAGATCGAGCGCGCGAAGTTTCCGTTCATTGACATCCACAGCCATCATTGGAACCCCACGCCGGCGCATGTGGAGGAACTCATTAAGGGAATGGATTCGATCAACCTGCAAGTGCTGGTGAATCTCAGCGGCGGCACCGGTGAGCAGCTGGAGCACACCGTCGCGGTGATGAAAGGACGTTACCCGGACCGATTTGTGGTGTTTGCGAACATGAGTTTCGACGATCTGAACGCGCCGGGGTTCGGCAAGCGCCAGGCGGAACGGCTCGAACAGGACGTCAAGAACGGCGCGCAAGGGCTGAAAATTTTCAAGAATTTCGGAATGGATTTGAAGTACGCCAACGGCGAGCGCGTGCATGTGGACGACCCGGAATTCGATGCCGTCTTTGAAAAATGCGCCGAGCTGAAAATTCCCGTGCTGATTCACGTGGCGGAGCCGTCGGCGTTTTTCGATCCCTGGGACAAATACAACGAGCGCTGGCTGGAGCTGAAAGAATTTCCTCAGCGCGCGCGTCCACCCGCCAAGTATCCGCCGTTTGAAACGCTGATGGCAGAGCGCAATCACCTCTTCGCGAAGCATCCGCGGACGAATTTTATCGTCGCGCATCTTGGATTTCACGGGAATGACCTGGAGCGGCTGGGCAGACTGTTTGACACCTATCCGAACGTGAATGTGGACATCGCCGCGGTGCTGGCGGAGCTGGGCCGGCAGCCGTATTCGGCGCACGATTTCTTGATCAAGTATCAGGACCGCGTGTTGATGGGAAAAGACATCTACGACGTGAACGAATATAAATGGTATTTCCGCGCGCTCGAAACGCGCGACGAATATTTTGAGTATTACCGTAAGCGCCATGCCTTCTGGAGGATTTACGGTTTTCAGGTGCCGGATGAGGTGCTGAAGAAGGTTTATTACAAGAACGCGCTGAAACTCGTTCCGGGGATTGATGCAACGGCGTTTCCGGACTAAGCGCGGCGAATTTTCCGTGGAATAAACCAAGACTACCCCCACCCCCCATGAAAATGGATCGTTGTCAAAGCAAAGGAGTTGCGGGAGGAGCATTTTGTAAACGGTTGAAGGGAAATGGGATGGACGGCGGGAAATAGAGGGAGGGGGGTACCCTATCCCGGGTATTTTGCAAAGTGTGCGGAAGCGCTTGATTGCAAAAGAGTTGGAGGAAGCAGTTGCTTTCAAGTGCGAGGCAAGTGTGCGGAAGGAGCAGAAAGCAAAGGAGTTAGAAGAAATACAAGAAGCCGCGTGGGCGGCGTTTGCGCGAGGATCTGATTCGGTATACACGGGAAAGAATAGCAGAAACTACCCTGCGTGTCAATTACTATATTGGTACCGTTCGAATGAGATGTGGAAAGATACCGGAAGTCCCGATGCCCCGATTCCATCGGGGCATCGGCAACCCGGCTATTTGCTTCCGATGATCTTGCCTTTTGTTTTCGGGTTGAGGTAATAGGAGAAACCCTTTTCTAGGAACAGGTTTCTTCTCTTGATGGCATAAGATTCGACGGACGCCTGGGAAATGTACTTTTGAAATTCTTCGAGGACTGTCGAATTCGTAGGTTTTTCATAATGGCTTAAGAGGGTTAAGTTGTCTTTGATTTCTTTAAGCAACGCCATGTAGAAGCTAACGAAAGGCGGGACCAATTCCAGGTCTTCCTTCGTGTATAGTCCCTCTACGAACAGGTATGCTGAGACAGCGGCTGCCCTGCTGGAGATTTCGGCCGCTCTTTCGGCAAAATACTTGTCCATGACCCTGAGGACTTCTCGTATCCGGACCAAGTTCTCGTCCTTACTTTTCAAATTGCTTTTTGCGTTGAAAAAGTCTTCCAGGTCGTCGTATCGCGCTCGTACGAAGGTTTCAGTTTCGCTGCGGCTGAACGAATTGATGCAGATTTGGGCGAGGGTGAATTGTCTAGAGAATCGCTTGTCCGAAAGTCCGGTATTCCTCAAAAAGGGAATGTCTTTCCTCATCTCTTTATAGATAAAATCTCGAATAGTCCCGGTAAAAGTCTTAAGCAGTTCTCCCGAGATAAGTCTGACTCCTAACTGCAATCTCCTGAATATCTCCCGAAGGAATCTGTCGTCAACGGTCTCAGGATAAACAACGAAGGATAGCTCGAAATCCTCAAGCTTCGTTGCGAGATTTGGGAGTTCGCTTCGAAGGCGCTTGTATGTATATTTTTCTCCAGCGATCCGCACGACCAGTGGGTTGCCCTCGTCTGGCTCTGGCTTGAAAAAATCCAAGAGGGTTGCCATTCGTTGTTTTCCGTCGATGCACTCATAGTCGAAATTCTCGTTATCCTTGATTCGCGCGAGATAAATTTTGGGGATATCGATGTTTTTGATTATCGAATCTAGTAGTAGCTCTTGATCTTCTCGGGACCATATTTTTTCTCTTTGATAGTCTGCATCTAGATCAATCCGATAGATGTAGTCGTCGATGAACTTCTTGACGGAGATTGTCTTCAGGTCTCTTCTTATGCGAGGGCTAGTGTTTGTGGACATTGTGTTTCTAGCTCATTTGCAAACTATCTTCAGATATTTCGTTCCTTGTAATTGTCCTCTGAGCATACGGCTGCTTTTGTACTTCAGCCATGTCTTGAACGGGTTGCCGGAGGTTCTCGGTTCAGGGATTAAACCCTTTTCTATTTGTGTTAGCCTCTTGATGCTTGGGAAAAATCGATACCTCTTCTGAGTGTCCTCCCCCGCCTGATCGAAATCTATGATTTCTATCTCTAGCGCTTTCGGCCTCTCCAGGTGGGCCTTAAAGATCAGATCGATTAAATGGGCGTCGTTTGGGCTGAGGGAACACCCGATCACCCGGAGCGTATCGCATTCTATCAAGATTTCCAGAGCTCGATTCCAGATGAAACCATAAGGAGCGTGTAGGTAGTTCTTGCTGGCTCCCAATGGGATAATCTCGATCGTTTTTCGTCTTCCGCGTATCTTTATCCCCGTCCAGTTGAAAGATCCGTGCAGCTTCAACAAAGGCTTTTTCGCCGATACTGGCGCGCCTGATTCTAGGGTGAAACAATAGTTTGGTTGTTTGTAATACTCCTTGTATGCCTGATCTAGGACATCGTCGTAATTCAAAGAAATAAGTCCAATCAGACTTTCGTTCGTCTTGGTTACTTGGTGTTCATGAAACTCGATCAGCGCCTTGTGCAAATGGAAGCGGGTTGTCCGAGATGCGGTCAGGATGCCCTTGATATCCTGTTTAACCAATTTCTTTATGTATCGCGTCTTGTATTCCCAGCCATGGATCTTACTGCCTTCTATCAGGCTTATAAGCAGTTCAATGTTGAGCGATCCGGATTCTGGTGTCACCATCTCCACACCTTTCAGATATCTCGCGGCGCGTTTCGCCCTTTTGATTACCCTGTCGGAGACATTTGATGTCAGGAGTCCTAGCTTTTCAGGTACTTCTTGATAGAGATTGATTAGTTCAGAGTGAGTGGCCCCCGCGCCAAACAAGTAAGCGATTTTCCTTGGTTCAGTCTGTGGCATCGCATGACCGGGCCAAATGAGATGCGCGTCGTGCGGATTACATCCTAGTTTAGTTTCTTAACAGTTGCTATGGCGGTGGCACGTGCCAAGAGAGATGCGATGAATTTCTCGAACGAGAGTTCGGAAGCGGGTTCACGATAATCGCCCTTCACACCGTCCTTCGCATTGGAAAGCAAGAAGCAAGCAGAATCGTAGAGTCGTTCCCGCACTAATTTTGTGAGGAGAATTTCGTAGCGTTTTCCGTACGATGCATCTCTAAACTCGGGGAATACTTTGAAGTGGGGTTCTCGCGCCTTCACGGGCTGCATTGAGCCTGGGGCATCCTCGAGCAGCATCATGTAGCCCAACCACGGTCGAGCAGACGGCTTGAACGCGCCCTCTCGAAAAGCGGCCCAAATGTCTGTGGCGCTGCCGATGGCTTCCTCGGTCCGGTTATTGTAATTGTTTCCGAAGGACCCGACCTGGGACTTGAATTCGATGCCTGCAAGGAGTTCACCGTCCGAGATAACCAGCAAATCCCATTTTTTCTCCGGGCGATACCACCCGGGTATTTCTACGGCGGTCCCGCAGAAAACCTGAGTCTTGGGGAGGCCATTTGCGGACAAGAAGTCCCGAACCAGGTGGATAAAACCGTTCATCTGCTGCCCGCCGGTCACGGCAGTTCTCGCGCCAGCATCTCGGGCACCCGTCTTGGCACCTTGCTTGCTAGCTTGTTTCTTGCGGGTCTTCCAGAAATGCTTTATTGCTTCACGCAGATTTTTCTCGAGGTCGGGACGAAGAGGCATGTCAGATGCTATTCGGCACGAGCAGAACGAATTGTGGCCGTGCTGAAAAGAGAGGACGTTTCTTCCGAAATTCGCTTTTGAGCCAACTTGTAGTAGTGCCGATCTATCTCGAATCCAATGCTGTTTCTTCCCCACTTCGCGGCTGCCACAGTGGTCGTGCCGGTACCCATAAAGGGATCGAGAACCGTATCACCAACAAAACTGAACATCCGGACGAGCCTTTCGGCAAGCTCAAGGGGGTAGGGTGCAGGGTGTTGCTTTGTCGATGCTCCCGTGACTCCACTCCAAATTTGCTGGAACCATTTTCTGTGGTTCTCCGCCGAAATTACACTTAGGACTTTGGCGGAAATGTCGGGGGCACGGTACCCTCCCGGCTTTCGCTCCATCAGAATGAATTCAATGTCATTCTTTATGACTGAGTTTGGCTCGTAAGGCTTGCCGAGGAAGGTAGATCCGCCCTCGACCTCGTAAGCTGCGTTCGAAATCTTGTGCCAGATGATGGGTGCGAGGTTGTCAAATCCCAGCTTTCGACAATGCTCTTGAATCGACGAATGGAGGGGCACAACTGTGTGTCGCCCGCCGTTTTCTCTTCTCGAGAGACAGACATCGCCGACGACACAGATCAATCGACCGCCGGGGGCCAACGCTTGAAAACACTGTTTCCAGACCTTATCTAATTCTTCGAGAAACTGGTCGTAATCCTCAACGTGACCGAGTTGCCCTTCTGAATCTCGATACTCTTTGAGCGTCCAGTAGGGGGGAGAGGTCAACACAAGATGGACACTTTGGGACTCTAAACCCGACATGTTGCGCGCATCGCCAAGATAAATCGAGTGTGAGGTCGGAACTTGATGAACTGCCCTTTCAATGAGATGGATTGATTGAGCGTCCTTCGCAAGGCGCGGGATGGCAGTTTGCGGGTCGTCCAGCTTCGCAAGTTCTTCGGGGACATAGCGAGAGAGGTCAGCAGTCTCTTGCGCTAACTGGTCATGCAGAATGTTGCGCTTGGCGGCTACGTGCATTGGTTCGGCCTATTATCCACGATTCGTCGCCTGCTTAGAAGAGTTAAAGACTTATTCTTATGTAGACCAAGTAAAAAGCGGCAAATGTCCGATGGAATGCTTCCGGAGAGCCGGAGATTTGATGGTCTCTGAAGAGTCGGGTGGCGAAGTTTTTGCGAATCGGTCTGGCTTTTGGGCTATGGACTAGGCGGGACAGGCAGGACAAGTTCCGCCACGGCGCTACGCAAAGCGTGAGACAAGGCGCCCGGACATTGACCGCGCCTAGAATAAAAATGGCGACGGCGCGGCGTAAGGCCCCGGAACAAAACCAAGATGGCGACATAAAGTCGCCGCTACAAAGGTGCCCGCGACGGTCCCCGACAGGGTCGGGGCGGGCCGCGGCCGCTACTAAGGATGCTCAGATCCATTCGGCCAAGCACGCGGCACGCGCGATTCGGCAACGAGCTGCATTTTTCCCTTGAACTTTGCGCATGATTCATCTAGAATAACCATCTAGGTGATTTGAGGTGGGAGATGCGCAAAGTAGGGTTGTTTGAAGCCAAGCAAAAACTTTCCGAGCTGGTGGAGCGCGCCGGACGGGGCGAGCGGATCGGGATCACCAAGCGGGGGAAGCTGGCGGCGGTGATGGGGCCCGTAGAAGAGCAAGTGGATCTAAAGAAGGTCTTCGAGGAGATGGACAAGATTCGCAAACGCGCGAAGCCTTTGCGCGGCGTGACCATTAAGAACTTGATCGAAGAAGGCCGAATGTGAACGGGTTTGTGCTGGGTGCGTCTGTATCGGCAGCATGGTTTCTTCCCCATCCAGACACGGAATACGCTCTGGAAGTCCGGCAAAAATTGGCAGACGGTTCAAAGGCGCTGGTTCCGGGGCTGTGGCCGCTTGAAATGGCGAATGCCCTTGCACGGGCGGCGCGCAAGAATATTCTGACCACGGAAGCCGCGGATTACGCGATACGACAATTGGAAATCCTATTTCTTTCTGGACCCCGTATTGAGATCGAGGGGGGCATTGTGTCTGTAAGACAAGCCTACACAGCAGCGCGGACGTTGCAGTTGACGGCATACGATGGTGTCTACGTGGAACTGGCGCAACGGGAAGGGCTGCCGCTGGCCACACTTGACAAGGATATGCGAGCGGCAGCGAAGAAGGTTGGGGTAGAGCTGCTGACGTGAGTTTTACGTGGAGAGCAGTGAGACAAACCACCTATGTTTCACCAGGATGTCCAGCCAATGCTGGAAATTGGCAGTTTTGCACAGAGGAGCCGGTCTGAGGAAAAAAAGGCGAGAATGTTGGTGGGAGGGGCTTGACGAATAAAGGAAATCCGGTATACTTGCAGATGGTTCGGGGGTTGTGTGAACCTGCCGGACGATTTAGGGGATTCACGGTCGGGTCTGCGGTAAATAAATCAGATCCTAGGTGAGGTACCTACGAGTAACACGGGCTAGAAACCTGTCGAGTTTCGCGTGGAGCCACTCAAATGTGAGTGGCTGTACCCGGCGCTCGACGCCGGGTTTTTTATTTCTGGCGACCTTTGGTGGTTGCCGGGAGCAGAGCTGGAAGGCGAGATCGCGCAACGCGGTCCGATAAGTCCCGCCAGACAAGCCCTAAGGCACTTAGGGCGTTCCGATGGAATCGGAATTAAGAGTTCTTTGACAACAGAAAGGCTGGCAAGTCCACGCCGATAATTGCGCGCTGATCAAGGTCAGCGGCAACGTCATGGTGTGGACATATTACAAGTTCTGCTCGAGTTGAGCAAAACTGTGGAAAACAAAGGCGGACTTATCAATTGTTTGAGGAACGTAGAAACGAAAGCCTGGCTGGAGAGAAATCTTGAGCCGAGGAAATATGGAGCTACGGGAATCAAAACGTCGAAGCTGCAAAGCGGAGACGGCTTGAGTAAGTTTTATGATTAAGCTACTAAGGGCGTACAGTGGATGCCTTGGCGCCAGAAGGCGAAGAAGGACGTGGCAAGCTGCGATAAGCCCCGGGGAGCCGCAAGCAGGCTTTGATCCGGGGATTTCCGAATGGGGAAACCCGGCGAGATGAACTCTCGCTACAGCCCGCTGAATACATAGGCGGGTATGAGCCAACCCAGGGAAGTGAACCATCTCAGTACCTGGAGGAAAATAAATCACAGAGATTCCGAAAGTAGCGGCGAGCGAAATCGGAACAGCCCAAACCCAAGTGCTTGCACTTTGGGGGTTGTAGGACCGCATAAGTAGAGTTACC
>JBIOGB010000025.1:0-59636 GCA_044447665.1 Candidatus Acidiferrales bacterium | reverse complement strand
GTCCTTGATGAAGCCATACCCACCGTGAATCTGCACGCATTCGTTGGCCACGCGCACCGCGACTTCGCTCGCAAAAAGTTTTGCCATGCTCGCTTCCCGCGTGAAGCGGCTCTTCCCTTGATCCGCCAGCCAGGCCGCTTGGTACACCAGCAGTCGCGCGGCTTCCACTTCCGTGGCCATGTCCGCCAGCTTGAACTGAATCGCCTGAAACTCGCTGATCGGCTGCCCGAACTGCTTCCGCTGCTTTGCGTAACGCGTTGCTGCCTCGAGCGCTCCTTGCGCCATCCCCAATCCCAGCGCCGCAATCGATATCCGCCCTCCATCGAGTATCTTCAGACTGCCGATAAATCCGTCGCCCTCAGGGCCCAGCATGTTCTCCTGCGGCACGCGGCAATCCGAAAAGATTACTTCCGACGTGTCGCTCGCGCGCATCCCCAGCTTGTTTTCCTTCTTCCCGGGCCGGAATCCGGCCATCCCCTTTTCCAGAATAAATGCGCTGATTCCGTGCGACCCTTTGGCCTTGTCCGTCACCGCCATCGCCACGCAAACGTCTGCGTAGTGCCCGTTCGTCGTAAACGTTTTCGCGCCGTTCAGCACCCAATGGCCGCCGGCGCGCACCGCTGTCGTGCGGGTGCCTCCCGCATCCGATCCTGCCTCGGGCTCCGTCAGCGACCACGCGCCGATTTTCTTTCCCTGCGCCAGCGGCACCAGATATTTCTTCTTCTGCGCTTCGCTTCCGAATTTGAAGATGTGATTGCTGCACAGCGAATTGTGCGCCGCCACGATCAAGCCCACCGACCCGTCCACCCGCGCCAGCTCTTCGATCGCGATGACATACTCGGTGTACCCCAGCCCAGCCCCGCCGTACGGTTCCGGAAAAATAATCCCCAGCAGCCCCATTTCCGCCAGCTTGGGCATGATCTCCAGCGGGAAATGCGACGCTTCGTCCCACTCCATCACATGCGGCGCGATCTCGCCTTCGGCAAATTCCCGCACGCTCCGCCTCAGCTGCTCCTGCTCGTCCGTAAAATGGAACTCCACGTTGCCCTCAACAACCTATAGATTTGTCCAATATCCAACCAAACTTTATTTTATACCACAGGAATGACCCATGCCCGACTTCTCCCAGATCAGTTGTCTCCAGCGGTTAACGCCTGGAGTGCAAACAATCCCGCGTAAGTCGCCATTGCCTCCGCCCTTTCCTTTGATACACTCCCGCCATGCGGCGCCGTCATTTCCTCACTCTTTCCGCAGCCAGCCTTGGCGGCGTTCTCGTTTATTCCTTGGATCGCAAGGGCTCTCTGCTCACTTCGCAGGACAAACGCCTGCGCATCCCCCTCCGCTTCTTCGACGAATCGGAAGCTCTCATCGTTGTTGCCGCAGCGTCCCGCATATTCCCGACCGACGATTCCGGCCCGGGAGCCCGCGAAGCCGGCGTCGCCATTTACATTGACCGCCAACTTGCCGGCCCCTACGGCCGCGACCGCTACCGCTACACGCAGGGCCCTTTTGAAGATGGCCCTCCGGAGCTCGGCTATCAGGGGAAAGCCACCCCCCGCGAAATCTACCGCGAAGGACTGAAAAATCTAAAAGGTTTCGACCGCCTCGCCTCAAAAGAACAGGACGTGCGTCTTCAACAGATTGAATCTTCCCGGTTTTTTTCTCTTCTTCGCAAGCACACCATCGAAGGCATGTTCTCCGACCCCATTCACGGCGGAAACACCAACATGATCGGATGGCAGCTCATTGGCTTCCCCGGCCCCCGCATGAGCAACTACGACGACATTGACAAGCACTACGGAGAAGCGTTCCGCCCAAAGCCAATCAGTCTCCTGCAGGTGACCGGCGCAGATGTCCGCCCCAGCGAGGACGAGAAATGAAAACCCTGCCCCCCGTGGACATCGTCATCGTCGGCGGCGGATGGACTGGCCTGCTCATGGCCAAGGAGCTCGGTTCGCGCACTTCGCTCTCTGTCGTCGTGCTCGAGCGCGGCGGTCCGCACAAAACGGAAAATTACTCCACCGACATGGATGAACTCGACTACGCCATCCGCCTGCACATGATGCAGGACCTTTCTCAGGAGACGGTGACGTTCCGACACGCGCCCCAGCAACGCGCTCTTCCGCTCCGCCAGCACGGTTGTTTTCTACCCGGTTCGGGTGTGGGTGGTGCTGGTGAACATTGGTCTGCCTGGTTTCCCCGCTTTCTTCCGGATTGCTTCGAGTTGCTCTCGAGCACGGTTGACAAATACGGTGCCGGCAAATTGCCCGAGGATCATTCCGTTCAAGATTGGGGAATCACCTACGACGATTTGGAACCCCATTACATGCGCGCGGAACCCCTGCTAGGCATCTCCGGCAAAGCGGGCAATCTGCGCGGAACACGAATTGACGGCGGAAACATCTTCGAAGGCTGGCGCAGCGCCGAATATCCGACCCCTCCCACCAAGATTCCCTACATCGCTTCCCTCTTCCGCGAAGCGGCAAAATCGCTCGGCTACCATCCTTATCCCATACCCGCTGCGACGACGAGCGTCTCTTTCACTAACTCGGATGGAGTCTCCCGGCCCGGCTGCACCTATTGCGGCTTTTGCGACCGTTTTGGCTGCATGATTGGCGCAAAAGCGCAGCCCACCAACATCCTCTTGCCCGTAATCCAAAGGTGCAAAACCGTCTCCATTCGCACGGGAGCATGGGTCCGTCGAATCAACCGCGCCGGTGCGAACGGCAATGGCAATGTGACCGGCGTGACCTACGTGGATGCAACAGGAGAGGACATTTTCCAGCCTGCTGGCCTTACCGTTCTTGCTTCTTGGACCCTCAACAACACTCGCCTTCTTCTCCTCTCCGGACTCGGTGAACCCTACGATCCCGCTGACGGCAAAGGCAACGTCGGCCGCAATCTGACTCACCAGATTCTCTTTTCAGCCACCGCCTTCTTCGAAAAGCCTTTGAATCGCTTCATGGGCTCCGCCGCTTCCGGAATTCGCATTAGCGACTTTGACGGTGATGTATTCGATCACACCCATCTCCCCTTCTTGCGCGGCGGGAGTTTTACGGTTACCCACATCGGTGACGGGCCTATCGCCAATTTTGGTGTCTTGCCGCCTTCCAGGAAGGCTCGCTGGGGTTCGGATTGGAAAAAGGCGGGGCTCTACTATTACGACCGCACCGCGCGCATCGGCTTCAGCGGCGAACACCTGGCCTACAAAGGCAACTACATGGATCTCGATCCAACGTACAAGGATCGCTTGGGCGATCCCCTTCTGCGTATGACCCTCGATTGGCGCGACAACGAGCGCCATATGTCGGAGTTCGCATCGGAGAAAGCAGTGGAGATGGCCCGTGCCATGGGTGCGAAGGAAACTATTCCCTCTCCTGGCCTGCGGAGTTACGACACCACGCGATATCAGTCCACGCACCTGCAAGGTGGTACAATCATGGGTCCCTCACCCGATCGCTCGGTTGTGAACCCCTTTCTGCAACACTGGCAATTTTCGAATCTCTTCATTCTGGGCGGCTCGACGATTCCACAAAATGCATCCGCAAATCCCACCGCAACGATTCTCGCTTTGACCTACCGCACCGCCGACGCCCTCATCGACCGCTATCTGAAGCACCCGGGCCCTCTCGCCTAGGCGCCAGCGCGCTCACCCCACCCCTCAGAAATTCCCGTACTCTTCCGCATCACGCCCCCATCCTTCGCGGTTGCGCCATCACCTCTCCCAGCGTCGCGATAGCCCGTTCAATTCCCACGAGGTCCACATCGCAGTGCGTCACAAACCGCACCGAATACGGCGCCGTGTCCAGCGCCCAAATCCCTCTCGTTTGCAGCGCCTCGCAAAGCTCCACCGCCGTCTTCCCGCTCTCCGCGCAATCGAAAATCACGATATTGCTGCGCACTTTTGCGGCATCGACGCTCAATCCGCGCATCCCCGCGATTCCCTCCGCCAGCCGCCGCGCATTTTCATGATCGATGTGCAGTCGCCCGGGCGATTTTTCGAGGGCCACGAGTCCCGCCGCCGCAATCACGCCCGCCTGCCGCATCCCACCGCCAAACATTTTTCTGTAAATGCGCGCCTTGTCAATGAACGCGCGCAACCCAACGATCATCGACCCCACCGGCGCGCCCAATCCTTTCGAAAGACAAAACATCACCGAATCACACTTGCGCGTCATCTGCGCCACGCTCTCGCCCAGCGCCGCCGCCGCATTAAAAATCCGCGCTCCATCCAGGTGAATCTTCAACCCCGCCGCATGCACCCCGTCGCAAATCTCCTCCGCCTGCGCCGTCGGATAGACCGTGCCTCCCGCCATGTTGTGCGTATTCTCCAGGCACACCAGCGCCGTCTGCGAATCGTAATAAATCACCGGCCGGATGGCCGCCTCGACCTCTTTCCACGTCAGGATGCCATCGTCCCCGCGCACGGCCCGCGGCATGCACCCCGCAATCGCCGACATCGACGCCAGCTCGTACAGATTCACGTGGCTGCGTTCCTCGCAAATCACTTCATTCCCATGATGCGTCCACACTTTAATCGCGATCAGGTTCCCCATGCAGCCCGACGGCACGAACAGCGCCGCCTCTTTCCCAAAAATCTCCGCCGCTCGCTCTTCCAGCCGGTTGACGGTCGGGTCCTCACCGTACACGTCGTCGCCAACCTCCGCCTCCGCCATCGCCCGCCGCATCTCCGCCGTCGGCCGCGTCACCGTGTCGCTCCGCAGATCGACGATCCCCGCCATTCGCTTCACGTCGTCCGGATCGCTCCGCATTCCCGTCTTCGCAATCGTCGCAGTCACGTTTCCAGCCCCCTTTGTTCCCTCACCTCATCAATTCCACGAACACTTCATTCGAAACACTCAATCGCTTCGGCGCAAGCCGCACCACGTCGCCATCCCTTTCCACCAACCCCGCCGATGCCAGCGGCGCAAACCGCTCCGCCAAGCTCACCTCATACTCCCGCTCAATCCGCGAAACATCGATCCCGTCCAGTTGCCGCAGTCCCAGGAACAGCTCTTCCTCCAGCGCCTGCTCCGCCGTCACCTTCTCCAGTTGCTCGACCGGCAATCGCCCGCTCTGCAGCGCGCTCACGTAAGCCGCCGCATCGTGCGCATTCGCCCATCGCTCCGTCCCCGAAAACGAATGCGCACCCGCGCCAAATCCCAGGTATGGCTCCCGCCGCCAGTATTTCAAATTGTGCCGCGATTCGAATCCCGGCTTCGCCCAATTCGAAATTTCGTAATGGTGATATCCCAGCGCGCACAAAAATTCCTGCGCCGCCTCATAAAAATCCGCCATCTCATCTTCGCTCGGCAGCGCCCCCGCGCTGTATCGCGCCCCGCCCTGCAGCACTTCCCTTCCCAGCCGGCTTCCTTCGTCAATCTCCAGGAGGTAAACCGACACGTGCTCCGGCGCAAGCGCCGCCAACTCCTCGAGCGAGTACCGCCAGCTCTCTCGCGTCTGGTGCGGCAACCCCGCAATCAAATCGAAGCTGATGTTTCGAATCCCCGCCTCGCGCAGGATCGGCACCGCCCAGTAAATATCCGCGCGCCGGTGCATGCGCCCCGCCGCCGCCAGCTCTTTGTCCGAAAACGATTGCACCCCAAAACTTACCCGGCTGATTCCCGCCCGCACCCACGCCGCTGCTTTTTCCGCTTCAATCGTCTCCGGATCCGCCTCCAGCGTCACTTCAATGAGTTGCGCTCGGAAACTCTCTCGTATCGCACCGAGCAGCTTTTGAAGATCCCGCACCTCCAGCAAGCTCGGCGTCCCCCCGCCAATGTAAATCGTATCCACCGCCGCTTCGTCAAAAGTTTTCGGCAGCGTAATTCCGCCAGCGACGTAGAGCCTTCGATATCCTTGTATTTCCGCGCACACCGCCTCCACATACGGCCCAAACCTCCCCGAAGACACCACTCCCGTATGGAAGTTGCAATACGTGCACTTCGTCTGGCAAAACGGAACCTGTACGTACACTCCGGCGCGCATCATCACCCGAAAACTCTAGCACACACGATATGCATCGGTCGCAGCAGGTCCATAAATTCGCGTTGTCATCCTGAGGGCATCCGCCTTGTCCTGAGCAGAGCGAAGGATGAGGGTGCCCGATCATCGATTCCTACTCCTGTCGGAAAGGATCTCAACGTCCGGTTCATGGCCAATTTGCTGGGCGTGCGCGCGTCGATCCTTCGCCTTCCCCAACCACCTTCACATACATCTGCCGTTCCCGCGGCCCATCAAACTCGCAAAAGAAAATCCCCTGCCACCGCCCCAGCGCCAATTTCCCGCTTTCGATAAACACAATCTGGCTCGTACCCACCAGCGCGGCCTTCACATGCGAATCGGAATTCCCCTCGCTGTGCCGGTAAGCACCGTTGCGCGGGATCAACCGGTCCAGCGTCGCCTCCACGTCCGTCGCCACGTCCGGGTCCGCATGCTCATTGATGAGCACCGCCGCCGTCGTATGCGGCACGTAGATGTAGCAGACGCCCGATGACACCTTCGCCTGCGTCACCGCTCGCTGCACGCGTTCCGTAACGTCAACCAGCTGCGTTCTTCGATCCGTCTTCACCACCAACGTTTCCATTGCCAACTCTCCCGCCAGCTACGATCAGCGGCATTACCGCAAAAACCCCAAGCATCCCCAGGTACACCATTCCCGCCACCGGGTCCCGGCTTGCAACATATTCGCGAATCGTCATGCCGCGCAGCCACAGCACGAATCCAAGCTCAGCGGCAACTAGGAAGCCCAGCCCTACCATACCCATGCCCAGCTGTGTAAGCGCTCGGGGCGGTAAGGACAATCGCCGGACCACCCATCTCGCCGCCAGAAACGTAATCACCAACATGAGCGGCTCTTCCATCAGTTCGGCTTTCCTGATTCCCACGCTTGGGACGACCCAGAGTGTGCGGATAGTCCCCAGCGCGAACCCCGCCCCAAACACCAGCGCGAAGTACAGCGTTCCCGCTTTCAGAATCTGCATGGCAACTTGCTCTGTATTTGTTAAAGCGAGTGGAATGGCCTAGCGGCTTTATAAACGCCAGGGTTTCGACTTCCTAGAGATCGCTCACGATTTCCGACAAAAACCACGTTCGTCGCTCGGTTTCGTTAATCCAGTTCTCTATCAAGCTGGCGCTAGCGACATCACCGTGCTTGTCGCAGACCTCATGCGTGGAGCGCAGGAACCGCGTCAACTGCTGATTGTCGGCGCCCAGCTCCGCCAGCATCTCTTTCGGCGCCACGCTCTCCGCGTGGTTGTCCTTCAAGCGCTGATGCCGCGAAACATCGCTGATCGAACGCAGCGTGCTCCCTCCGATCTTCCGCGCCCGCTCCGCAATCTCGTCCGTCATTGCAAAGATTTGCTCGGCGTGCTCGTCCAGAAGCAAATGGTAATCGCGAAAATGCCGCCCGCTGATGTGCCAATGAAAACTCTTCGTCTTCAGATAAAGCGCGAACACGTCCGCAAGCAGCGGACGCAGCGAAGCGCTGATCTCCGCGACGCCTTCGCGGCTCAGATCGGTTGTCACTTCTCGCGCGGTCTTTTCCTGTACTCTTGCCGGTGTTGCGGCGCTCTTTGCCATTGTCGGTCTCCTTTGATTTTGTATTTGCAGTTGCTCGGTCTTCCCTGAGGTCCAATCCTTCCTTCGGGGCAGGCAGCCACCATTCTATTCCTCCCTAGCCGCCCTCTCAACTGATGCCGTGGAGTACTGGAAAGTCGCGCCGGAGAACCACCTCTATGTCGTCATTTCGAACGAAGCAGGCCGACTTCTTCTTCCCCTCTCGCTCCTGCGATGTGGTCGGCCTGCGCAGAGAGACCTCTGCGCCATCACTCGCGCTTTCTGCGAGTGATGAAATCTCTCTTCGCTTCGGTCCATTCCCTCGCTGTCCTCCCACCGCCATTCCGCCCGTAATCGGCACCGTACCCACGTTCTCACTTTCCGATAAGCCTGCTTATCGTTATACTCTGCCTGCGAAAAGGCGCGAACCACATCGATTCTACGAGTGACCCCCAATGGCCGAAGAGAAGCTCCGCGTCCACTTTGGCGACTATCTGGGCAAAGCCGAAGTGGTTATCTATTCCGTCCTTGCCGTGTTGCTTTTTATAACGGCGCTCGCAACGATTGCAAACGCCGGCAAAATGCTTTGGGAGGGGCTCGCTCACTGGACGATCGCCACCGAGACACTGCTGGTGTTGGACCAACTGCTCGTGGTGCTGATGCTGGTGGAGATTCTGCATACAGTGCGCATCTCCATCCACTCGCATTTTCTGGTTACCGAACCCTTCCTTGTCGTGGGCCTGATTGCCTCGATTCGGCGCATCCTTGTGATTACCTTGGAAGCAGCCACCCTCACAAAAGGTGGAACGTGGTCGGCCGAGAGTGCCAGCATATTTCGAGCTAGCATGACTGAGCTTGGCTTGTTGGGACTGCTCGTCCTCATTTTGGTATTTTCCATTACGCTTTTGCGTCGGTTCGCTCCCCCTCCGAAAAACGTGGGAAGCTAACGTCACGCTTGGTTAACCTTCTGCGATAGAAAGTTGAGGCCGGATGGCCCCAGCGTAACGCGTTAGCATGAATGAGATTTGAATCCAGGTGCCCCGTTCTCGCCGTTTAAGGACGGGGCTTCTTCTTTGGCCGGCGCGCGCGTTACCCGTTCCCGTCACACGAAGAGGTGGAATCTGCGAGAAAATTGTGCAAAAGTCCGAGGAATGGCTTGCCTCTTTTCTTCAGCTTTTCTTCCAGCCGTGCAGTGCAGTCGCAATCTCCGCAGGCCCGCGGCTCGGAGCCGTCCTGGTCACGGCATTTGACTCAGCAATCGTACCCTGCAATGATGTTGCAATGCCGGACCGGATCCTCAAAATAGCACGATTCATCGGGAGCACCCCCAGCGTCGCTTATTGCGATTTCTGCAGGCTAGTCTTCAACACGCGACAGGAGTTTCTAGTGGACTCCGACAAAGCTCTACAGCAACTCCAAGTCGACTTTGACAAACATGAGTGCAAGCCAGAGACTGGTGCGGTCAATAACGCACTAGACCACTTTAGATAACCGAAGCCGGAACTTTCGATGAATTTCAAAAAGAGTTTCGGCCGGTTGTCGAAATGGGCTTTTTAAAACGGACGACCGCTGCAACTTACAGCCGCAGCTCTATGTAGACCAGATAGCCGGCAAGCACCAAGCCGAACAGCGCCACAAGGATACCGACAAGATCGACGACAAAACCACCCGGCTCGAACTCTCCGGATTCCAACTGAGCACGCGTCCGCCGGTAGCGAACTAAGCCGGCTAGAGTCAATAGCACCCCGGCGATAATAGCAATCGTACCGAACCAGACGGAAACCCCAGCCGTCCGCGACGTTTGACCTTGAATTTCCATGAATTGCCGGATGGCAATGGCAAAGCGTCCGATGGCAAATCCGAAAACGACTACCGCGACGCCGGTGCGCACCCACGCAAGAAAAGTGCGCTCATTCGCAAGATGATCGCGGACGCGATTGGAATTCTCGCTGGTTACCAGCCGATTGTCATTGGGCCTTGGCTCCGGCATACATCCTCGGGAAATTGCAACCACAGTTGCAACGAAGAACTATTCTACCGCTTTTTCTAGGAGTGCTCCGACACCGGGGATGTTCTTTATCAACTCGTCTGGGATCTCGTGCCGCCGCTTGAGATAATCAGGGCTGTTGTAGGAAAGCCATACTTTGCCCTCTGAGTCTTCCCATGCCAACGCCTTGAGAGGCAGGTCAATCGCGAGTGTTGGAGAGGCGACCATCACAGGTGTGGCCGCCTTCGGACTCCCGAAAATAATGAGTTGCGTGGCGCGCATTGTTAAGCCGGCCTTTTCGGCTTCGCCACTGTGATCGATACGCGCAAATACATTAAGATTTCTGGCCTGCAGCAAGGACTCAAGCCGCTTTAGTGTCTCTGAAACTGAGTAGGGACTCCTGAGGTGAACTAGCCCGTTGTCTGGCAAGGAAGCCGCCATGCGCATCTCCCTCAAAACTTGGACTGGAAATCCCGCGCATACTAACCCGCAGGGGATGAAAAACTCACGTCCGATTGACGGATCAAGAGGTCGGTACAATCGAAGGTGGGAGGCGCGCCCTAACTCAGCGGGCAACATCGGGCTGGCCTACCTTTTGCGCATTTATTTAATGCAAAGCGTAGGGCGTTCTTCTCGCATTTTCCCCCTGGATGCCCCATCCTTCGACGGAGTGGATGGGCATGAAGTTCCGCAAAAGCTGTTCCGTCTAAATCGTCCTATCCAACGGGGTCGTTGGAAGAACTCTCCAGCAGTTTGAGGAACGCCTCGCCCGTCTTCTTCAGTTTTTCTTCCAGCCCCGCGGTGCAGTCGCAATTTCCGCAGGCCCACGGCTCGGAGCCGTCCTGGTCACGGCATTTGCGCCGGTCGTGCGCATCGTGGACTTTGACCAGCTCGAAATACTCCTCCCAGTAAGGACGCTCTTCCAGGAGCGGCGTCGGGCAGTAGCATACCTCCACCCAACGCACCGTATGGTCGGGACAAACCCTCGCCTCGTGCATGTTGCGCAGGTATTCCCCTTCCGCAACCGACCCTTCCCCCAACGTGCCGCGTTCAATCGCTTCCAGCAACCCCCGCTGGCAGCCATCCTTCACTCGCGCTCTAACCAGGTATCGCATATGCTATAGATTACCAGACCAGACCGGGTGGCACTCGAACGGCGCCGGTATCCCAAAGCAGGCAAACAACTTAGCAGTAATCACTTGACAATCGGTATTAATATGGTACAATTTTTTGGTTAGGTGAGCGCGGTTCTCTCGCGTTTTCCGTCACATGGTCCTCCGCGGCGCTGTTCTTCCAATTCCTTCACAATGCACAGCTCCCGGACCGTTACCTTTTTATAAACAGATAAGTCCTTTCTTTGCCACTCTTACGAATCGTTCGCAACTTACTGAAAACACAACTACTTTAAGTCTTTCCCTTGCCACTCTTGCAGCCTTTGCGCCTGTAAGTCCTGTGTTTGCCACTCATACGAAAACATGGGGGGTGGGGGTAGGTTCTTCCCATTCTGGTTCGCTCAGAACCCGCCACGGCGGGTCAGTCGCCAACAACCGCGCAATACGAGCAGCGTCGAACCAATTTCCTACGGAATCCGCAAAATCTTGTGTTCCTTCAAGTTCCGGCTGCTACACAACTTCTGCAGCTCTTTCAAGCCGACGCTTCCCCACCGCGCCAGAAACGGCAGCAAGCACAGCTCCCGCGATTGCAGCGCCTTGTGCGGATACAGCAGCGATTCGAGGAAACTCTCATGACTCGCAATGAGCCCAGCCTTCGCGTCCGCCGCCTTACCGGCTTTGCGCTTCAGCTTGTCCAATTGGAACGCGATCTTTCTCTGCGCCGTCCCGACCGCCCCCGCAAGCGTAGGATCGAGCCGTACGATTTGTTTCTTCAATTGCCCGAGCATGCGTTCCGTTTGCCGGACGGTCTTCTCAAAATTCTTCCCGAGCGCCCCGGGCACGTTCGATACTTCCATCTTCCGCCGCAATTCCTGCGACCCTGCCCACACATCCTCAACCTTCAAGTGGTATCGCCGCAGCAGCTTTTCCGCTTTGGCATCCAGCAGGGTGAACCCCGCGCGCGGCAGGATGACCGGCATTCGCCCCAGCAGATGACGGTAGATCACTTCCGCTTGCGCGTAGTAGGCAATCTCTGCCGGTCCCGCGACGCATGCGGCCGTCGGCAACAGATAATCCTGCACCACCGGCCGCAGCAGCGCGTTTGGACTGAAGAACTCCGGCTCCGCTTCCACCATCCGGAACAATTCCTCGCGCGTCCAGGAAGAATCTCCCGACTGAAATTTCCCGTTGCTCACTCCAATGGATCGCCGCACGCCCTTGCACATGCGAAAGAGCAGCGTGCTCCGCGAAGTCACTTTCACTTGCGCATCAAATCCTGCTCTGTCCAGCTCTTTCGCGCGCTGCAGCAATTTCTCCGTCAGGGCGTCGCGTTCCTCCAGCGCCCGCCGGTACAGCGGCGCGGCCGCGCGATGCAGCCGTTCATCCAGCGGGTCGAGCAGAATGAGTCCCTGCTCCGCAAACAATCGCGCAAACAATTTCCCGAAGGAACTTCCATACGTTTCTTCCGCGCGGTAACTCTCCTTTATAAAATTCGCCAGCAGCTCGCTGCCTTCGTTGCTCAGCAGCCCCGCAGCCGCACGCGCCAGCTCCTCCACTTGCGGGCCCAGCGGAATCTGCCCTACCGGTTTCCCAGCTTCCGCCACGATCGGCAACTCGAACCGTTCGAGCTTCCCTGCATGGAACCATGTCGAGTGGCGGACCTCTTCCAGGTCGTGATCTTCCGTCGCCATCCAGAAAACAGGCACGGCTCGCACGCCCGCGCTCGTCAGCTCTTCCGCCAGTTGAACTGCCGTCAATGCCTTATATATGGCGTACGCCGGCCCGCTGAAGAGCCCTACCTGTTGTCCGGAAACCACCGCGACCGCTCCCTTCTCGAGCTTCGCCAGATTTTCCGCCGTCGCCTCGCCCGAACCGAACGCTTTGTTCTGTGCTCGCAAAGCGGAAACGACTTTCGCCCTCCGTTCCTGGGGAAACTTCAACGCTCGCGCCACGCGCTTCACCGGCGCCATCGCCGGAGGATGCGCATAGAACGTCGCGACCCGGGAAAAATTCTCAATGAATTGGAGAAAGAGCTTCGGTTGGTGGGGGAGCTGGCTAAACGGGAGGGGTCGACAGTCCATCGCAGGTTAGATGATATCCGGCTCGTTTGGTCACAGCAAATGGGCCTGTCGCCGCCTCAAGCCCGGGCCACGGCCGGCTCCAAAGTGGCGAGTAGGGCTAATAGACGCTTTTTCACTTCGTCCGTGAGCGGAAGGAGAGGAGGCCGCGGGATCCCTCCACGGTAATCCCGCTGATCCATGGCGAACTTGACTCCGGCGATGCCGGCCTCGGAAACGATGAGCTTCGATGCCTTCACAAGAACTTGTTGCAGCTCGCGCGCCTGTTCGAGCTGGCCGCGGCGCGCAAAATCGTATAGCGCCACGCATTTTTCCGGCAACGCATCCGCCAGCGCCAGGATAGCTCCCCGCGCTCCAATCAGCAGAGAGGGATACATCGTGCTCGCCGAACCAACCAGCACCTGGAAGTCTGGCCGCGCCGCCGCAATTATCTCGCCGACGCGCTGCACGCTCCCGGAGCTGTCTTTGATTCCGATGATGTTCGGATGCTCGGCGAGCGCCGACACTTCGGGCGCTTCGAGCGCCACGCCGGTAAATTGCGGCACCGAATACAGCAGCACGGGTATCGGCGAGTTATCGGCTACTTTTCGGTAATGCGTGATGAGCACTTCGGGCTTGTATGCCGGCTTGTAATAATGCGGCGTCTTCACCAGCGCCGCGTGATATCCAAGTTCCGCGGCACGTTTCGTTTTCGCGATCGTCTCGGCCGTGGACTCCGCGCCCGTTCCCGCAATCAGTTTTTTCTCCGGCGTAGCCGCTTCCTTCGCCGTCGTAAGAATTCCATCCATCTCCTCGCGGGAAAGCAGGACCGACTCCCCAGTCGAGCCCAGCACCACGTACCCCGCCAGATCCGTACGGTTGTAGCGATGCAGGTTGTGTTTCAGGTCCGCCAGCGACACGCTGCCGTCCGCCGCAAACGGCGTTGTGAGCGCAGGAAAAACTCCGGAAAAATCCATCGTTTAATCTCCTGCCGCAGTGCTGCCGGATGCAGCGACTTGTCCGCGGTGCAAATCCTGCAATGCTGCCACTTCTATTCCCTGATCGAGCAGCGCGCGAATTCCTCGCGTCGCGGCGTGTGCCGCCGCCAGCGTGGTGATGCAAGGAATGTTGTACCGAATCGCCGCGCGTCGAATCGATTTCTCGTCGTAGAACGATTCGCGTCCCAGCGGCGTATTGATGATCAGATCGATCTTTCCTGTCTTCACCTGATCTACGATGTTCGGCCGTCCTTCGTTCACTTTGAATACGGGCTCCGCCGCAATGCCCGCGGCCTGCAGCGCCGCCGCCGTCCCGCGCGTTGCCAGCAGCCGAAAACCCATCTCCGCCAACTCTTTTCCGAGCGTGCCGACGTGTTTCTTGTCGCGATCATTCACGCTAAGAAATACCGTGCCCTTGCGCGGCAGCCGCTGCCCCGCGGCCAATTGCGCTTTGGCGAAGGCCTGGCCATACGACGTCGAGATGCCCATCACTTCGCCGGTCGAGCGCATCTCCGGCCCCAGGATAGTATCCACGCCGCGGAATTTGTTGAACGGAAACACAGGTGATTTTACGCAATAAAATTCATGCACGGCGATTTCCGCCACACCGTTGTGTTTCACCAGCGGTAGATTCATTTCCGCCAGCTTGCGTCCCGCCATCAGCCGCGCCGCAACTTTCGCGAGCGCCACACCCGTGGCCTTGCTGACAAACGGAATTGTGCGCGACGCGCGCGGATTTACTTCCAGCACGTACACGGTGTCGCGCTGGATGGCGTATTGCACGTTCATCAGCCCAATCACTTTCAGCGCCAGCGCCAGCCGCTTCGTATACTCGCGAATCTTATCGAGAACCGCCGGCGACAAGCTCACCGGAGGCAGCACGCAAGACGAATCGCCCGAGTGCACGCCCGCTTCTTCGATGTGCTCCATGATCCCGCCGATCACCACGTCGGTCCCGTCGGCCAGCGCGTCCACATCCACTTCGGTTGCTTCTTCAAGGAATTGATCGATCAACACCGGCCGCGCGGGACCCATGAGCGCCGCCTGCGCGACATACTCCTGCACCGTGTTCACATCGTAGGCGATGACCATGGCGCGCCCGCCAAGCACGTAGCTCGGCCGCACCAGCACCGGCAATCCAATCTCGCCCGCCAGGCGCGCCGCCTCTTCCGGCACCAGCGCGGTCGCGTTCCGTGGCTGGGGAATGCGCAGCTCTTCGAGCAATCGGCCGAATCTCCGCCTGTCCTCCGCAAGGTCAATTGATTCCGGCGCCGTGCCGATGATGGGCACACCATTCCGCTTCAATTCCAGCGCGAGATTCAGCGGCGTCTGTCCGCCAAATTGCACGATCACTCCCTGCGGCTTTTCGCGTTCCACAACCGCGAGCACGTCCTCGAGCGTCAGCGGTTCGAAATAAAGGCGATCCGACGTGTCGTAATCCGTGGAAACCGTTTCGGGATTGCAATTCACCATGATTGTTTCGATGCCGTCCTCGCGCAGCGCAAACGACGCATGGCAGCAGCAATAATCGAACTCAATGCCCTGGCCGATACGGTTCGGGCCGCTGCCGAGGATGATAATTTTCTGGCGCGGCTGCGCGTCCGATTCGTCTTCGTCCTCATACGTCGAATAGAGATAGGGAGTGAACGATTCGAACTCCGCCGCGCAGGTGTCTACCCTCTTGAAAACCGGCGCTACACCGTAGCGCGCGCGCTGCAGACGCACCGCCGCGGAGGTCGTTTTCCAAATTTTCGCAAGCTGCTCGTCGCTCGTACCGTAGCGTTTCACCTCGCGCAGTAAATCGCGCGAAGCCGTTTCCACCGTCACGTTAGCCGCGCGCTGGTTCATTGCCGCCAATTCTTCAATCTGATGAATGAACCAGGGATCGATTTTCGTCAGGTCGCAAATCTCCTCAGCGGGCAATCCTTTTTCCACCGCGATGAGCAGCCAGTGGATGCGGTCCGGCCGCGGCGTCGCCAGCTTTTCGCGCAAAAGAGAATCGGGCGTTTCCGTGGGAGCACGCCAAGGTGCGTGCGGCTCAAGCGAGCGAATCCCTTTTTGCAGCGCCTCCTTGAAGGTCCTTCCGATGGCCATTACTTCGCCGACGGATTTCATTTGGGTGCCCAGCGTGGTGTCCGCTCCGGGAAATTTTTCAAATTGCCACTTCGGAATCTTCACCACGACGTAGTCAATAGTCGGCTCAAAGCACGCCGGCGTTTTTTTCGTGATGTCGTTGGGAATTTCGTCGAGGCTCATCCCCACGGCCAGCCGCGCGGCAATCTTGGCAATCGGAAAGCCCGTCGCTTTGCTGGCCAGCGCCGAGCTGCGCGACACGCGGGGGTTCATCTCGATGATGACCATGCGGCCGGTTTCCGGATGCACCGCAAACTGCACGTTCGAACCGCCGGTTTCGACGCCGACTTCGCGGATAATGGCCGCGGCGGCGTCGCGCATGCGCTGATATTCCTTGTCCGTCAGGGTCTGCGCGGGGGCGACGGTTATGGAATCGCCGGTGTGCACACCCATGGGATCAAAATTCTCAATCGAGCAGATCACCACGAAATTGTCGCGGTAATCGCGCATTACCTCTAGTTCGAATTCCTTCCAGCCGAGAACGGATTCCTCGACCAACGCCTCGTGGACGGGGCTGACGTCCAGAGCGTGGGTGATCGCTTCGGCAAACTCTTCCCGGTTGTAGGCGATCGATCCTCCCGCACCTCCCAGTGTGAAGGACGGCCGAATCACCAGGGGAAAGCCCAGCTGATCGCAAAGCCGCGTGGCATCCTGGGCATTGTTGACCAACTCCGAGGCAGGGACCTCGAGGCCGATCTTCCGGCAGGCATCTTTGAACCAGAGCCGGTCTTCCGCCACTTTGATGGCGCGGAGCGAGGCACCGATCATCTCGACTTTGTATTTTTCAAGAATTCCTGCTTCGGCGAGTTCCACCGCGAGGTTCAGGGCGGTTTGTCCCCCAACCGTCGGCAAAACCGCGTCCGGCCTTTCCCGCGCGATGATCTCCGTCAAATATTCCTTGGTCAGCGGCTCGATGTAGGTGCGGTGGGCGAGCTCCGGATCGGTCATGATGGTCGCGGGATTCGAATTCACGAGCACGACTTCGTAGCCTTCCGCCCGCAGCGCTTTGCAGGCCTGCGCTCCCGAATAGTCGAACTCGCACCCCTGCCCGATAACAATCGGCCCTGAGCCAATAATCAGAATCTTCTTGATGTCTTTCCGCTTGGGCATCTCTTTCCTTCAGGGACGCAACAACTCAGGCCTTTCTCCTCATCGACGCGAACTTCCGGGCTGGGCAAATTCTTTCATCAGATCGGTGAACTGGGTGAATAAGTAGTGTGAATCGTGCGGCCCGGGGGAGGCCTCCGGGTGATACTGCACGCTGAAGAGAGGCAGTTTCTTATGGCGCATGCCTTCATTCGTGTGGTCATTGAGATTGACGTGGGTTATTTCCACGTCACGCGAGGGCAGCGAATCCGGGTCCACGGCGAAGCCGTGATTCTGCGCGGTAATCTCCACTTGCTCCGTCAATAGATTTTTCACCGGATGATTCAAACCGTGATGCCCGAACTTCAGCTTGAATGTTTTTCCGCCCAGCGCCAGGCCGCACAACTGGTGACCCAGGCAGATTCCAAATATCGGCACATTTCCCAGGAGCTTGCGGATATTTTCGACCGCATACCCGATGGGTTCCGGGTCGCCGGGGCCATTCGAAAGAAAAACGCCGTCGGGGCGCAACGCCAGAACATCTTCGGCCGAGGTCTGCGCGGGCACGACGGCTACTTCGCAATTGTGGTCCACCAGGAGCCGCAGAATGTTCTGCTTGATGCCGAAGTCGTACGCCACCACGCGAAGCCTTCGCGCGCCGCGGTCATTTTCCGCTTCACCCATCTGCTCCGACCACGGCGAAGTGGCCAGCTCGATCGACCCCGTATTCCAGTGATAGGACTCCTTGCAGGTCACGTGGCTGGCCAGATCCTGCCCGGTCATGCTGGGAAACTGCTTCGCTTCGAAAACCAACTGATCGGCCGGCGTGCCGTCCGTGGAAACCATTCCACGCAGCGCTCCGACATTGCGGATGTGGCGGACCAGCGCGCGCGTGTCCAAATCCCATATCACCGGAATCTTGTGGCGGTTCAGGTAGAGCTGCGCGGTCTCCGCCGAGCGCCAGCTGGAAGAGACTTGCGAGAACTCCCGCACCACCAGCGACTCGATGTACGGCCGCGAGGATTCCTCGTCTTCGAGGTTCGCTCCCACGTTCCCGATGTGCGGATAGGTCAAACAGACAATCTGGCCGGCGTAACTAGGGTCGGTAAAAACTTCCTGATATCCGGTGAGGCTGGTATTGAAAACGACTTCGCCGCCGCGGCGCGTGATCGCGCCCGCCGCGCGGCCGTCAAAAACGCGCCCGTCTTCCAGCGCGAGAATCGCAGGTCGGTGCTGAACTTCCTTCAGTGGGTCCTCCTGTCCGGCTCATGAAGGGTGGCTGCTCATTTGGTGTTTGCTTCGGTGGTGGACAGCGAACCGAAATGGTCTACCGGCCAATAGGCGAAAACGGCGCGCCCGTAAATGTAGCGGCTGGCCACCGGCCCGAACACACGCGAATCGTTCGAACTGATGCGGTGATCGCCCATCACGAAATAATCGTCCATGGGGACGCGCACCGGTCCAAAATCGCCGGGGTCCTCGTACTGCCGGGGGACATAGGGTTCAGAGATCGGGAGGCCGTTGACGAACAAGGCGCCCCGGCGTATCTCCACCGTTTCGCCCGGCAAACCGATGACGCGCTTGATGAACGATTTGGTGCGGTCCAGCGGATACCAGAAGACCACGACGTCGCCCCGATGAATGGGCTCAAACCGGTAAACAAATTTATTGATGAAGATGCGCTCCTGATCGGAGAGCAGCGGCGCCATGCTGGTGCCTTCGACCTTTACCGGCTGATAGAGAAATACGATGATGACCAGCGCGAGACCGATGGCGATGAGGAGATCGCGCGTCCAGATACGAATTTCGTTGCGTAACAAATGAACGGCGCTGTGCCGCTCCGCGGCGGCACTGGAAGAGGAACCCGGCGCAGGGATTTCCGGGACCTCGGTAGTCTGGAATAATCTCTGGTCGTTATTCTGCATTTTTCCGCTGCCTCGTATTTATAACACGTTCCGCACGGCTGACGCCAGAATGCGTTTCCACAGCAGCGCAGCTTTCGCTCGACATTTCTGCGGACGTTTCATAGGATTCGGCCTGGACTGCTCCCCGTTGCCTCGTTCGTTATGGAAACGGCTTGGAACCCCTGCGTGGCGGCAGATGGCGCCGCGCCACAGGAAGAACCTTCATGCGCGCCACCACATTCGAATTCAAGGCTCGTTTCTGGATCATCGGGATTATCTATTGGATTGGCTTCTTCCTGTACTGCTTCGACAAAGTGAATTTTGGCATTGGCCTGCTGCGCCTGGCCGCGCCGGGCATGGACCCGGACAGCGCACGAGGTGAGTTCTGGCTGCGCGTCATTTTTTTCGGGGGAGCGCTACTGGTGTTTCTTGCAGCGATGCTACGCACCTGGGCGACGGCGTATCTCCGCACGGAAGTGGTTCACGATGCGGGCTTGCATTCCGAAGCGCTGGTCGCGGACGGCCCTTATCGCTACCTGCGCAATCCACTCTACTTCGCCAATTTCCCCATGGCCGCCGGCGTCGGAGTGATGGCCAGCAGGCTCGGTTGGATTTTTCTCGTGGCCGCAATGTGGATCTTCCACTACCGGCTGATCCTGTGCGAAGAAGACGAATTGCTTCGCTCGCAGGGAGAATCGTACCGCGCCTATCTCAGGGCGGTTCCCCGCTGGTGGCCGTCGCTCACGCCGCGTGTCCCGTCCGCCGGCAGGCAGCCGAGGTGGGGCCAGGCATTTGCGGGCGAATTGTTCGTCTGGCTTTTTGGCGCCGGGGTGACCTGTTTCGCGGTCACGCTGGACATAAAGCCGGCGGTGATCTTCATTGCAGTGGGCCTGATTCTGTACATGATCGTCGTCACGGTCATCAAGAAACATAAGGCGCAGGAATCAGCTTGAGCCCTATTTCGCGCCGAGCACGTAGTTAAGGTTGGCGAGTGAGGCGATTACCGCGGTCTCCGTCCGCAGGAGCAGGTTCCCCAGGGAAACCTGTTTAAATCCCGCTTGGTCTGCCGATACCAATTCCTTGTCCGTCCAGCCGCCTTCCGGCCCAATGGCAATCACTGCCTTCGACGATTTCTGACCTTCCAAGACAGTGCGCATGGATGGGGCATCTTGATTCTCCGACAGCAATAACTTCAGCCCTTCCTTGCATTGTGCGAAACACGGTTCCGTACGGGCCAACGGTTCGAGAATAGGCAGGTTCACTCGCCGCGACTGCTGCGATGCCTCCACAAGGATTTTCTTCCAGCGCTCGGCGCGTTTTGCCGCTGCGGCTACCAGCGCCTTCTCGCTGCGCGCTGCGGCCAGCGGCACGATTGTGTTTACGCCCAACTCGGTCGCCTTCTCGATCGCCCATTCGAACGCGTCAAACTTGACCACGGCGAGCAGCAACTTCACATCCACCGCGGACCGGCGGGCGGGCAGCTCCTCCACAAGCGCAAACTCGACGCGATCGCGCGCAACGCTCGCGACCCGCCCCAGCCACACTTTTTGGCCGTCGCTCAGCTCGTAGAGCTGGCCTGCCTCGGCACGCAACACGCGCCCCAAGTGATGCGCCGTGTCTCCGTCGATGACTGCGCGGTCATTCTCAAATTGTTTGATAAAGAATCGCCGCCGCACGCAGGGATTCTACCGCAGCGGCAGAGAAACTACCCGAAGATGTCTTTTACTTTGTCGAAAATCGTGGAGTTGCGATCTGCCGGTTTGTTTTCCACTTTGAGCGTTGTGCCGAGCTGTTCCACGAGCTTGCGCTGATCGCGCGTGAGTTTCACCGGCGTCATCACGCGCACGTGATAGTACAAATCGCCTTTGCCGCCGCCGCGAGGATCCGGCATGCCCTTGCCTTTGATGCGGAACACTGCGCCGCTCTGCGTGCCCTCTGGGATTTTCAGTTTTTCCTCACCGGTCAGGCCGGGCACTTGGAGCTCCGTTCCTAGAGCCGCTTGGACTACGCTCACGGGAATCGTGCAGTAGAGATCCGCGCCGCGGCGTTCGAAAAACGGATGTTCCTTCACTTCCAGGACGACGTACAAATCGCCCGCGGGTCCTCCGTTCGGGCCGGGCTCACCCTCGCCCGCCACGCGCAGCCGTGTGCCTGTATCCACGCCCGGCGGAACACGCAGCTCGATGGTTCGCTCGCGCTCCAGGCGGCCCTGGCCGCGGCAGTCGGGGCAGCGTTCGCGGACGATTTGTCCCGCGCCCTGGCACGCCGGGCAGGTGCGCGTGATGGTGAAGAATCCCTGCTGGTAGGCAAGCTGGCCGCGGCCGGCGCAAGTCTGGCAAGCGACAACGCCGGTGCCGGCTTTGGCCCCCGTGCCGTTGCAGACTTCGCAGTATTCCTGGCGCGCCAGTTTGATCTTTGTGCTCACGCCCGCCGCAGCTTCCTCAAACGTGAGCGTCATGTCATAACGCAAATCGGCGCCGCGCTGTACGCGGCTCCGTCCGCGGCGCCCGCCAGAAAAAAGATCCTCGAAGCCGAAAAAGTCCCCGAAGATGTCGTGAAAATCCTGAAAAATGGTGCTATTGAAATCGGCGCCGCCGACCCCGGAAAGCCCCGCATGGCCATAGGTGTCGTAAACCTGGCGCTTCTGCGAGTCGCTGAGCACGCTGTAGGCTTCGGTGCACTCGCGAAATTTCACCTCGGCTTCCTGTTTGTTCTGAGGATTGCGGTCCGGGTGCCACTTCAGCGCTGCTTTGCGGTACGCCGATTTGATTTCGTCCACGCTCGCGGTGCGCGTGACGCCCAAGGCTTCATAAAAATCACGTTGATTCACCTTCGCCATTCCTGCTCCTGGTTGGTTTTAATTTACGCTCTTCTTCGATGCCGGATGGGGATGCACGGCTACACGAACCATGGCCGGTCGCAGCACGCGCCCGTGAAAAACATATCCGGGTTGAAAAACCTGGAGAATCGTGCCGTCTTCGTGGTCGGCCGTTTCCGCGCGGTCCATCGCCTGGTGCATATGCGGATCAAACATTTTTCCCGCGGGATCGATGCGTTCGACGCCGAGGCGCGCCAGATTGTCGAGCAACTGTTTGTAGATCAGCTCGAAGCCTTTGCGGTAATTTTCGTACTCCGCTTCGCGGTGCGCCGCGAGGGCGTGCTCGAAACCGTCAATCACGGGAATCAGACCTTCGATCAGGCGCGCCGTTGCGCGCTTGGCGTCCTCCGCACGCTCCTTCTCGATGCGCTTGCGATAATTGTCGAAGTCTGCCTGGCGGCGAAGCAGCGTTTGGCGTAAATCTTCAAGGTCGGTGGCGAGCCTGGCCACTTCGGCGTCCGCGCGTTCGGCATCCGCAGTGACCGCTTTTGCTTCCGCCGATTGGTCGGCGTCGGCTGCTTGCGGATCGTTCTCTCTATTGGTGCTTGCTCTTGGGTCCTTCTCCGGCACTTTTCGGCGTCTCCCGTGCAAAACGTTTTTCAAATCTTATTCAGCGTTTCGCTGAAAAGCTGCGCGACGTAGGCCACGGCGGTCATGGCGCGCTCGTAATGCATGCGCGTAGGTCCCAGCACGCCCAGCGAGCCTTGCACTTGATCGTGACTCAGATACGGCGCGCTGATCAGCGCCAGATTTTCTCCGGTTTGCGTAATCTCTTTCAAACCGATTTGCACATGCACCGGCTCCGGGGTATCGATACAGGCGTTCAACACGCTTACAAGGCGGTGTTTTTCTTCAATCGCTGCCAGCAGATCGCGCAGCTGCGCCTGGTCCGCAAAATCGGCGGCCCCTACAATTTGCGCCGTGCCTTCGACGTGCAAGTGCGGCGCCGACTCGTCGCCGAGCAGCGCCGGGTCGCAAAGCGTCAACGCGCTTTGCACGATCCCCTCGTAGCGTTCCCGCTCCGTCGCCAGTTTCTGCAACAAATCGGCGCGAATCGCTTCGAGCGTCCAGCCGGAATATTGCCGGTTCAAAAAATCCGCCGTGGCATCGAGCTCCGCCTGGGAAAAGTGGCGGTTCGGCCGCAGGATTTTGTCGCGCGTGATTCCTCCCGGTGAAATCAGCACCACCACCACGCGCCCATCCGGCAACAACCACATGCGCGCGTGCTCCAGCACGGTTCTCGCCAGCGGCGGCGAGACGATAATGCCCAGCCCGTTTGAAACTTCCGCCAGCACATGTCCGGCGCGTTCGGTAATTTCCACCGAGGTGGTTGCGCCTTTGAACTCGCGGCGAATCCAATCGCGATCTTCGATGCTCAATGTGGCTTGCGAGGCAATTTCTTGAGCGAAAAACCGGTACGCGGCAGCCGTGGGCACCCGACCCGCGGAAGTATGCGGCTGGTAAAGCAAACCCCCGTCCTCGAGGTCCGCCATAACATTGCGGATCGTCGCCGTGCTTAGCGTTTCTTCAAAGCGTTTGGAGATGGCGCGCGAAGACACGGGCTCGCCCGTCTCGATGTACGTGCGCACGATATCCGCCAGAATCTGGCGGTTGCGTCGTTCTTGAAGTGCGGCATTCCTCATAGCAGCACTCTACTCCTAGTGCTAAAGAGCGCTACCTATCATTGTAGGAAGCGTGTCAAGCAGCGTCAACGCGAACTCGAAAGGAGGTTGTCGCGGCGGTTCGCAGGCGTACGGCACGCTCCCTCAGCACCTCGGTTTGTCGCTGGATAGAGAAGCGTTCAATTGTTGTCAATCTGCGCGCGCTGTAGTTTGTCGGAGTAATCGATGTAGACGGTCTTCCACTCCGTGAAGAAGTCGATTGCGGCGATGGCCGCTTCGCGATGGCCGTTGCCGGTTTGCTTGGTGCCCCCAAACGGCAGGTGCGTCTCGGCGCCAATCGTCGGCGCATTCACGTAGACGATTCCGGTGTACAAATCGCGGGTTGCCTGGAATGCGCGGTTCACGTTGCACGTGTAAATCGAGGCCGACAAACCGTAGGCGACGCCGTTCGCGACGTCGATGGCCTGTTCGAGGTTTTCCACCGGAAGCACGGAAACGACCGGGCCGAAAATTTCCTCTTGAGCGATGCGCATCTTGGGCGAGCAGTCGCCGAACACCGTCGGATCGTGGAACCAGCCCTTGGCGTACGGGCCGCTCTCCAAGCGGTGCCCGCCGGTCAGCAGCTTTGCGCCTTCATTCTTTCCGATCTCCACATACTCCATCACGGTCTTGAGTTGTTGCTCGTTGATGCAAGGTCCCATTTCGATGGACGAATCGAGACCATTGCCAATTTTCAGCGCCTTGGACCGCCGCACAAAACGCTCCACAAATTCGTTGTAGACCGCTTTATGCACCGCGAGCCGGCTTGCCGCCGTGCAGCGCTGTCCCGTCGTGCCGAACCCGCCCCAGATCGCGCCATCCACCGCGAGATCCAGATTCGCATCGTCCATCACGATGATGATGTTTTTCCCGCCCATTTCCAGGCTGTAGTGCTTGAAATCCGGCGCGCAAGCCTCGGCGACGAGCCGCCCCACGGCAGTTGAGCCGGTAAAGCTGATCACCGGCACATTTTTGTGTTTTGTCAGCGGCGCGCCCGCCTTCGGACCGTCGCCGCTTACCAAATTCACAACGCCGCGCGGCACGCCCGCATCCGTCAGCGCCTGCACCAGGTGATATGCCGAGAGCGGAGTATCCTCGGCCGGCTTCAGCACCACCGTATTCCCGCTGATCAAAGCGGGCATCATCTTCCACGATGGAATCGCCATCGGAAAATTCCACGGCGTGATCATCCCGCAAACGCCCACGGGCTGCCGCACACTCATTGCAAACTTGTTCGGCAGTTCGGAGGGCGTCGTCTGGCCGAAGAGCCGGCGTCCCTCGCCCGCCATGTAGTAGGTCATGTCGATGGCCTCCTGGACGTCGCCGCGCGCCTCTGCCAGCACCTTGCCCATTTCGCGCGTCATGTCCTTGGAATATTCTTCCTTGCGCTGCACCAGCAGCTCAGCCGCCCGAAAAAGGATTTCCGCGCGTTTCGGTGCGGGCACCAGCCGCCATGTCTTGTACGCTTCCGTGGCCGCGTCCACGGCCGCGTCCACATCTTCCTGAGTGGACGCCACGAACATTCCGATCAGCTCATCGGTATTGGCCGGATTGCGGTTTTCATAGGCTTTTCCGCTCCGCGACTCCACCCACTCGCCATTGATAAAATTCTTGAAAACTCGAGGCGCAACGGCGGTAGCCATACTTCCTCCTGGAATGCTTCGGTTCGGTGCTCTGCTTGTCGACTTGTCCTCTGCGGGTTTGAACGCGGGCCACAACCGCGTGGAATCTAAATTCTATCCTCAACGCGGAAGCGGGTCAATTAACCCCTGTTGGAGCGATTGCACGCTCCATCAGTTCTGAAGGCTCTTCCTCTTGTCCACGACGACCGCACCGTCTTTCATCACCCACTTTACATTGTTCAACGCTACATTGATGTCCGCGAGCGGATCGCCATCCACTGCTACCAAATCAGCGAAGTATCCCGGCGCCACGGCCCCGAACTCCTTTTCTTTACCCATTAGCGCGGCCGCGTTCCCCGTGGCGGTCTGCAGCGCCTGCTCCGGCGTCATGCCCGCTTTCACGAACCAACCCAACTCGCGCGTGTTCTGCCCGAACATGGTGTAAATGGCATCGGAACCCATGGCAATCTTCACTCCAGCCTTGAACGCGCGCCGCGCCGTCTCCAAGTTTCGCGGGATGAACGCCTGAAGCCGCTCTTTATATCCCGGAAAGTATCCAATCTTGTCTCCGTTCTCGATGTAATACCGGTTGTGATCGATCGTGGGCACATAAAACGTTCCGCGCTTCACCATCTCCTGAATCGTCGCGTCGTCCATGTCCGTGGCGTGCTCGACCGAATCGGCTCCCGCGCGCACCGCGTCGCGCGCTCCGTCCGGGCCATAGGAGTGGACGGCAATCTTCTTTCCGAACTTGTGCGCCATGTCCACCGCAGCCTTGATCTCCTCGTAGGTATACGTCTCAAACCCGGTCACATCGTCATCCGTGCCTGTGGAGCCGTACAGCTTGATCAAATCCACACCCGCGGCGACCTGTTGGCGCACCGCTCTCAGGACTTCCGGCACGCCATCGGCGAATACGGCTCCCGGAATCGATCCTTCCTTCCTATAAGGTGTCTGGCTGGCATACAGGCCGTAGCCCGAAACAAACATGCGCGGCCCGATCATTTCACCGGCGTTAATCAAATCCCGCATGGCGATGTCCATGTACTGATCCGCGCTCAAATCGCGCACCGTGGTCACGCCGGCTTCGAGCGTCCGCATCGCCCCTTTTCGCGCCAAAAAAACTTCCACCGCCGGAGGATTGTTGGTGATCTGCTTCAGCATCGGCTGGCCGGGCGTTTCGTCGGTGTACATGGTCATGTGCGTGTGCACGTCGATCAACCCCGGCAGCCCGGTATATTTGGACAGGTCAATCACTTCCGCGCCTCCGGAAATGGCTGCCACGTCGGTCGTGACGCCGAGTATTCTGTCCGCCTCGATGACCACGATCGCGTTCGTCCACAATTTGCCCTTGCCATCCCACAGTTTCCCGAAGCGCACCGCCTTTACGTGCTTCGCCGCTGGGCTCCCCTGTGCAGATACACCAATCGGCGCAAGCGCACACATCCCGACTACAATCGCCACGCGCACAAATCTCATGACACCAGTCCTCCCGCCTGCGCAGAGATGCTTCCTGCACAGCCCTGACTTCTAATTCATCTTTGCCTGGAAAACAATCGAGAAGAACAGCCGCGAGCCGTGGCTACGGTTATTGCTGCCGGCGCATCGATTGAACCGCCGGAGAGGTTGCCCCGGAGGAACTGACTGGAGGCAGAGGCGGCGCCACGCCAGCGGTCTGAGAACCAAGGCCCAATTGCTGAAGGCTTTTCGCATCGACCTTCCCGCTAGGATTCAGCCCGTGCGCTTCCTGGAATTTTTTCATGGCATCCACGGTCGCGCTATCCCACTTCCCGTTTGGCATGCCTGCGAACGAACCATCTTTGGCCAGCGCCTGCTGGATTTCCGATATCCGGTCAGGAGTGGGGGCTTTCTGCCCCCGCTCCCGCCGGCCGGATCGCCTGGATGATTTTGCCCGGTGCGCTTTGCTGCTGGACCCAGAAGACGACTTCTTCTTCGATGAGTCGCTCCTGGCCTGCGCAGAATTCGCGCACACTCCCAGCCCCAGAATAACGAAGAGGGTGAGAGCTAGCTGTGTCGCTTTTTGCATAGGTCGGTGGTTCGACGTTCTTGCTTGCCTTATTGCTGGTGATCCGACGGCACAACGCCCGGCAGAAACACGGTCAGGACCTTGTCGTCTTGCCGCCGCAGAACTTTGAACACTACATTATCGCCCGGCTTCAGCTTGGCCACCGCTTTGCGGTACTCCTCCACCGAAGTCACCGGTTCGCGGTTGATTTCAGCGATCACGTCACCTCGTCCGAATCCGGAATCATCGGCAAAGCTGGCCGGCTCGACATCCGTCACCAGCACGCCCTTCTGCCCTTCCAGGCCGACTTTGCGGGCACGATCCGGGGTCAATTCGTCCACGCGCAGGCCGAATTCCGCCGGCGCCGCTTCTCCCGGTTGATCACCGGTGCGGCCCGCCTGGTTCGGGAAGACCCGCGTGCGATCCTCGACCGTCGCCGTCGTTTCCTTCTGCTGGCGGTCGCGCATGTAGATTAGTTTGACCTTGCTTCCGATAGGCGCCGTCGCGATCGGGTTCACCAGGTCATTTCCGTTCTTGACGGCTTGGCCGTTGACGCTGGTAATGACATCGCCGCCCTTCAGCCCAGCTTTCTCCGCCGGGCTGCCTGGCTCGACGCCTTCAATCACCACGCCGTATTGCGCGCCAAGCGACTTCAGCGTGATTCCATTCGTCCCCAACTCTTCCTGGAAGCTGACGCCGATGGAGCCGCGCGTCACGCGCCCTTTGGCCACGATCTGGTTGTACACATTGATGGCCGTGGTAGACGGGAGCGCGAACCCAACTCCTTCGTACCCGCGGCTGCCCGTAATGATGGCCGTGTTGATTCCGATGACTTCTCCGGCCAGATCCACGAGCGGGCCGCCGGAATTCCCCGGGTTGATGGCCGCGTCGGTTTGGATAAAGCGCTGGAATTGCCGCCCGAGCCCGATGCCGCCGCGATCCTTCGCGCTGATGATTCCGGCGGTGACGGTCGCCTGCAATCCAAACGGGCTGCCGATCGCCAGTACCCAATCCCCCACTTGCACGCCGTCGGAATTGCCCAGCTTCGCCGTCGTCAAATCCTTGCCCGCTTCAATTTTAATAACCGCCAGATCCGTCTCTTCGTCCACGCCAACGACCTTGGCGGTGTACTTGGTGGGATCGCCGTTTAACTGCACTTGAATCTTCGTCGCCTGCTCCACCACGTGGTTGTTCGTCAGGATGAAACCCTTCTTGTCCACAATCACGCCCGAACCGAGGCTCCGTTCGGCTTGTGGCGGCGCATCTTTCTGCCCGTCAAAAAACCGGTCGAAGAAATCCTGCATGGGATCTTCCTGGTCGTACGGCTGGGAGCGCCGCTTCTTGGCGGAACGCCGTTCGAGCACCTGCGTCGTGGCTATGTTCACGACCGCGGGCTCTACGCGATTGACGATGCTTGCGAACGAGCTGGACGACGGCACGGGATCGGGCACGGCCAGCGGCGTCGCTGCTGCGCCCGAAAACGACAGCGTCTTCATCGCCGACACGCGGCCGGAGATCACCGAGCCGATCAATATTCCTACCGTTAAGGTGAATGCCACGAACACGGCTGCCAAGATCTTGCGCCGCCTCGCCCAGCTAAAAAGTTCCTTCACTTGCTCCCCCATATTTCTTACTCCCGTCTTTCCAGACCGCGTGGTGCACGCCGGTCTTCAATGTTAAATTATAACACCGCAACTTTGTTGCGGTGTGGACTTACATGCATTGCGCCTCGTAAAACACTGTCCCATAGGACGGGCCAGCCCGAGGTGCGGGCTAACTCGACCCTGGATGTTAGACGCAATATCTCGCCCTTATGTTGTCAGGGCAACTTTTCCGCCGGATTCGCGCGATTCCCTCTTGACAACCCCTTCATTTTCTTGCATAAACGAGTTAGCCGCGGTTGCGGCGTGACGTGGCGATTTAGGGCAACTTGCTCCACGTAAAAAACTGCTAAAGAGCTGTTGAGTTTCCCAGAAAGTTTTCTGAGACCCTCCGAGCACTCTTTGGCCGGAGGGTTTTTGTTTCCCCTCTGTGCTGCCCCAGCCGAATTCCACGTCGAAATTTTGTTTTCATGCCGCCGGATCTTGGCCCGGTGATTCAGCGGAACCCGGGCTTGGCGCATGCCGAGCCCGGCCGCTCCAAAGGTGAACACGAATGTCTGTCTATTACGAACTGCGCTGTAAGGAATGCGGCAAGACCTGCGGCAACGTCCCGCGCTCGTTCTGCGAAGAGTGCTTCTCCCCGGTGGAAGTCGCCTACGACTACGATTCCATCAAGAAAGTTGCCCGCCGCGAAAATCTCTCCAGCCGTTCCTTTGATATGTGGCGCTACGCCGAGCTTCTCCCGCTGCCCGAAGGATTCCAGCCGCCCACCGCCGTCGGCGGAACTCCCCTCGTCGCAGCACGAAATCTCGCGGCCCGTTGGGGTCTTAAGAGTCTGTTCCTCAAGAACGACGCCGTCTGCTTCCCCTCCCTCTCCTTCAAGGACCGCGTCGTGGCTACCGCTCTGGCCGCCGCGCGGCATTTCGGCTTCACTACGGTTGGCTGCTCCTCCACGGGAAATCTGGCCAACGCCGTCGCTGCACAGGCCGCGCAACAAGGTTTCGACGCCTGCGTCTTCATCCCCGCGGACCTCGAGCCCGCCAAGGTCCTGAACACCGCCGTCTACGGCGCCCGCATCGTCCGCATCAACGGCAACTACGATCACGTCAACCGCCTTTGCGCGCAGATCGCCGACCGCTTCCAGTGGGGGCTCGTCAACGTAAATTTGCGTCCCTATTACTCCGAAGGCTCGAAAACCCACGGCTACGAAATCGCCGAGCAGCTCGGCTGGCGGCTGCCCGACAACGTCGTCGTGCCCATGGCCGGCGGCTCCCTCATCACTAAAATCGCCAAAGCATTTCGCGAGCTGATTGCGATCGGATGGGTCGAAGGCAAGCCTGTAAAATTCTTTGGCGCGCAAGCCACCGGCTGCTCGCCCATTTCAAGCGCCGTTAAGCGCGGCCTCGCCCGCTTCGAACCGCAAAAGCCGGACACCATCGCGCGCTCTCTCGCCATCGGCAATCCCGCCGACGGCCCCTTCGCCATCAAGCAAATTCGCGAAAGCGGCGGGTGGGCCGATGACGTCTCCGATCCCGAAATCGTGGCTGCCATCAAGCTCCTGGCCGAAACCGAAGGAATTTTCACGGAGACCGCCGGCGGCGTTACCGTGGGCGTCACGGAGAAACTCATCCGCGAAGGGCGTATTTCACCCGACGAAGCCACCGTCGTTTGCATCACCGGAAACGGCCTGAAGACCACCGACGCCATCGCCGCCGAATTTCCAGCCACGGAAGCTATCGCGCCCCGCCTGGACGCCTTCGAAGCTCTTTTGGGTAACCAGCTCGCTGCAGCCACGAAAGGAAATTGAAAGGAACAGCTCAGATGCCCGTCACGATCGAAATCCCCACGGCTTTCCGTCGATTCACCGACGGCGCGCAAAAAATCGACTGTAGCGCCGCCACCATCGCCGACGCCCTCAACGAGCTGACCACTCGCTTCCCCGCCATCGCGCGACACGTCCGCGACGACAGCGGGCAGATTCGCCAGTTTCTCAATGTCTATCTCAACGAAGAAGACATCCGTTTCCTCGGGGGAGAGTCCTGTTCCGTCAAGGAAGGCGATCGAGTGCTCCTGGTCCCCTCCATCGCGGGAGGCGCCTGAGCGGTCGCTGCGATAAGCTATAGACACATTTGGGAGGAATTGGAATGGGCCCGGGCAAATATCAGCTTCACGCCCACGTCGGCGCCGGCGACCTCACCTTGAACTGAGTCCCGGACGGCATTCCGTTTGACTTCCAACCCAGTCCCCGCCTACGATGCCGTGCAGCGTGCGGAGCCTCGGTGCAACTTAGCCTGCAATCCCAATTCCGCGGTGATGATGTTGTCGTCATTCGCTGCAGCGGCCGTATCATTGCCAGCGACGAAACTCGCGCTCTCCAGCTCGAAGTCGAAAAGCACACCCTCGAAACGAAGAAATTCGTTCTTCAACTCGAAGACGTGACCTTTCTCGATAGCGGCGGGCTCGGAGCCCTGGTTCGCCTTGTCGGCACGTTGCGCGCTGGGCGCGGCGACCTGAAACTGTGCCAGCTTTCCCCGTTCCTAAAAAAAGTCTTCGAGACCACCAAACTCGCCGGAGTGTTCCACATTTACGCTTCCGAGAAAGAAGCCATCGACTCGTTCGCTCAGCGTCAGACGCATCCCCAAGCTTCTCCGCACCCTTCCACGCCAAAGGTTTTGTGCGTCGAAAGTTCCGGCGACCTGCTCGCCTACCTCAGCGCTTTGCTTAAACGCTCCGGCTATGACGTCATGACCACAAAAAATCTCGGCGACGCTTCCACTTTCGTGAAAGCCGTCAAGCCGGCGTTGATCATCTGCGGCCCCAGTGCGCAGACCAATGCTTCCGCATTCGAACAATTCCGGCTCAGGAATCCCAACGTCGAACTGCTTCTTCTTCCCTTGGATTTCCACGCTACCGAAGCTTCCGAAGCCGGCGTGAAACTCGTCCATCGCATCCAGGCGCTGCTGAGTCCTCAACCGTAGTTACGGCTTCTCGCATCTTCCCGATTCTGCCGAACGGAAGAGCGCTTCAATCACCGCCATGTTCCGAATCCCGTCCTCAACGGTTCGTGCGCCTATCCAATCCTTCTCCGGTTCCCTCTTTCTCTCCTCCTTCTGTGTGATCTCTGTGCACTCTGAGGTGAAATCTTTTCCTTGCTCATTCTCTTCCGGCTAAAATGCAAGCATGCAACGAAAAGTCTTCTGGCTCACCTTTGCCGCCCTGGGCCTGGTCGCGGATTTTGCTCTGCCCTTTTGGTGGGCGCTGGCAGCCACGATTCCCATTGGCATGTTGAGCTGGTGGGTCGCCTATCGCAGCGACTGGTTCTAGTAAGCCGCATCGCCCCTGAGAAGAACTCTACTTGACGGATGTGCGCTCGACGGATGTCACCCCCCATTGGACATATATTTCGCCAGTGCTACTATTTAAGATGAACCGCCATGACGACTGCTAATTCACCCAAAACGCTCTACCAAAAAATCTGGGACGCCCACGTCGTTCACGAAGAGCCAGGCAAGCCTGCGCTCCTCTATATTGACCGCCATCTCGTCCACGAAGGCACGTCGCCGCAAGCGTTCGCGGGTCTCCACGCCGAAGGGCGCAAGGTTCGCCGTCCAGATCTCACCTTGGCGGTGATGGACCACTCCGTCCCCACCACCGACCGCACCTTGCCAATTATTGACACCGACGCCCGGCTCCAGTTTGACGCGCTTGAGAAAAATTGCCGCGAATCCGGCGTGCGCCTCTTCGACATGAACAGCCGTAACCAAGGCATCGTGCACATCATCGGGCCCGAGCTGGGCATCACGCAGCCGGGACAGACTCTCGTCTGCGGCGACAGCCACACCTCGACTCACGGCGCGTTCGGCACGCTTGCTTTCGGCATCGGCACCAGTGAGGTCGAGCACGTCCTGGCGACGCAGTGCCTCGTGCAGTCGCGCTCGAAGACGCTGCATATCATTGTTAACGGCAAGCGACCCAGGGGCGTCACCGCGAAGGACATCATCCTCGCGATTATCGGAAAGATTGGCATCAGCGGCGGCACAGGCCACGTCGCGGAGTACGCGGGGCAGGCCATCCGCGAATTGACGATGGACGGCCGCATGACCGTTTGCAACATGACCATCGAGGGCGGCGCGCGCGCCGGGATGGTCGCGCCGGATGAAACGACATTCGCTTATCTGGAGGGGCGGCCGTTCGTGCCGCGCGGCAAAGCGTTCCAGGAAGCAGTGGAGACCTGGAAGCATCTGAAGACCGACGCCGGCGCCAAATTCGACACGACCGTCGAGCTGCAGGCGGACCAGATCGCGCCGCAGGTCACCTGGGGCACCAACCCCGGCATGGTTACGAGCGTAACCGGCCGCGTCCCGGAGCCGGGCGCGTTCAAGGATCCAAACGATCAGAAAGCCACGGAGAGCGCGCTGAAGTACATGGGACTGAAAGCCGGCACTCCGATCGTTGATATTCCCGTGGACCGCGTCTTCATCGGCTCGTGCACCAATTCGCGCCTCGATGATCTTCGCGCCGCGGCGCATCTCGTCGCCGGCAAGCACGTGGCGCGCAACATCAAGCAGGCCCTGGTCGTGCCCGGCTCGCGTGGCATCAAAGCACAAGCCGAAAAAGAAGGCCTGGACAAAATTTTTCGCGAAGCCGGTTTTGAGTGGCGCGACGCGGGCTGCAGCATGTGCATCGGCATGAACGCTGACGTTCTGCCGCCCCACGAGCGCTCCGCCAGCACGAGCAACCGCAACTTTGAAGGCCGCCAGGGCAAGGACAGCCGCACGCATCTGGTCAGCCCGGTAATGGCCGCTGCCGCTGCGATTGCGGGACATTTTGTGGATGTGCGCTCCCTCGACGTCGCCGCGGTTGAGTAGCCATTTCTGAGGGCACGACACATCGTGCCCGCTTCGGCTTTGTAGAGGCGAGTTTATCTCGCCATCCGGATTTTGGGATCGAGGCTGGCGAAATAAACCAGAGATGAGAGATAAATCGAAGATGGCGAGGTAAACTCGCCGCTACTGAGGAAATAATGCAACTGTTCAGCACGCACACCGGCAAGGTCATGCCGCTCGACCGCGTCAACGTAGACACCGACCAAATGGTTCCGAAGCAGTTCCTCAAGGCGCTGACGCGCGAAGGCTTCGGCCGTATTCTCTTTTACGACTGGCGTTACCTCCCCGGTGAAAAGCCGAATCCAGATTTTGTTTTGAATTTTCCGCGTTACAAAGGCGCTTCCGTCCTGCTTGGGCGCGCGAATTTCGGCTGCGGCAGCAGCCGCGAACACGCTCCCTGGGGCATCAAGGACTACGGCTTCCGCGTCATCATCGCGCCGAGCTACGCTGACATTTTCTACAACAACTGCTTCAAGAACGGCCTTCTGCCTGCCACGCTCTCCGAAGTTGAGGTCGACGAGCTTTTCAAGCGCACGGAAAAAGAGGAAGGCTATTCACTGACGGTCAATCTTCTGAACCAAACTATCGCCGACAAGCATGGTTTGATGTTGAAGTTTGAAATCGCTCCTTCGCGGAAGGAAGTTCTCTTGAAGGGCCTGGACGACATAGGGACGTCGCTCCAGCACGAAGCCGAAATTGCCGCTTACGAAAAAACGCACGCTGCAACAGCGGTGATGTACGAACCGCTCGACATCAAGTACTACTCCAACGGCCGTTGATCCTGCCACCACGGCTGAAAATAAACTCGCCCCACAAAGACAGGCTCGGGCGATTCGGGCGCGGCGGGTGGACCGAGCAGTTCCGCGATCAAGATGCCTGCGAAGATCAGGACGGCGCCGAAAATTCCCCGCGCACTCAAGCGCTCCTTGATCAACAAATAGGAAGTAATCACCGCAAACACCGGCTCGAGCGTGAAAAGAATCGCGGCGTGGCTCGGCGTGGTGTACTGCTGCGCCCACATCTGAAGCGTGAAAGCCACCGCCGTCGCGAAGATCGCGCAGATGCCGATGCCCAGCAACAATTCCCACCGCCACTCAAAGCGCGCAGGCTGCCAGCGGATCAGGGCTGCCGCGCCCGCCGTGGCCCACGCCATTGCGGCGCAGGCCAATACCTGGATCAGGCTGAGCGCAGAGACCGAATGCTGCTTGGTGTACTCCCCCACTAAAATGATGTGCACGCCGTAAAGTCCCGCGGCGACAAAAGTGAGGACGTCGCCGCGATTCAAATACGATACGCCTTGGACCGGCACAGTAAGATAGTACAAGCCAGCCACCGCGGCGATGGAGCCCGCGTAGACCCAGCGGGTGAGCGCGCGGCCCCAGAAAATTCCCAGAAGAAGCGGCACCAGCACCACGCTCGAGCCGGTGACGAATCCGGAATTCGCTGCGGTTGTGTATTGAAGTCCAGCGGTCTGAAAACCGTATCCGGCAAACATGAAAAAGCCCAGCCGCATGCCGGCAAATAGTTCTTCGCGATCGAGTGTCAGAAGGACGCGCGGCCGGTAGAGCGCCATCAGCAAGCCGGCAAGAGTGAAGCGAACGGCGAGGAAAACAAACACCGACGAGTGCTCAAGAGCATTCTTGACGACAACGAAGGTCGAGCCCCAGAGCAGCGTACAAAAAGCCAGCGCCAGGTCGGCGCGCGTGCGGCGCGATTTTGCTACGAGGACCAGTCAAACCTCCGCTGCGGCGCTAGCTTAGCGGGCGGGCGAGCGGGACACAATCCCGGGGTGAATTCAAGAATATGCCAAATGGCTGGATACCATCATGCCAAATACGAGGACGGGCGAGGTATCGCGTCACGACCGGCGCGCGCTCCCCCCTATCATTCCGCTGGCTCCTGCTCCGTGCGGCTCGCATCCTCTTTACCAACCAGGCCTCCAGTTTTTCAAGTGTGCAAAAAAATCCTAGGGTGTTGATCCCCAAGGAAGCCCGGCGAACCAAGGCTGTTCCATCCAGCCCTAAACTTTATCGGGGCCAGTGGGCCCGGCGCATGATAGCACCCACGTCATGCGGTTCAAATTGCTCCTTCTCTATGGAAAACTGGAACTAAACTCCGTGTTTTAGGAGATTCTCATAACTCTGAATCTGCGGAGTTAGTAAATCTTTATTGTTGACAAAGGACTTGAGGCGGTGTAAATCTCTCGGCAACCGACGTGCTATACGTAGTTTAGGGGTTGTTCTGTTATCACGAGTTGCCCGAGGCATTTGACCATTGCATTCAGATCAACGCGTTCAGATCATTGGGGTGATTGCTATCGGTTTGATCCCGAGGAGGCTTAACTATGTGTAAACGAGTGGTGTATTGGGGTAGCGCATTAGCTGCGGTTTTGGCGCTGGTGTTGGTTCTCACGATGCTGCCAGCGGCTGTCGCCCAGGAAACGACGGGCGGCCTGCAGGGCACTGTGAAAGATCCCTCGGGTGCTGTCGTGCCCGGTGCTCTAGTAGTCGTCACGAGCACTGCGCTGGTGGGCAAGAAGGAACTCGTGACAGATTCAAGCGGCTACTACCGCTTCGCCAATCTTCCCCCCGGCATTTACAACGTTGCCGTTTCGGCGAAGGGCTTTAGAACCCTTAAGCGGGAAGGCATGAGTCTTGAGGTCGGCCACCTTCCCACGGTCGATTTTGCGCTTGAGCTGGGCGCCACCACGGAAGTCGTCGAGGTGACCAGCGCAGCTCCCACGATCGACGTCACCACAACTCAGAACCTGAGCAACGTTACGAATGACGTGATTGCTAACATTCCCCATGGCCTCAGCTTCCAGTCGGTTATTCAGTTCGCGCCCATGGCCCGCAACGAGCCTCTTGCAGGTGCCTCCATCAACGGCATGGGGTCGGGCGGCACCGGCGGCTCCCTGCCGGGCAGCAGCGGCAACGGCTCGACCTACGGATTCTCCATCGGCGGTGCCGCTGATTCGGAGAGCACCTACCTCGTGGAAGGCCAGGACACGGAGAACAACTCCGGCGGCTATTCCAAAGCCAACGTTCCCTTCCAGTTCATTCAGGAAGTCGAAATTAAGACTTCGGGCATCGAAGCCGAGCACGGCGGCGCTCTCGGCGGCGTGATCAACGTGATCATGAAGAAGGGCAGCAACGCCTACCACGGCGAGTTGTTCGCCACCTATGAACCCTCCGGCGTGGACGCGAATCCCACAAACGCCTACTTGCGTTATAATCCGCTGGATAGCGGTGTCAAGGCCCTTGGTCAGGACCCCGGAGCACAGCTCTACCAGGCCAGCAAAGACCACTACCGCATCCTTCAGCCCGGCTTTACCGTTGGCGGCCCGATCGTGAAGGACCGCCTATGGTTCTACACGGGCTTTGCGCCTCAGGTCAACAGCTTGTCCAAGACGGTCAACTTCGGCTCCAAGGACGGCAACGCCGGCAACCAGTACTTTACCCAGGACAGACAGACCTACTACGGCACTGCCCGCCTTGACGCCTCTCTGACGCAGAAGATTCGCCTCTACGGATCGTGGCTGTATCAGTACGCGCGCGAAACCGGAAACTCCTTGCCGATATCGGATTCGGGGCAGGCAGGTTACCTGAACGCCTCTACCAACAGTCCCTTGACGAATTTCTCACACGGCCTTGGCTGGGCGGCCCCGAACTCGACCTACAACGTCGGCGCTGACATCAGCCTGACCCCCAAGATCGTCGCCACTACGCGCTTCGGCTACTTCTTTGAGAACTATCACGACTTTGGCTGGCCGACCACGGCTCCCAACGTTCTCTGGAATACCAGTGGAGCGGGCGCCTTTGATAACTCTAACACTCCCGCAGGGTGCACGGTACCAACGCCCAATACTTGCACAGGCAATCCCCTGCCGGCCGCTCTGGCGCAGGCTGCTGGCACTTCCACTACGCCCTACCTTGGCAGTTTTACCCTGTTCAACGCCAACAAGCATTACCAGTTCGACCAGGACGTGGCGTTCTTCAAGGGCGGTTTGTGGGGCACCCACAACATCAAGATTGGCTACCAGCTTAACCATCTGACCAACGTGATCGATCAGAACGGCAACGTGCCCCAGGTATTCTTGAACCTTGGCCGCGGGAACAGCCATTTCGCGTTCACAAACACTGGTACAAACAACTGCGCCACTGTGGGCGCCGACTGGGCTAATGGCGCTTGCGCCGGCCTGTATGGCCTTGCGGTCGTGCAGGACTTCTCGACGATTCTGACCAAGCCTGCCAGCGACTATAATCACGCCTTCTTCGCGCAGGATTCCTGGAATGTTGGCCACGGCCTTACCTTTACACTCGGCATCCGCATCGAGAAGGAATACCTCCCCGCTCCTGCCGGTTACACGATCAAATCAATCAATTTCGATTGGAGCGACAAGGTTGAGCCTCGCCTGGGGGCTGCGTGGGATCCCACCGGCCACGGCAAGATGAAGCTCTTCGGCAGCTATGGCGTGGTCAATGACGTCATGAAGCTGCTGGTTGCCCAGACTTCGTGGGGCGCGCAGTCCTTCGAGCAGTGCATCTACGCTCTTGGTCCGGATGGGACGCCTGCCGGGTTCAGCGCCTCCGATCTCAATTTGATCTACAAGCAAGGCCGCGCTTGCCCGAATGGCCCGGCCACCACGCAGGCCAACTTCGCCAGCGGCACGACCCCGCCAGGCCTGGCCGACTCCAAGTCCGGAGTTTCGCTGATTGAAAACATCAACCTTCGTCCGTGGGAGCCGGTCGCGCCCGGCGTGAAGCCTTATCGCCAGCACGAGTACGTCGCCGGCTGGGACTACCAGATCTCCAGGGACTGGGCGTTCGAAGCCCGCTACGATCGTCGGCGTCTCGACCACGTCATTGAGGACGCATCATTGGCGGACCCGGCCTGGGGTGAGACCTATACCATCGTCAATCCTGGCGAAGGTGTGAACAAGACCCTCGACGGCTATGCCGCCTTCTTGACCTCCCTTGGTCAGGACTACGGCGTTCCGGGATGGGCGTTCAACGCCGGGTCGTTCGGCGCTCCTAAATTTGGCACCTGCCCCACATGCCCAGCCAACCCCAAGGCTATCCGCAACTACGACGGATTGGAACTCCGGCTGACAAAGGCCCAGAGCAAGGGTTGGAGCGGATCGTTCAGCTACACCTGGAGCAGCCTATGGGGCAACTATACGGGCCTGACCACCACCGACCAGATCGACGGCGGAAGCACAGGACGCAACTCGCCGGACACCACCCGTGCGTTCGACCAGCCATTCTACTACTTTGGCGCCAATGGCAAGTCAAACGACGGGCCTCTGCCGACCGATCGTCCGAACACGTTCAAAGGCTACGTGTATTATCAGCTATCTTGGGGGAAGGGCCAGACCACGACCTTCGGTCTCTTTCAGTCTGCCTACCAGGGCAGCCCGGTAAGCTCATACATTGACTTGGCCGCCATGCCGTTCGGTCAATTGGTCGCCGAAGCCACTTACATCTATGGCCGCGGCAAGTGGGTTAACATGACCACTGACGCGAACGGAAACATCACGGTCGGCACCCCCTATGACCGCCGCACGCCGTGGTTCACCCAGTCCGATTTCAACATTGGACATAGGATCAAGGTGGGCGAGCACCAGTCCATTGGCTTTGAAGCAAGCGCCTTCAACCTGTTAAACCAGCGCTCCGTCACCGCGTTCTACCAGGGCATGAACTCGGTGAATTTCCAGACTCCTTTGGTTCCGGCTGCAGGCCTCGGCCTCTCTAGTGGCGCGGCTTTATACCAGACCCTCGAGAGCGGGTACAACCCGCAGACGTGGATCAACGGGAACGGCGGCGCCGTTTCGCGGGTGATCAAGAGTTCATGGTACGGCCAGCCGTTCCTCTACCAGAACGCGCGCAGCATTCGCTTCACGATGCGCTACACGTTCTAAGCGAAACCAAAGAGGTATCGACCGAGGGAGCCGGTTCTCCGGCTCCCTCTTTTTTTGCTTCGAGGAGGCCCACAACCAGGTGGAGAAAGCCTGCCGGCAGGCTTGGCACGCGACCTCAAGGGTTTGAAGGTGGAAGCGTTGCGCTACGAATAGCGCAATCAGCGCGACGCCCCAGCCGCAGGCGCAGCGCAATCTGTGATTCTCGTTCACTTTTCCTGATAAACGGTGCGGCCGCCGACGACTGTTTGCAGCACGCGGGTCTTCACGTAGTCCGCCGGCGGCACTTTGGTGAGATCGTTCGAAAGAATGATGAAGTCGGCGTACTCGCCGGGTTTCAATTCACCCTTCTTCCCTTCTTCGAACTCGGCATAGGCCGAGCCTGAGGTGTAGGTGCGGATGCAATCTTCCAGGGAGATTTTCTCCTGCGGCTGCCAGCCGCCCTTGGGTCCGCCCTCGGGCAATTCGCGCGTGACGCAGGCGTAGAGGCCACGCATGGGGCTGATGGGCTCGACGTCGTAGTCGGTGCCGAAGGCCAGGCGCACGCCATTTTTCAGCATGGTGGCCCAGGCGTAGGATCCTTTGGCGCGCTCCGGTCCAACGCGATCCTCGGTCCAGCGCATGTCCGTGGTTTCATGCGACGGCTGCATCGAAGCAATGACTTTCAGCGCGGCGAAGCGAGGAAAATCCTCGGGGGCGACAAGCTGGGCGTGCTCGATGCGGTCGCGTCGGTCGCGAGGGCCGTTGGCTTGCGCGACAGCTTCGAACACGTCGAGCGCGATGCGGTTGGCGCGGTCGCCGATGGCATGAAAGGCGAGCTGGAAGTGGGCTTTGTCGCGCTCGATGGCCATGGCGCGGAGCTTCACCGGATCATGGATAAGCACTCCTGAAGTCGAAGGATCGTCCGAGAATGGGGCGAGAAGGGCGGCCGTGCGAGTGCCCATGGCCCCGTCGGTGAATGCTTTAAGCGCACCGGTTTTGAGCCACGGGTCGGTCGTGCCGCCTTCGCTGCGCAGGTTCAGCAAATCGTGGAGGGGCAAAGTGAAATTCAGCCACTCCGTAATTCGAACGGTGAGCTTCCCTTCCTCCTTGATCTGGCGATAGATGTTGAAGTCATCCCACTCGGAATAGTCCTGCACGGAGGTGACGCCGTTCCGGGCGGCGTCGGCAAGCGCCAGCACGATCCCTGCGCGACGCTGTTCCGGAGTGATTTCCGGGACTTTCATCTCCACCAGCTGCATCGCCGAGCCTTCCTCAAGCATGCCGGTAGGCTCGCCATCGGCGTCACGCTCGATGACGCCACCGGCCGGATTTGGAGTGTCTCTGGTGATGCCCGCAAGTTTCAGTGCAAGCGAATTCGCGACCGCAACGTGGCCGGAGATGTGCGTAAGGAAAACGGGATTTCGCGGCGCGACAACGTCAAGCTGCTCGCGGCTCGGAAATTTTTTATCCGGCCAGAGCGTGTGGTCCCAGCCGCTGCCTTTTATCCACTCGCCCTCTTTGCGCAGAGCCACGGCGTCCGCGACGCGCTTCTGTACTTTTGCCACGGAATCAGCGCCGTTGAGCTGCACCGCGAGCAGATCAGCGCCCGCTCCGCTGAGATGTACATGTGCATCGTTGAAACCCGGCATGACAAACTTTCCCTTGAGCTGGACGATCTCCGCGCCCTCCGCGCCGCCGCCGCATTCGAGAAGAATGCTCTCGATACTGCCGATGCAGCGGATTTTCCCGCCCACAATGCCCATGGCTGTGGCCCAGGGCTGCTGCGCGTCGTTGGTGTAGATGCGGCCATGCAGGTAGTAAATCGTTTTTGTAGCGGGATCTTCGGACTGCGCAGAAGACGGTACCGGCGCAAAGCAGAGGAGCGGCGCGAAAACAAGCAGAGGCCCCAGGAAATACCTCCGGGACCCGTGCGCCATCATCTGGATTTTTCCTGGACTACGCCGGAAACGCCGAGGAGGGTCAACAGCGCGCGCTTCAGTCCCATTTCGCGCCCCGCAGGCTCGTACCATTCCTGGAGAGAATGCGCGCCGCCGCCGTTTCCACCCGCGCCGATGGAGATGGCGTCAATCCCCTGCGACAACGGGATATTCGCGTCGGTCGAGGAACGCTCGATGCGCGATTGATTGCCGACGTAGTCGTCGGCGGCACGCAGCGCAGCGAGCAGCGCCGAATCGGCGGGGAGCTCGCCTCCCGGACGGCTGCCCAGAAGTTCGACCTTCCACTCGAGTTTTCCCTTGAAGGGATCGCGCGCGGATTCCATTTCGTCGCGCACTCCGGCCGCAACGCATTCGCGTAAAGCAGATTCGAGCCGCACGAGCTCGTCCTCGCTCTCGGAGCGAATGTCCACTTTCAGCTTCGCTTCGAAAGGAATCGAATTGACTGAAGTGCCGCCCTCGATATGGCCGAGATTGAACGTCGTGCGCGGCGTGATGGGCACTTTCGTATTGATGAAGCGAACCGAGCTGCGCACCAGCGCGTTGATGGGATTGGGCATGCCGAAATCGGACCAGCTGTGGCCGCCGGGGCCCGTGATGGTCGCTTCCAGCCGGCGCGACGCCAAAGCTTTCGTGGTCACGTGGTCCGTGCCTGAACCGTCAAGAACGATCACAGCGCGCAAGCGCGGCTTGTAGGTCTCGACCAAGGCGCGCATGCCGCGCAGATTGCCTTCGCCCTCTTCGCCGACGTCGGCAACGAAAAGAATCGTGCGCTGAGGTTTGATGCGAGCTTCCTGCACGGCGCGGGCGAGAGCGACGAGGGCGATCAACCCCGTGGCGTTGTCGGAAATTCCCGGGGCCGACATGCGGCCGCCGTCGTGGCGTACTTTCACGTCCGTGCCGGCGGGAAATACGGTGTCGAGGTGTGCGGAGAGAATCACGACTTCCTTGTCATTGGCGCCGCGCAATTCGCCGACGACGTTCCCGGCCTCATCGGTGTGAACCTTCAAGCCTGCTCCCGAGAGCAGCAGCTTGACGGCGGCTGCGCGCTGCGCTTCCTGAAATGGTGGCGAAGGAATTTCCGTGAGGCGAACTTGTTCGTCGTTCGTCCAGGCAAGATTCTTGGCGAACCAATCGAGCGCGGTGCGGACCTGCTGGTTATCGGCCAGCGAGTCGGGCGCGGTGATGCGCCGGGCGCTTGGGGCAATGGCGGAGCGAACTGGCATGACGAGAAGGATAACCCAAAGAAGGACAGGTTTCACCGCCTGGCTTTTGAATGGTGTGATCTTCAATTGCGAGCGGCCTCCGCACAAAGGGCCAGGACTTCCTCGTCGGTCAAAACACGGGCGGACTGCTTGGCGGCGTCAAAGATGCGATTCACGACCGTGTCATCGGCAGGAATGCCGTGGCGTTCCAGCCAGAAGAGAACGTTGGACTTGCCGCTCATCGGGCCGATTTCGATGATTTGATCGAGGCCAAAGAGATGCGCCGGCACGCCGCTATACACGGCGTTGGCAAGCGCAGGATCGTTCTTGCGAAAAGCTTTGATCAGAGCCGCCGCGTGGACGCCGGTGGCGGTGCGAAACGCGTCGCGGCCGATCACCGGATAGTTCGGCGGGATCGTTGTGTGCGTGGCGCGAGCGACTTTTTCGCAATACTCCTTCAAGCGGGAAAGGTCGCGATCGATCAGGCCCATCAGCCGGAGATTAACCAGCATCAGCTCCATGGGCGTATTCCCAACGCGCTCGCCGAGGGAATTCGCGGCGGCGTGTACCTGGTTTGCGCCCGCGGCGACTGCGGCGAGCGAATTGGCCACCGCGAGGCCGCGGTCGCAGTGGCCGTGCCAGTCCACGCGAATTTTCTCCCCGCTGGGTTTCACGACCTCCTCGATGGCGAATTTGACCAGACTGTAAGCGCCCTGCGGGAGAGCGTGACCCACGGTGTCGCAGAGAACGATAGCGCGGGCGCCGCTGCGAATCGCCGTCGTGTAGAGGCGCTTCACCGTCTCCGGGTCGGTGCGAATCGTATCTTCGGTGACGTACATCGAGGGCAGGCCGTTGTCGACCGCGAACTTTACGGCTTTCTCGGTGGTGCGCTCGAGGTGGTCAACGGTCCAGTCTTCAACGAGCCGGCGAATGGGGCTGGAGCCGAGAAACGTCGCCGCTTCGATGGCCATTCCGACGCGCTCGGAAATCTCGACAATCGGGCGAATATCATTTTCAATCGTGCGCGCGGCGCAGTTCGGGCGGATTTTCATTCGCGTGGTGACAATTTCGCGCGCCAGAGCTTCGACGTCGGCGAAGGCTCGGGGGCCCGCGCCAGGAAGGCCGATGTTCACGGAGTCGATGCCGAGGGATTCCATCAAGTGGAGAATTTCGATTTTTTCCTCGATACTGGGGTCGTGGACGGAGGGATTCTGCAAGCCATCGCGCAGCGTCTCGTCGTTCAAGAGCACGCGCGTGCCGGGAGGAATTGCGGGAACCGATTCCAGGTTCCAATCGTAGATCCATTCGTTCTGCGGCATGGCGCGCCTCACTCGAAGTGGTCGCGGAACATGGTTTTGAGCGCGCCAATCGCGTGGCGGAAGCGCGCGGCAATGCTGCCGCCGAGTTCGAATTGCAAAAAGGAATCCGCCGCGCGATCCAGGTCCGCGCCATAACGATACCACCAAGGCTTCTCGCTGCCGGGCAGGCGGTCGACATCGATATATTTCGTCTGCACCATCTCGAGCAAGCCCGCTTTGCCGTGCGTCCTTCCCCAGCCGCTCACGCCGCAGCCTCCGTGCGGCGCTTCGGTGATGGCGAAATAGCTGATCGCGTCATTCACCATGACTGCACCCGCGCGGAGGCGGGCGGCAATCGCTTCGCCGCGCGATGAGTCCGTAGTCCAGACGCTGGCAGCGAGCGCGAATGGCGAATCGTTTGCGCGTTTAATAGCCTCTTCGGCATCGCGCACGGCCTGGATCGCCAGAATGGGGCCAAAAGTTTCTTCCTGGAAGAGCTTCATGGTTGTGTCCACATCCACAATCACGGCTGGCTCAAAAAAGTTTGGGCCAAGATCGGGACGGGGATTTCCGCCGCAGAGCAGCTTTGCCCCACGCTGCACCGCGTCTTGGATAAGCGCGCTCATCCGTTGCACATGGTGTGGGCGAATCAAAGGGCCGACGTCAGTGGAAGGATCGCTGCCGGGACCAAGGCGGAGCTTCTTCGTCTTTTCGACGCACAGCGCGGCGAATTTCTCGCTGATGGATTGCTCGACAAAGAGACGCTCGACAGAAAGGCAAACCTGGCCGCAATTCGTGTAGCTGCCCCACACGGCGGCGCTGGAAGCGACGTCGATATCGGCGTCGGCAAGAACGATCATGGCGTCCTTCCCGCCAAGCTCCAGCACGCTGGGGATGAGCTTCCGGGCGCACGCCTCGGCCACTCGGCGGCCAGTACCGACGCTGCCGGTGAACAGAATTTTCTCCGGGGCTGCGTCAATTAAACCCTGGCCAACCTCTCCCCCGCCCTGAACGACTGTCACCAAATCCTTCGGGAAGCCGGCCCCGATGAACAGCTCTTCGATTCGTGCGCCGCATTCCGGCGTAAACTCGCTGGTCTTGCACACCACGGCGTTCCCCGCCGCGACTGCAGGAATGATCTGGCTGAGCGGGATCGCCAGCGGATAATTCCACGAGCTGATGATGCCGATGACGCCGAGGGGATCATGCACGAGCCGGCCCGACTTCATCCTGGCCGGGGTGCTGTGATGAGGCACACGTTCTGGGCTCAGCAACCGCGCGGCATTCTTTGAAAAATATGCGGCAGTGTCGAGAGCCACGAAGAGGTCAGCAAAGAGCGCTTCCACGCGGGGCTTGCCGGACTCCCGGACTACCGCATCGGCCAGCGCGTCGCGGCACGCGAGCATTCGCTCGCGAAGGACATTCAGCCGCGCGCACCGCTCGACAACCGGCAACCTAGCCCAGGCTATCTGCGCAGACCTCGCACGGGCGACGATCGCCGGGAGCGTCGAGGGAGGTGTCCTGGAATACTGACCAACCACCTCACCCGTGGCCGGGTTGATCGAAGGGAGCCTTTCGAAAGGGATGGCTGTGGCAGCCATGCAGCCGATTCTATCCGAAATCAGAGGAAAGAACCCAACATAGAATTCACGGCCAGAGCGGCGGGGGCCGATGACGCTCTACGGGGAGCCGATGCGCCAGGCTTCTTCGTGTTCGACCGATACCATGCACAGCCCTTGGGGTGGAACTGTGGGGCCGGATTTGGAGCGGTCGCGCAACTGGTAGAGGCGCAGGATGTCGTCCGGTGTGAGCTTGCCGCGGCCGACTTCGAGGAGCGTGCCGACCATCTTGCGAACCATGTAGCGCAGAAACGACCGGCCGCGCACGGTATAGACAAGTTCTTCGCCGTCTTCGCTGCGAACGAGTTCGCTCGAGTAAATTTCCCGCACCGTCGAACGCTCCTTGTCGTCGTCCTCGGATCCCGTGGACGCGGCGAACGCTGCGAAATCATGAGGGCCGACGTAGCGCGACGCGGCAATCCGCATGGCGTCTTCGTCCAGGGGAAACGGGTAATGCAAAACGTAGCGCCAGAGCATCGGCGGAACCACTTTCCCGCGGTAGAGGCGGTAACGATAAATTTTTCCGCGTGCCGACCACCGCGCATGGAAGTCCGGCCCGACTTCCTCGGCCGCGGTGACGCGAATCGTGGGCGGCAGCAGCGCGTTCAGCGCGCGCTGAAATTCTCCGGCAGACAATGCGGATTGCGTGCGAAAACTTGCCACCTGCCCGAGCGCGTGAACGCCCGCGTCCGTGCGGCCCGACCCGTGAAGGACGATGCTTTCCTGGGTGATCCGGCGAAGGACACTTACGATCTCGCCTTGAATCGTCGGTTTGTTGGCCTGAATTTGCCAGCCGTGGAAATCGGTGCCGTCGTACGCGATGGTCAATTTGAAATGGCGCATGCGAGAAGGTAGACGCCCGATCTTAACTCAATCGCAAAACCGAGCTAAGGCGCGGAACGCACGAACCGGCTGCCGGGCTTCACCGCTGCGCTCCCTTCGCGGCACGAAGGGCAGTCTTCGGGATCGTAGCTCGCAATCGGGAGATCCAGCAGCGCTTGGCTCTCCACGGGGAAATCTATTTTGCCGCCGGTGCGGTCGATAAGGGCTCCCGCGCCAACGACGCGGCCTCCCGCTTCCTCGACCACCTGCATGGCTTCGAGGGTGGATCCGCCGGTCGTCCAAACATCTTCGATGACGAGGATGTGCTGGTCGGGACGCAGCGAGAAGCCCCGGCGGAGTGTCATCGTGCCACTGGCATCGCGCTCGACGAAGAGCGCGGGAACACCGCCCGCGCTTCCTTTCAATTCGGGCAGCGCGCGGGCCACCTCCTGGCCGATAATCACGCCTCCCATCGCTGGGGAAACGACGGCGTCGATATGCGCATCAGAAAAGAGTGCGGCGAGGGCCTGGCCGAGTTTCTCCGCATAGCGAGGATACTGCAGCACCAGGGCGCACTGCACATACGTGCCGCTGTGCAAGCCGCTGGAGAGTTCGAAGTGGCCGTTGCGGATGGCCCCCGAAGATTCGAACATCCGGAGTATCTCTTCGCGCGAGAGCATGTCCGTCCGTTGACTGTGTGAAGCTCTTGAACGCCGAAACGTCAGCAGCCTAGCCGCGGTGTGCTCCGTTGTCAAGGAAACGCGGTGCCTGTTAGACTGCCTGTTTCGATTGTATGGCGCGGGACGGAGAGCCGGGACGCTCCCGGCGTGCTTTCCTGCCCGTTAGCGCGCGGTGCATTCCTGCCGCCATGAGCCCGGATGCCGTCAAGTTCTTGAAACAAAAAGCCTAGCGCGAACGTTTTACAAGGTTGAGCCACGATAAACAATATCCGATAGGGACCTAAATTCGAGGGGTGAGGAACGCTATGACACTGTTAAACGCGACTGCAAAGTGGCTTTTGTCTGCGAGGACCCCAAAGCGGCCGATGTTCCGGGAAGTCGCCAGGCTCTCAAGGCAGTGCGCCCGGCCCCTGCTGGCCGCTCTGCTCGCGGTAATAATCGCAGGAGGTCCCGCTCCGCTGGCATTTGGGCAGGAGTCCAGACCGAATCCGCCTGCGCAGCCGGCCGTAACGCCGGTAGCCCCTCCGGCCACTCCCATTTCTCTCGAGCTGTCGAAGCACAATTATAGCCGCGGCCCGAGGGCGTTCCCCACTCTCATTGATCCCTATAAAACAATCAAGATTGAAGAGCCGTTGCTTACCAATTCTCCCCGGATCGACCAACTGATCCACGAAGGAAAACTGGGAATCAGCCTGCAGGACGCGGTGGAGCTGGCCCTCGAAAATAGCCTGGACATCGTGGTCCAGCGTTACAACCCCTGGATCGCGGATACCGACATTCTGCGAACTCTCGGCGGCGGAGCAGGCCGTGGGCTCTCGGGAACGGGCACCGCCTCGGTGCTCGGCAACATTCCTTCCCTGAACTTTGATCCGCAGATTTCCACCAGCATTTCCTATGACGACCGCAGCACGCCGATCAACAACCCGTTCATCTCGGGAACGGGAACATCGGCTTTGACAAGCTTGGTTACGCACACCGCGGCCTACAACACCCAATATTCACAAGGTTTTGCAACCGGAACGGGATTCTTTACCGCCTACAATAACACCCGCAGCTCGTCGACCTCGACGTTTAACGTGTTCAACCCTTCGGTGCAGTCATCCCTCTTTGTAGGCTTCTCTCAGGAATTGCTGAATGGGTTCGGCCTCCTGCCGAACACGCGCAATATCCGCATCGCCAAAAACAGCCGCAAGATTGCGGACTGGCAGTTCACGCTACAAGCCATCACCACGGTTACGAGCACGATTACCGCGTATTGGGAGCTGGTCTTTGCCCGGGAAAACGTCAAGGTCCAGCAGCAGGCCGTGACCGTCGCGGAAAAGCTTTATAACGACAACAGGAAACAGTTGGAAATCGGAACGATGGCTCCGCTGGATGTCACCCGGGCGGAGTCCGAACTTGCCACGGACCGGCAGAACCTCATCGTCGCCCAGACCGCCAAGCTCCAGCTGGAACAGGTTTTGAAGAACGACATCTCGAAAAATCCACTAGCTCCGAACTTGATCAACGTCGAAATCATTCCCACGGACTCGCCGCGGCGGCCGGAACCCGTTGAAGCACCTTCTTTCGAGGAAGCAGTGAAAGAGGCCTTCGCCAAGCGCCCCGATTTGCAGCAGCAGGTTCTCAATCTGCAAAACGGCGATATCGAAGTTCGTGCCACGCGAAACGCTTTGCTGCCTACCGCCACGCTCGTCGCGCAATACGGAACGGTTGGGCTCGGGGGCAACCAGCCCGTACTCGGAGCCGCGACGCTTGGCGCTTCGACCGCACCCGTCGTGAATGGCGCCGGCACGCCCGTCACCGTTCCCGGCTTCGGTCCCGTCTTCCTGCCGACAACCTCGCAAGCCGTAACGGGAACAAAGTCAGGCGGCTTCGGCGACGCTACCAGCCAGGTGTTCCACAACAATTTTCCCGACTATTCCGTGCAGTTGAACGTCAGTGTTCCTCTCCGCAACCGGCAGGCCCAGGCCGACAACCAGCGCGCCATCCTGTCGCAACGCCAGCTCGAAGCTCAGATGCAGCAACTGAAGAACGCGGCTTTGCTCGATGTGCGTAACACATACATCGCACTGGAGCAAGACCGCGCTCGAGTCGATGCGGCGGCCAAGGCGCGCGAACTGCAACAGCAGACCTTCGACGCGGAACAGAAAAAATACCAGCTCGGCGCATCCACCGTATACCTCGTCATTCAAACACAACGCGACCTCATCCTCGCACAGGGCACGGAACTTCGCTCCCTCGCCGATCTCGTCGAGGCCAAGGCCAATTACGATCGCGCCGTGGGTCGCACGCTGGAAATAAATCATGTGACCATCGCCGACGCGAAATCCGGCGAGGCCGACCGCGACACCCTCATCCCGGGCACGCTGCACGGCCAGGTCGTGGGGACGGAGAAACTCTTCAACAATGGCGCGCAACGGTAGCAAGCATAGCTTTGCGGCCGCTATTGCCCTCACCGCAGCTTTCGCATAGCATTAAACTTTGTTATGCATTCGAACGGCCGTTCGAATGCCTGCTTCCGGGGAGCGCACTGGCATGACCGAGCGCGGCAAGGGAACCACCCAGACCATCACTCCATCGGAATCGCAGAACAAACGCCGCGATCCTTCCCCGAAAGAACGCGCCTGGGAAGAGAATACGCTTCGTCCCACACTCGAAAACAATCCCGAACGCCAGGCCGAATTCACCACGATTTCAGGGCACCCCATTCGCCGGCTCTACACACCGGCCGATCTGCCCGATTGGGACGCGGACCGTGACCTCGGCTTTCCCGGCGAACCGCCGTACACGCGGGGCATCCATTCCACGATGCATCGCGGCCGGCTTTGGACCATGCGCCAGTTTGCCGGATTTGGCGCAGCCGAACATACTAACCAGCGATTCCGCTACTTGCTTTCCCAGGGGCAGACCGGCCTCTCCACCGCTTTCGATCTGCCCACGCTGATGGGCTACGACTCCGACCATCCGCTCTCGGAGGGCGAAGTGGGCAAGTGCGGCGTGGCCATCAGCTCGCTCGCGGACATGGAAGTTCTCTTCGACAAGATTCCGCTCGCCAACGTCACGACCTCCATGACCATCAATTCACCGGCGGCGGTGATCTGGGCGATGTATCTGGCGGTTGCGGAAAAACAGGGCGCCGATTGGAAAAAGATTTCGGGAACGCTGCAGAATGACATCCTGAAGGAATACATCGCGCAGAAGGAATATATTTACCCGCCGGAGCCGTCCATGCGGCTGGTGATTGATACGTTCGAATTCGGCGTGAAGAATACGCCGAAGTTCAACACCATTTCGATCAGCGGGTATCACATTCGCGAAGCCGGTTCGACCGCGATTCAAGAATTGGCGTTCACGCTGCGCGACGGCCTCGAATACGTGGAATGGGGCATCCGGCGCGGGATGGATGTGGATGAATTTGTCCCGCAGCTTTCGTTCTTCTTCAACGCGCATAATGATTTCTTCGAAGAGATCGCCAAATATCGCGCGGCGCGGCGAATCTGGCACACGGCGATGGTGGAGCGTTACAAATCGAAGAGTCCCCGGACCTGGGCGCTGCGCTTCCACACACAGACAGCAGGATGCTCGCTGACGGCACAGCAGCCCTACAACAACGTCGTGCGCACCGCGATTCAGGCGCTTGCCGCCGTCATGGGCGGCACGCAATCGCTGCATACCAATTCACTGGACGAAGCCTGGGCGCTGCCGACGGAATTTGCGGCCACGATTGCTCTGCGCACGCAGCAGATCATCGCGCACGAAACCGGCGTCACCAATACCGTGGATCCCCTGGGCGGCTCGTATTTCCTCGAAACGCTGACGAACGAAGTCGAGCGCGGAGCCTGGGATTACATCGAGAAGATCGACGCCATGGGCGGAATGGTCGCGGCGATCGAGCGCAGCTACCCGCAGCGCGAAATCGCCGAGGCTTCTTACCGCTATCAGATGGCGGTGGACAAAAAAGAAAAAATCATCGTCGGCGTCAACGATTTTGTCTCCGAGGAAAAGCCGCTGGATGTCTTGCAGATCGATGAGACCGTCGCGCACCGGCAAGCAGAACGCTTGCGCAAGTTGCGAGCCGAGCGGTCGCAAGAGGAAGTTTCGCGCCGCTTGACCGCGCTGCGCAAGGCCGCCCAAGGCAAGGACAACCTCATGCCCTTCCTCTTCGATGCGGTCAAGGCCTACGCCACGCTCGGCGAAATCTGCGATGCCATGCGCGACGTCTTCGGCACCTACGAAGAAGTCGCCATCACGTAAGCCCGCACTTCATAGGAAATGATCGAGTCTCTACGCTTATGCCCGAAAAAAAGATTCGCGTCCTGATTGCAAAGCCAGGGTTAGACGGCCACGACCGCGGCGCAAAGATAATCGCTCGCGCGCTGCGCGACGCCGGAATGGAAGTGATCTACACCGGCTTGCGGCAAACACCGGAGATGATCGCCTCCGCCGCCGTGCAGGAAGACGTGGACGTCATCGGGCTTTCCATTTTGTCCGGCGCGCACAATACGCTTTGTCCGCAACTCATGGGCTTGCTTCGGGAAAAAGGCATGAATGATGTGACCGTTCTCGTCGGTGGGATTATCCCCGAAGCCGATATCCCCGAGCTGAAAAAAGCCGGCATCGCGGAAATTTTTCTTCCAGGCACATCCACGCAAGACATCGTAGCTTTCATCCATAAGCGCATCGCTCACTAATGCACGGCTGTCCAAGAACGGATCGCTAAATCCGCCTGCCGCAGTCCTTCCCGGTCCCCGCATCGGCCTGTAAATTTCTAACTAAAGGCCCGTTCAAATTTCACGCGCGTATACAACACCTGAAACCCGCTTCGCACGATGTTCCTTTGCGAAGTGCTGCCCGGCCGGGCCAGGCACACCGCCAGATCGCATCCAGCTTCGGCGGCCCGCGCCAGCCGCGCGTGCAGCAGGCCGGTCTGCACCCCGCGCTTCCGAAAGTCGATGAGCGTGCTCGCGCCAAACAAGCCGGCCACGCCATCACTCAGCGCCAGCGTCCCTCCGCCCGCCACTTTCCCGTCCACGCGGGCCAGATAGCATTCCGCCCTGGGCCCTTCGGCGAACATTTTCATCACGTCAAGAAGCTCCTGGGGAACGGCCGCGTTTTCCGAAAAACCCTGCGATACCGTCAGCGTCCAGAGATCAATCTGTTCGCTCCCTGCTCTCTCGATGGTGACCCCTCGAGCCCGTGCGGGCCAGGTTTCCCTCGCATCGCGATTTTTAAACGGGCGGGCCATGACGTTCGTAAACTCCGTCACCCGGTAGCCGCTTTTTCCAAAATGTTCGAAGAGAGAACCCTCCGCCAGAGGACAAGTCTCCACGCGCACAGGTTCGTTGCGGCTGCGATAGAAAGCTTCCAGCCGGTTGAAATCTTCATCGCTCACGGTACCGTTAAGTCCGATTCCGACGGCCTGTGTTAAAGGGGAATTTGCACCAGCATAGATCGCAAAACCGCCGGCAATGCTTTCCGCCGCCGCGCCGCTCTCAGGGCGTACTCTTTCCAGTGCCTGCACCGTATCCACCGCTGCATGGCACTCCGCCATCTCGATTCGTCGCGCCAATTCCAGATCCAAAAAGAGTGCGTTCACTTGGGTGGGTCCATCATTTCACGTTTTGAAGGTGAGCGAAATCCTGCGGGTTTCCTCAGCGGTCCCCCCGCTGCCCGCGCCCAGCGGCGCTGCGATCTCGTACGGGCCAAGTTTTGTCCCTGGAGCAAGTACCATAATTGGCGGTGATTATATCCTCGGAAGCCCTCCCGCGGTACTTTGAGCCCTCGGTTGCGCGTGAATTGCAAAGGGCGGACTGACTCTCAAAAACCGTGTGCACACTCGCGCTATCAGACCGGAGACCTTATACTGTTTCGCGGTTCGCTGAACGGCACGCTTTGATGTGCCTATCCTGGCGTCCATAGCTGTGTGCGAGGTTTTTGAGTGACCCAGTCCGTCCTGAAAACCAGCGCCAATGTGAAGTCCCCCGACTTCGAGAAGAATTCCCGCCGCATCATCGACCTCCTAACCCAACTGAAAAATGAGGAAGAACAGATCCGCCAGGGCGGCGGGACAAAAGCGATTGAAGCGCAGCACAAGAAGGGGCGGCTGACGGCTCGGGAACGAATCGCAAAACTGATCGACCCGCGCTCGCAATTCTTTGAGCTGGGGATTTACGCAGCATATGAAATGTATGAAGAGTGGGGCGGGGCGCCGTCGGCGGGGACGGTGACCGGACTCGCGCAGGTATGCGGACGCAAGTTCATGATTATCGCGAATGACGCGACGGTGAAAGCCGGCGCATTTTTCCCGATGACCGCGAAAAAAGTGATCCGCGCGCAAAATATCGCCATCGAAAATCACATCCCGACAATTTATCTGGTGGACTCGGCCGGAGTGTTTTTGCCGCTGCAGGAAGACGTCTTCCCCGACACCGACGATTTTGGCCGCGTCTTTCGAAACAACGCGGTGATGAGCGCCATAGGGATTCCGCAAATTACCGCGATCATGGGAATGTGCGTCGCGGGCGGCGCGTATTTGCCAGTAATGTGCGATCACATTTTGATGACCGAAGGTTCTGGTTTGTTCTTGGCGGGACCCGCGCTGGTCCAGGCAGCGATCGGCCAGAAGACTTCAGCGGAAGATCTCGGCGGGGCGAAGATGCACGCGCAGATCAGCGGAACCGTTGATTTTCGCGAGCCGGATGACGATGCTTGCCTCGTGCGCATCCGCGCCCTCGTGGACAAAATGGGTGCGCCGAATCCCTCGCTCTTCAGCCATGCGGCGCCGCGCGAACCGCTCTATCCCGGCGAGCAAATCTACGGAATATTTTCTGGCGACCCCGGGAAACAATACGACATGCGGGAGATCCTTGGGCGCATCGTGGACGCCAGCGAATTCGAAGAATATCGCGCCGAATATGGCGAAACCGTATTGTGCGGCTACGCGCGCATCGGCGGCTGGGCCGTGGGCATCGTCGCGAATCAGAAAAAGCACGTGCAGACGCTCGCGCGCGGCTCGGACCAGAAACGCATGGAGTTTGGCGGAGTGATTTACACGGAGTCCGCGGAGAAGGCTGCGCGATTTATTCTCGACTGCAACCAAAACCGTATTCCGCTGGTATTTTTGCATGATGTGAATGGCTTCATGGTCGGCAAGGACGCGGAATGGAGCGGCATCATTCGCGCCGGCGCCAAAATGGTGAACGCCGTCGCCAATAGCGTGGTTCCAAAAATCACCGTGATTTGCGGCGGAAGTTTCGGCGCCGGAAATTACGCGATGTGCGGGAAGGCTTACGATCCTCGCTTTATGTTCGCGTGGCCCACGGGGCGCTTTGCGGTGATGAGCGGAGACGCAGCGGCCGGCACGCTGGTGGAAATCAAGCTAAAACAACTGGAGCGCGAAGGCAAAAAGCTTTCCGAAAAAGATAAAAAGGAACTGCACGAATCCGTGCGCGCAACGTACGAGCACCAAACCGATCCGCGTTACGCCGCCGCGCGCCTCTGGGTGGATGCCATCATCGATCCCGCGCACACCCGCGACGCGCTCATCACCGCGCTCGATGCCGCTGCGCTGAATCCCGACATACGCGAATTCAAGACTGGAGTCCTCCAGACCTGACATGGAAAATGTGACGCTTATAGAGTGTCCGAGGGATGCGTGGCAAGGGCTGCCCGACTTTATTCCGACAGAAGAAAAAGCTGAATACCTGAAGGAATTGGTGCTGGCGGGATTCAGGCACATTGACGCGGTGAGTTTTGTTTCCCCGAAGCACGTGAAGCAGATGGCGGACAGCGAAGAGGTCATGGCGCGGTTTACTTCTTCCCTTCCCTCCGGAACGGAAACGCCGGAGATCATCGGCATCGTCGTGAATGAAAAAGGATTGGAGCGCGCGCTGGCGACGCCGGGCGTGACGACGATTGGATATCCGTATTCGATTTCCGCATATTTTCGCCGGGCCAACGCCAACATGACGCGGGACGAATCGCGCGCCCTGGTCGACAAATTAAGAAAAGAAACGGCCGCGGCAAAACGCGGCCTGGTCATTTACATTTCGATGGCATTTGGCAATCCTTATGATGAACCGTGGGGGCCGGAGATTGTTGCGGAAACGCTCGAGTGGCTGAAAGATATTCGAGTGCACACCGTTTCTCTGGCCGATACGGTGGGAACCGCGTCGCCGAAGCTTGTGGGCGATCTGTATCGCGAAGTGAAGGACCACGTCGCGGGGATCGAATTGGGCGTGCACCTGCACAGCAGGCCGGAGAATGCCGAAGAAAACATTCTTGCGGCGTACGAAGCAGGCTGCCGGCGCTTTGACGGAGCGCTGACGGGACTCGGAGGCTGCCCCTTTGCGGGTGACGATTTGGTCGGAAACATTGCTACGGAGCAAGTCATTGCGGCGCTGCGCAAAGCCGGCGCCGATCCCCGAATCGATCCCGCGCGGCTGGTGAATGTTTTGCGATTGACAAATGAGATTCGCGCAAAGTACGCGCATGCGCCGCTTGTGAATTGAGGAGGTGTTTTCATCATGTTTGCGACACTTCTTCTCGAAATCTCCGGTGACGTTGCTTACATCACGCTGAACCGTCCCGAGAAGCGGAACGCGATCTCGACGCAGATGATCGCGGAGCTGCAATCGGCGCTCGACGCGATTGAGAAGAGTCACGCACGAGTAGGCATCGTGACCGGCGCGGGAAAAGCGTTTTGCGCCGGGATGGATCTGGAAATGCTCGCCGCAATTGCTAAACAGTCAGCCGCAGAAAATCAGGATGATTCGCGGCGTATCGCGAGGATGCTGCGGCGCATTTGGAGTTTTCCAAGACCTCTGATCGCCGCGGTGAACGGCCCGGCTTTTGCCGGAGGCTGTGGCATTGCAACGTTGTGCGATTTTACGCTCGCGTCCCCGGAAGCCAGGTTTGGATACACCGAAGTGAAAATTGGATTTCTGCCGGCGATCGTGTCGGTATTTTTGACCCGGCAGATCGGGGAGAAGCGCTCGCGCGATCTGCTGCTGACCGGGCGGATTATCGAAGCGGCGGAAGCAAAGGAATATGGCCTGGTCACGGAGGTAGTTCCGGCGGAGCGGTTGCTGGATCGAGCGCGCGAGCTTGCGGAAACGTTGATAGCGGCAAGTCCGAGCAGCCTGACGCGCGCGAAACGCTTGCTCGTGACCTCCGCCGCCGCCGGGCTGGATGCTGATCTTGAGCGGGCTATTCTGGAAAATGCACGGATCCGCTGCACGCCCGATTTCCAGGAAGGGGTGGCGTCGTTTCTCGAAAAACGCAAACCCGTGTGGCAAAGCAAGCCGGAAGAAGAGCAGAAATAAGAATGATCGATTATCACGACGTGGCCGTGCGTGTGCGTTATGCGGAAACCGACCAGATGGGCGTGGTCTACCACGCAAATTACCTGGTGTGGTTTGAGGTCGGCCGCGTGGAGCTAATGCGCGCGCTGGGCGTCGAATACAAGCGCATGGAAATCGAGGACGATTGCCAGATTGTGGTCGCGGACGCTCATTGCCGTTATCATCATCCCGCGCGATACGACGAGGTTCTGCGAGTGCGGGCGCGCATCTCGGAATCAAAAAATCGCGTCATCCGATTTTCGTACGAACTCTTCCGCGATGCGGATGGGCAATTGCTGGCAACCGGCGCAACCACGCACATCATCTGCGGGCGGAACGGTAAACCCAAACTTTTGCCCGACAAATACCGCAAGATATTCGACGCCATCGCCGCGGAGATTCCCGATCGGAGCCACGCATGAGCATTGCCCTGACCGGCAACGACCTTACGTTCGAGCAGCTCTATGGTGTTGCTTTGCGCGGCGAAGCTGTAGGACTGGCTCCCGCGGCGACTGAGCGGATGAAGGCTTCGCGCGCAGTGGTCGATCGTTTGGTGGCCTCGGGCACAACCGCCTATGGAATCAACACGGGATTCGGAAAACTCGCTTCGGTACGCATTTCCGCGGAACAGGTGCGGCAGCTTCAGGTGAATCTGGTTCGCTCGCACGCGTGCGGGGTCGGAGCGCCGCTGAGCGAAGCGGAGACGCGTGCGATGATGCTGCTGCGCGCAAATGCGCTGGCGAAAGGATTGAGCGGCGTGCGGCCGCAAGTGGTGGAAACGCTGTGCGCAATGCTGAATGCAAAGGTGCACCCGGTGATTCCTTCGCAGGGATCCGTGGGGGCATCGGGCGACCTGGCGCCGCTGGCGCATCTGGCGCAAGTAGTGATTGGCGAAGGCCGTGCCGCGCACAAAGGCGAAATTTTGGCCGGCGGCGAGGCGATGCGGCGCGCTGGGATCATGCCGGTCGCGCTGGAGGCCAAAGAAGGATTGTCGCTGCTGAACGGCACGCAAGGAATGCTGGCACTCTTGAGCCTGGCGCTTCGTGAAGCCGACATCCTGACGGATACAGCGGACGTGGCCGCCTCCCTTTCGCTGGATGCGCTGCGCGGCAGCCCGGGGGCATTCGATGCGCGCATCATGCACGCGCGCGCTTACGCGGGAGCCGCAACGACCGCGCGAAACCTGGCGCAATTGAATGAAGGCAGCGAGATTCGCGAGTCGCACCGGTCGGCGGCGAAAGATCCGCGCGTGCAGGATGCTTACAGTTTGCGCTGCACGCCGCAAGTGCACGGCGCGGTGCGCGATTCGCTGGCGCAGGCGCGCGAAGTGGCGGCGGTGGAGTTGAACAGTGCGACAGACAATCCGCTGGTTTTCGTGCGCGACGCAAATAATGGCGACATCATCAGCGGCGGAAATTTTCATGGACAACCGTTGGCAATGGCTGCGGACCAGGTGGCCATCGCGATTGCAACGCTTGGCGGAATCGTGGAGCGGCGGATCGAGCAGATGACCAATCCGCTGACGAGCATGCTGCCGGCGTTTTTGACGCCGGAGCCGGGATTGAATTCCGGTTTCATGATTGCGCAAGTGACGGCGGCGGCGCTGACCAGCGAGAACAAGGCGCTGGCGACCCCTCATTCGGTGGATTCGATTTCGACTTCGGGTAATCAGGAAGATTACGTGTCCATGGGAATGAGCGGGGCGCGGCGGCTCGAAAAGATGCTGCACAATCTGCGGCATACGATCGCGATTGAACTGCTGTGCGCCTGCCAGGGGATCGACCTGCTGGCGCCGCTGCAGACCGGGACGCTGGCGCGAAAGGCGTACGAGGCGGTGCGAGCGCTTTCGCCGAAGGTGACGCAAGACCGTCCATTGGCTGGCGACATCGAGGCCGTTGCGGCGGCTGCGGCTGATGCCGCGTTTTCCGCCATTCTGCGCTGATGAAAAAGAACTAAACACTGAGTTTTCACAAAGAAGCGAACATTTCCTAGTTAACAAAACGCACCCCCACCCCCCATTTTCGCGGATGTGTGGCAAACAAAGGACTTTAAGTCCAATGATTTCGGATGTGTGGCAATGGAAGGACTTAGAGGGCGATTTTTCGGATGTGTGGCAATGAAAGGGTTAGCGTAAAAGAAGTGAGGAGGCAAGGGTGTGCAGATTGAAGCGGGAGTCGCGAATAGTGACCGGCAAACACGCGGAATGGTAGCATGCGGGGGGAGATAACCGAAGGGTTATTCAGGGAATGGTTGAATTAGCGGGTTGAATAGCAATTCCTGGGGCTGGAACGGGGAGAGTGAGAAGTCAGGCTGCAAGATGGCTGTGCACGTCGGCTCCAGTTGGCACCGGAGGATAAACTCCAGGTGCTATCGAAAGGAAAAGTCAACCCCCGCACCCTTGAAGCCCACAAGGGTGCGGCACCCAAATTCGTCCTACTACATTAAGGGTGCGCCACCCGCCGGACGGTTCACACCGAAACAATAGAGGAAGGCATATGGAATTCAGTGCTGACGTGGAAATGAAAAAAATAGCTGAACTAGCTCAGCAGTTCTACGAAAAAATTTTGGATGACAAGCCCTTTTTCGTTAGCGACGAGGCGGCCATCTTGGATGTATCAGGGGCAGAACCCGAAGAACTCATCGCTAAAATCTCCGAGTATTATGGGAAAACCGTATCGATGGCCGACCTCCAGCAGCCCTTGTGGAAACTAATCCGCCAGCTTAGCGAGGGGCGTAGTGCTGGTCGTCTTCGATAGCGCGACGGGCAGAGCGTCTGCTTGGGCGGATGGGCGACCCAATCCGCGCAGCTATACGCGAGGAGGCAAAATGTCGAAACGGAAGCTAAGAAAAGTGTTCGCTCAGGTGGTGTGTGTGGGTGCTCGCTCTGGGATCGTCGCAGCCTTGTATCTCGCTGTGTTCCTGGCCGCGCTCCAACTAGCAGTCTTTCTGCTGGAACCTTGGTCTGCGGTGGGGATTACGGCTCTTTCCCTAGTCACGGGCCTGTCTCTTCTTGGGAAGTGGCCCGGACGCGGATTCCGCATGGAGTCGGTTGGGCTTGGCTACCAACCGGACGGACCAACGAGTCTTCAGCCAGCCGCGCCAGTCCCACCGAGGGGCGTACCAGCGCGATCTAGGCCAGCTTTAGATGTGGTCTTGGACTCTCGCTGAGGCGGGTGGCACAGCCATGTACCACTAGGACGATTTTGATTGGGTGCCGCACCCTACGGTTTTAAGGGTGCGGGTTTTGACTTTTCCTCCTCGATGCTTGCCGTATCACCCTCCGCTCTTTGCCTCTTCAACGGAGTCAAT
>JBIOGB010000024.1:0-60082 GCA_044447665.1 Candidatus Acidiferrales bacterium | reverse complement strand
TGCTCGCCTGGCCCGGCTACATTCCGCATTGCGTCTCCAAAGCGGGCATTGTCATGCTCACGCGTTGTCTGGCGAAGGCTCTGGCCCCTGAAATTCGCGTCAATGCGATTGCGCCGGGCACAATCACACTGCCCGGCGATCCGCCCGAGATGGAAGCGGACTTCATCAAACGCGCACCGCTCCATCGTTCCGGCAAGCCCGTCGATGTGGCCGCTGCCGTTTCCTTCCTCATTCATGCGAATTTCATGACCGGCCAAGTCCTTGTCCTCGATGGCGGCCGCACACTCTAGTAGCAAAACCTCCACTCCTCCGTGCACAGTTTCGGCGGGCGGTGTATTCTAATCTCTTGAATCCTATCAACACGCGCTCTGGGCGGGCGCGGTGAGCAGTATTCCTCTCAGAAAAGGGGCCAACCGCAGTTATGGATAATGAAACATCAACCCAGCACCACGGCCTGGACGACGTAGAAGTCCAGGAATGGCTCGAATCGCTCGATTCCGTCTTGGAATCGAGCGGCCCCGAAGTCGCCGCGGAAATTCTGGAGCGCCTTCGCGCTCACGCCACCGTTGAGGGCATCGACCTTCCCTTTACCGCCAACACTCCCTACGCCAACACCATTCCCGTCCGGCTTCAGCCACTTTTCCCCGGCGACCAGGAACTCGAGCGCCGCATCAAGAGCCTCATCCGTTGGAACGCACTCGCCATGGTCGTGCGCGCCAACCGCGTCGAGCACAACATTGGAGGCCACATTTCCACGTACGCTTCCGCTGCCACGCTTTACGAAGTCGGCTTCAATCATTTCTTCCGCGCGCGCACTGAAGAGTTCGAAGGCGACACAGTCTACTTCCAGGGCCACGCCGCTCCCGGCATCTACGCGCGCGCCTTTCTTGAAGGCAGGCTTTCTGCGCACCAACTCGAAAACTTCCGCCGCGAACTGAAACCCGGCGGCGGCCTCTCTTCTTATCCGCATCCCTGGCTGATGCGCGACTTCTGGGAATTTCCAACCGTCTCCATGGGACTCAGCCCGTTGATGGCCATCTATCAGGCGCGCTTCAATCGCTACCTCGAAGACCGCGGCCTCAAGCCCGTCACCGACGCCAAGGTCTGGGCCTTCATCGGCGATGGCGAGACCGACGAGCCGGAATCGCTTGGCGCCATCACGCTCGCCTCGCGCGAAAAACTTGATAACCTCATCTTTGTCGTCAACTGCAACCTGCAGCGCCTCGACGGCCCCGTGCGCGGCAATGGCCAGATTATTCAGGAGCTCGAATCCGCATTCCGCGGCGCGCGCTGGAATGTCATCAAGGTCTTTTGGGGCAGCGAGTGGGACCCCATCCTCGAGCGCGACACCGAAGGTCTGCTTGTCAAGCGCATGGGCGAACTGGTGGACGGCGAATACCAGAAACTGGTTGTTTCCTCCGGCGCGTATGTCCGCGAACATTTCTTCGGCAGCGATCCCCGGCTCTTGCAACTTGTCGAGCCGCTTCCCGATGAAGCGCTGCGCCGCTTGCGCCTGGGCGGCCACGATCCGCGCAAGGTCTACGCGGCGTATAAGGCTGCTGTCGAGCACAAAGGCTCGCCCACCGTGATTCTGGCGCGCACCATCAAGGGCTACGGCCTCGGTGAAGCGGGCGAAGGCAAAAACGTCACGCACCAGCAGAAAAAGCTCAATGAAGACGAGCTGCGCGAATTTCGCTCGCGTTTCGGAATACCTCTCAGCGACGAAGACTGCATCGAAGTTCCGTTCTATCGCCCGGCGGAAGACAGCGCGGAAGTTCAGTATTTGCGCGCGCGGCGCGAGGCGCTGGGCGGCTACGTTCCGAAGCGCAGCGTCCGTTCAAAGCCCATTGCCGCCGACCACGACGAATTGTTCAAGGAATTTTTTGAAGGCAGCGAGGGCAGGGAAGTCTCAACGACGATGGCTTACGTAGGGATGCTGCGGAAAATGCTTCGCGACCCCGAAATCGGCAAACTGATCGTTCCCATTGTTCCCGACGAAGCGCGCACCTTCGGCATGGAATCTCTTTTTCGCACCGTGGGAATATATTCGAGCGTTGGTCAGCGTTACGAGCCCGTGGATGTGAACACGCTGCTCTATTATAAGGAAGCGCGCGACGGTCAAATTCTCGAAGAGGGAATTACCGAAGCCGGTTCGATGGCCTCCTTCATTGCCGCGGGCTCCGCCTACGCCACCCACGGCATCAATACGATTCCGTTCTTCATCTATTACTCGATGTTTGGTTTTCAGCGCATCGCCGATTTCATCTGGGCCGCTGCGGACATGCGCACAAGGGGCTTTTTGCTGGGCGGCACCGCCGGCCGCACCACTCTCTCCGGCGAAGGCTTGCAGCACCAGGATGGCAACAGCCACGTCTTGGCGCTCCCCGTTCCAAATCTTCGCGCTTACGATCCCGCGTATGCCTATGAGCTTGCCGTGATTCTTCAGGATGGCATCCGGTGCATGTATAAGGATGGCGAGAATATCTTCTACTACATCACCGTCATGAACGAGCCGTATCCCATGCCGCCCATGCCCGCTGGCGTCAAGGATGGCATCTTGAAGGGTATGTACCGCTATCGCGCTTCCGCCAACAAGAAGTCGAAACTTCGCGCCCAGCTTTTCGGCAGCGGCTCGATCCTGAACGAAGCGTTGCGCGCACAGGAAATCCTGGAAGAAACATTTGGCGTGGCCGCCGACGTCTGGAGCGTCACCAGCTACAAAGCACTCTACACCGACGGCAATGAAGTCGAGCGCTGGAATCGCCTGCACCCTGCGGAAAAGCCGCGCGTGCCGTACGTCAGCCAATGCCTCGCGGACGCGCCGGGAGTTCTCGTCGCCGCCTCCGACTACCTGAAAACCTTGCCCAACATGGTGAGTAAGTGGATGCCGCGCCGCCTCGCTGGACTCGGCACCGATGGTTTTGGCCGAAGCGAAGGCCGCGCCTCATTGCGTGACTTCTTCGAAGTGGATGCGCGCTTCATCACCATTGCCGCTCTCCACGAGCTCTTCACCGACGGCAAGATCGAGCGGTCCATCCTCGACAAAGCCATCAAGGACTTCGGCATCAATCCGGACAAATCCAACCCCGTCACGTCATAAGCTTGCTGGTATGGCTCTATTGGGATAACCCCGATGGGAAAGGCAAATTCTGCCCCATCGCATCCGTATTTGTCATGCGATGAATCCAGCCCGTGCTCTTTGCTATCCCTGCAAAATCTCCGCTGGCTTAATCCGCCCCGTCGCCAGATTTGCCACTAGCTGCGCGTTCGCTGCCAAAAAATCATAGTCGCCGAGCTCCCGCGGCAAGACCCAATGCACCTGCTCGAACGCTTTCGGCGTGACGTCTCTTTCTGCGATTCCCGTCGCGAAGAATCGAATTTCCAGCTCTTCGACCGTCTCCGCATACTTGTGCGTCACGCGAGCGATCTCCACGCTCTTCCGCAGCGTCACGCCAAGCTCTTCTCTCAACTCACGAGTTAAGGCCGCCTCTGCCGTCTCCCCCTCTTCCATCTTTCCCCCAGGAAATTCCCACTTCAGCGGGGACGTATCTTTCCGCCTCCGCTGCCCGATCAGCAACCGCCGGTCCCCCCTCTCGATCACTGCCACAACCACTACTCTCATCTCTCTGTTTCCTCTGTGTTAACTCTTCGCTCGGTCTTCTCGTTCTCCGCGATCTCGCAAGTGCAACACTTTCCAAAGTTTTTGTGCTCCCTTCACCAGCGGCGGCCCTGGCGTGTTCAACAACTCGTCGCGCACGACGTAGACGCGCTTCTCGCGCACCGCGGGCACATCTTTCCACGCTGTCACTCTGTACGCTTGTTCAGGGTCTGCCTTGTCCCCCGTCGCCGCCCAGGCCAGCACGATCACCTCAGGTCGCGCTGCCGCGACTTGTTCTTCGCTCACTTTCTCCCCCGCCGGAACCACCATCTCTCCGCCACACATCGCCACGAGTTCCGCCACCCGGGGCGGGGAACTGATTCGCGGATTTGGCCACGCCTCGCAGTACACCCGAATGCCGCGCTTCCTGCCGTGCGATTTCGCCGCGACGCGCGCAAATTCTTTCCTCATCCTTTGCACCATTTGCTCCGCCGCGTCCGCACGGCCCACAATCCCGCCCAACAGTCGGATGTCATTCTCCACATCCGCCAGCGTTCGGGGATTCATGGCCAGAAAATTCAACGGTTGTTCCAGCAATTTGGCTACCGTTTCTTGCTTGAAAGGCACCGACCCAATCACCAGCGTCGGCTTCAGCGCCAGGATGTCTTCGATCGATTCCATACTCCAGCAGTCACCCAATTTCGGAAGTGCGCCCACCGGCGCAACGTCCACGCACCACTTCGTCACACCGACAAGCGTCCTCTTCGCCCCGATCGCGCACAGAATTGAAGTCGCGCTCGGCGCCAACGACACAATTCGCAATCGGCTCTTTCGAGTCCGCTTCTTCATGACTAACCGAGAATAGCAGACACGGAGGCTGCCAAAGTGCAAACACGGCGACGCCTCATTGACTCCTCTGCGGCAGTGTGTTTGACTGCGTTTTCACTTTTCCTGGGAGGTTTCACGTGCGTCTTCATCGCTTGATTTTGCCGTTGTCTTTTACACTGCCGCTTGCCGCGCAGACTCCGCCCGCGAAGCCCGATGTCGTTCGCTACCACGCCACCATTGACACCGTGAAATACGTCTACGGCGTGGCTCCGCCCGTTGCCCGTCTTCACACTGGAAATATTCTGGAAGCCAACTCCCTCGATTGCTTCGGCAACGCCATTAAAAAACCCGGCGACACCCTTGCGTTGGTGAAAGGCGACAATCCGCTCACCGGTCCCTTCTTCATCGACGGAGCGGAGCCGGGCGACACGCTGGCTGTGCATATCCTCGATCTGCAGGTCGACGGCGACCAGGGCCTCGGCGCGTTTGCTCCGGGCTTCGGCGCGCTCAATGAGACCAATTACACTCCCATGCTCCATCCGCCCCTGCCCGAGAAAATCTGGTTCTATCCCATAGATCACTCTGACAACACCGGAACGTTTCAGGCGCTCGATTCCAACTACAAGGTGAAAATTCCGCTCCATCCTTTTCTAGGCTGCATCGGCGTTGCTCCCGCAAATGGAGAAGCCCGCAGCTCCATTGTTCCTGCCGAATTCGGCGGCAATATGGATGCGCCCGAAGTCTCCGCCGGCAACACACTCTATCTGCCCGTGAACGTTTCGGGCGCCTTGCTCTATTTCGGCGATGGTCACGCGGTCATGGGCGACGGCGAAATCGCTGGCACGGCGATCGAAGTCCCTATGCGAGCACGTCTGCAAGTGGATATCGTGAAAGGAAAGCACACCAATTGGCCACGCTTCGAGAACGACAAGGAAATCATGGCCGCCGGAATTTATCGCCCCGTGGACGATGCCCTGCGCATCGCCTTCACCGAGCTTGTCGCCTGGATCCACGCGGACTACGGCCTGTCGGAGCTTGACGCCTACGAGTTACTGTCCCAGGTGGGCAAAATCCATCTCACAGAAATGGTCGATCCCAACTATGTAGTGATCGCTTCCGTCGAAAAGAAATTCCTTCCGCCCAGCAAGGTCTCGGAGAAATAGCCGCTCATCGTCACGCGTTGAAGATTCCCGTTTGGATTGCGATACTGTCAGCGATGTTCAGTGAAGCCGTTCTCGATCACTTCCGCAATCCGCGCAACGCCGGTGAACTCCCCGGCGCCACCGCCGCTGTCGAAGTGACCAATCCCGTTTGCGGCGACATCTTGAAGCTCTTTGCCCGGCTTGAAAACGGTCGCATCGCGGATGTTCGTTTTCTATGCCGCGGCTGCACCACCGCAATCGCTTGCGCCTCGCTCCTCACCGAGCAGCTTAAGTCCCGTTCTCCATCCGAAGTTCGTTTCATTACGCCCGAGTCTCTCTCCAAGACTCTCGGCGGACTTCCGGCTGCGACGTTTCACGGCGCCCAGCTTGCCGCCGATGGCCTCGCCGCGCTTCTCAAGAAATTCGTCTGAGCTCACCGCTCGTCCATTCGCCCCGTAGCGCGCTGCAACGTCTCCGGGTCGTTCAGATTGAGCACGCAGCCTTCTTCTTCCGTAGGCACTTCCACAACCTCCCCCGCGTGCGCCCACACGACCGCCCGCGCTCCTTTATCCACCGGCGCGCTCAGCAGTTCGTCGTACACCGCCGCAGAAAAAATCACGGGATGTCCTCGCCGCCCTTTGTGCACCGGCACGACAATGGGCGCGTGCATCGCCTCAAATCTTGCGATCAACTCTGCAATGAGCGTGGCCGTGACCAGCGGATGATCCACCAGGCACAACAGGATTCCCTCCGTTCCGGCAGGCAAACTTCGCAGCGCCGCCTGGATGGAACTCAATTGGCCCAGCGCCCAGTCATTGTTAATTACGATCTCGTCCGCCGCCAACGCCACCTCTTTGGCAATCGGTTCCGCGTGCGCTCCCAGCACGACGCGCCGCACTCCGACATTCGGATGTTTCGTGACTTCGAGCAAATGTTCCAGGAAAGGGCGCCCTTGGAAGGGAAGAAGCGCTTTCGGCGAGCCCATCCGTTCGGACGCGCCGCCCGATAGAATTACGGCGGCGAGCATGAATCCTCTCCTCGTGGCGCAGGAAGGGGCTGTGTCTTCCTTCGGTCCCACCACTCCTTGCAGCCTACGGCGCGCCCCCGCATGTGTCAACGTGTGTTAATTTGTGGGAGATCATATCGTGCGATCCTGATTTCGCGCGCGAGGGAAAGGTACTTGATGAAAGCCATCGTTTTCGAACAACACGGTCCGCCAGACGTCCTCAAATTCATCGACGTTCCGCAACCCACAATCAAGTCCAACGAAGTCCTCGTGCGCGTCAAAGCCTGCGCACTCAATCATCTCGACCTTTGGGTCCGCCAAGGTCTGCCCGATGTTCCGTTTCCTCTCCCGCACATTCCCGGCAGCGACGTCGCCGGCGAAATCGCGCAAATCGGCTCCGATGTCACCACCGTCCGCGTTGGACAGAAAGTTGTCCTCGCTCCTGGTGTCAGTTGCGGCAAATGTCCCGCCTGCGTTTCCGGCCTCGACAACCGCTGCCGCCAGTTCACCAATTTGGGCTACATGATCGATGGCGGCTGCGCCGAATTCGTCCGCGCTCCGGAAGTGAATTGCCTCCCCTATCCCGAAAATCTCTCTTTTGAAGAAGCCGCCGCCGTGCCCCTCGTTTTTCAAACCGCCTGGCACATGCTCGTCGGCCGCGCTGAATTGCAGCCCGGCGAAGACGTTCTAATCCTCGGAGCGGGCAGCGGCGTCGGCAGCGCCGCCATTCAAATCGCGAAATTGTTTGGCGCGCGAGTCATCGCCACCGCCGGCACCGATGAAAAACTCCAAAAAGCCAAACAGCTCGGCGCCGACCACGGTATCAATCACAAATCACAGAAAATTCGCGACGAAGTCCGGCGCATCACCAGCAAGCGCGGCGTGGACGTCGTCTTCGAGCACGTCGGCGCCGCTACCTGGGACGAAAGCATCGCCAGTCTCGCTCCCAGCGGCCGCCTCGTCACCTGCGGCGCCACGACCGGCTTCGACGCCAAAATCGATTTGCGCTTTCTCTTCAGCCGCCAGCTTTCGCTCCTCGGCTCCTACATGGGCACCAAGTCCGAGCTCCAAACCGTCCTGAAGCTCGTCGCCGCGGGCCGCCTCAAGCCGATTGTCGATCGCGTCTTCCCGCTCGCCGAAGCCGCCGCCGCCCACGCCTACCTCGAATCGAGCTCTCAATTCGGCAAAGTTGTCCTCCGCGTCTGAGCTTTCTCTTCTCTGTGTCCTCTGTGCCCTTTGTGGCCTCTGCGTTAAACTCTTTTTTGATTGCCCGCAACGAATGTGCGAAAATACTGAAGACGAGGCACCCATGAGCACCTCCCTCGGCAAGCATGTCACGCTGACCAAGCCCGACGACTTCGGCAAGCTTCTCGAAGACGAAGGCATTATCTTCACCACTCTCGACAAGGCTGTGAACTGGGCGCGCAAAAGCTCCATCTGGCCGCTCGGCTTCGGTTTAGCCTGCTGCGCCATTGAGATGATGTCCATGGCCGCCGCGCGCTTTGACCTTGCGCGTTTCGGCGCCGAAGTTTTTCGTCCCTCGCCCCGCCAGGCCGATCTGATGATCGTCGCCGGCCGCCTCTCGCAAAAAATGGCGCCGGTCATCCGCCAGCTTTACGATCAGATGCCCGAGCCGAAGTGGGTGATTTCCATGGGCGCTTGCGCGACCTCCGGCGGCGTTTTCAATAATTATGCCATCGTGCAGGGCTGCAATCAGGTTATCCCCGTGGACGTTTACGTTCCCGGCTGCCCGCCGCGGCCCGAAGCCGTTCTCTACGCCATCCTCCAGCTTCAGAAGAAGATCGACGGCGAAAAAGGTTCCTTCAAGCGCGCCCTGAACCTCGCCTGATTTTTTTGGAGTGTGGCAAGTTTACCCCGGCTCCTGTCGGGGCCCTGCTGCCGCTTTCTCTGCGCTTCCGCATCTCAACTGGAAAGGGAACTCCTCAGGAGCCAACTTCATGTCTTCGACGTCCGATCCCACCCGCCAACTTCTCCGCCACACGGTGGCCACCGTCGCCTATCGCGGTGCCAAAGCTCTCCGCGGCGCGCCCGAATCCTTCGCCAATTTCAAGTCAGGCGACTCCTCGCGCACGCCCGCGAAAATCCTCGCCCACCTCGGCGATCTTTTCGATTGGGCTCTCTCCATGGCTCAGGGCGAAATGACCTGGCGCGATTCCGAGCCGCTTGCCTGGAACGCTGAAGCCGGGCGTTTCTTCGCCGCGCTCAAGAAGTTCGACGACTTTCTCGCCTCCAGCGAATCCCTGAAGGCGCCCATCGAAAAACTCTTTCAAGGCCCCGTCGCGGACGCCCTCAGTCACATAGGACAAATCGCCATGCTCCGCCGCCTCGCGGGCTGTCCCATCAAAGGCGAAAATTATTTCAAAGCGGAAATTACGGCTGGGCGTGTCGAGGCAGAGCAGTCCGCGCCGCGGCACGAATTTGATTGAGGTTTGGGTGTCAGCGAAAATTATCGCGAAGATTTAGCTCTGTAATTGCGGCTCGGCGGACTCTGCGGGCTCAGTTGGAGTGGGGTTATTGGTGGCTGCTTCTCTCTCCGCTTGGTTCGCGAGTTTCTTCTGTGCGCGGCGTTCTGCCTTCATGCGTTGTTTTTCCTGCCGCTTCATTTCCTTCATGCGTTTTTGAAACGTCGCTTTCGATTTCGTGGCCATAAACTCTCCTCATCTGCCGTTCCGGCAGGCCCTGCGTACTGCTCACTTCTGCGGTAATCCAGTGCTCGGGGCTACCAGCGCGGCTCGCGTGGCTGCCGCGCGGATTCGCGGTAATCTTCGTTCGAAAATCTCTCTCGCCCGCGTCCACCACCGCCGCCGCTCTTCCCGCCAAATCCCCGTGGCCCGCCCGGTCCCCGGCCTTCGGTCTTTGGGCGCGCTTCGTTCACCTTCAGGTTGCGCCCGCCGAATTCTTTTCCGTCGAGCTCCGCAATCGCCTTGGCTGCTTCCGCATCATTCGGCATCTCCACAAAGGCAAAGCCCCGCGCCCGGCCCGTCTCGCGGTCCATGGCCAGGTGCACCCGCGTAATCTGGCCGAATGGCTCGAACAGCGCACGCAGATCGGCTTCCGTCGTTTGAAAACTCATGTTGCCCACAAACAGATTCTTCATCACATTCCTCTTAGTCTTTGTCTCTGCTGCTCACTGACAATCCGATTTGTTTAAAACTTCCTTGCTATTCTCGGCTCACTTCCAGAACGGGATGAAGTCAGGCGAGGCAGGCCGCAATGCGCGCCCTGAGACGTGGTGAAGTCATCCTACTTCAGAAATGCTGTCTCTACGGTAACACACATCCGGCAAAAGGGCCTACGTTGGGGGGGGCGGAAATGAATGCAACGAAATAAGCGTGAACGGAAATGTTCCGCGCGGCACCTCCGCTTGATTTCACGGACGTGCCGCGCGGAGTAGCAGTCTCTGACCTACTTGTGCGTCATGGCGTCCACGCGCGCCAGAAAGTCGCGGTGGCCGGCGGTGTCAATGGTTGAACCGAAGCCAGCCCAACCTGCCGGGTTGTTCTTTCCGGCTTCATCGATTGCCGCGTTGAATTTATCAAGTCCCTCTCCTGCATTGGCGACAATTGCGACGTAGAAGCCGCCCGGATCGGCCGAGTGTATCGTTTCCGTGTCGACCGAGTAGGAGTGCAGGGCCCCATCCGCGAACAGCTTCTCGAGCAGTGCGACCATCGTAGCTTTCATGATCTTGCCGTCGGGATCGCTCGAACCCGCCTTCGCGCGCCAATTGCCGACCCGCAAGTAGCCGTTTGTAAAGTTTCCGGAATGGGCGTTGTACTCGCGGCTCGAAAGAATGTAGTCCCAGTGTTTCGATGCCGCGAGCGGAGGAGCAACCGCCGCCGGTGCCGCACGCAGTCCTTCCAGGACTTTCAGGATATTCGCCAGCGAACTTGCGGTGAACCACGAGCCATGGGTCGGCAGGCCTTCCTGATGGTTCAGAACGGAAAAGTTCCCGAACCCGGTCAAGGTGCCGTCGGCCACGGCCTTCTTCATATTGTCATTGCCGGCGGCTTCTATCTTCAGATAATCGGCCCACATCGCGCGCGGGACAGCCCACTCGGAGACATAGGTATAGGACACCGGCTTCTCTGCGCTTTGCGACTGCGCCCACAAGCCATTTGCGCAAAGCAGGGCAAGCGTGAACGCACACAACAGGACACGGACACCGATAAATCGGTTACGCATTCTCTTTCCTCCTAAATTGTTCCCGCCACAGACGGGTGTGTTGCAACCTTATTGTTTGGCCGGAAGGTCTGAACTTGGCCCCCCTGACTTGCGCTGAGTGTACTCTAATCACACCATCGACACAACGAACCTGCCACCAGCGCAAGTTTCAGCGGGATGCCCCAGGTGCCGGTGGAGTTTACGCCGACCGGATCGGGGCACCTAGGGCTTTTGACTTTTCTCGATCCACTCGCTCCACCGTCTTTTCTCAAGGTTTTTCCTCTTATGCCCTTTCCATCGTCCAACTTGAGCCCAGCTTAGGGCAGTGAATTAGCCACCGGCGAATCATGGAGGGCTGAAGCGGTGGGACGAACTGCCTACGGCGCCTGCCTCAGAACGGCCATCCTTGCACCGGAAAGAGCATAGTGGTGATTTTCTTACTGCAAGTAACTCCGGTTGTCGCGAAAGGTTCAGGCCAAAAAATATGAGGGCGCAACCGCCGTTAAGCCGTTGCGCCCTCTAACTGAGCCGTAAAGTTTCTAACCTTCCCGATTCCCTCTGGCGGCGCAGCCGCTGTTAAGCTTGCTGCACCCTCCAACCCGATCCGTAAAGGCTTCACTCTTCGCGCTTCAATCTCGCGGCGCAACCGCCGTTAAGCTTGTTGCGCCCTCTAAACGAAACCCTAAAGTTTCTAACCTTCCCGGATCAACCTGGCGGCGGGATCGCCGTTAGGCTTGTCACGCCCTCCAAACGGAACCCTGAAGGCTTCGAGCTTCGCGATTCAATCTCGCGGCGCAACCGCTGTTAAGCTTGCTGCGCCCTCTAAATTGATCCGTAAAGTTCTAAAGCTTCCCGGTTCAATCTAGCTCGCAAAATAGTGGTTCTCGTTTGCGCCGTCAATCAAATTCTGATCGAACCTTTGTGCAAATCTGTGGACAGATGTGCAAAAATGCCGGGCGCGTGGCCCGGTGTCCCACACGTCGTTTTTACGTGTGGGGATTTTGACTTTTCCTCCATCTTTTGCTCCAACGGCTTTCTCATTTATAGTTAGGCGGCCAAAGGTAGGGAGTCTACGATGACGGTATCTGTCTTTATCGGCACCAGTGTTGACGGCTTCATTGCGCGACCCAATGACGATCTCGACTTTCTGCCGCCGGGCGGCGGCGAGCCACACGGGTACAACGAGTTTATAGCGACCGTCGATGCGATTGTGATAGGTCGCAAGACCTTCGAGAAGGTTCTGACCCTCGGTCCCTGGCCCTATGGTGACAAGCGCGTGGTGGCCCTGAGTAGTCGTCCCCTCGACCTGTCCGTGGCCGTCGGCGGTGTTGTGGAACAGATGGCCGGGCCTCCGGCTGAGATCGTTTCGCGACTCGCCGCGAGCGGCGCCCATCACCTCTACATTGACGGCGGGGTCACGATTCAAAGGTTTCTGCGCGCAGGGCTCATTCAACGTCTCATCATTACTCGCGTGCCTGTGCTCATTGGGGAAGGAGTTCCTCTGTTCGGCACGCTTCCGCGCGACGTTCTGCTGCGTCACGTAGCGACTCGGCACTATCCGAGCGGCTTGGTTCAGACTGAGTACCATGTTGCCGGCTAACAAGGCTCTGCCGACTGCTCCGCGCCGGTGAGTCTACCCCGCCTCCCCCGACCCGGTCGGGGACCCCTTCGGGGCACCTGGGGTTTTTGAATTCGCTTTTTTCTTTTTCGTCTTCCCGCCGCCCGCACCGTTCATCCCGCCCCATCGCCGTTCACGCCTCAATTCTCCCCATTCTCTGCATAATATTTAACCAATTGGTACTCTCATGCTATTCTTTCCCGTGTTTGTTTACACTGAGCTTCGATCATCGATTCCGTCCAGGTCGGAAAGTGTTTACACTGCTTGCCGCGAGAGAATTCAACGAGGGGAGCCTCGATCCGCTATTCTGACATTGTCGGGAAGTGCCAAATTCCAGCTCCGACCCGATCCACAAACCGCTCTCTCTCGTCTCGTTCTCTCGTCCAACGCCGCCGTTCAACCCCTTTGCTTTCAAGGTCTTACACACTCGTCGGTGCAACGGCGGTCCCGCAACCCTTTTCTTTTCAATCGGTTCCGGACACTTTCCGTCGCAACGGAGGGGGTACCCCCCTCCCCCATCTTCATCGAGCGCCCATCCCCTTCTCCTCTTTCCAAAAATCACTCAAAAACTGGATGTTCGACCCAGTCGTGGGCCCTGGTTTTCATTCCTCACGGTTTACGGGTCACGAGCTTGCACAGAGCCCGCCGTGGCGAGCGCCCGGCGAAGGACCAGCTCTCGCCACTAACTTTCCTATCCGCGGGGCTCACGGAAAATAGGGCGGTAAAGAGTGATTCCGGTCACTGCAATCGTCCATCGATTGCTATAATGATTTTCCCACCCTCGACCGGTTGCGGTTTTGCCCCAGCGCACTGCAACTCCGCCGTCGCTGGAACCGTCCTTGCCTCTGGCATCGCCCTGAGCTCGGCGGGAAGGAGATACTTCAACCATGCGTAGAGTTTTGGCTTTATCCCTCGCCCTCTCCGTGATCGGCGCTCCGCTCGTTCCAAATGTCGCTGCCTCTCCGCGTTCTTCGTCTGCGCAGCAAGACCAAGACAATCAAAACACTGTCCAATTCTCCAGCGATCAGCTGGAAAACCTTGTCGCGCCGATTGCTCTCTATCCCGACCCGCTCCTTTCGCAAGTTCTGATCGCGGCAACTTTTGTCGATGACGTGGATGAGGCCTCGCGCTGGGTACGGGCCAACGGTCCGAACGGCCTTGACGACCAGCCTTGGGATGTCAGCGTGAGAGCGGTGGCGCACTATCCCACGGTGATTGAGATGATGGCGGACAAGATTGACTGGACGACCTCGCTCGGCCAAGCCTACGTCAATCAGTCGACGGACGTGATGACGGCTGTTCAGCACCTTCGCCACATGGCTCATGACGTCGGCAACCTCGCATCCACGCCGCAGCAGGAAGTCCGCGTCGATGGCGACTACATCTATATCGATCCGTATCAGCCGCAGTTTATTTACGTGCCCGTTTACGATCCTTATATCTGTTTTTACCGGCGTCCCTACTGGGGGATGGCCATCACGTTTGGCGTCGGATTTGCCATTGGGGCATGGCTCAATCGCGATTGTGACTGGGGAGGACACCGGATTTTCTACCACGGTTGGGGGGGCGGATACGATAGAGGATGGATCGGGCGTTCCCGTCCTTTCATTCGCGTCAACAATGTGTATGTCAATAATCGCTATACGAACATAACCGTCAACCGCACGGTGATCAATCGCACCGTGAACTACAACTCCATCAACCGCTACAACAGCGTGCATCGCGATGCGAACTTCAACAATCTGGCCCGCAATAATGGCAGAGTTGCGTCCTCCGCTCCACCGGTGAACAACAAAATCATCAACCGCAATATCAACACAAATAACCCGCGGCTCAACGACTTTCGCGGCCGCCAGGGTGGTGCTCGCAGCGACCGGCCGCCAACAGCGCAGCGGCCCAGTGGAACGCCACAGCCGCCCTCTGGCCGTGCGTCGAACCAACCGCCGCAGCGCGTCGCGCCCCGCCCCGTGTCGCCTCCGGCCGCTCGCCCGGCTCCCCATGGCTTCGGGAGAAGCGAAGGGAATTTCAATCCCAGGGTCTCTGCTCAACGCGGACAGTCCAGTAGAGCCCAGATGTCCGCTCCCCGTGCCCCTAGTCGTCCCAGTGCTCCGCCGCGACCGGCCAGTCGTCCTGCCGGACGTCCTTCCGGGAGGAAGCCATGAGAACCACGCAATTGCAAAGGGCAAATTCTTTGGAACGGCGGCGCACTAATCCGGTCGCCGTCGCATGGATTCTTGTTCTATTGATCTGTTCTCTTGCCCTGATCGCTTCCCCTGGCCTTGCCCAGGCGCCTTCAAAACCGGAAACCCAAACTCAATCGCAGTTTGCATCACCTGAGGAGGCGATGCAGGCGCTGATTGCCGCCGCCAACGTGAAAGACCAGACCGCGCTCGCTAAGATTTTTGGCTCGGACTACAGCCAATTGCTTTCCGGCGACGAGGTCGAAGACAACAAGGATCTGGACGATTTTAGGGCGGCTGCGCAGGAGTCTGCCCAAATTAAGAAAGTAGACGATTCCAAGTACACCTTGGTTATCGGAGCAGGGAATTGGCCCCTGCCCATTCCCATCGTGCAGCAGAAGGGTCAATGGCTCTTCGACACCAAAGCGGGCCTCGATGAAATCCTGAACAGGAGGATCGGCGAAAACGAACTCTCCGCCATCCAGACGTGCCGCGCGTACGCCGTCGCCCAGTGGGAGTACTTCACCGAGGGCGACTGGGATCACGATGGCGTGGCCGAGTACGCTCAAAAATTGTTCAGTTCACCGGGCAAGCACGATGGTCTTTATTGGGAGACAGCAGAGGATGAAAAGCCGAGTCCCCTTGGGAAACTCGTCGCCGCTGCCCGCGCGGAGGGTTACGGACCCGGGGAGCTTACCAAAGACGCCGTCGCCAAGGGCGGTGGTGCAAACGACGCCTTTCCCGAGGAGCGCGCTCCCTATCATGGCTATTACTTTAAGATTCTTACCCGTCAGGGCTCCCATGCTCCCGGCGGCAAGTATAACTATCTCATCAATGGAAACATGATTGCCGGCTACGCGCTCGTCGCTTATCCCGACAAATGGGGAAGTTCCGGCGTTATGACATTTGTCGTGAATCAGCAGGGGCGTGTGTACGAAAAGAACTTGGGTGCCAACACCGCGAAGATTGCGCCCAGCATCGCGGAATACAATCCGGATCCGACTTGGAAGCCCGTTCCCGCTGAGCCATAGTTCTCCAGACGAGCCTCAACGACTGGAGGCCGAAAGGAGAGGAAGCTGAATGACTTCCGCTTTGTTTCCTCCGCATTCGAGAATGGTTCCGGCAGCGGAGTGCTCTCGGCGAACATAGCCCATGCCGATCAAGCCCTCGATCGAAGGAGAAAACGCGGTTCGCGTGACAAAGCCGATCTCTTTTCCGTCGGCGAACAGAGGCATCGCTTCCGCCAGGGGTTCCCCCGCTGAGAATTTGAGGCCGACGCGGACGCGATTCGCGTGGCCGCGGGATCGCACGCGCTCCACAATTTCCTGACCGGTATAGCAGCCCTTCGTGTAGCTGATATGGCTGTCCTGCAATCCCGCCTCATGCGGAATCTGTTTCTCGCCGAAGTCATATCCAAACCACGGAATGTCCTGCGACAGCCGCATCGCGCTCAATGCCGTGTAGCCCATCGGGCCGCCGCCATGCTCTTGCACCGCCTCCAGCAAAATCTCCCAAAGCTGCGCCACTTTATCTCGCTCGACAACAAACTCGGCGCCCGGATCTCCTCCCGGGGACCGCTTTACCACCCGGCAGGGAATCGAACTGGCACGCCCGTCGCGAAAGGAAAGTTCTCCGAGAGTTGCGATGTCCACGCCCGAAACTTCGCGCACAACTGCGGCGGCCTTTGGTCCTTCCAGCGCCAAGGTCGCGTACCGCTCCGTTTCATCCGTCAGCGTCACGTCGTCCATGATGATGTACTTGTCCAGGACTTCGATCAGCCGCGCGCGGATCATCGCGCAAGAAACGCAGAAGAGCGACTCCGTCAGCGCGTAAGTCTCGATCTCCGCCAGGATGTGCCCCTGTGGATTCAGCAGCAGAGATACGGTGCCAGTGCCTGCGGCGAGGTCCTTGATATTGTTCGTGAGAATGGCATTCAGATAGCGAACTCTGTCCGGCCCGGTAAACGAAAGATACGCGCGGTAATTCTTGTCAATGAGCGCTACGCTCTCCCGTGCGAAACCGTATTCCGCACGCCAGTCGGAGAATTCATCCGGCAGCGCACATCCGAACCACACGCCCATTTTCGCGTCCGCATCCCTATGCAGCGCTGCCAGCACCGTCTCCAAAGTTCCGCCTGTCGAGGGCGTTTCCATGCGTCTTCTCATCCTCCCGCATTCAGTCTATCAAACAGCGCCTCACGTCACGCAGCGGCTCTATCAGTTCCGCTCGGCTCCGATGCTATAATCCCGTTCATGGACGAAGGATTGCCCTCACTGACTGCTGCCTCGGATGGATTGATCCACATCACCATCCCCGTCGGAATCCTGCAATGCAATTGTTCCATCATCGGCGACCCCATCACGCGCGAAGCCCTGGTTGTGGATCCCGGGGATGAAGTCGGCCGCGTCCTCGATCTTTTGGGACGCCACAAGCTCACCGTGAAAGCCATCGTCAGCACCCACGCACACATTGATCATGTCGGTGGCCTCAGCAAGCTGCACCAATATACTGGCGCGCCGGTGATGATGCACCGTGAAGACCTTCCTCTATATCGCGCCATGGATATGCAAGCGGCGTTTCTCGGCGTGGCTCCGCCGGAACTCACCGAAGTGGACCACATGTTGCGCGAAGGCGACATATTGCGCTGGGGTTCCTTTGAAGCGCGCGTCCTTCACACTCCGGGTCACACGCCGGGGAGCGTCTGCCTCTACCTGCCGCACGAAGCCGGCAATCTCTCGATTCCTGCGCCGCAACTCTTTGCCGGCGACACGCTCTTTGCGGGCAGCATCGGCCGAGTAGACCTTTGGGGCGGTTCCCTGGAAGACATGATGGATTCTCTCAAGGGCAAGCTGATGGCGCTTCCTGACGAAACGCTGGTGCATCCCGGCCACGGACCCGGCACCACCATCGGCAGGGAGCGCGAGTCGAATCCGTATTTGGTGGAAAAATAATTCTATGCGTCGCGGTCGATGTAGAAGATTTCGCTATTGCCGCGATTCTTCTTTTGCCTTCCGAAGTTCTTCCATCACGGATTGCACCAATTCTTTTGCATGCGCCAGCTCTTGCATCAAGATCCGAATATCCATCGCGGGAACTCCCGAATTCCCCTGGCTCCGGCAATAAACCCCATGCTGACCGACTAGCACCAGTGCATTGGTTAATCGGTCGAGCGATACCGCTAGCCGGCCGCGCTCGCGGCCAAACATTCGTTCGTATTGTTCCAGCTCTTCCTGATGATCCTCAAACGCTGACATAACCCGCTTCTCCCGTGCCGCTCCACTCTGCAGCGGTCTGATCGGATGGTTGCACTTCGGGCACACACAACCGCGAGGTAACTTTACCCTACGCGGTGCCCGGAACATAATTCGCACTGGCCTCAAGAAATTGTTTGACGCTGCTTGCGCAGTGCAGTTCGTGTGTGGCGTTGTTTAGAGCCAGGTCCAGAAATGAGCTTGGGATAGGACTGGCTTGGAGCATGGAAAAATGCGACGTTCCGACCTGGTGCAGCATAAAGAAAAGGAAAAGGGCGCAGTCACGCGCACCTCGCAGATCGTATTCGGCGAACGGCAGCATCTTCTGCGCGTGCTCGATTCGCTCGAAGGGAGCCAGCTGCAGATTGCGCGGATGCAACAGGAAAGGCGTGTGCTGGAAGAATTGATTCACGCGCGGACGCGCGAGCTGAACCACATCAACACGGCGTGGGACGAAAAGATCGGCCTGGTGCTCAGCGCGGAAGCGAAGCCGGAGATGCTGGAAAAACTGGCGAAGCAGGCGCCGGAGGAAGATTACTATTTGCTTAGATTAATAAGCGAACATCCACGCACAAATGGCAAGACTTTGCACAAACTGGCGAAGCATCCCTATGGGGCGATCCGCGAGAACGTGGCGCGGCATCCCAATGCGGACGGCTCGACGCTGACGTGGCTCAGCAAGGACCGCAGCCAGCCTTTGTGGTACCTCGTTGCTTTCAATCCCAATACGCCGACACCCCTGCAACGGCGGCTCCGCGACCGGCTGAAGCGGCTGGGCGAGAACTATGCCTCTAAATAGTTTGCGCGAGCTGTCACTGGTTTCCCTCCTCTTTTCACGATAGCGCTCAATCTACAGTGCTGTTCGAATCCGCAGATAGTAGAATCCTTCGGAAGATTTCTAGGTGGAATCGAGCGCTGATTTCCCATGCAGATGAATGAAAAAAGCAACGCGCTTGGGAGTGCGAGGCAATTTCTTCGCGAATACAAGTGGCGCGTGCTGGTTTTGTCCGCCTTGATGATTGTTCCGTGCTTGTGGCACCCGCATATTGAAGCCGGCGATCTCCCAAGTCATGTGTACAACGCATGGCTGGCGCAGTTGATCGGCAAGGGCCAGGTGCCTGGTCTATACATCGTTCATCAGTGGAACAACGTGCTGTGCGACCTTGCGCTGCTTCACCTCGGGAATTTATTTGGACTGGCTGCGGCTGAGAAGTTTGTTGTTTCCGGATGCGTGCTGATTTTCTTCTGGGGTGTTTTCGCTCTGGTTGGCGCCGTGACGCAGCGAGCGCCGTGGCATCTCGCGCCGTGCATCGCCATGCTGGCCTACGGCTACACCTTCAATATGGGCTTTCTTAATTATTACGTTTCGATCGGGCTGGCATGTTTCGGTCTGGCGATCGCGTGGCAGGGAAGAGCATGGGATTGGCTCCTGGTAGGCGCGTTGCTGCCGATTGTTTTGTTGGCGCATCCGATTGGATTTTTGTGGCTGGTTGGAACGACTGCGTACGTCACATTGTGGAGGAAAGCAGGGCCTGGCTGGCGTTTGTTGCTTCCGGCGCTGGCGGCGGGAGGGTTTTTTGCATTTCGCTGGTATTTGGGAACTCACGCGCAATATCAGGCGGACTGGGCGCAGGAACCGTTCTACAAAATCAATGGCGCCGACCAACTTGTTCTCTATGGGGATCGTTATCTCATTCTTGCGTACGCGGCGCTCGCGTGGGGAATCCTTTGTTTTGGGGCGGAGATTTTTCTTCGCCGGGGAGAGAGCGGAGTTTGGAAGGGCATTCGGCTGGTGGGAGAACTGTATCTGGTGGCGTTTTGCGCGACGGCGCTCTTTCCGGAGAATTTTCGAGTTTCATTTTACGCAGGATGGATCGGCCTGCTTGTCTGGCGGCTGACGGTAATTTCCGCGATCTTCGGATTGTGCGTACTGGGCTGTGCAAAGCCTCGCCGGTGGCAAGTCATGGGGTTTGCAGCTTGCGCCGTATTCTTTTTCGTTTTTCTTTATCAGGACACACGAATTCTCAACCGGATGGAAACGCAGGCGGAAAGATTGTTGAGCGGGCTGCCCCCGGGAACGAAGGTCGTTACAACGATTATTGAGCCGCATGGATCCCGCATGGAATTTATCACGCACATCGTGGATCGTGCTTGCATTGGGCGATGCTTCAGTTATGCGAACTACGAGCCCTCGTCAGGCCAGTTCCGGATTCGGGCCAGGGAAGGGAACCCGGTGGTTACGGCTTCGGCCGACGATTCCGAAGATATGCAAGGTGGAACTTACGAAGTGCAAGAAGAAGATCTGCCGCTGAAGCTGGTCTACCAATGCGATTCCCAGAATCTCACCAAATTGTGCCTGCGCGACCTTGAGGAAGGAGACAAGACGGGCCAGTTCGGCGTTCCCCCGCCGCAGTAAGCCTGCATCCGAAAGAAAGAGGGAGACTATTGGGAGGATGGGTTAACGGGATGCGCGGAAAAATATTCGTTGAGGCTGGATCTGAATTCGTTGACGCCGCGCTGGACGTTGCGATTCAGCGCAGCGACAACAGCGGGGACATCTTTTCCGCTTACGGGTTCGTCGTGGGAATAGGAGTGATTCCAAACGGTGGAGGCGGTTTTGTTGTCGCGCATGGTCAACTCAAAAGTAACTCGCGCCGAGAGCGGGGACCCGGAAACTTCCTTGAAGTCATAAAGACGGCCACTGATCACATAATCGCCCCGAGCGCCGCTGCGCAGAAAATTAACCCCCCGGTAACGGCCGGAGGCACGCAGCTCACGCAGCAAGACTTCCTCGATCATTTCCGTGGGAGGTTCAGCCCATCGATGGTATTCGTAGGCGCCCATGCTCTCGCTGCTGGAACTGTAGACAATGCGGTCTTCGCGATAGAGATGCGAGGCCATCAAAGTCCCCAACAGCAAGCTCACGGGATAGGGATCGGACGGAGTTTCCGCGCCAAGATCGCTGGGCATCGTCAGCTGGTAGTACTTGCTAGGCCGAGCTGCTCCGCAGCCGGCGGCGAGCGCAACGCTCAGTAATAAAAATGCGGCGGCAAGCTTAGGATTCATCGGCAATTTCTCCGGACGCGCAGCTCCGCGCGGGGCGCGTAATGGGCGGGTGGCGCTACATAGCCCCGGCTCATTGCTGCTCACCGGGTTTGTGATCGCGAGGGTTATTCGCGCGGATGAGGGTGTACGGACGGGTCTTAATGGTGGACGTAAATTCTCTGAGGTTCTGACTGACCTGCCGCAGGTTACCGAGGAGCTCATCGATATTTTCAGAATTGACGTCGAGGGTTTGATCAAGACGCGAGGTGACGTCGGTCATGTTGGTCAACGTGCGGCGAAGTTCGATCACGGCCTGGCGGACGTCCGCGCGGTTCTCTCCGATCATGGAATCGATGTGATTCAAGGCCTGGTTCGCTTCCTGAGAGGTTTTGCGCAAATCCTGAAGCAGCGGTTCGAGTTTTTCGCTGACCGAGTTGACGTGCTGCAGCGTGGAACGAATCTGCGGGCGATTTTCCTCGAGCATCCCGCGCGTATTTGCCAGAGTAGCGGAGAGATTCTCGCGATTCTGCGCGCTCAGCATATCATTGACTCGATCGACAGTGACCTTTAGCTCCGTGACTCGCTCGTTCAGGTTTTTCAAAAGCTCCTGGGCACGGGGAGCGATGTCATTGACCTGCTGCGTGATCGCGTTGAAGTCAACGTACTTGTCAGCAGTGAGCCATGAACCTTCAGGGGCGGGGGCGGCTTGCGGAGTGCCGGGAATAATTTCGAGATGATTGTCGCCCAGGGGGCTCAAGCTCATAATTTTGACGCGGCTGTCTGTTTTGACCGGCAAATCCGATTGCACTTTGAATGATACGTCAAAGCGCGAGGGATTCTGAGGGTCAATGCGCAAACGTTCGACGCTTCCGACTTTAGGTCCGCCTGAATAGCGCACGGTAGCCCCGATCTCGAGACCGCCGGCAAACGGGAGGTATGCGTGATAGGATTTGGTGGTATGGCCAAACACTCCGCTGATGGAGAAAACGGTGGCGATAAGCACCGCGCACGCAACGATTACAAACAAGCCGACGAAAGCCTGCTCGCGTTTGGATTCCATCAAGATCTCCTCTCCGCCGATTCGCTGCCCTGGCGGCGGTCCTCGGTAAGCATCTGAAGATAGTCCAGCTCTCGCGCAACTTCAGGCTCGGCGACACGGTCGAAAAATTGCCTGACGCGGGGCTGCGTGCTGGCGCGCATGGCGTCGGGCGTGCCGATGGCCACGATGTTGCCTTTGTCGATGAGCACCATGCGATCGGCAATCAGGAAGGCGCTGGCAAGCTCGTGGGTGACCACGATGATGGTCATGCGGAAAGCCTGCTTCAGCTCCACGATCAATTGGTCGATGCCGGCGGCGATGATGGGATCGAGTCCGGCGGAGGGCTCGTCGAAGAAAAGAATTTCAGGATCCATTGCGAGAGCGCGAGCGACGGCGGCGCGTTTCTTCATGCCGCCGCTGAGCTGGGAGGGCATGTAATATTCGAAACCGTCAAGGCCGACTTGCTCGAGCTTGAGGCGCAGCATGATCTGAATGGTGGAGTCTTCGAGCTTGGTATGCTCGCGCAGCGGCAAGGCCACGTTTTCACCGACAGTCATGGAGCCAAACAGAGCGCCGCCTTGAAATGACATCCCGATTTTCTTGCGAATTTCGTCCAATTCCGATTCCGAAAGGGCAGCGATGTTTTTGCCCTTGATCCAGATCTCGCCCGAGGTTGGTTTTTCCAAGCCCACGAGGGCGCGCAAAAGAGTGCTCTTGCCGGAGCCGGAGCCTCCGAGAATGACGAGGGTTTCGCCGGGCAGTACGTCGAAGGAGATGCCGTGAAGAATTTCGCGGTCCCCATAATTGACACGGAGATTGCGGAGCGAAATCAACGCCTTCGAATCGAGCAAATCTGGTGTTTCTTCCGGCATCAAATCGTCCTGAACGTCAGTGATCCGTAAGGAAGAAGAACAAGGCGGTGAACACGAGGTCCACAACCACGACCAGGAATATGGACATGACTACGGCTCTGGTGGTCGAGCGGCCGACTTGTTCCGCGCCTGTACCTGTCGACAGACCTTCGAGGCATCCGACGGCAGTAATGGTAATGCCAAACATCACGCTTTTAATCAAACCGGTGACGATGTCGCGGAGAAAAAGCGCATCGACCGAAGCAGCGATATAGCGGTGAAGCGTAAAACCTGCCTGGGTGATGCCGAACAGCGATCCGCCAAGTATGCCGAGGGTATTTGCCCAAATTGTGAGGCAGGGCAGCATAACAATCATGGCCAGAAATTTAGGCGTGACCAGAAAATGGACCGGGCTGATGGCCATGGTTTCGAGGGCGTCGATCTCTTCGGTGACTTTCATCGTGCCAATCTCGGCGGCAAAGGCCGATCCGGACCGGCCGATCACCACGATCGCGGTGATCAAAGGGCCGAGCTCACGGGTCATGGAAATCGCCACGGCGGTGGATACGTAATCGATGGCGCCAAAGCGGCGAAGCTCGTACGCAGCCTGCAAGGCAAGAATCAGCCCGATAAAAAAAGTGATGAGGGAAAGAATCGGCAGGGCTCGAACACCTACGTCCATGGCCTGTGAAACCGCGCGTTGAAAGCGCAGGGGCTTACCCCGAAATGGGCCGAGGAAGGTGTAGTAGGCCGCGCGTCCCCCGAGGGACGCGAGAGAACCGAAATACGCGAGACTGTTTGTTACCGAGCCGCCGATTTGAGAAAGGAGTTGCATATTGCACTCTGCAAACTCATGCGCTGGAAGCCGAGGGAATCAGGATGTCAGCGCCTGGTCTTCGTTGTCGTAGACCTCGAAAATCCTCAGCAGCCTCGAGAGTTGCAGGACTTCCCGAGCGGACGGGCTCAAGCCAAACAAAATAAAACGCAAACCGAGATCGCGGGAGGCCTTCAAGCCTTCCACCAGGGAAGCCACACCAGAGCTGTCGATGTACCTCACTTTGCTTAAGTTCATGACCACGCGCGGTGGGCGCTTCTCACGAACCTCACGCAAAAGCGTCTTGCGCACCTCGGGGGAATTCGCCAGGTCAATGTCTCCGGAGATATCTAAAATTGTTGTCGTGTCGATATAGCGCGCAAGAATTTGCACGTTGTTCCTCCTTGATTCTCAGCAATTCGGCTGCGACTTCACGGGGTTGAAGTACTTAACCAACCGAAATTGATTTGTGCCACGCGTGCGGCGGTACTCGACGCTGTCCATACTCTGCCGTATAAGGTGCAACCCTAAACCACCGGGCCTGATCTCGTCCAGTGGCCGCCCGCGCAGCTTGGCCGGATCAACGGCCGGACCGCGATCGCAAAGCAGAATTTCAAGCCCATCTTCAGGTCCAGCTGTGCCGCGCCGCTGGAAGCGGCTGCAAGATACCTCGATCGGCTGGTCCAGCCGGCCACGGTAGCAGTGGCGGATAATATTGGTTAACGCCTCATCGACAGCGCGGGTAACGGACCGGCATTCGGGTGCGGACAAACCCAGGAGTTCCGTCAAGCGCTCCAGGGCGCCACGCACCGCGGAAAGCACCTTGGGATCACTGTGCAACTCGAGCTTCAGGAGCAGACCATTCTTGGATGCAGCGGCCCGGACCTCTGCGTTAGGCTTTGTATCACGTTGGCGAGCTGGACGGAAAGTTTTCATGAGCGACTGGGTAGCGCGAACTCCGTTCAAGTCCGGTGCACCTGAAACGCGGGGATATGAGGCAAAGCATAATGGAGAACGGCGCAAATTCCAAGAAGAGACCGTAGAGAGCGGATAAAGTGGCCGGACGGGAAACTCGGCGGCACGAGGAAGTTCGGCTCAAGAGTGCGACCGGCCCTGGCCAGCGGGAGACAAATTGGCTCTTGCAGCCGTCCAATTTGCGGTAGAATTGGCAGCAGGTAAGAGACAATGCTACCTGTACATCTCCAGCCCGAAAGTCATGTCCCGCTTTACATCCAGCTTCGCGATCAACTCCGCGCGCTCGTGCATGCAGGCGACCTGCGTCCGGGCGATCGCATTCCCGCGAGCCGGGAACTTGCCACGCTGCTGGGAGTTCATCGAACCACCGTGGCGAATGCGTATGCCGAGTTGGAATCCGAAGGATTGATTCAAGGTCACGTTGGCCGGGGCACATTCATCAAGGGAAACGGCAACAGCTTGAAAATCACGCCGCCGGCGCCGCCCGTTCTCAACGGCGGTAATGGAATCCGCTGGGAGCTGCTCTTCGCGGACGAGCGTGGAGAAGAAGTTTTGAGCCGGTTGACGGCAAGCGCGCCGCAGGATTCTCTGTCGTTTGTGATGGCGCGGCCGGCGGAGGAACATTTTCCGATCGAGGAATTGCAAAACTGCGTGAACGCGGTTTTGCGGCATGAAGCCACCGATGTACTCAACCTCGGTCCGTCCGATGGCTACGCGCCGCTGAAGGAAGCGTTGCTGGAGTTATTGCGGCACGAAGGAGTTTCCGCGAAAGATGAGAACCTGCTCATCACTGACGGCTGCCAGCAGTCGCTGGACTTGATTAGCAAGGCGTTTGTGCGGCCGGGTGATTCGGTAATCCTTGAGAATCCGACTTATCCCGGAGCGGTGGCGATTTTTCATGGCGCGCGCGCGCGATGCCTGGCCGTGCCGGTGCGCACGCAAGCGGAACCCGGAAGCGCGCTGGGAATAGACGTTGAGGCTCTGGAGGCCACGCTTGCGGCGAACCGCGTGAAGTTGATCGTGTTGACGCCGGATTTTCAGAATCCGACGGGGACGTCAATGCCGATGGCATCGCGGCGGAGAGTTCTGGAGTTGGCGACGCGCCACCAGGTGCCCATCGTCGAAGACCACATTTACGCGCGGTTGCATGCGCGTGAAGAACGCCTGCCGTCGCTGCGCCAACTCGACCGCTCGGACCTGGTCATCCACATCGACAGTTTTGCGAAGGTCGCTTTTCCCGGCTTGCGCGTAGGATGGGTCGTCGCGCCTGCGATTGCGATCGAGCGTTTGCGTCAGGTGAAGCAGACCACCGATCTGCATACCGACCAATTGGCGCAGGCTACGCTTGCGGAATTTCTTCGCCGCGGACTTTTCACGAAGCACCTCGCCAAGATGCGCAAAGTCTATGGGTCACGCCTCCTGGCGCTCGATGAGGCGCTGCGCAAGAACATGCCGGAGGGAACGCGTTGGACGCGGCCCGACGGCGGGATGTGTTTGTGGCTGGAGCTTCCCCCCGGTTTCGACGCCAGCGAATTGCTGATCCACGCGAAGGAGCGCAGCGTTCTTTTTGCGCCGGGCCGCTATTTCTATGTACAGAGTCCCCTGCCGAACACGCTTCGCCTCGCCTTTGCGGGCTTGGACGAAAAGCAGATTACGCGAGGAGTGGTCACGCTGGCCGACTTGCTGCGCGTGGAAATGCGCAAGCGGCAACGCGGAGTGCGGCGGGCCGAGCGCAGCCGCGTTGCTTTGGTCTGAGAACGCACACTAGAACTGCGTCGCAAAGTAAGAGGAAGAAGAAGCGGGGGGAATTTGGACGAGACAATCAGGCTGGCGCCGAATCCGGCGAATCGCTGCTTTGGCTGCGGCGGCGCCAACGATGGCGGGATGAAGCTCACGTTTGTGCAGGACAACGCGCAGAAAAGAATTGTGGGACGCTTTGTCCTCGGCGAACGATATCAAGGCGGTGGGGGCATGGCCCATGGCGGAATTATTGCGACGCTGCTGGATGAAGCGATGGGCAAAGCGTGCAGGTTTCGTAACGCCCGAGCGGTGACGGCGGAACTTACGGTGGAGTATCTAAAGCCCGTGCGCGTGGATGCGGAGATTGTCGTCGAAGCATTCGAGACGGAGCACAAGGGGAGAAATCTGTTTCACACCGGGGAGATTCGCGATGCGGCGGGCGAACTGCTGGCGAGGGGCAGAGGGCGCTTTGTTGTCCTGAGCCAGAAATAAGAAAGAGTTTGGCGGCGGCGGCGCCGCGGAAGAATTTGAGCGAGGAGAGGAGAAACAAGATGGATCCCAAGAAAGTGAATGGAAGCGGAAATGCGAACGAATGGCGCGTCAAGGTCGGCTTGGCGGAGATGCTGAAAGGCGGCGTCATCATGGACGTGACGAACGCCGAGCAGGCCAAAATCGCCGAGAAAGCCGGGGCCTGCGCGGTCATGGCGCTGGAGCGCGTCCCTTCAGACATCCGCAAAGAGGGCGGCGTCGCGCGGATGGCGTCCATCAAAGTGATTCGCGAAATCATGGCGACGGTGACGATTCCGGTGATGGCCAAGGTGCGCATCGGGCATTTCGCGGAAGCGGAAGTGCTCGAAGCGCTGGAGGTTGATTTTATTGACGAAAGCGAAGTGCTGACGCCCGCCGACGAGGAGAATCACATCTGGAAGCACGATTATCGAGTGCCGTTCGTGTGCGGCGCGCGCAATTTGGGCGAAGCGCTGCGCCGGATCGCGGAAGGCGCGGCAATGATCCGCACCAAAGGTGAAGCGGGCTCCGGCAATGTCGTCGAAGCGGTGCGCCATATCCGCACCATCGTCAGCCAGATGAAGCGCTTGACGACGATGCGTGAGGATGAACTGATGCACGAAGCGAAGGAACTTGGCGCTCCGCTCGAGCTGGTGCGCCAAATTTCGAAGACCGGGAAGCTGCCGGTGCCGAATTTTTCGGCGGGCGGCATCGCCACGCCGGCGGATGCGGTTCTTGTGCGGAGGCTGGGCGCCGAAGCTGTCTTCGTGGGGTCCGGCATTTTCAAGTCGAGCGATCCGGAAGCGCGTGCCAAGGCAGTCGTGAAGGCCACCACGCATTTCGAAGATCCTAAAGCAATACTCGAGGCCCACGAGGAGCTTGGCGAAGCCATGCGGGGACTGGACATTCGTCAACTGGAAGAAAAGGACATGCTGTCCACGCGCGGGTGGTAGGCGGCAAAGCGATTCGCGTGCAGAGTAGCGGTGATAGGAAAGTGGAGTCTGGAAACGTGAAGATCGGGATCTTGGCGGTGCAAGGCGATTTCGAAGCGCATGCGGCGATGCTTACGGGAATGGGTGTCGAGAGCCATGAAGTGCGCTCGCCCGCGGATCTCGAAGGCTGCGATGGGCTGATTCTGCCGGGCGGAGAAAGCACCACGCAGTTGCAGTTTTTGCAGGAAGAAGGCCTTTTCGACGCGATTCGCGATTTTGCTGCGGAAGGCGGGGCAATTTTCGGCACCTGCGCCGGTGCGATTCTTCTGGCGACGGAAGTGAAGAATCCCCCGCAAGATTCTTTGGGCTTGCTGGATATGACCGTGCTGCGCAATGCGTACGGCCGGCAAATCGCCAGTGAAGTGGCCAGCGGGCCGTCCACGCTGAATAAAGTACCTCTGGAAATGGTGTTTATTCGCGCGCCGATCATTGAACGCATTGGTCCGGGCGTAGACGTGCTCGCCGAGTACGCGGGCAAGCCTGCCCTCGTGCAAAAAGGCCGGATCATGGCGGCCACATTTCATCCCGAGCTGACAGATGACACGACCGTGCACGAACGTTTTGTGAAGATGGCGGGGCAGCGTTCGAAGCAAGAAGTCGCAAGCTCGAAGATGTCATCCCATTCCCTGCGCGCCTAAGTCCTGTATTTCCTTTTTGAACTCTGCGGAACTCGCCGTATGATGTCGGCCACGCCGGCACTCCTGCGGCGCAGGCGCCGTCACGTTCGCTCGGCGTCGAAATGAAACTGGAGGCGCGTGTGAAAGCATGGCTCTTAGTGATCGCCGGGGCGCTACTAATTGTTACGACTTGTGGTGCTCAGCAATTGATGAACGGAAAGTTGACGCTCACAGTCAACGCGCAGGATGGATCGTATCAAGTTGCAGAAAATTCTGGCTCGCCGGTGCTCAGCTCTCGCGTGGGAGCCCAGGTTGATCACCACTGGCTGCGTTCGAATGACTTCCCGCGACACACAGCTTTTGAGTCTACCTTCAACGATGCGCTCGGCTCCGGCCGCCAGGTAACCGTCACATGCAGGGGGCTCCAGGGCAAACCCGATCTAGTTTATGTCGTGCAGCTCTATGACCAGCGTCGTTACGGCACGGTGCAGGTTTGGGTCCGCAACGCGACAGCGAAAGAAGTAACTGTGCAAGCCATCCGAAGCGTGGAGGCGGCTGGCGAGCCGATCCTCAATTTGGGCGGCCATCCATCGGCCGACCGGGTGCTTTCGGACAGTTTCAGCGAAGATTGGCCGGAGCTAAAGCTTTACGACCTGGGGAAAGCGGTAGGGGGAATGCATCGCGGGGCAGGCAGTCAGCTTATCTACAACCGTGAGAGCAAGCAGAGCTTGTTTCTCGGCGCACTCACCTCCGACAGGTTCCTGACGGTCCTGCATTTGCAGGCTGGCGGCCAGGGTGCGGAAACAAAAGTGACGTCTTATAGCGTTGAATCCACCGGAACCACCGAGATCCAAAAAGATTTTGACCTCAAGGATGCGGCGGCGGAAAACCAGATTGAATTGAGCCTTCCTCTGAAACCCGGGGAAGAAGTGGCTTCCGAGCGATTGATCATTGAGACTGGGAGTGATTACCACGAGCAACTGCTGGCCTATGGAGACGCGATTCGACAGTTTCATCACGCGCGCGTGTCCCTTGAAACTCCGATCGGCTGGTGGAGCTGGACGGCCTACTACGGCGGCATCAACGAGGGAGAAACACTCGCCAATGCGGACTGGCAAGCCGAACATCTGAAGTCTCTCGGTTATAAATATTTCCAGATTGATGAGGGCTATCAGTACGCTCGTGGAGAATACGCAACGGCCAATGCCACGCAGTTTCCCGATGGCCTACGGTTCGTCGGACACCACATTACCGGAGACGGACTAACGTTCGGCATTTGGACCGGCCCCTTCGAGGTGACGAGCCGCGCTTGGGTCTACGAGAACCATAAGGAGTGGCTCGTTCACAATGCCAAGGGCGAGCCGATCCCGGGCCGCAAGGTCTGGGACCAGAAGACGGACGTCCTTTATACGCTGGATACCACGCATCCCGGTGCGCAGGAATATCTGCGTCAAACGTACAAGACTCTCGTCCGCGAGTGGGGCGTCCGCTTCATCAAGCTCGACTTCATGGACACCACGGCCATCGAAGGTTATTGCTACCGGCCCAACACCACTGCCCTGGAAGCGCAACGCATCGGCCTGCAAATCATCCGAGATACCGTGGGCGACGGAGTCGTCCTGGACAAGGACGGAAGTCCAATGCTCAATGCGGTTGGGATAGTTGATACGGGCCGGGTCTCCACGGACACGGCTCATTCTTTTGAAGCGACGCGGGATGCTGCGTCCGGAATCGCCGCCCGTTTTTACATGCACCGCAATTTTTTCGTGAATGATCCGGACGCGTTCAATACCACTGCTCAGACCTTCGGCGATTTTCGCGACCTGCCACGTTCACTTGCGCTACACGCGGCTCAGGCGTCGATTGCACTCTCCGCTGTTTCCGGCGGAATGTTTGAGATTGGCGATGACATGCTTGTCCTTGGCGCTCAGAAGGACCGGCTCGCGCTGGTGGAGAACCGCGACCTGCTGAATATGGCCAAATTGGGGAGAGCATCCACGCCGATCGATCTGATGACTTACGAATCTGAGGATGAGCAACCGAGCATATTCTTTCTCAGGGAAAGCCCGCGCCAGGCCATCCTGACAGTCTTCAATTGGACAAGGACGGTGCATTCGCACACCCTGAAACTTGCCGAACTCGGGCTGCCTGCCGACCACAAGTTTGCGATGAGCGAAGTGCTGAAGTCAGACGCATCGGTGAACTCGGCGAGCGGCACAATGCGAATTGAGAATCAGGCATCCGAGTCCGTGGAGATGATCAAGCTCATTGATGAGACCGTGCTTGAGACTGCCCCAAGCTTCAAGGCCCAGGTGCCGTCAGCGGCGAAGGCCGGAGAGACCCTGCAACTTTCGGTGGAAACCGAAACCGGTAATTTCCCTGCGATCAATTACCATTGGGATTTTGGCGAGGGGACCAGCGCAGAAGGGCGTAGCGTGTCGCATGCCTACACGAGGGCAGGTGATTTCACGATTCACCTCACGGCGACCGGAGTGGACGGTTTGTCAGCCGATCAGCAATTCTCCGTCAAAGTGACTAGCAATTTGAAGGCGTTAGCCAACCTCAGTGACAATCGGCGCTTCGTGGATCCGACGGATCACTGAGCGGCCCCGTATTTGGAGTGATTCTAAAAACGGCGTGACATTTTTTCGGCGGCTGCGGGCGGATTCCCAAGTCCGGGCGGCCGCTGCGGTCAAATCCTCAAAATCAGCATACAATTGGGAAATGGCTTAAGTGTTGATTGTGTGCCTTGGGAATTCCTAGCGAGGGCGCTGAGGTCAGCAGGGGAGAAAGAGATTGAGACGCGAGAAGACCAGCGTGTCGCAAGAAGATTACCTCAAAGCGATCTGGGAAATGCTTGAGGAAGATCAAACACCCATCAGCGCGCGCCTGGCCGAAGAGTTGAATGTTACGCCACCGGCAGTGACTGCCGCATTGAAGCGCATGACGCGCGATGGGCACGTTCACGTGGAGCGGAGCGGCCGAATCGACCTCACGCGCAAAGGCCGTCAGGTCGCGGAACACCTCGCGCTTCGGCACCAACTGGCCGAAAGGCTTTTGACGGATGTGATCGGTCTGTCTTGGGCGAAAGCACACGATGAAGCGGAGCGCCTGGAGCATGCGATTTCGCGGGAAGTCGAGGCGCTGCTTGTGAAGCGCTTCGCAGGCGAGAAAAATTGCCCGCACGGTGTGCCCATGCGCGGGGGCATTGCGCAGGTTCGGCGGAGCGGCGCCGTGCTGCTGGCGGATTTGCGAACCGGGGAGAAGGCGGAGATTCTGTGCGTGTATGAGAAAGACGGCAAGTTTTTGGAATTTCTGGAGGGTTTGGAGCTGCGTCCCTTGGCGCGCGTCGAAGTGAAGAACCGCGAGTATGATGAAACGATGACGTTGCGCTCCGGGGGCCGCACGATGCACCTCGGCAAGCCCGCGACCTCGCGGATCTGGGTGCGGCGGCTGGGTGCTCGGACGCAATAGTCGAGAGCCCTGTTTCTTCATTTCCTGTCCCGGCGAATTCACAAGCGCATTGCTGGTTCGGCTTGCAAAAAGAAGGCAGTGCCAGTAAGTTAAGCGGCACACAAGGAGTGTCCATCGCCGGAAGTGTGGGCGATGGCGCTAGAGGGGGACGGAGATGACGGTGCAGGCCGGGAACACAGGTAAGACGACCCGCGGAGGCTGGCATTGGGTTCTTTATATAGTCCTGGTGCTGGCGGGCGGGTTGGTCACTTTTGCTGGGGCGCGGGCCCAGCAGAAGGCCACCGATGAAGCGACCTTTCGCAAACTGATTGACGATTACTGCGCGGCCTGGAGCACGGCTAACGCGGATGCACCCGCCAAGTTTTACGCCAAGGACGATGGCCTGGTGTTCTACGACCTCGCTCCGTTTGCCTATCACAGCTGGAAGGAATATCACGACGGCGTGCAGAAGGAATTCTTCGCGAACATGGCGAGCGGAAAGCTGACGGCGGGCAAAGACCTGAGGGTCAAGCGGCACGGAATGTTTGCCTGGACCACCGTCTCCATGCATTTCTCCGAAAAAACAAAGGACAGTAAAACTACTGAAATAGAAGTGCGGTATACGGGAATCTGGGAGAAGCGCGGCGCAACCTGGCTTCTCGTTCACGAACACCTATCCGCACCGTTAGCGGACTGAGAAAGCACCTGGCAGGATTGCCGTCTGATCGGAAATGTTTAAGACTCTGCAGTATTACTGGATTGCGGCGCGAGGCTACCGCCTGAAACCCTGGAGGAGCCCCTACCTGCGCTGGCGCTTCGAAACGTTTCTCGGACCCGAGGCGGCCGAGCTCGACGCTGGCAAATTCTTCCACCTTGCCTGGAAATACCGCACGCAGATGGAGCGCTTCGTGGATTGGGCGGCGGAGCGGCGGCGTGTTCAGCGGCGGCGAGCTTAGAGCCTTAGTTCGAGCTCATCCCGTTTGTAATCCCTCAAACTGCTACCAGCTTTCACAGCGGGCGTATACTTAAGTGTGAGAGGAGGATCGATGGAAGAATTGAAGATCCTCCAAAAAACTGAGACGCCGCACGAAGCCCGCTGGTGGGAACCGGAGGCTGATGGCCGCGTTCATTGCTTCCTCTGTCCCCGCCATTGCCATATTCGTCCGGGCCAAGCGGGGTTTTGCTTCATCCGCGTGAACGAGCGTGGAAAGCTGTACAACCTGGGCTACGGCTCTCCTGCGGCATTGCAGATCGACCCCATCGAGAAAAAACCGCTGAGTCATTTTCTTCCCGGGACGCGCGTGTTCAGCATGGGAACGGCCGGCTGTAACATGGGATGTTTTTTCTGCCAGAACTGGGACATCTCAAAATCGCGGAGCGACCAGGTCCATTCGCAACACGTCGCGCCGGAAGATGTTCCGCTGCTCGCCCTTCGATATGGTTGCGATTCGATTGCATTCACCTACAACGAACCGACGATCTGGGGCGAGTACGTCATTGACATCTGCCGAGCGGCAAAAAAGTACGGTCTGAAGACGGTGATGGTGACGAACGGATACATCACCTATGACGCATTTCACGATATCTACGATCACATCGACGCCGCAAACGTGGATCTCAAGGCCTTCACGGAGAATTTCTACGGAAAAATTACGCTGACCCATTTGCAGCCGGTGCTCGACACGCTCGGCTGGCTGAAGAACGAGACCAATGTATGGTTCGAAATGACGAATTTGATGATTCCCACGCTGAATGACGATCCCGCCGAGACGCGCAAACTCGCGGAGTGGATCCTCACGCATCTCGGGCCGGATGTGCCCTTGCACTTCACAGCCTTTCACCCGGATTTCAAGCTGCAAGACAAGCCCCACACGCCACCGGAGACGCTGCACCGGGCGAGGGCGATTGCCCGCGAGGTGGGCCTTCGCTACGTTTATGAAGGAAATATCCACAGTGACGGCGCGAATACGTATTGCCCAAAATGCGCAACGCTGCTGATTCGGCGTTCCTGGCACGATGTGCTGGAAAACCGTCTGCAGGATGGGGCTTGTGGGTCCTGTGGGACGAAGATTCCCGGTGTGTGGGGAAAATCCTCGAAGTTCCCGCCAAGGGACACCAGCAAAGTCACAGAGAAATACGACCACATCAATTTATAGCTACAGCTCGAAGGGCGAAATGTCCGAAGGGTGGGGCCCTGAGGCCAGCTGAGAACTGTCCATCAGTGTGTAGGTAGCTGAAACGAGTAGTAACCGGGACCCACTCGCATGCCATGGTGCAACGCCACAGGAATGGCCCACCACACAATCGAACCCAGGATTGCCTGGCCGATGGCCAGAGGAATGATGTTTCTCTCGAGGGCAAAAAGCCAGCAAAGCATGGTGCCTCCCATGAAAGTGAGCGGCATCAGGACGGGGTTTGGCCAATGCGTCATGGCAAAAAGTGCTCCAGCGACAAGGGCGGCGGGAAACGGTTTTCCCAACGCAGCCAGGAGCCGATTCATCAGAAAAGATTGCAGGCCCACTTCCTGGAGCAGGCAGAAAGCGAAGTAGCCGGCGAGCCGGCGAAGCTCGATGAGATGGCTGGGAACACGATGGAGCGCGCCCAAGAAGAGGCCCAAGATGGATATCGCGGTGATGAAAACAGCGAAGGGCAAAACTGCCTGGCGCGTAGCAGGCCAAAGATTATCGGCACGCCAGCCAAGAGTCTTGGGAGTGTCGCGGTGAAAGACGAAGCTAAGAATTAGCCATACCGGAAATACGATCCACCAGCTAAATTCACTCGACTGCAGCCGCCAGATATAAGCCATCACGAAAGCGAAGAAGAGAAGCGCTTCTGGGAGTGCGACGCGCCGACGAATCAATGATAATTTCGTCTCTTCGCTTGCGCCCGCGGCGGGGATAATCGCGTGATTGTCGGTCATGGAGAATCTCAAACTCCAACGTGTGCGTCAAGAATGACAAAATCCTGCTGTATGGGATGATAGACATGTCGGCCAGGTTGCGCCATTGGAGCTACCAGCGTGGGGCAGGCACACCGTGTAGTGATCTTGGGCGGCGGCTTTGGCGGCTTGAACGCCGCGCAAAAGCTCAAGCGCACGCCTGTTGAAGTGACGTTGATCGACCGGCGCAATTTTCATCTTTTCCAGCCGCTGCTTTATCAAGTCGCTACAGGCTCACTTTCGCCAGGGGAAATCGCAGCGCCGCTTCGCGGCGTGCTCGCGAAGCAGAAAAATGCGCGCGTGCTGCTGGGCGAAGCAGCGGACATCGATCCCCAGACCAAGAAAGTCATCCTGCTCGACGGCGCTGCGTTCGAATACGATTCGCTCATTGTGTCCACCGGCTCGCAGAGTTCTTATTACGGACACGATGGCTGGCGAGAGTGGGCCCCAAGCCTGAAAAGCGTGGAAGAAGCGACCGCCATTCGCCACAAAATCCTTTATGCGTTCGAACGCGCGGAACGTTCTGCAAGCGACGAAGAGGCGCAAACCTGGTTGACATTCGTGATCGTTGGCGCGGGCGCGACCGGAATGGAACTCGCCGGTGCGCTCGCCGAAATTGCGACCGAGACGCTGAAAAATGATTTTCGGAGAATCAATCCGCGGGAAGCAAAAATCCTGCTCCTCGAAGGTGGTCCGCGAGTGTTGACCAGTTTTCCCGAGGATCTGTCCGCCAAGGCCGAGCGGTTGGTAGGGAAGCTTGGCGTTCAAGTGCTGAAAAACGTGATGGTGACGGGGATCGATCAAAAGGGGGTTTCCTACAAGACCGCTCAGGGTTCTGAGAGGCTCGCGGCAAAAACAGTTTTGTGGGCTGGCGGCGTCATGACCAATGATTTTGGCCGCAAGCTCGCGGAGCGCACCAAAGCAGAGACTGACCGCAGCGGACGCATAAAAGTCAATCCCGATCTGACGGTGCCGGGTCATCTGGATATATTCATCATCGGCGATCTCGCACTGTCGCAAGGGGAAAACGGGAAGCCGCTCCCCGGCGTCGCCCAGGTCGCGATTCAGGGCGGTGCGTATGCCGCCAGGTCCATCCGCGCGCGCCTGCACGGGAGAAAGGAGCTGCCGGCGTTCCGCTACGTGAACAAAGGAGAGATGGCGGTGATCGGCCGCGCCGCAGCTATCGCGAATATATTCGGTTTTCACCTTTCGGGTTTGCTGGCCTGGCTAACCTGGCTTTTTGTCCACCTGATGTACATCGTTGAGTTTCAGAATCGCGTGCTCGTGTTCGTGCAATGGGGTTTCGAATACTTGACGTTCAGCCGTGGGGCGCGGTTGATTACCGGTGAAGCGGCGACGGATTCGCTGGTGCAGCCGGAGTCGATGAGGGACACTGGCGACGGCAGGTAGAGGATCGAGGGCGGATGCGATGAGGAAGATGAGCTCACGAAAGTCCAGGCATTCCGGAAAGGGAAAGCGGCCTCAGACTGCGAGTCCGGTGAGCTTCGCAAAGCTTGCGGAAGAGCTGGCGGAAATTGGAAGAAACTTTTACTCAAGAGGATGGGTCCTGGGAACGAGTGGAAATTTCAGCGCCGTGGTTTCTCGCGAGCCGCTGCGGCTGGCCATCACCTCAACAGGACTCGACAAGGGCAATCTTGCGCCGGGCCAGTTCCTCGAGATGGACGTGGATATGAAGATTATCCGGGGGAAGGGCAGGCCATCGGCGGAGGCGCTGCTTCACCTAGCGATCGTGCGACATCGAGAAGCGGGAGCTGTGCTGCACACGCACTCCGTTTGGAGCACAGTACTTTCGGGCGCGCACGCAGCCAAAGGCGGAGTCGCGCTGGAAGGGTACGAAATGCTGAAAGGGCTCGAGGGTGTGCGAACGCATGAGCATCGAGAACCGCTGCCGATTTTGGAAAATTCGCAGGACATGACAGAGCTCGCGGCGGCGGTTTCCAAAACTCTGAACGAGCATCCTGCAATTCATGGGTTTCTTCTGCGCGGGCATGGGCTTTATACTTGGGGTACCAGCCTACAGGAAGCCAGGCGCCATGTTGAGATTTTGGAATTTCTGATGGAAGCTCTTGTTCGATCATACGCTTTGCCGAAGATTTTCTGAAAGCTTTAGCGCAGCAACGCGAAAGGAGAAACCCGTGGCTGTCGTACGAATACCGGAAGAAAATCGCTCGCTGCACGAGCCGGAGCGGATCCGGGATTTCCTCGCCGGGATCGGGATTGATTACGAACGATGGGACCCGGCTGAGGAAACGCCGCGCGACGCATCCGCGGAACAAATCCTGCGCGCTTATGCCGGGCAGATTGATCAACTCAAGGCCCGCGGCGGATACGTGACGGCAGACGTGATCGACGTGGGCCCGGAAACGCCGGGCTTGGATGCCATGCTGGCGCGATTCAATACCGAGCACTGGCACGACGAAGATGAAGTTCGCTACATCGTCGCGGGCCGCGGACTGTTTCACGTGCATCCGCAAAAGGGTCCGGTGGTGGCGATTGAAGTGGAGGCTGGAGATTTGATCCGCGTGCCGCGCGGAACGCATCACTGGTTTGATCTTTGCGGCGACAGGCGAATTCGCGCGATCCGGTTGTTTCAGGACACCGCCGGATGGACCCCGCACTACACGAATAGCGGCACCGACCGAAATTACGAACCCGTCTGCCTGGGGCCGAGATACATTCCGGGACAGACGGTAACAAGATAACCCGCGTGACCTTGCTCGACGAACCGAACGTCCGACTTATCCTTCTTGATATCGAAGGTACGACCACGCCAATCGAGTTTGTCACGCAAGTCCTTTTTCCTTATGCCAGCCGCAAGCTGGAAAGTTTCCTGCGAGAAAATTTTCATGACCCGCAAATCCAGTCGCTCATTCGAGGCCTGCGCGCTCAACACCGGGAAGATGAGCGGCTAGGCCTGGAGCCTCCGGCGTGGGCGGAGAACAGCGTGGCGGCAGAGCTGGAAACCGCAATTGCTTATACCCGATGGCTGATGCGGAAAGACAGCAAATGCACGGCGCTGAAGGCGCTGCAAGGAAAGATTTGGCAAAAAGGATACGCCAACCGGGAATTGCGCGGGCAGTTGTATCCCGATGTGCCACCAGCGATGGAGCGCTGGCGACAGCAGAAAAGAGAAATTTGCATCTATTCCTCGGGAAGCGTGCTGGCGCAGAGGCTGCTTTTCCAGACGACGACTTTTGGCGACCTTACGAGCTACATCAGGGACTTTTTCGACACGCGCATTGGGGAGAAGGCAGACAGCGAGAGCTACAAGAGAATCGCGGCCTTGCTGGATCGCGCTCCACGCGAATTACTGTTCCTTTCGGATGCCGGCAAGGAAATCGAAGCCGCAAGTGCGGCAGGATGTTTGACCGCTCTGTGCGATCGTTCAAGGAAATTGGGCGCGGGAAAGTTGGGCTCGAGAGTAATCCGCACGTTCGACGAGGTTTTCCCAGATTAGTCACGGAGAGCGAATCGACGGTTGGTAGTGGGCCAGTTTCAACTAAAAGCGTTAGTGTTCGCTTTTCAAACACTAGATCTATAATGATCGTTCTATGACCGATAGCGATAAAATCCGATTACGGGCCGAAAACTGGCTTAAGGCGCTACCCAAAGGCAAGATTTTCCACCTATCCGCTCTCTACAACCATCTCCATGAGAAATTCAAGGATGAGTGTGATGCCAGAGGGATTATGGATGGCAAAGAGCCCCGGTATAAACATGACGGTCGGCAAGCCATACGGGATTGCAAGAATAGCGGAATCATCACTCACGATGGAAGCTTTCGATCTGGGCGCTATCGGGTCTCAAACTGACCAACTAGACGGAAACTTTTTATTCACTTCGTGTTTCCTTCTTTTCTGCGAGAGCATCGCATCGTTCACGAGGGCCGGTCGCCCTCAATCTGGTTGCTGGCCATTTCGGCTAGTCCATTTTGCCCGGCGTCTCGTGGGTTCCCCCCAAGAATACAAATTGCCTTTTCTTGGTTTTTAAGATTTCATCTGTTCTGTCTGGATCTGCTGGACCGTTTGGATCGTCCTGAGTCATCAATAACGACTCGTCTTTCTTTGTTCGGAGGCTTGCTTTTGTGGATTCATGGCCATGCTCGAAACCTGGCACGAGCAGGCTAAGTCGCTTAATCGAAGCAGAGACTAGACCACCCTACGCCTGATCGATCCGTCTCAGTATAGCGCCGGTATTCGGGAGTGCTGGCTCCGTTTGAGAGAGATACGAATTAGATTCCGGCGTAGGTTTGGCGGCGAACGAACTGGCCGGCGCCGGGGCAGCGTTACAGAAAATCCAGGAATTCGGGGAGCGTGAGGCCGCACTGTTTGAGGATATCCGCGAGCGTGCCCTTGGCAACTTCGGAGTGCATGGGAACAACGGTCTTCCAGACCTTGTCGCCGATTCTTTTTTCAAGCGAGACATGACTGCCCTTCTGGCGGAGCTGCACGAAACCGGCCCGATTCAGGGCCTTGACCACGCGCTCGCCCGAGACGCTCGGCAGCTTGGGCATGTCAGCGGGAAACTTCGACGGTAGTCCAGAACTCGGGAGCTTCCGCGGGCCTGCCGTCCGGAGCACCCCAAGTTTCGAGATAGAGCTCGATGGCCTCGCGCAAGTTGGCGCGGGCAGATTCCACGTCTTTCCCTTGCGACGTGACACTTAGCTCGGGGCAGCGTGCGACATACCAATCGTCTTCTTTGGTGATGAGGGCAGAGAAGCGATAGTTCATACTGCGATGCTAACCAAAGCGACTGACGGAGGCAAGGGGCTTCAGCAGCACTGTCAGTTTTCCATTGTTAGGCAAAGTGCGAAAAGCTAATGGCCGGAGTAGGTTTGCCTGCGCACGAACTGGCCGGCGCCGGGGCGGCCGACAAATTTGCCTGCATCAATGACCGCACGGCCGCGGGAGAAGACAGTTTTGGGCGCGCCTTTTATTTTTATGCCTTCAAACATGGAATAGTCCACGCGCATGTGATGGGTCTTGGCGCTGATGGTTTCTTCGTGATTGGGATCGAAAATCACCAGGTCGGCGTCCGAACCCACCGCGATGGTGCCTTTGCGGGGATAAAGACCAAAAAGTTTTGCCGGCGCGGTAGACACCAGCTCGACGAAACGGTTTGCCGAGAACCGCTTGCCGTGGACTCCGCCCGTGTAAATGAGGCTCAGGCGATGCTCGATGCCCGGGCCGCCATTAGGGATTTTGGTGAAGTCGTCTTTGCCCAACTCCTTCTGTTCCTTGAAGCAAAAAGGGCAGTGATCGGTCGAGACGACTTGCAGGGTGTCGTTGGCGAGTCCCTGCCAGAGTTTTTCCTGGTGCCATTTCTCCCGGAGCGGCGGCGTGAAGACGTATTTCGCGCCCTCGAAGCCGGGAACATCAAAATTTTCCAGCGAGAGATAAAGATATTGCGGACAGGTCTCGGCGTAAACCGGCAGGCCACGGTCGCGCGCTTCGCGCACCTTTTCGAGTGCGTCGTTGCAGGAAAGATGGACGATGTAGACGGGCGCGCCGGCCATTTCCGCAAGCGCAATGGCGCGCGAGGTGGCTTCGGCTTCGGCGGTGGTAGGCCGGGTCAGGGCGTGGTATTTCGGCGCGCGTTTGCCCTCGGCGAGCGCCTTTTGCACGATTACGTCAATTGCGCCGCCATTTTCTGCGTGCATGCAGATCAGGCCGGAGTATTTCGCCGCTTGCGACATCGCTCGGAAGATGGTCGCGTCGTCCAGCATGAAGACGCCGGGGTAAGCCATGAACAGCTTGAAGCTGGTGACCCCTTCGCGGATGAGCTGGCCCATTTCCTCGAGCTGCGCGGCGCCGAGATCGGTGATGATGCAGTGAAAGGCGTAGTCCGCGACGGCTTTGTCATGAGCCTTCTTCATCCAGGTGTCGAAGGCCTGGCGGAGAGACTGCCCTTTGTACTGGATCGCGAAATCAATCAGCGTGGTGGTGCCGCCAAAGGCCGCGGCGATGGTGCCGGTCTCGAAATCGTCCGCGCTGGTGGTTCCGCCAAACGGCATGTCGAGATGCGTATGAACGTCGATCCCGCCGGGCAGCACCAGGTGGCCGGCAGCATCGAATACGTGGCCCGTGTTTTCGATGGGAAGCTGCGCGGCAATGGCGGAAATCTTGCCGTCGTTGATGCCGACATCCGCGGCGTAAGTATCTGTCGCTGTGACGACGGTGCCGTTTCGGATTACTGTGTCAAAACGCATGTGCTGCCCTCCGAAGTCTGGTTTGGCGGTAGCACAGCCGCTCCTGGCTGTGTGGCGCTTTGCGATCCCCACAAAAATGCACAGGCAAGAGTGCCTGTGCTACCTCATCCGGTGACTTTCGCGGGACCCCCTCCCCCCTGTGTTTTTCATAAGTGTTCATTCTAAAAGAGTTTAAGTTTTTTAGAATGAACACTTGTATAAGTGCGGGTTCTAAAGAACTTAAATTGCACAAAAATTGGGCAATTTTGGCACGTGTGAGGGAGGAAAATTGGGGCCGCGGCGAGGCTAAAGAAGCGGCCAAAGGTATACCCACAAGATAGAGTACCAGGGAAATAACAGCTTGGCAAGGAGAATTTGCGGGACGAGCGGAGACGCACTGCGAGAGGCTGAGATGGAGCCGCTGGTTTGGGCTGGCGCCGTGCATGTTAGTGCTTGTAGTGGGGAAGCACTTCGCGGCCGTAGACCTCGAGAGTTTTTTCCTCCTCGCCGCACATCAGGTAGATATTGAATTGCGTGACGCCCACCTTGCGCAAGCGATCTAGCTTCTTGCGATGCTCCTCGATGGGTCCGATGATGCAGAAGCGATCGACGACCTCGTCGCTGACGAAACCGGCGTTGTCGCTGCCGACTTCGCAGTGGTGAAGATAGTCGTACTTGCCGCGGTCTTTTACGAAAGAAGTCAGCGCGGGCGGCAATTCTTCTGGTTTGTATTTGGAGATTAAGTCCATCACGTGGTTGGAGACCAGTGCGGGAAACCAGCGCACATGTTCGCGGGCGACTTCCAAATTGTCGGAAGCCCACACCGGAGCAGCAGCCATGACTTGGATTTTGGTGAAGTCACGACCAGCTTCTCTTGCGCCTTGGCGGACGAAGCCGAGGCACCACTCGATCAAATCGGGATCCGCGAATTGCAGAATCACGCCGTCGCCGATGCGCCCGGCAGTTCGCAAGGCTTTCGGGCCATAGCCGGCAACCCAGACCGGCGGAACTCCCGCGCTTGCCCAGGGGAAGCGCGTGTTGACTCCGTCGTAGTCGATGGCTGCTCCGGAATTCAATTTGCGGAATATATTTACGAACTCTTCGAGATTTTCGAGCGTGGTAGGCTTCTTGCCGAGAACGCGACGTGAGCTATCGCCTCTGCCGATGCCCATCTGCATGCGTCCGTGAGAAGCGACGTTCAACGTTGCGAAGAGGCTGGAAGCGACGGTGACGTCGCGAACCGCTGGATTTGTCACACACGTGCCTAGGCGCATTTTCTTCGTGTTTTCCGCCATCAGAGTCAGCAGCGGAAAAGGTTCCATCCAGATAACGTGCGAATCAAAAATCCAGCCACAGGAAAAGCCTGCCGCTTCCGCCTGGCGGGTCAGACTCATGATGCGATCGATGGTCATGTCCGGCTTAATGGTGATCCCAAAATCCATGAATGCTCCTTTTTAGTCCGCAGGCTGCGTGACCGGCATGGCGGTGCTTGCGAATGCGAAATAAGTCAGAAAACTGACCGCGAATCCCACGAACCAGGCGTAGTTGTATAAGACTCGCAGCGGCGGGATCACCAGCCCGATGAAAGCAACAGCAGCGCCGGCGGCCAGCGCGCCAATCGCCTGCCAGTGGAATCCGCGCGAGTATTCATACTGGCCCCCGCGCCGGTAGAGATCCTCCGGCAGCAGGATCTTTTTGCGAATGAGAAAATAGTCGCAGATCAATACGCCGGCAATGGGGCCGAGAAAGCCCGAGTAACCGACCAGCCAGCCAAAAATGTAGCTGCCGTAGTTGGCCATCAGTTTCCACGGCTGCATTAAAATCCCCACGAAGCAGGTAATCAACCCGCCGGCGCGGAAGCTGATTCGCCGCGGAGATATGTTAGAGAAATCGTTTGCGGGAGAGACCACGTTCGCGGCAACGTTCACGTTGAGGGTGGCCATCAATAGGGCGATCATGGCCACAACAACGGCCCAGGGATTGCCGAGCCGCGACAATACGGCGACAGGGTCCCAGAGGGCCTGGCCAAAAATAATGAGCGTTGCCGATGTCACCGCGATTCCGATAAACGAATAGAAAGTCATCGTTGCGGGAAGTCCCAAGGCCTGGCCGAGCATCTGATCGCGCTGGCTCCGGGCATAGCGGGTGAAGTCGGGAATGTTCAGGGAAACCGTGGCCCAGAAACCCACCACGCCCGTGAGGGAGGGCACGAAGAAACGGAAGAACTCGGCAAAAGTTTGGAACCTGGAAGGCCTAGCGAGCATCGGGCCGAAGCCGCCGGCTTTGCTTCGCGCCCAGAGAAGAAGGGCGAGACCGATCAGGAGAAGAAACGGCGCGGAGACGCCCTGGAGAAATCGAATCGTATCAATGCCACGCAGAATCACGATGACATTGAGCAGCCAGAAGAACGCAAAGCAAAACGCGGCGCCGTAGGCAAAGTGGCCCCAGCCTGGCGCGAGCGCCGTGATCATGGCATTGATGGCCTCGCCGCCGATCCACGTCTGGATGCCGAACCAGCCGCAAGCTACCAGCGCGCGGAGTAAGGCCGGCACGTTTGCGCCGAGAACGCCAAACGATGCGCGCGCAAAAATAGGAAAGGGAATGCCATAGCGCGCTCCGGCATGCGCGTTCAAAAGCATGGGGATCAAGACCAGGACGTTACCAAGGAAAACGGTAAAGAGCGCCTGCTTCCAGTTCATCCCGCCGGCGATCATGCCGCTCGCGAGCATGTAGGTGGGAATGTTCACGCTCATGGAAATCCACAGAGCCGCGTAATTGTAAGTGCGCCATACGCGGCGCGCGCTCGCCACGGGCGCGAGATCTTTGTTGTAGAGCCCGCTGCTGCGAATCGTTTCTGCGGCAAGCAAACCCGTGTGTGCGTCATTCATCGCGGCGATCCATCGTCCTTTGCTGGCCGGAAAACCAAGGCGCAAGTCTACCCCGGGCTTCTCAACCCCACAAGATTAGAAGCTCTTCTCTATTCCTATTCACCGACATGTGTGCTTCAGTGATTTCTGTACCACAGGCTTGCGGTTGGGATGTAGACTCTGCTCCGCAAGGGCTCGAATAAACGGCCACTTGCGGATTTTCTGAAAAAGGGAAGCGATGAGATGAATATTTCGAAGGAGTACCGCGCGCTGGGGATGGGTCGAGCCATCCCGCGGCGAGATTTCTTGAACGGCGTCGCCATTGGGATTACGGGCGCCTATGCGGCGATGAATGGGCTAACTGCAGATGCCGGCCAGCAAACGTCAATGGCCGCGGGCGCGGGCGATTACCCTCCCCTGCGCAGCGGACTTCGCGGCCAATACCCTGCAGCGGTTGAAGAGTTCGAACGCATACGGCAGGGAAAGTATGCGCAATTTCCTGCGAGCGACGGGGACATTCACGAAGAGTATGACCTGGTCGTCGTGGGCGGGGGAATTTCCGGCTTGTCGGCGGCTTATTTTTACCGAACAGCGCTCGGTCCTGCGCAGCGAATCTTGATTCTCGACAACCATGACGATTTTGGCGGGCATGCAAAGCGAAATGAATTTCATTACCAGGGGCGCAACTTTGTCGGATTTGGCGGGACGATGGGCATTGCCACGCCATTTCCGTACAGTTATTGCGCGAAGGCGCTCATCAAAGACCTCGGCGTGGAAGTCGAGCGCGGCCCGGAATTTTATAACCGCGAGATCGAAGAGAAGTATAGCCTCGGCGCCGGAGTATTTTTCGACAAAGAGCATTTCGGAGAAGACCGCCTGGTGGCGGGACTCGGACGTCTCCCCTGGAAAACGTTTTTCGAGAAAGCGCCGCTTTCCGATGCAGCGCGCAAGGATCTCATTCGATTGCACGGGAAAAATCCGGATTACCTGGCGGACCTCAGCGAAGAGGAGAAGAGAGCCAAACTCGCGAGGATGAGTTATCAGGACTTTCTGCTGAACGCCGCGAAGATAACTCCCGACGCGCTGCCGTTTTTCCTCGGAGAGGGCGGACGGAACAACAAGAGAGTGGACACCATGCCCGCGCTGGAGGCAGCGCACCACGGCGCCATCGGCTTCAACGGCATGGGGTTGAAATTCGAAGAGTATTTCAATGAGGGGTCGTACCTGTTTCACTTTCCCGACGGCAATGCGTCCATCGCCCGGCTTCTTGTCGGCAAGTTGATTCCTGGGGCGCTGCCCGGCAAACAGTCCATGGACACGATTGTGCAGGCGCCGCTTGCGTACGGGAAGCTGGACGATCCGAACGCCAATGTTCGCATCCGGTTGAGCAGCCCGGTGGTGAGGGTGCAGCACGACGCGCCGGTGGAGACCGCACGCTCCGTGCGCGTCGCCTATCTTCGCGGCGGAAAAATGTACGCCGCGCGCGCGCGCAACTGCATCCTGGCCTGCTACAACGGGTTCATCCCGTCGCTGATGCCGGAGCTCCCTGAGCGTCAGCGCGAGGCGCTCGCGTACCCCGTCAAAGTGCCGATGATGTACACCAACGTTCTGATTCGCAAATGGACGGCGTTTCAGAAGCTTGGGGTTGCGACAATCAACGGTCCGGGGATGTATTACCCGGAATGCAGGCTGGATCCCGGAACGACCGTCGGAGGCTATCGCGGCGTGACGACACCCGAGGAAGCCATCCTCGTTCACCTGATACGAAATCCGAACAAACCCGGCTTGCCGCGCAAAGAGCAAAACCGTGCTGGTCAGCAAGAGCTTTTGTCCACGACCTTCGAGCAATTCGAGTTGGAGATCCGGCGACAATTCGTGCGCATGTTGGGCCCGGCAGGTTTTAATCCGGCCGAAGACATTGTTGCCATCACGGTGAACCGCTGGCCTTACGGCTACGCATACACGTATGACACGTTGGCGGATCCCGACGTTCCACCAGAGCAACGCCCGCACGTGATTGGCCGGCAGCGTTTCGGACGCGTGACGATCGCGAATGCAGACGCCGGCGCCGCTGCGTTCACAAATCAAGCCATCGATGAAGCGCACCGTGCGGTGCAGGAACTTCTCATACATCAAGGGCTGACCTAAAAGGGAAGGGGACGGACGTCAGGCTTCCTGGGCCGAAATGTCAATGTTCCCGGCGTGCGCATGAAGCAGAAATCCACAATGGCCTTCTTGGTGGCCGCCCTTTCAGCCCTTGGCGTTTTTTTTCTTGCGCGGTCGCAAGTTGCGGCGCAAGAAACAACGCCAACGGGACCGGCCAAGCAAGATAAACCCAAGCCAGCAGCAGAGCCCGCGCCGCCGGAGCAACCAATTCCGTACAGCCACAAAACACATTTGGCTCTCGGCCTCCAGTGCCAGGAATGCCACCCAAATCCGGAACCGGGCGATCGCATGACCCTCCCAGCAGCAGACAAGTGCATGACGTGCCACAGCATCGTTGCCAAGGACAAGCCTGCGATTCGAAAGCTCGCCGAGTTTGCGAAGTCCAAACAAACTATCCCTTGGGTGCGCGTATACGTCGTTTCGGGGTGGGTGTACTGGAATCATCGCGTTCATTTGGAGGCGGGCATGAGGTGCGAAATGTGCCACGGTCAGGTCAGCGAGATGGAGGTCATGGCAAAAGTAACCAAGGTCACCACGATGGAGGGCTGCATCGACTGCCATCGCAAGAATGACGCCAGTACAGGGTGCCAGTATTGCCACGCTGACAAGTGAAGTAGGTGCAACCCCGCGTCGCCCGATCTATTCAATCCCATATTCTTGTTGACAGATTTGACTGGGTGTGTGATATCGGAGACCAAGCATTGGGAATAACCGCTTATTCCGGGTCAGGTCGAGGGGATAGGAGACGCCGATGTCCCGAGGGGGCGGGCAACGGAATGTTTTGTTCCTCCGTTCATCCTTTGGGGATTTTCCCTTCAGAACTCCCTGTTCTCGGAGTTGGTGCGTCGAAATGCCACCGGGCCGCCGTTTGAATTGCGAGTGAAGGAGACAAGACCATGGCACCCTATCCGAGAGAAGCTGTGCAGCCGGCGTACGCGAGAATTTTCAGAGCGTTGGCGATGCTGTCTTTTGTGCTTCTTGTCAGCGGCAGAGTCGTTCACGCCCAGGCCACGACCTCGGTTCGCGGCACGGTGACCGACCCGAGCGGGAGCGCCGTGGTCGGAGCTAGCGTCCTTCTCTCAAACGCGGAATCCAAGACCGAACGCGCCGCGACCACAGGAACACAAGGCGAATACCAATTCTTGTTTCTGTCTCCGGGGACCTACACGCTGAAGGTCATGGCGACCGGCTTTGCAAGCTATGAGCAAACTGGATTGCAATTGCTCGTGAATACGCCGGCCACGGCAAATGTGCAGCTCAAGCTGGGCCAGACAACACAGAGCGTCACGGTAACCAGCGAGGCGCCCCCCTTGAACATGGTCGACGCATCGCTCGGCAATTCCTTCGAGGAAACCCAGGTGCGGCAGATTCCCCTTGAAGGCCGCAACGTTCCCGACCTGCTGAGTCTTCAGGCTGGCGTGGCCTACACGGGCAACCGTCCCGATACCGACAAGGAGCAGGACACGCGCAACGGCTCAGTGAACGGTGCGCGCAGCGACCAGAGCAACATTACTCTTGATGGCGTGGATGTGAACGATCAGTCCAGCGGATATGCGTTTACTTCCGTCTTGCCGGTGACCCTCGATTCCGTACAGGAATTCCGTGTAACGACGACAAATTATGGCGCCGACCAGGGCCAAGGCTCAGGCGCCCAGGTTGCGCTCGTTACCAAGAGCGGCTCGAATTCTTTCCACGGCTCCGCATACGAATACATGCGCAACACCATTACCAGCGCCAACGACTATTTTATCAAGCAGGCCGAACTCGCGAGCGGCCAGCCGAACAAGCCACTTAAGCTGCTGCGCAATATTTTCGGCGCTTCACTGGGAGGCCCGGTAAGAAAAGACCGTCTGTTTTTCTTTGCCAACTACGAAGGAACGCGCCAGCGGGAAGAGCAGAGCGAGGTACGCACGATCCCGACGCCAACCCTCTGCCAGGGGATCATTACTTACCAGAACGTGCTGGGCGGCATCACCACTCTCACGCCGAACGACATCAAGAACCTGGACCCGAACAAGAACGTCGGGATCAATCCTGCAATCCTAGACCTCACGAACCACACGGGATACTTCGATAAGACATTCTGCAACGGGAAGTATCCGACCAATGACAACTCGGTGGGAGACGGGCTGAATTACGCCGGCTTTCGATTTCGCGCCCCGGTCAGCTTGGATAATAACGCTGTTATCGCCCGCGTCGACTACCACCTCACCGCAGACGCCAAGCACACTTTGTTCTGGCGCGGCGCCCTTCAGAATCTGAGCAATCCGCAGGCTCCGTTCCTCCCGGGAACAGCTCCGGAATTCACGGTCACGGATCACAGCAAAGGATTCGTGGTGGGATATACGGCGGTGATCAGCAATTCCCTCGCGAATACGTTCCGATGGGGATTCACTCGCCAAAGCACGGGGTTCGCGGGGGACTCGAATCAGCCCTGGGACACATTCCTGGGACTCGATCAGGGCATCACCTACAGCCACAATTTCCAGATGCCTGTTCACAACCTGACCGATGATTTTTCCTGGACCAAAGGGACGCACACGCTTCAGTTCGGCGGCAACATAGGCATTGCCCGGGATCCCCGGGTAAGCTATCTACACTCATTCAGCACGGCGGTGGGGACCACCAGTTGGATGGCCCCGACGGGCTTCGCCAACACCGGCGGTGGGAGCACACTCGATCCCGGGAAACTCGGCTTCCCGGAACCTTCTTCCACTACCGCGTACGACTATCCCATGCTTTCTTTGTTGGGGATGACTTCGCAAATGGTCGGGAATTTCAACTACGACCGCAACGGAAACACCTTGCCCGCGGGCGCAGCTGTAAAACGCGACTACGGGCTCAACTGGTACGAGTTGTATGCCCAAGACTCCTGGCGCGTGAAGCCGAACCTGACGGTTACCTACGGCCTGCGATGGTCGCTCCTACCGCCGCCCTGGGAAATGAACGGCCTGCAGGCTTCGCCAACGGTCAATCTCGGCACGCAGTTTGACCAAAACGTCGCGAACATGAAGAAAGGCATCGGATTCGAGGCCACGCAGCCGATTTCTTTCGTCCTCGGAGGACCAGCTAACAGTGGTCGGGGCTTTTACTCTTTTGAGAAAACTGATTTCGCGCCTCGCCTCTCCGTGGCCTACACTCCGCGATTCCAGAGTGATTTTCTGAAGAAAATCTTCGGCACTGGCGATAAAACCGTAATCCGCGCAGGTTTTGGAAAGGTTTACGACCGCGCCGGCATGCAGTTGATTAACACCTTTGACCAGAACGCTCCCGCCGGCCTCTCGGCGACGGTGCAGAACCCTTGCTGCCTCCCGGTCACGGACGGCGCCGAAAACGTACCCCGCATCACAAATATCAACGTGCTTCCCACGACGGGCCTGAACGGCGCCCAATTTTTCCCACTTGTGCCTCCCGGGGCTTTTCCGCAGACACCCGCACCCGCCGGTCAGGCCATCACCTGGGGGATCGACCAGTCGCTTAAGACTCCGCATGCCTACACGGTCGACTTTTCGATCGGCCGCGAGCTGCCAGGAAGATTCTCCTTACAATTGGCCTACGTAGGTCGCTTTGGCGGAAATCTGCTTACCCAGCGCGACCTGATGCAGCCGCTCGACCTTGTTGACCCCAAGAGCGGAATCGACTACTTCACGGCCGCTGCTCGCCTCACGCAGTTGGGCCGTCAGGGGCTAGCTATCAATCAAATCAACGATGCCACCGTGGGCCCGACGGCCGCTTTCTGGCATGACATGCTCCCCCCGCTCGCAGCGGGCGCTCTCTATAATCCGTTTGGCGGAGCCGCAACGACCGCGAATCTGATGCGGGCCATTTATACGCTTTATACGACCACTGACACCTATCCCGGCAATGAGGTCGTGGGGCTGGGCAATATTGATCTTTACTACGCTCTTTCCGACACTCTGGGGAATTTCTATGACTTCGGTAATTCTCTGCCCAGTCCTGCGCCGCTCGTCGGCGACATGCTGAATAACCAGATGACCAGCATGTACGCGTGGAGCTCGGTCGGCAACTCCAGTTACCATGCGCTCCAAGCTTCTCTCAGAAAGCAATTGAGTTCCGGTGTTCAGTTCGACCTGAATTATACTTTCTCCAAGTCGATTGACATCACTTCAGCCGCGGCGCGCGTGAATTACAACGCGGGAATTTTGGGAAGCCAGATCGTGAATGCATTTTCACCGAACCAGGCGCGCGCCGTTTCTGATTTCGACACCACCCATCAGATCAACGCCAACTGGATTGCGGAACTTCCATTCGGCAAGGGCAAGCGATTCGGCCACAACTCCGGCAGCGTCGTCGATGCGTTCATCGGGGGCTGGCAGCTCTCGGGGCTGGCCCGCTGGACCAGCGGATTCCCCTTCAGCGTCGCCAACGGCCAGGCTTGGGCTACCGATTGGAACTATGCAGGTCTCGCAACGATGACCGCGCGACCTGCTACCGGCGCGTTTAAGCAGCCCGATGGTTCGGTGAGTTTGTTTGCCAACCCCGCGGCAGCGCAAAGTGGTTTCACCCTTACCTATCCCGGCCAGAGCGGTACGCGCAATGCGCTCCGGGGAGATGGGTTCGCCAGTTGGGACATGAGCCTCAGCAAGCGTTGGAAGATGCCCTGGGAAGGCCACACGCTGCAGTTTCGCGGGGAGGTCTTCAATGTTCCGAACCTCAAGCGATTCAACGTCCAATCGCTGGCGAGCTCTCCCTCTCCTTCGATGCAACAAGTGCCTAGCGCTTTCGGCGATTACACTGGGCTGCTTACACAGCCCCGCGTGATGCAGTTCGCCCTGCGCTACGAATTCTGATTGCGTGGCCCCGCTTGACCCCGAACGATCGCGAACTAGGGATGCACCGGCGCATCACGCGCCGTGATTTCCTGAACGGGACGGCACTCACGATCGGTGCGTCACTGCTGCCCGCGGACGATCTCACCGCGCAAATATTGGGCTCTTCCCTCTCTACGGGCGAGCAATCTTCAAGCGGCATTCCGGAGCAAGACCCGCAATACTACCCGCCTGCGCTGACCGGAATGCGGGGAAGCCACCCCGGCTCTTTTGAAGTAGCGCACCAGCTTCGCGACAAAAAGAATTGGGCTGACGCAGAGACAGAAACCGACACAGGTGAGAGATACGACCTGGTGGTAGTCGGCGGTGGAATCAGCGGCCTGGCAGCCGCCTATTTTTTCCGCAAGGCCCACGGGCGGAACGCACGAATCCTCGTTCTCGATAACCATGACGATTTCGGTGGCCACGCGAAACGAAACGAATTCACCTATGGCAATCGTCTGTACATCGGCTACGGGGGAACCGAACAGATTTATCCCGGGCCTTCGAACTACGGCCCCGACGCCACCGCGTTGATAAAAGACATTGGGATCGATACCGATCAATTCTACAAAGCCTTCGATCAAAAACTTTATTCGTCCCTCGGCCTTCAGCAGGGAATTTTCTTCGACAAAGAGACTTTTGGCGGGGATCGGCTGGTTACCGGTGAAGGGAAGCTGCCCTGGGCGGAATATCTGGCGAAGACCCCGCTTTCCGAATCCGTGCGAAGAGACCTCCTGAGGCTCTATGAAGACAAGCGGGACTACCTGGCGGGGATGAGCCTCGAGGAAAAACGCGCCAAGCTTCTGAAGATGAGCTATCGAGATTATCTGGTGAACTTCGCCAAGGTCACGCCGGATGTGGTCCCGTTCTTCTCAGGAAGATTTCATCGGCTCGCAACCGTGGGCGCGGATGCGCTGCCGGCATTTGAGGCGTGGAGCTACTTTGAAATGCCGGGGTTCCAGGGGCTGGGATTGCAGCATCCCGAGGAAGGGCATCGGTTCAAACACAATCCGAAAGAGCCTCACGACATCTTCCACTTTCCGGATGGCAACGCTTCGATTGCAAGACTCCTGGTGCGGGTCATGATTCCGGAAGCGGTTCCGGGCAATGACATGGAAGATGTGGTCACAAGCCGAGTGGACTATGCGCAGCTTGATAAATCCGGGGCGCCGATCCGCATCCGCCTGAATAGCACGGCCGTCCATGTCAGGCACCACGGTGATCCCGCGACGGCGAAACAGGTGGATGTAACCTACGTGAAATCCGGGAAAGCCCATCTGGTGCAGGCCGCGCATTGCGTCATGGCCTGCTACAACATGATGATTCCTTACCTTTGCCCCGAGCTCCCCGAAGCGCAGCGGAAGGCCCTGGCTTTTGGCGTCAAAGCGCCGCTCGTTTACACCAATGTTTTGATTTCCAACTGGCGCTCCTGGCAAAAGCTGGGAGTCCACCACATCCTCGCGCTAAACAGCTTTCATACCGAAGCAAAGCTGGATTTCCCGGTCAGCCTCGGAAAATATTCTTGCTCGAAGACTCCGGATGATCCCGTCGTGCTGCACCTCGAAAAAACACCGCTCAAGCCTGGATTGCCCCGGCGCGAGCAGCACAGGGTTGGGCGGTACGAATTGCTTAGCACGACGTTTGAATCTTTCGAGCGCAACATTCGCGACCAGCTCGGAAGAATGCTCGGACCGGGAGGTTTCGATCCCGCTCGAGACATCACGGCAATCACGGTGAATCGTTGGCCGCACGGCTACGCCATGGGACGCGATCCGCTCACCGACCCGCACTGGTCCGAGCAGGAAACTCCGTGGGTAATCGGTCGGAAACCCTTTGGGCGCATCACCATTGCAAATTCGGATTCTGATGCGGTGGCCCTTACGCAGGTCGCGATCGACCAGGCTCTGCGCGCTGTTAGGGAGCTTGACGGCGCTCACGATGCTTGATCCAGATTAGGATTCTTGCTCTTCCGTCAATGATTTGCGAGGAATTCCGCGATTGGCGCGTCTATGGGGCGGGGCCGCCCGTTTTCCGCGGCTTCATCGATCCGCTGCAGGGCCCTCTGTGCGTAGCGGACAGCGAGCCAGCGCAGAGGTTCGGGCTCCCAATTGGGTGACTCACGCTGCGCAACGGGAAGCGTTTCGAGTTCGCTCCGCTTGCCCAGGATCAAACTGGCGAGCACCCTTCCGCAAAGGTTTGTCGTAGAAACTCCCTGGCCTGTGTAACCGCGTGCAGTGCCGATGCGCGTGTTCGGATTAAATGAAGCGGCCGGCATCCAATCTCTTGGCACTCCCACGGGCCCGCCCCACTCGTGAGTAAACTTGATTCCCGCGAGCATCGGAAACCATTCCACTACCGCACGGTGGATATTTGCATGCGTCGGGGCGTGTCGGTCCTGTGCATCGGTGATCTTCGAGCCAAAAAGATACGGTGCGCCGCGGCTTCCGAAGAGAATTCTTCCGTCGGCCGTCTTAGTCAGGTAGTCGACCGTGTAGCGGTTCGAAGAAATGCTTTCGCTGTTTTGCCAGCCAATCTGGGACCATTGTTCTGGAGTCAGAGGTTCCGTGAGCGCAATCAACGAATACATGGGCGTCAGTGCGCGGTGCAATTTTGACAGCCGCGTGAGATACGCTTCTCCAGCAAGCACGGGAGCAGTTTTTGCGCGAAGCTCTCCGCCCGGCGTGATCAGTCGTGGCGCTGCGCCTCCTTCGAATGCGGTCACTTCAGTTTGTTCGTAGATGACACCGCCGCGGCGCTCCACTGCTCGCGCCAGGCCGCGAACGAGCCGCCCCGGATGGAGGCTGGCGTTGTAAGGCGTATACAACGCACCGTGAACGTTGGTCACCCGGATTCGCTCGCTCACCTCTTCGGCGCTCAACAGACGGCAGTGATCTTCAAGCCCTATTTGCTTGTAGCCTTCTGCCGTTGCGCGGACCATGGGGAGCTGATGCTCGCCCCGCGCGAGTCCCAGCATGCCGCCCTTGCGGAAATGTGCGTCGATTCCTTCCTCTTCGCAGATACGAGCGACTTCTTCGACCGCGCCGCGCATCGCCAGCATCAGCGAACGCCCCGCTTCCCGGCCGAAGCGCCGCGCCAGCTCCCCCGGCGTTACGGGAAATTTTGAGGAGCACCAGCCACCGTTGCGTCCGGAAGCACCAAAACCCGCAATCTCTTTCTCGACGATCGCGACGCGCAGGTGGGGATTCCCGCGTAGCAAATAGTAGGCGGTCCAAAGTCCGGAATAGCCTGCGCCAAGAATCGCGACATCGACTTCGCTGGAATGCGTGAGCGGCGCGCGCGGGATGAGCGCTTCCCCCGAAGTTTCGAGCCAGAAGCTGTACTTGCTATATTCTTTCATCGGCAAACCACTCAAGATTGCGTTGCTCCTTCGTCGTGCCGCCGCGACCACAACCCAAAACCCAGAAGCCCATAGATGCCCATGGCAATCCATTCGGGGCGGGTGAAATGGCCTGGGATAACCGGAACCACTTTCGCCAGGATCATCGCGGAAGTGAGCAGCAGACCGAAAATCGCGGCAGCGCGCCCGAAAAAAGAAGGCTTCATGCAGAAATACGAAGCGCACGCCGACAGCCAACCGATTGCGCAGCCCATCGCGCCGACCTCCAAAACGGGGACGAGCAGCGCCTCACCCATCAGGAGCGCGATTGCCGTGGCCACACCCACGCTGAGCACCGCCACTGACGGCGTCTGATTGATGCTGTGAACCCTTCCCAGCCGGTGGTCGAGCAGATTGCGGCGTCCCATTGCATACAGCATTCGCGAGGAGGCCACTACGTTTCCGCTAAAAGCCTTCAGCAGAGCAATGAACGCTGACCCCATAATCAAGTTGACGATCCAGCGTGCGTGCAAGGCGCGTTCGAAAGCCACCGCGGTCGAAAATTTCTCGTGGACGAGCGATTGCCAGGGCGCTGCATAGGCAACCGCCGCGATAATCACCCAAAAAAACAAAAGTCCGACAACGATGGTCATTAGAATGGCCACCGAGAAATTCTTTCCCTGGAAATCGGGGCTGGCTTCCTCGGCGCCCTTGCCCACCGATTCGAAACCTGAAAGAAGCCAGGGAGTCACTTGCCAGACCAGAAAGATGGACATCAAGGGGGCATGAGCCAGCAAGGGACGAAAATTGGAGGGCGACCCGTGGCCGAATCCCGCCGCCGCGAAAATGACGACACAACCGAGGAACGCGAATGTGGTCCACTTCAAAAATCTCGCGCTGGCTTGTATGCCGCGATAGTTCAGCCAGGTTAGAAGGACCGTGATGGTCAGCCCGAGAATGAGGTGTCCCAAATAGATGGGCCGGCCCCCCAACCGATATAGCTCTATCGAATCCATGGAAGGGAAGACGTAGGCCGCAATCTTGCCGGCGGCGACCGCTTCGAATGGGCACGTGAGGAAATAGCCCAGCAGCATCATCCAGCCAGTCAAAAAGCTGACGCCCTTGGGGAAGAATTGAGCAGTATAGGCGATCTCTCCTCCGGCGTCGGGAATCGCCTTCACCAACTGCCCATAAACATAGCCGACAGGAAGCAATGTCAGAGCGCCAACGGTAAAACCGAGGATGGCTCCTAGCGGGCCGCCGCGCGCAAACAAATCGTCCATGACGACCAGCCACGCGGTCCCGACCATTACGCCAAAGCCGAGCGCAAAGTAATCGATCAGATGCAGTTTGCGCGCGAGCGTAGTCAATTTAATGATCTCCGACGGCATCGCGATCGGGGCAATTCGCCGGGCACCAGCGCGCGCGGCGATTCGAAGCTGTCAGACTCTCGGCGTAAAAGAAGGGCCACGGTGGCGCAGATTATAGTCAGGATTGCTTGGCTGCACCAGTCATCGCAGAACGTTCCATAATGCAACTCGTGTCCCCATTTGAAACGGCTCCTCACAGGAAGCTCCTTCCGATTTTAGGGAATGAGCTTTAATTGACTGGAATCGTTCAGTTTCCGGCTCATCAGTCCTAATGGGCGTGGCTCCGGGCGTGCAGAGAAATACTGAGCTGCACTCAGTGTGTAAGAGATGCTGTCGTGGAGCTATCCCAAATCGAACTCGCGGCCTGCGCACGACGAGGCGGGCAAGCACTCAAGATGAACTCTAGTCGGCCCGGTCTTGGCCAGCCCATTGGCGGGTGCGCGGACTGGTTAAGCGGCTATGCCCCGGAAGGGACAAGAGAAAGGGAATCGCCAAATACGCGAGCACTTTGCTGCAACCGGACAAGTAGAAAGGCACGCTTGAAGAGGTAGACCATGCCGGCCGAAACAACCCGCATAAATTTTCAACGGATGGAGAGACGCGAGTGGTGGTTGTGGGCCATGGCAGTTACCGTTACGCTTCTTCTCACCGCCGGCTTGACGTCGTTCCTGTTCCCCACGATGCAGGGAGATGAAGAAATTTTCTCGACCGACCTTCTCCACCAGGCCATCCGTGGACTGGTCGGCCTCGTACTGTTGTTTGACATTTATACCTTGTATCAGCAGTTAAAGATTCAACAGATGCGCCGCAAGTTGCTCGAAAGGGAAGAGCTGTTCCGCTTGATTAGCGAAAATGCCGCCGACATGATTGCTGTCGTGGACATGGAAGGTCGGAGAATCTACAACAGCCTTTCATACCAAAAGGTTCTCGGCTACTCCTTGGAAGAGTTGAGGAACTCAACCTCTTTGGAACAGATTCACCCCGACGACCGCGAGGCCATGAAGCAGGCTGCCGAAGAAGCCCGCCGCACAGGCATCGGACGGCCGCTGGAGTACCGCATCCGCCACAAGGACGGATCGTGGCTCGTGCTTGAGTCCACTGCCAGCGTTATCCGCAATTCCAAAGGGGAACCCGAAAAACTGGTCATCGTCAATCGCGATATTTCCGACCGAAAACTCGCCGCCGAGGCTCTCCGCCGGTCGGAAGCGAGCTTCCGCTCCGTGGTCGAAGACGCCCCGTATGGAATCTACCGCGCCAACCTGACCGGTCAACTCCTCCTGGTAAATTCCACCCTTCAAAAAATGTTGGGCTACGAATCACAAGAGGAACTCCTCAAAGCGAACCTAGCCGCTGATATCCATCGTGATTCCCGCGAGCACCAGAGGCTGAGCGAGATGTTTCCCCGGGACCAGGGTTTCAAGGATATGGAAGTGGAATGGAAGCGGAAGGACGGAAGCGCCATTGCGGTGCGGTGCAGCGGCCGGCCGGTACACAACGAAGCCGGCGACCTCGCCTATATTGAAGTTTTTGCCGAAGATATCACCGAGCGGCGTGTCCTTGAGAAGCAGTTGCGCATGGCCCAGAAAATGGAAGCCATCGGCCGGCTCTCCGGCGGCATCGCTCATGACTTCAATAATCTTCTTGGCGTCATCATCGGCTATAGCCAGGTCATGAAGCGAAGCCTTGGTCCGTCCCATTCTTCCTACGAGCATGCCGAAGAAATCGAAAAAGCCAGCCAGCGCGCGGTGTCTCTGACCAGGCAGCTCCTGGCCTTCAGCCGCCAGCAGGTCTTGGAGCCTGCCATCTTGAGCTTGAATGCCCTTGTGACCGACATGGAAAAAATGTTGCCGCGCTTGCTCGGGGAAGACATCAAAGTTGATTTGAATCTCGATCCCGCGCTCGGCCAGGTGAAGGCCGACCAGAGCCAGCTCGAGCAGGTCCTCATGAATTTGGCCGTCAACGCGCGCGACGCCATGCCAGGTGGCGGGAAACTAACCGTTCGAACCTCCAATGCGGATCTCGATCTGGCGTACACGCGCCACCATCCGGGCTCCAAGCCCGGTCGTTACGTGATGCTGGCGGTCAAGGATACCGGCATCGGAATGGACCCGGAGACTCAGGCGCACATTTTCGAACCCTTCTTCACCACCAAGGAGCGCGACAAAGGGACGGGGCTCGGCCTGTCGACCGTATACGGTGTCGTGAAACAGAGCGGCGGCTACATCGCCGTCGATTCCGAAAAGGGAAAGGGCGCTGCGTTCTCTATTTTTCTCCCGCGCGTGGAACAAGCCGTCGAAGCTCCCGAGGCTGTCTCCCCCAAATCGCTCTCCGTGCGCGGATCGGAGACCATCCTCTTGGTGGAAGACGCTGAGCCCTTGCGAAAACTCGCGCACATGTTTCTGAAGGACAACGGATACAAAGTCTTGGCCGCGGCCGACGGGGAAGAAGCATTGCAAGTGGCTAGGCTGCATGCCGCGCCGATCCAGCTGTTACTCACCGACGTGGTGATGCCGGGGATCAACGGACGGGTGCTGGCCGAGCGCCTGGGGCCCTGGCAGCCCGGCATGAAGGTGCTTTATATGTCCGGCTATACCGACAGTTTTATTGCTGGGCATGGAGTCCTCGAACATGGCATCCACTTGCTCCACAAGCCTTTCACTGAGGAGACCCTCGCGCGCAAGGTGCGTGAAGTGCTTGAGACATCCGTACAGGTAAAGAAAACAGATGCCACGATTTCAAAGCCGGTCCCGGTTCTCGCCGGGACCCAAGTGAAGACGGACCGCTAGGAGGCTCCGCAATATGGAAAAACTCTTGATTGTCGATGACGAAGAAGCCATGCGGCGGCTGATGCGGTTGAATCTGGCCGATAGCTACGAGATTGTTGACACAGGAGACCCCGAGCAAGCGCTTGCTCTCGCCATGCAAAACAAGCCCAGCGCTATCCTGCTGGACTTGCGCATGCCGCGGTGTTCCGGCTTTGAGCTTTGCCGGACGTTCACCTCCATGACTTCGACGCAGTTGATTCCCGTCTTCGTCGTAAGCGGAGAAGCCGGATCCACCACTAAAGCACTCTGCAAGGAACTCGGCGCCACGGGTTACTTTCAGAAGCCCATTGACTTTGACAGTCTCAGGGCAAGTCTGTCCAAGGCTCTTCAGGCCAGGCGGCCCGAGCGGCGCCGCGAGGTTCGCGTTCGTTTGCGAGTGATGCTCAGGCTCAAGGGAAGCGATCTCAATGGGAAACCCTTCGAGGAACGCACCGCCACGGAAAATGTCAGTCCCAGCGGGTTTCTGTGCGGCTGCACCGCAAAATTGAAAATAGATTCCATCGTTGACGTATACCTGGTTACCGGAGGAGAGCAGTTTGTCGGCAAAGCCCGGACAGTGCGCTCCGAGGCGGAGGACACGCCTTATCCTCGATACGGATTCCGCATCGTCGAAAGAGCCGGCGATTGGGTCATCCAATAGCCTCACTCGACACTACGTTGCGTTTCGAAGACCTGTATTGGGAAAGGGATCGCGCTTGAAGGAGGATTCGTTAGGCGAGTGGTGCCGGGGGCCAGAATCGAACTGGCTACGCCCGCCTTTTCAGGGCGGCGCTCTACCACTGAGCTACCCCGGCACGCGTGGTCCTAAAATTGTAGGGGCGACACCAGCTTGTGTCAAATTGACGTAAACGACGTAAGGTTAGCTTACCGCAAGTTGTCTGCGGCGTCAGAAGATGCCGGCGCTTTGTTGGACGGCGGCTTGGCCGAGGCCGCGGCTTGAGACAACACGTATGCCTGGATCGTTCGCACCTGATCGCGGGTGAGCAGATCACTGAAGGACGGCATGCCACGCGACTCACGGGCCCCGCCCAGCACAATGGATGCGAACTGCTGGTGCACTTGTGCAGTTGCATAGCGGAGATCAGGAACGCCGCTGCCGGCCACAGCGTCAACCCCGTGGCAGGCGCGGCAGAACGTCGCGTATAGAAATTTGCCTTCGCGCACAATGGCGGGGGATGCCTTCATGCGTATCGCGGGCGAGGGAGGCCTTAGATGCCCGAAGGGCGGCACGTCAAGTTTTGCGTTCCCGCCAACGGCAAAGGTGAGAATGCGGCCAAAGCCCGGCTTGATCGGACCCCCTCCGGGAGGATTGACTAATCCGGCCCCGCCACCCCATCCGATCATTAGGGTAACGTGCTGGACTCCGTCCAGTAGGTAAGTAACGGGCGGGGCCATGATGCCGGTTCCGGCGTCGAACTCCCAGAGCTTCGCGCCGTCGGTGGCTCTATAGGCGAGGAAGATCCCATCGGCCCGGCCTTGGAAGACGAGATTGCCCGCCGTCGCGAGCACCCCGCCGCTCTCCACGACGGGATGGGTGTCGCGCCACACCTCACGCTGCTCGACGGGATTCCACGCGATGAGCCCGCCAGTGGGCGGTGGAGACGACTGCAATTTAGCCAACAGCGGCCCCTCGTAGCGTCGGTCAATACCCCGGTTGTCCCGCCGCGGATCGAACTTCCAGCCGGCATCGGGGACGTGCAG
>JBIOGB010000023.1:0-63054 GCA_044447665.1 Candidatus Acidiferrales bacterium | reverse complement strand
TCCAGCACCTTCACGTTGCAGTCTTTGATGTGCACGAAGCGCAATTTGTTTTTGTATTTTTCCGCTTCTTTCACGGAGTCTCCGTAGCCGTAAACGCAATGACCGGTGTCCAGGCACAGCCCGACATTCGTATGGGAGGTTGCGTCGAAGAAGCGCGCGCACTCTTCAGGAGTTTCCACATAGGTTGCGACGTGAGGATGAAACACCAGATCCAGGCCGAACTCTTTCGCTACTTTCTCGGCATCGGCGACAATCTTTCCAACGTGCTTCCACTGCGCCGCGCTCAGGGTCGGACAACCCGGATCGTGCACTCGTCCCGAGAAAGCATTGCGTTCGGGTGACTGGTCGTCCGCCATCACCAAGAATGGCGCTTTAAGAGTCGCCAGCAGGTTGCCGACTTTGCGGATTCGTTCGATGACGGCGGCGCCAGCGGCCGGGTCGGTCATCTTCACCGGTACGAACGACGCCAGCAGCTTCAGATTTCGTTTCTGGAGCTGCGGCTGGAGCACTTTCGGATCGGTCGGGAAAAAGCCGTAAGGGCCCAGCTCCGTCCCCGTGTAGCCGGCTTCCACCATCTCATCGAGCATTTTTTCGTAAGACTGCTCCCAGGAGGGGCCGGGATAATCTAAAACGCCCCAGCTATCCGGCGCGCAGGCAAACAGAAATCGTTCGGTAATTCCTCCCATCGTTCTCCTCTTTCCACGCAGATCAGTGTTTGTAAAATTCTATTCCTGAGTCAGCTCCACGGCTCCAGCACAACCTTCATCGAATCAGCTTCGATGGACTTGTGCAGCGCAGCTTCCGCTTCGCTCAGACGATAGCGGTGCGTCACAAACTCGCGCAGCGGATAGTGTTTCATGTAACGCGCCATCTGCCGCATGCTCGGGCCATACGCAGCGGGTTCCTCGCCGCCCACGCCGAGGATGCGAACATTCTTCGCGCAAAGGTGGCGGTGGGGGCTGATGCCGATCTCGCCGAGGTCCGAAAAGTTTCCGGCTTCGACCAACATGCCTCCGAGGCGCAGCATTTCGAGGCCTTCAGGAACAGCCTGAGGGACGCCCGCACATTCAATCACCACGTCGGCGCCGCGTCCTTGCGTGAGGCCGCGGATAAACGCGAGCCTTTCCGCGGCGCTCGTTGTTTTCGCATTCAAGGCGAAGTCCGCGCCGAGCTTCTTTGCAAAGTTCAGCCGAAAATCAGAGAGGTCCACGGCGATGATCGTTCCGGCACCGAGCATCCGCGCTTTCATCAGGAAGCACATGCCAAGCGGGCCAACGCCGAGTGCGACGACGGTATCGTCAAACCGGAAAGATTCGTTGGGGAATGCGGACATTTGTTTGGCCCTGTCCAAGCCGACCGACACAGCCATGATTTCCGTCAGCACCGCAACTTCCGAGGGCAAGTCGTCCGGAACGCGAACCAGGAAGCTTCCCGGGATGATGTAGATGTATTGCGACCAGCCTCCGAAAAGATGAGGAGGATTCTTAGCGCTGAGGTTGTTGCCATAGTCGGTGGTGTTCTCGCAGAAGTAGTAGGGAAAATCGTGCCGGCAGTAATAGCATTTGCCGCAGGAGACATTCGCACCGACCACGACTCGGTCGCCAATCCCCAGGGGAACACCTTCGAAATCGGTGTATTTCCCGTCGCCGCCGATCGCCGCTACTGTTCCGACGTTTTCGTGGCCCTGGATGATCGGGAACTCCAGCTTTCTTCCGCCGTATTGCGTGGTGTAGCCCTGGTAGGTGTGCTTATCCGTGCCGCAGATGCCGGAGATTTCCATTTTCACGAGCACGCAGCCGGGTTGCGGGTCCGGCAACGGGTACTCGCGCAACTCGTAGCGGCCTGGTTCCACCAGAGTTGCGGCTAGCACAGACTTGGAACCATGGCTGGCTGGCCTGGGAGAGTCGATTTTTCTCGTGTTGGACATAAGCTTGTTCGCGGCTCTCAGTATTTTATGGCCACTGGCTGTCCGTTTCTTGCAGACTCGTAGATCGCCTGGAGAATGATCATGTCGCGGTGCCCTTGAATCCCGTCGGGCTCGACGGACTTTTTCTTCTGAATCGCGAGAGCGAAGGCATCAATCTCCAGAGCAAACTCGTCCAACGCTTTGAAACGTCGCTCCACCGAGCGGCCCGCGATTTTTCCCGTGACCCGCCGCTCATCTTCAAATGGGTACGCGGGAGAAAGAGAAACCCAGCCTTTGGTTCCCTGCACAAAAATAAAGGAAGACATCGCGGCGCCGTATGTTGAGCTGCCCTGAACGACGAGACCGCTTGGAAACTTCAGGCGGAACGTCACGCCTTCCTCCACGTCTTTAAATCGTTGAGTGTCGTGACGCCAGGACTGTGCGACGGCTTCGACCGGATCCTCGTCGGCAAGCCATCGGCTGGTGTTCACGCAATAGACGCCAAGGTCCATCATCGGTCCACCGCCCGCAAGCGCCGGGTCCAAAAGCCAGCCTGACGAAACGCCTGGTGTGAAGAGTTCACTAAAAGACGTGTGGATCATGTCGATCCGGCCGAGCGAACCGTTGCTCACCAGGGACTTCAGGTACAGGGCAGCGGGTTCGAAATATTTGCGGTATGCGGTCATCAGAAGGACTCCCTGCCGCCGACAGGCCTCGACCATTCGTGCGGACTGCGCAACCGTGGCCGCTAGCGGCTTTTCGCAGAGGACGTGCTTCCCCGCTTTGGCAGCGCGAACGGTGAACTCCTCATGTTCACCCGGCGGTGTTGCGATATACACGGCGGAAATTTTTGGATTCGCCAGGCAGTCTTCGTAATCTTTCGTGGTGTAGGAAATCGCGGCCTTAAATTTCACCCTCAGCGCAGCGGCCTTTTTCTTGTCGCGGCTCACCAATGCGACGAGTTTCGCCCTTCTGCAATTCGCAAATGCCGGCAGGATGGAGTTCCGGGCAATGTTGCCCAGGCCCACAACGGCATACCCAATCTTTCTTGCCACCGCCATGAATCAGACACCTCCTGTGCTGTTCCTGGGCTCCTTCGCGCTGGATTCGAGGGCCTGAGGAGAAATGGTCAAAGAAATAGCAGTTCTAACTTTCGCGGTCTGCGCGGCCCAATTTCTGATTTCGGATCGCCTTGTGATCCAGTCCACGCAGTTCTTCAATGCCGGCGAGCACCTTGTGTATCGCGTTGGCGATCGCGTCCGCGTCCTCGGTGGTTCCGAGAAATAGCTGATGGGGAAACCACACCGCTTCATGATAGGCGGCGCGGTCGGACTCAGGGCACGAATACATGTTTCTAAGATCGAGGGGTTTCTCGCGCCCCCAACTCAGAGCCGGGAAATCAGCGGGGTCCAACGGGAAAAGCGAACTCTTATATACAGGCTCATAGAACAGACCGTCGCAGGGAATCCCTTCCAGTTGCAGGGCCGCCACAAATGAGGCGCGCGGGATGTCTTTCGTTTTCTCCGCGAAATACTTGATCACGTAGCCATAGGGAGCCAGGCGCGTAATTCGCGGGTCGGGTTTCAGAAGACCGATGCCCGGCGTGTTTTGCAGCCGCGTTTCGAAGTGCTTCATGTTTTTTTCGCGAATGGCGGCTTGTTGCGGAAGCCGGTCAAGCTGCGGGCCGAGGACGGCTGCTTGAAATTCACCCAGGCGGTAATTGAATCCGATGATGCGGTGGTGATACTTGTCCGTGAGGCTGGCGCGCCCCGCGTTGATGTAGCTTTGCACGCGCTCCATGTATTCCAGGTTGTTGGTTATGACCGCGCCGCCTTCTCCCGAAGTGATGAGTTTGCTCGATTGGAAGCTGAAGGCGCCCAAATCTCCCATCGAGCCCGCGCCCTTGCCCTTCCACATCCCACCATGGGCGTGGGCGCAATCTTCGATGACTTTCAGGTTGTGTTTTGCGGCAATGCGAAGTATTTCGTCCATGTCCGCAAAGCGCATTCCCAGATGGACGGGGAGAATCGCCTTCGTCTTCGGCGTAATAGCCTTTTCGATCAGCTTCGCATCGAGACAGTAGGTATCTGGATCAATGTCCACGAATACGGGAACTGCATTGACCAGCAGCACCGGCCCGACGGTTCCCTCCCAGGTATAGGCCGGGGCAATGACTTCATCGCCGGGGCGTATGTCGATCGCTTTTAAAGCCGCCTGGATCGCGACCGTTCCGGTATTCACGCACTGGGCATACTTGGCGGTATGAACCTCAGCGAATTTCTTGGCAAAGGCTGCCGCGTGCTTGCCGGGAAAGGGCTGGCCACCCCATTTGGAACTGGTAAGGACATCCTTTAGCGCAGCGGCCTCTTTCCTGGTTCCCATGGGCCACGTGGTAAAAGGAGCCTTTCGTAGAGGTTTACCACCGGTGATCGCGAGTTTTCCCACGTGCGCGCGCCTCCAAACTGTTGTAGAGAAAAACTCCGGGAGACCGCGGTGGTACTCCCGGAGGTAAAGGTTAGACGGTGCGCCGCTTCCCTAGAAATTCAGCTTCAGCGAAAGCTGCGCGATGCGCGGCGGCGCGGCCGTAGTGACCGAGCCGAAAGAACCTGAAGTTGACACATGGCTCTGTGGATTGAAGTTGCTGAGCCCAATCGAACTCGGCGCTATGAACTGGGCGTGATTGAAGATGTTGAACAGCTCTCCCCGGAACTGCAGTGTGAACCGCTCGTTAAGTTGAGTGTTCTTGAGGATTGCGAAGTCCCAATTGTTCACTCCTGGCCCATGGAAGAAGCGCCGATTTGCGTTGCCTCCCTGGCCAAGCGCAGAACCCTGGAAGGAACTAGGATTAAAAAATAGACAGGGCCCGGGGCAACCGGATTTTCGCGGATCCAGAGTCTGGACCGGAGCGACTAGGTTGGGAGTGTCCCCGCTAAGGGGAATCGGCCCTCCGAAGGCGGTGCCCAGCAAAGATTGGTCATCGGTCTCCACCAGCGTGATGGGAAGGCCCGTGGCGAACCGCGTGATCCCGCTGATCGCCCAGCCGTTTGTCAGGCGCTTTGGCCCTCCCAACATGTCAAATGGCAATGAGTAGTTATAGCTGAACACAAAATTGTGGGGCGAATCGAACCCAGAAAGTCCGCGGCTCAATTTCGGATTGACGGGGTTAATCTGCTCGCCGAAGCCGGAAGCCAGGTCCAAGGCCTTACTGAACGTATAGCCGAGGAGCGTCTGCAACCGGCCGCTAGTGTGCCGCCAGTTGACCTGCGCGGAATTGTAGGCGGAATTGCCGATAGTCTTGAAGTACGAGTCGTTTCCGAAGGCGACGACTGGCCCGCTGGCCAGCATAACAACACCGTTCGGACTAACGCCCTGGTTAAGCGGTGTGCGTGAGCCACCCACAAGCGCTCCGCCGGGCAGCGTGTACACATTATTTTCGCCGCCGGGTCCACAAGTCGGGGTGGCATTCTCGGCTATCAGTTGGAGGCAAAGCGCAGGACTTCCCGGATTCGCGGACACCGCCAGTAGGAGCCGATGTCCCTGCGTTCCCACATAACTTAAGGTCAACAAGTCCGATGAGGTCAACTGACGTTGGACGGAAAGTTCATAGTTCTCTGCATACGGCAAGCGGTTCTTGTTGTTGAATGCAGGCGAACTCCCGATTGTGCCAAAGGCAGTCAAGAAGTTGACCACCGTGTCATACGGGGGACCACTGGCCGGATTGCGAGCCGAGAAGTTTTGCGGCGGAATCTGGACCGGAAAGAAGTTTTGAATGGATGTGCCAGTAGCCCGGTTCGTGAAGGGGGCAGCATAGCTGGGACCACCCTGACCAAACTGGCCCGTAAAGTCTCCGAACGGAGCGTCTCCGATTTCAACAAAATTCGTGGCGCCCTCGAGGGCCGTAAAGAACATGCCATAGCCAACCCGGATGCTGGTTGCACCGGGGCCACCCAGCAGCTTACGCAGGAATCCTTCTTTGGCCTCCGGTGAATAGGCGAGTCCCAGGCGCGGACCAAAGTTGTTCCAGCGCGTAGGGGCCAAGGAGCTGGGAACGCCAGGATCGCCAGGGAAAAGCCATCCTTTGGGGGAGCCTGGAAATACGACGGATTGCTCGCCGGGTATGATCGTTTGTATCTGGTTATGCATTTCGTGCCAGGGAGAGCTCACGTCGTAGCGGAGTCCGTAGTTAAATGTGAGATTCGATTTTATCCGCCAACTGTCTTGCGCAAACAGTCCGAGATAAAAACCCCGGCCGCGGGAAGGAAAGGCAAGCCCCTGGACAAAGCCGCTTGGCGCGCCGATGAGAAAATCAACGACGTCGCTGCCTGTTTCGCTGGTCCCGCCTTGAACTGCCGAGCCGAAGGAAAAGAGGCCATTTGCGGCGTTGGAGAGATTCTCTTCCAGCTGATTGTAGTGGTATTGGGCTCCGAATTTCAGGGTGTGCGTGCCGATGACCTTGCTGAAGTTGTCGAGGGCCTGGTAGCTGTTCTGGGTGACGCGGATCGGTTTGCTCGGCACTCCAATCGAGAAGTTATTGAAGTCCGTTTCGGGAATGCCTTCCACTGCCGGTGTGCCAACAAAAATGCCGGGACCCCGATTTGCACCAGAAGCAAATCCCAACTGGGCCAGCTTCGTTTGTGTTCCGCCGAGTGGCTGGTTAAAGGGCGTATCCAAGCGGAAGAATCCCAGACGGAATTCATTCACCGTGGCCGATCCGAAAGTCTTGGTAGCCCCAAGACTGACATTGTGAGTCCACCCCTTGGACGCAATGCCAAATCCCGGATACAGAGGCCTGGGGGATGCCCAATAGGGATCGATCCGGTCGAATTTGTCAAAGTAGTAGTATGCTGAGAGCAACCCAAATCTGGAGTTGCCGTCCACACGGCCGCTGAACTTGTTGTCGTGCAGATTTATCTTCCCTGAGCTTGTGGAAAAAGCATCTTGCGTCGCATTATTCGCGGGCTGTATGAAAGGGAGAAGCTTCGTGGAGATTGGCGAATAAGCGCTCGTGGGTAATTTCGCATTGGGAAATACACATTGGGTCGGCAAGGTGCAACCTGCGAAGAAGTAGGGCTCACCAGCCGTAACGACCTGCCCGGTGCTGCTGCTGAATTGCTGCGTCAATTGTGTTGCCCAAGTAGCGCCATTCACTGTTGTTCCGGCGAGGCTGGGAATCGCGGATGTCAAGTCTCCCTGCAACAGCGCCGCGCTCGGAGCCGGGCTGATCACTTGCGGAACTGCTTGAATTACTCGATTTCCCTGATAGTCCGCAAAGAAAAAGAGCTTGTCTTTCTTAATCGGGCCGCCAAACGTCCCGCCGAACTGATTCTGGTGATAGGAACCTCGATGACCCGACTCAAAGAAATTGGCGGCATCCAGGTGGGTGTTGCGGAGGAACTCGAAAACACTGCCATGAAACTCTTTCGTGCCGGACTTGGTAATCACGTTGATCTGGCCACCGCTGTAATTGCCGTATTCCGCGTCGAAGTTGTTGGTCAATATCCGGAACTCCGCGATCGAATCGAGATCTGGCACCGCTCCGGCGCCCGAGAAGCCCGTCTCCTGCACCGTTATCCCGTTCAGAATGAAGCCGTTTGCCGCTTCGCGCTGCCCGTTGACAGAAAGCGCGCCCGCACTCAAGTCCCCCGAGACTTGGGGTAGCGCCCATGTGGCCGCGATGAACGCACCGGCGTACGCTCCGTTCATCCCCGAAGTCTGCGAAACCACCCCGGGCTGCAGCGCCAGCAAATCGGTATAGCTGCGGGTCACAAGGGGGACCGCGGTCATCCGGCTCCCCTCGATCACTTCGCCCATCTGCGTATTGGCAGTTTCGACGTGGAGCGCGTTGCTAGTTACCTCCACTTTTTCGCTGACCTGCCCCACCTGCAGCGTAACGTCAACGACCAACGCCGCATTCACGTCCAGCATAAGTCCCGTCTGGCGGTAGGCCTTGAAGCCTGTCTGTTGCACTTCGATGTCGTAATGTCCCAGTGGAAGTGACTGGAAGGAGTAGAAACCTTGCCCATTTGTGGGCTGAGTCGAGGCGATGCTGGTTTCCGTATTTGTAGCGGTGACTTTGGCGCCGACGACGGCGGCTCCGGTCGTATCTTTGACTGTTCCGGAGATGCTGGCCGTAACTCCGGCAAATGCGCGGCCAGCCAGGAGTAACGCCACAGCCAGCAGCGCCATGGCTCTGATAAGGCGCGAGACACCCGAGCTCGGATCAAAGTGTAAACTTGCTTTTCCAAATCCACTTGAGGTCATCTCTTTCTTCCCCCTTACCCAATCAGTTTGAGTTCCCCCCACTCTACTGATGAGCCGTTCCTGGCCGAGTGGACCAGCGCCAGGATGACTGCACCTACTCTCGTCAGTCCTCTGCCTATGCGGAATGCCGTTGGGATGTGCTTCCGCCCCACAAAACTTCCCCGTACTTCTGCTCTAAGCGCTTTTAGTCAAGGAATCGCTCTTTGTCAAGCACTTTTCCTTTTTACGCCTCTAAGCGTCTTGAGTGTCTATTCGGCGATTCCCGGCATTCGTTCCGGCAATAGTTAAACGATTTAATAAAACTGGCCTGCAACTGGCCGAATTACACTGCCGTCCACCCTCCGTCGACGAGAATCGTATGACCGGTTATCAGGGAGGCTGCTGGGGAAGCCAGGAATACCACAGCGCCGGCAACATCCATCGGTTCACCGATGCGATGCAAACCGGCGATCTGTGCGATCACTTCGGCGCGGGAATTCGGATCGGCCAGCGCCTCCTCGGTTCCGGGCGTGTGAATAAACGTGGGCGCCACCGCATTCACTGTGATGTTGTATTTGCCCCACTCGACTGCCAGACATTTGGTGAGGTGCGAAATGCCGGCTTTGGTCATGCAGTACACCGACTCCGTCGGCAACGCCACGAATCCCGCCTGGGAGCTCAAATTGATGATGCGGCCAGATTTCTGACGAATCATGACGCGCCCCGCCGCCTGACTGGCGAAGAAGGTGCCTTTCAGATTTACGGCCACCGTCAGATCGAAGTCTTCTTCGCGAGCGTCTTGCGCGAGATTACTGGGTCCCAGACCTGCGTTGTTAACCAGAATGTCGAGACGTCCGAAATGCTTGACCGCGTCCTCGACGGCGCGGGAGATCTGGTCCAGATGGAGCACGTCCATCTGGAGGGGCAGTGTCTTCCGACCCATCTTCTCAATCTCACGGGCCAGTCCGCTTCCTGTGTTCACGTCCCGCAAGCCAAGAGCCACGTCGGCGCCGGCGTGTGCCAGCGCCAGCGAGATGGCGCGCCCCAAACCGCGCGCGGCGCCTGTCACCAGGGCTACTTGGCCGTTCAGATCAAATCGAGGGAATTCATTCATGAATAATGTTCCGTGGAATGTCTGTTGCCCCGGTCTTGAGGTCCTAGGCGCCGCCGGTTTGGACCAGCTTGCTTCCTTGCGCCTGAACAGCGCGAAGTCCGAAGCCGCAGGATTCACGAACTCGCAGTTCCGTTTGCAGCTTCCGAACGATGCCCTTGCCGCGCTTTCCCGCAATTCTCTCCAGCAGTAATTCAGCGGCTTGATAGCCCAACTGATATTTAGGCAATTCCACTGTGGTCAACCTGGGCCGGAAGATGCCCAGCCAGGGATAATCATCGAAGCTGACCAGCCCGAAGTCTTCCGGGCATCGAAGACCCATCTCTTCGGCTGCCTTAAGCAGTCCAACGGTCATGAGATAATTCGCAACATAGATGCCGTCGGGCCGGTGCGACAGGAGCAGATGTCCCCCGCGGTAACCCGATTCGATGCGGTAGTCGCCCTCGATCACCAGTTCCGGGTCAAAAGTCAATCCACTGGCGGCCAATGCGTCCTTGAATCCCTGCCACCGCGCCTTGCCGTTGCTCACTTTCAGCGGACCACCCATCAGCCCGATGCGGCGGCGCCCCGATCGAGCCAGGTGGCTGACGGCTTCATACGCTCCCTGATAGTCGTCGGTGATCACCGCGTCCTGTGAGACTTTCGGAGAAGTGCGCATGACCAGCACGATCGGAACGTTCACTTCCTTGATCATCTGCTGCAGCGAGGGCCCGAAATCCTTCACGGCTTTCGTCAGAAGAATGCCGTCAACGCGCTTCGACAACAACACTTCCAAAGCCCTTTCTTCCTTTTCGAGATTGTCGTCGCTATTGCACAGGAGCAAATTGTAGCCATTCTTCTGCGCGGCATCCTCTGCGCCGCGCACCACCATCGGGAAGAAGGGATTCACGATATCGGGGACGATCATGCCGATCGTGTGCGTCTTCTGTTTGGCAAGGCTGCGAGCCAGGAGATTTGGGCGGTAATTCAGTTTCCGGATCGCCGCCTCGACGCGTTCCCGGAGCTTTTTGCTGACGTGGCTCTTGTTGTTGATTACGGCGGAGACGGTAAAAGCCGAAACTCCCGATTCGCGTGCAACATCGTAGATACTCGCTGCTTTTCCGGGGTTCGGTCCGCCGTTTCGTTTTTTGGGAGGCATGGGTGTGATGGGGAGTGTAACTCAAGTTCGAATGGTCTTGAAACCGATCGTTTGCACGGCGCTTTCCAGTTCGGAAAGATAAGGCATCGCGTCCGAGCAGCTCACCCGGCTGACAACAATGCTGGCAGCCGCATTTCCATACAGCAAACATTGCGGCAAGGGCAGATTCCGGAGCAGGGCAAAGAGAAAACCAGCGGCAAATCCATCGCCCGCGCCGATGGTGCACACTACTTGTGTCGGCACTGGATCGGCTGCGTGGCGTTCCTGTTTTGTGTGGGCCTCCACGCCCTTTGATCCCAGCTTTCGCACCAGAATTCGAACGCCGCTTTCCAGTATCTTTTCGACTTGACGCCGTGGTGTTTTCTCTCCTGTCAGGAGCCGGCACTCTTCTTCATTTCCAATGACGACATCAACCCAGGGCAGTGCGCGAAATGCTTCTTCACCCGCCGCTCCGGGTGAAGACCAGGAACTTGCGCGATAGTCAATATCGAAGGCCGTTGTGGATTTTGATTCCCTTGCCGTTTGCAAAGCAAGTCGCGTGGCTTCGCGTGAAGGCGAAGCCGAAAGGCTCGTGCCATTGGTGACGAACATCCGCGAATTGCGAACGAGTTTCAGCTCTTGTTCCCCGACAACGGCCTGAGTATCGGCAGGTCGCTGCCGGTAAAACACTTGTGAGAATTGATCGGGGGGCGAGACCTGACTGAGAGAAAGGGAAGTACAATAGCCTTCCGCCAACTTCACAAAATCTGTGTTAACGCCTTCCTGGCGCAAAAAATCCAGCAAGTAGTCCGCGAGCGGATCTTTGCCCAGCCTGCTGATCATCCCAACGGACAGCCCCAGACGGGCCAGCCCCACAGCAATGTTTGCGCTGGAGCCTCCGAGGTGCCGCGAAAAGTGTTCCACTCTCGCGAGCGTGCGTCCCTGCTCGACCGCGAATAAATCGTAGCCGATTCTTCCGAGGACGCTGACCTCGATCGATTTTGAAGACATTGCTTTTTTACCGTCGCGACGGGTTCATGCGGCAGGTTGTCGGCTTACGCTACTTTTTCTTCCTCTTGCCGTGCACCAATTCGGTCAAGGCATTGCACATCGGCAATGGGTCTCCCTCCACGGGGAAGAGCAGATTTCGCCCGATGATGGCGCCGCGCACCCGCGGGCTCGAAGCCATCCCTGCAGCAAAATCGGCAAGAGTTTCACGCTGACTCTCGCGCGCGGGACCGCCAAGTAAAAGAATTGGCAACGTCGTGGCCATGCCGACTTTGTCGAAATCCTGGCAATACGGGAGTTTCAGCCAGACGTGCGCCGAAGAGTCGCCCAATCCCGCGGCAATTCCACAGTTACGGATCAGCATCGCCGCATTGTTCAGCGTGTGGTAGCCGCCCCCAGGCTTCTTCTCCATGGTCAGGGCTTCGACAAAAGCGGGGAGACGGTATTTCCGCAGCTCGTTGATGTTATCGGCGCATGCTTGTACCGTTTTCCCTGATCCTGCATCCGCCGGATCCAGCCGGAACATCATTTTGCCGCCATCCAAGCGCAACTCCGCGATGCGTCTCGCGGTCATCCCGGTGAAAGAATCATCCATTTCAAATGCGGTGCCTGCGAGGCCGCCGCGGTTCATCGTCCCCACCAGGACGCGGCCATCCAGGAAACTCTTGCCGCCCTTCCTGCGCTCGAGATGACTCAGAAAAAGCAGCTCTTCGAGAATGTCGGCGGTCGCAACGATGCCGTCCATCTGCGGATCGTCGAAGACGCGCCGCGTGCGCGCCAGAAGCTGGTAACGGTCGCCCATTGCCAGCTCCTCCCTGCGAATCTGCGTGACGCCGCGAGCAGGGTGATCTACAGCCACGAGCACGAGCCTGCCGTCCGGAGCAATGTGCGTGCGGCGCTTCCGCCGTTTGGCCTCTTGCTCGGCCAAGTTTGGCCGCCGGACGCGCAGCTCGGTGATTTCGTCAAAGATTTGTACAGGGAGCGCTTCTCCCGCATCAAAATTCACCGGCGCCGCCGCTTGCGCCGTTGCTTCTCCGTGTGTCATTCCCTGAGCTCTCCTCTCGAGATCCGCGTGTGATGTCATTCGCACATTTCTTGCGATTGTGAATTAGGGCTAATCGGTTATACGGAATAACTCATTTTCGTTTCGCGTTGCTCGCTCCAAACAAATTGGCGATGCTAACTGACAACCTGCAATTCCGCAAGCGCTTGCTCGCTTCTTCGTGGCTGGGTTGAAAAATCCATTTCCGAGGGCCGTATTTTCCCAGAGATATTGTACCTATATTTCAACGGGCCAAAGCACGGGATGCATTATTTTTGGTACAATCGCGCCCCCGCACCGGAAAAGGCAAGACCTTTGTCGTCTGGTCCGGCGGGATCTCAAAGCGCTAAGAATTTTTGTTTCCCCGGAGACGAAAATGAGCAAGCTCGGAGTGGGAGTGCTCGGCGTGGGCGATATGGGCAAACGCCATGCGGAGAATCTGCGGCGTCTCGTGCCGGAGGCCCACCTGGTGGGCGTTGCGGATGTCGATGTTGCACGTGCCAAGAAGGTGGCCGAAGAGCTTGAAATCGAGCACTCTTTTGGAAGTTTCGAAGCGTTGCTGGATCGCAAGGAAATTCGCGCGGTAGTGATTGCCGCACCCGACAAATTCCACGCTCAGGCCATCCGCACGGCAGCGGCGGCGAAGAAGGACATTTTGTGCGAGAAGCCCCTGGCCCTTCATTTGGACGATGCACGCGCGGCGCTGAAAGCCGTGGCTGACGCCGGCGTCCGGCTGCAGATCGGTTTCATGCGCCGCTATGACCCGGCCTACACCGCCGCGAAACGGCAGATCGAAGCGGGCGAGATCGGTGAGTTGGTCATCTTCAAATCCATCGGACGCGATAAGGACATGCCACCTCTCGCGGCGTACCAGTCCGGAATGAATGGCATGCTCTTCTATAATCCAGCATCCACGATTTTGACCTGGCGCGCTGGATGATGAACGACGAAGTGAATGAAGTTCATTCCTTTACCACCGTTGCCATACGCCCCGAAGTCGCACAATATGGAGACGTTGTGGCAGGCGTCGTCAACCTGAAATATGCCCGGGGAGCGATCGGAAACGTCGAATCTTACGTGCAATCACAGTACGGCTACGATGTGCGCACGGAAGTCATCGGCTCGAAAGGCTCCATCCTGATCGGGGGGCTGCAGGGTGCTCCCGCGCTGTTCCTGAAGCCTAGTGGGAGCAGTCACGATATTGTCGATCATTTCCTCGTTCGCTTTGCGGACGCATACGTCCTGGAGATGCGTGATTTTGTGCAGACCATTTTGAACGACAAACCGGTGAAGGTTACCGGCGAAGACGGGCTGCGCTCGCTCCAAATTGCGGTTGCGGCGCAGAAATCGTACTTGGAATCTCGGCCTGTGCGGGTTGCATAAGTTAGAAGGAGGTTTTTGTGGCCTTGAACGATCCCTACGACCTCATTGTCATGGGACGTGGGCCCGCCGGCGAAAAGGCCGGCGCCTACGCCGCCTAGGGTTTTCTCTCCTCCGCATCGCTCTCTCCGGTCACGGCCAACTTTGGTCAAACCCTTTCCTCAGTTACAATCGCGCTCGGAGGCTTTCATGTCCAAGAAATCCATTCTTATGCTTGTTGGCGACTATGTGGAAGACTATGAAGTGATGGTGCCATTCCAGGCGCTGCTCATGGTAGGTCATACCGTCCACGCCGTCTGCCCCGGCAAGAAATCGGGGGAAGTCGTGCGCACAGCGATTCACGATTTTGAAGGCGACCAGACCTATTCAGAAAAGCGCGGCCACAATTTTTCTTTGAACGCTACCTTCGATGAAATCAAGCCTGAAAGTTATGACGCCTTGGTCATTCCCGGGGGACGCGCCCCCGAGTACATCCGCCTCAATCCGCGTGTCATCGAAATCGTTCATCATTTCACGAAAGCAAAAAAACCCATCGCCGCCATCTGCCACGCCGCACAAGTTCTGGCGGCTGCCGGAGTCTTGGAAGGGAAGAAATGCAGCGCGTATCCCGCCGTCGGCCCCGACGTCATACGGGCGGGGGGCGAGTACGTCAATCTCGCGATGACGGAAGCGGTGACCGACGGGAACCTGGTCACTGCGCCGGCCTGGCCCGCGCATCCCGCGTGGCTGGCCCAATTCCTGGCCGTGCTCGGCACTCGCATTATTCTTTAACGTCGACGGCCGACTCGCGCTGGCGCGAATTCTACTGGTACACTATGAACGGCTATTAATTCGATTTAATAGAAGAGAGTTTCCCCGTGGCCAACATCAACACGAAGAGAGGCGTCATCGGCATTTTGACCGGAGGCGGCGATGTCCCTGGCCTGAACCCCGCCATCCGGGCGGTCACGTTCCGCGCGCTCCGGGAAGGTTACACCGTCATCGGCATTCGCCACGGCTGGGCCGGGTTGGTCGAAATGGTTCGCGACAAGAGTTTCGACAACAGCGACAACTTTCTCGGCCTTTCTGAAGCTATTGTCAATCGAGCGGGGCGCACCGGAGGCACTTTCCTGCACTCTTCCCGCACCAATCCCAGCCGCGTCGGCAAGTCCAGCGTCCCCGCTCATCTCAAAGACGCCTACAACGCCGACAAAAATGACCTCACGCCCGAAGTTCTGAAAAATCTCGCCTGGCTCGGCATCGAGTATCTCATCCCCATCGGCGGCGACGACACACTCAGCTACGCCGTCCGGCTCTACCAGGAAGGCTTCAAAGTTGTGGGTGTGCCGAAGACCATGGACAACGACGTCCCGGGGACCGATTACTGCATAGGATTCAGCACTTGCGTAACCCGCACGATTCATTTGGCCAACGGCTTGCGCACGACCGCAGGTTCTCATGAGAGGTTCATGGTGCTAGAAGTCTTCGGGCGTTACGCGGGTTTCACCGCCATGCTGCCGACCATGGCGGGCGCCGCGAACCGCTGTGTCATTCCCGAACACAAATTCGATATCGAGCAGCTCACCGAGCTTCTCGTCGCCGACCGGCGCAAGAACCCCAGCCGTTATTCGACGGTGATCGTTTCGGAAGGCGCCATGTTCGAGGGCGGTGAAATGGTATTCGAACGCGACACCACGGATGCCTTCGGGCACAAGAAACTCGGCGGCATCGGCGATCTGGTCTCCGAGAAATTGAAAGAGCTGTCACCCAAGTACAACAACGGCAAGCCTATTGACGTCATCAACCAGAAACTTGGCTACTTGGTGCGCTGCGGAGATCCCGATGCCATAGATTCCATCGCGCCGATGGCTTTCGGCAATCTTGCTCTGGACCTGATCCTCAACAAGATTCATGGACGGCTCGTCGTCCTCAAGAACGGACGCTACGACAACATGCCCATCGATGCAGTAATCGCCACGAAAAAAGTGGTGAACGTGAAAGAGAACTACAATACCGAGCGCTTGCGGCCGCACTACTCGAGTTTCGAAATGAAGCCGCTCTTCATCATGACGAGCGAGATGGGTTAGCTCGCCTGCAAGATTGGCTGTGGGACCGGCGCGCAGTACATGGAAAATGGATATCGATATCGAGTCTTCTGCCAGATCTTCAAGACGGATTAAAATATCTTGTTGTTATCACCCTCTTCGCTAACTATATCCTTGTGCAAACGTCCAATCGGCAAACTGGCGGGGCATCTTGCTCCTTCTTATCTGCATCTCGAGGCGGGGCAATGACAATTACGCGCCGCGTGGCGCTTCTGCTTTCCTTTCTCACCATGACGTTGCCCGCCGACGCCCAGGAATGGCGTCCTCCAACCACCTTAAGAAAATTACCTAATGGCTTGACCGTTGTGCTTTCCGAGGACCACACCGCGCCCACGGTCGGCCTGTGCATTTCCTACGGAATCGGCTCGCGGCTCGAGCCGGTAGGCCGCAGCGGCTTCGCGCACCTCTTCGAGCACATGATGTTTGAGGGTACGCCTGCTGCTCCCAAGGGAATTTTCAGCCGCGTTGTCGAATCGGGGGGCGGATTTGTGAACGGCGAAACGGACAACGATTTCACGCAATATTTCGAGAGTGCGCCCGTTTCCGCGCTGGACGCCATGCTCTGGCTTGAGGCCGACCGCATGAAGACCCTCGATTTTTCTCCCAAGAACCTCGACAACCAGCGCAATGTCGTCGAGGAAGAAGTTCGCACAAACGTGCTGAACCAGCCTTACGGTCTCTTCTATCTCTTCGATTTGCCCCAGAAGGCTTTCGACAAATATCCAAATGCCCACAACGGCTATGGAGACTTCAAGGATCTGGATGCCGCGAACATCGACGATGTCCACCGCTTCTACAATCAATACTACGCGCCGAACAACGCCGTGCTTGCCATTGTCGGGGATTTCTCTGCGGATGAAGTGTTTGCCAAGGTCGAAAAATACTTTGGCGACGTTCCTGAGAAACCCACGCCGGCCCGCCCAGACGTTTCCGAGCCTGCGCAAATCGCAGAGCGCCGCGTGACCCAAGAAGACAAACTCGCAAAAGTGCCCGCGCTCGCGGTCGGCTATCGCATGCCCCCACGCACCACACACGACGCCGTGGTTGGGGCCGTCACCGGCGAGCTGCTCCACAACGGCCAGGCTTCGCGCCTGTACCAGTCGCTCGTCAAAGAGCAACAGGTCGCGCTTTCGGTCAGCGGCGGCCTGAATCTGAACGACGCCGGGCCGTTTGAATATGACGGCCCTGTTCTGATGATCTCCTTCCTGACTTATCCGGGCAGCAAGACACAAGACCAGGTGCTTGCGGCTTATGATGCTGCCATCGCAGAACTCTCAAAGAAAGGACCCTCTCCCGCCGAGCTTGAAAGGATTCGCTCAAAAATGCGCGCCGACTGGTATTCGAACCTGGAATTACCCGTCAGCCGTGCACAAATCCTCTCCCACGCCACACTCTTCGACGGCACCTACGAACGTGCCTATTCTGTTCCTCAGGAAGTTTCCAAAGTTACCGCCGGAGAAGTCCGCACTTTCACTGCTAAGTATCTGGTCAAAACGAATCGGACGATTATCAATCGCGTGCCGAAATCTGCGGACAAGCCAGCCGTCTCGGAAGGTGCTCAGTGAAAGTTCTTTCTCTCTCGTTCTGTTTGTTGCTGGCTGCTTGCGCCTACGCGCAAAAAGAGCAGCCACTTCCGAAGGACCTGCCGCCTTTCGGCCCGGAAAAGCCGCTCCAGGCGCCTGACGTGAGGCAAACAAAGCTTGAAAATGGTTTGACGATCTGGCTTGTTCCGCGCCCCGAGTTTCCGAAGGTGAGCTTCACTCTTTCCGTTGTCGGAGGCTACGCCGCTGATCCGCAGGATCGTCCCGGTTTCTCTCAGCTGCTGACCGCAACCATCGATCAGGGCACAAAACGGAGGCCTGCGCGCCAGATCGCGGAAGACATGCAGGAGGCTGGAGGTGACGTGAACGCCTTCGCGGTCCGTGACGCGATTCGCATCTCCGCCAGCGTTCTCTCGTCGAAAGCTTCGGAAGGCCTCATCGTTCTCGCCGACTTGGCCGAAAACGCCACTTTTCCGGATGATGAAGTCACTCTCGCCAAGCGCAATCTCACGGACCAACTCGAACAGGAGGAGACTGACCCCTCGTTTCAAGTCAATCGCGCCATCGCTAAAGTTTTGTTCGGAAACGGGCCATACGGCGTTTTCTCGCCCACGAAGGAGTCGCTTGCCGCGGCGACACCCGCTGAATTACGGGCTGAATTTGCGAGGCGCTTCCGTCCCGACCAGGCCGTACTGATCGCCGTTGGAGATTTCCATCCCGATGAAATGCTCTCCCTTGTTCGGGGCAAATTCGCCTCCTGGCATTCACCAGCGTCTCCGCCCGTAGCACCGGCGCCGGCCCCCTCGATTACGCCGCTTCATGCCATCTTCATAGTCCCGCGGCCGGAATCCGTGCAGACCACCCTGGCCTTCGGCGCACCCGGCCCTCATCGAGGCGAGCCTGATTTCGAGGCCGCCGAGGTTGCGAACGCGATCTACGGCGGCACTTTCAGTTCGCGCCTGGTCACCAATATCCGCGAAGACAAAGGCTACACGTATACTCCTGGCGCGTTTCTGCAGTCCTTTCGCTCCGCCGGCGTTCTGCGCACGGATGCGGATGTGCGTAACGAGGTCACTGGTGCGAGCTTCAATGAAATTTTGTATGAGATGAATCGCATGGCCACGACAAGTCCCTCGGACACCGAGTTGCAGCAGGCCAAACACAACCTGGTTGGCATTGAAGCGATCTCCTTACAGTCCAATGATGCGGTCGCAGGCGAGCTCGCTGACCTCTGGACCCGAGGTTTACCACCGGAGGAAATTGGCGACTACGGCAAAAAAATCACCGCAATCACGCTTGAGGACGTCAATGCTGCCGCCAAGAAATACTTTCCGGCTTCGCGGACCAGCGTCGTCGCTGTCGGTGAGGAAAAAGTGATCCGCGAAGCACTGGCGCCTTTCGGCCTGTCTTTGCACCCCGCGCCTTGACGCTCTGGATTCGAGTGAGACCATCTGTGAGGCGGCGCAAACGCGACGGCCGCAAGCAGGCCTGGTCTGGGTTGTAATCCGAAAATTTTGCCGTTGTGTCTCCTCTCTAGTACAGCATGAGACACACATCAGTACAGTCTTAGAGACTCTTTAGCCACCGAGGTCCCGATGAAAATGGGTCAGAACTTTCATGAGCCGCGCTCTAAGTAACATAGGTGCATTAGAGTGAGTGGGCTCCGCGATTGACAGGGTACTTATGAATCGATTCGAAAATTGGTTCTGCGCTTCATCCTTCTGGCGCTACGTAACCCGCCGGCAACTGCTGCCGTGGATCCTGGCCGGGTCCGAATTGGGAGATCACGTCTTGGAGATTGGCGCGGGGCCGGGAGCGGCGACCGAGGAATTACGGCGGCGCACAACGCGGGTGACCAGCCTCGAATACGATCACGGCTTCGCGGCTTCTCTGGCCAGGCGAGAACAAGGTAGCAGGGGAGCTGTGTTGCAGGGAGATGCGGCGGCATTACCCTTTCCCGAGAAAACTTTTTCATCGGCGATTGCCGTGTTGGTCCTACATCATCTGAAATCGCCTGAACTACAGGACCGTGCGTTTGCGGAAATTTTCCGGGTACTTCGGCTAGGAGGAATCTTTCTGGCGTTGGAAATACAAGATGGATGGCTGCAACGCTTCGGGCACATTCGCAGCACGTTCGTGCCGGTGAAGCCTGCGACGCTATCTGCACGGCTGATGACAGCGGGATTTGCGGGGGTGACGCTGGATTTCCGCCGAGGGGCCTTTCGTGTCCGCGCTCTTCGCGCTCGCGCGGGCTGAACGTTTCACAGACCTCTTGCGTTGACCAGGACTCGCACAGGGCATAGCATTTGCCTATGAGCGGCGTCGTCAAAGACAAGTTTCCTCCTGGCCCCTCACCCGATTCGCGATCGGGTTCCTTCAAGAACTACAGCCGCGACCCTCTCGCCTTTCTCCCCACCCTTGCGCGCGAGTACGGCGACATTGTGACGATGCGTTTCTACAAGTTTCGCGTGTACTACGTCAACCACCCTGACTACATCGAGGAAGTGCTCGTCAATCAGGCCCGCAAGTTCATCAAGGGCCGCATCCTGCGCGCGAACAAGGGCCTTTTCGGGAATGGGTTGCTCACCAGCGAGGGCGACTTCTGGTTGAGGCAACGGCGGCTGGCCCAGCCAGCTTTTCATCGCGCGCGTATTGCCGCTTATGCGGAAACAATGGTGCGATTCACCGAGCGCCTGCTGGAAGGCTGGCGCGACGGGGAAACGCTCGATGCTCACGCGGAAATGACGCGTCTTACGCTTCAGATCGTGGCCAAGACGCTGTTTGATGCCGACGTCGACGCGGATGCCCAGGAAGTCGGCCGCGCGCTCGAAGCCATCATGGAGCACAACTCGGATTTCCGGCGGCTCATTCTGACGCCATCCTGGCTGCCCACACTGCGCAATATTCGCGCGGCGCTCGCGACCCGCCGCCTGAACAAGATCATCTACCGCATTATCGGCCAGCGCCGCACTGCGGGCCACGACGCTGGGGACCTCCTCTCCATGCTCCTGCACGCGCAGGATGAAGATGGCTCGCGCATGACCGATCGCCAGCTTCGCGACGAAGTCATCACGCTGTTTCTCGCGGGCCACGAGACTACGGCACTCGCTCTTTCGTGGACTTGGTGGCTCCTGGCGCAGCATCCGCAGGTAGAATCAAAATTACACTCGGAACTCGATTCTGCTCTCGGTGGGCGCACTCCTACCCTGGAGGATCTTCCCAAACTGCGCTATCTGGATCACGTCGTCACCGAATCGATGCGGCTGTATCCTCCGGCGTGGGGAATGGCGCGGCTGACGATTGAAGACGCCCAGATCGGTGGGTACACCATCCGCAAAGGCTGTGGCGTTTCTCTTTCGCAGTGGGTGGTGCACCGCGATCCGCGCTGGTACGATTCGCCAGAAGAATTCCGACCCGAGCGCTGGGAGGGCGATTTGCTGAAGAGGCTGCCGCGTTTTGCCTATTTTCCCTTTGGCGGCGGACCGCGCCAGTGCATTGGCAATACGTTTGCCTTGATGGAGACGGCTTTGATCTTCGCGACCATTGCGCGGAAGTTCCGCCTTCAGGGCGTACCGGGTCAGACCGTTGTGCCGATGGCATCCATCACGCTACGGCCGCGTCACGGGATCCGCGTTACGCTTGAAAAACGGAAGCCCGCGGAAGCACACATCTCTCCCCCCAAAGTACAAACTGCGATAGCAGATTAACGGCCGTCAGCGCGGCGGCCGACTTCCTCCGCCAGAGGCCCAAGCTCGGCGCGCGTTTGCACCACGCGCAGAATGGAATCGCGTGTGACCATGCCGATGATGTGCGCGTCGCTATTTGCTGAGCTGCCAATGACGGGCATTTGATTCACATCAGAAGCGAGAAGGCGTTCGAGAAGACCGAGAAGAGGTTCGTCGGGCGTAGCCCACAGGATTTTTTCCCGCGGGATCATTACAGCTTGTACAGACATGTGCGCCCACTCATCGCGAGGGACGGAGTTCAGCGTGTGGACGTTCATCATGCCGAGGAGGCGGTCGTCGGTCAGGACCAGATGGCAGCGGCGGCCGGTGCGCAACACCTCGGCGCCGTACTCTTCGAGCGAAATGTCGCGAGCGACAGTGGGAACTTCGTGGCTCATCACGTCGGCGGCGCGCAGACCGGTAAGCGTCTGCCGGAGAGTTACCTGGGCGACACTTTCCTGCGCGGCGGTGAGCAGGAACCAGCCGATAAATGCGATCCACAGCCCCTGGGTCACATAGCCATTGAAGGCGCCATATGCGCCCAGGAGGATCATCGCGTAGGCAACTAACTTGCCACTGGCGCCTGCGACTCGAGTGGCCTTGGCGAAATCTTTGTTTATGCCCCACACAAGCGCCCGGAAAATACGGCCGCCATCGAGAGGGAATCCGGGAAGCAGGTTGAAAATGGCCAGTCCGAGGTTCGTCTCCCAGAGCCAGGTGGCGAGCGCTCCCATCATTTGACTGTGGGGAAAGAGCCGAGTGAGTCCGAAAAACACAGCGGCGAGGAAGCCGCTCGCCAGTGGCCCGGCGATGGCGATGTTGAATTCCTCAATGGCCCGGGAAGGTTCTTTGCTGATCCGGGCGACGCCTCCGAAAATAAACAGGGTGATGGAGAGGACGGGAACTCGGTAATGCTTGGCAACGACGCTGTGCGAGAGCTCGTGAAAAATAAGCGAGCTGAAAAAGAGAAGGCTTGTCAGAATCCCAACGGTCAAGTGTTGTGCCCGGGTCCACTGCGGATGCTCCTGAGTAAAGCGAACGGCAAGGGTGTAGGTAATCAGGGCGAAAATAAAAAGCCAGGTCGAGTGAATGTAGATGGGGATCCCTAGAATGCGTCCGATTTTTAGTCCTGGTCTTATCGCCATCGCTAGTCTCTTTGCTAGTCCGTCCCTCTCACTTTACTACACTACCTCTAATCGCGGAGCGTTCCAAACGGGCGCGTCCGGCCGGCCACGGCGTGTTTGTCGGCCCACAGATTGAATTCCACGCCTCCTGAATAAGCTGCCTGCTGTCAATAAGTTAGAAATGGGTGATGAAGTGCCCTTGCCTGCAGCGCAACGCAAGGAGGCCCACCATGATCGCCACGCTGAGTTTTGCAGGGCTTGTACTCGCCACGATTCTTGCCGCGGTTGCGGCTGTCGTTTGCAATTGGCTGTTGCTGCGCGTGATGTTCCATCTAGTGCGGCCTGCCGCCGTCCGAAAGACTCCCGAGAGTGTGGCTGCGAAGCGGCCGACGGTGCGCACGGAATTAGTCCGCGGCACAGCGGAGCTGGCGCGCGTTTTCGTGCCGCATCGCGGGGCAATCTAAGAGTTTCCCCGGCTTCACGCATGCGGCGGAGTCTAAGGTCACCGCTCCGCCGCAGCGCCGCCGGGAATTGGAGGAAGGGAGCATCAACATGGTGGTCTTGAAATGGTTACTGACAATACTAGGCGTTGGCCTCTTTGGCAGCGCCGGAGCGCTGGTAGTCTATGACATTTATCTTTCCGCACAACTTCGGCGTCTGCTTGGTCGTGCGGTGACACACGAATCCGGGGCGGAGGTGCCCCGAGCTCCCCGCCCTTTCGGGCCCATCCGCTGGCGGCTCGCAGTGCGATTGGCAATTGCAGCCGTGCTACCGCTGCTTCTGGCATCCAGCATCGTGCTGATTCCCGACGGATCGGCCGGCGTGCGCATCAGCCAGATCTGGGGCGCGCGTCCCGGAACGTTGTATCCGGGCGTGCATATCGTCACGCCGCTCATCGATAGCGTGGAATTGTACGACACGCGCGAGCAGGTCTATTCGACGATTGCGGCCGAAAATCCGAAGCAGAAGGGAGACGTCCTGTCGGTGCAGGCGCGCGAAGGGCTGAACATCGGGCTGGCCGTTTCCGTGCGCTACCGGCTGGATCCGCAACGGTTGAATACCATCCACGCCAACCTGCCGCAGCCGGTGGACGAGGAGGTGGTTGCGCCGGTGGTTTCGACCATCTACCGGCAACTTGCGCCAAATTACGTTACGCGGGAAATCTTTGCGTTGAAACGTGAAGAACTACGCACAAAAGCCGCCGAGGCAATTACCGCGCGACTCGCGAGCGATGGAATTTTGGTGCGCGAAGTGTTGCTGCGGGACCTTCGGCTTCCCGAGGAGTACGCCAAGGGGCTGGAGGGGCTATTGCTCAAAGAGCAGGAGAACGAACAGCTCGGCACCGTGCAGGAGATTAAGCAGAAGGGAGTGAAAATTGCCGAACTCGAGGCGGAAGCGCAGAAGTCGCGCGACGTGAAGCAAGCGGAGGCGCAAGCGCAAGTTCGCGTGCTGCAGGCCAAGGCAGAATCCGATTCCATGCAGTATACGCTGCCACTAAAGCAGAAGCAGATCGAGCAAAGCAGGCTGGAAGCGGCGGCGCGCAAGGAAGCTACTCTGCAAAATGCCGACGCGGCCGCGCAAGCCAAGGTAATCGACAGCAAGGCGGAGCTCGAACGGCAGAAAAACCTCTCCGACGCGGAAGCGAACCGCATCCGAGTCACGGCCGTGGCGGATTCGGAGCGGATGCGGCTCGAAGCGGCGGTGCTGAAACAGAATCCCATGCTTATCCAGAAGATCATCGCCGAACGGCTCTCGGACAAGCTGCAAATCATGATGGTGCCGATCGACGGGAAGAATTTCTTTGCAAATGACGTGATGCGTTCGGCGTTCTCAGGCACAGCAAGCGGGAACAACGCTTCGTCGGACGATGGATCGGATCCAGATAATCAGGCGCCTAAGGCCACAACGACGGCGCAGCGCAAGCCGCATCGCAGACCTTGACGATCTCCGGTGGGACACCCAGCAATGCGTGTCCCGCCAAGGGCGCTAGCCAAAACCCCTGCGGGTGGCTCGGCACGCGTCGCTGGAAAGGAGGAAGAACTATGTTCTGGATGACCGCGAGGCAGTCCATGAGCACGAAGGCAAGCACCGCCGCGCTTGCCCGAATCGTCGTTCGGAAGACCGCGATACGGTCAACCTCAACAGGTTTGTCTCCAGCCAGCGACGCGTACCGCGCCACCCGGCTGGCGGCCTGACAAACCAGGTATCAAGTCCTACTGCTTTACGACCGGATATTTCGGACGCGGCGGAAGCTCTTTGTAATCTTTTAGAGCGTCCTTAGCGAGCTGGATTGCCTTTTCAAGTTGCGGATCGTGGCCGCCGACAACGAGGTCCGGGCGCTGCGGCACCACGTAGTCGGGATCCACGCCGTGATTTTCGACGATCCATTCGCCGCCGTCGTCCGGCGTCCAGAATGCCGTCTCCGGTGCGGTAACAGTCCCGCCGTCGCGAAGCGGAATCCCCCGCGAGATGCCCACAAGTCCACCCCACGTGCGCGTCCCCACAATCGGGCCGATCTTTTCGCGGTGAAAGAACCACGGGAAAGCGTCGCCGCCGGAGCCCGCCAGCTCATTCACGATCATAATCTTGGGTCCGAAGATCCCCACGGGAGGCCACGGCTGGTCTTTCCCCTCGCGCGACGACAATACTGTCAGGAGCTGACGCTTCAGTTTTTCCGTGTAGAAGTCCGGAATTTGGCCGCCGGAATTGCAGCGCTCGTCGACGATAATCCCATCTTTGTCCAATTGCGCGTTGAACTGCTTGTCGAACGCGATGATTCCCGGGATGGTTGTGTCCGGCACGTGCATGTAGCCAATGCGCCCGCCGGTAGCTTCCGCGACCTTGCGGCGATTTGTTTCGATCCAGGCAAGGTAACGCACGCCGTTTTCGTCGTTCGCCGGCTTCACAGTGATGTCCCAGGCGCCTTCTGTTGCGGGCTTGCTGTTGATTTTCAATGTGACCAGCTTTCCCGCGAGGTTCTGGAAGTAGGCATAAACATCTTGATTCGCGCGTGCTTCGTGGCCGTTGACGGAGATGATGTAGTCACCCGCTTTTACTTTCAGACCGGGTTCGGTAAGCGGCGAGCGGGCGCCTTCCGTCCAGTTTTCGCCCGGATAGATTTTAGCGATGCGGTAATAGCCACCCTCGGCGACAAAATCGGCGCCGAGCATTCCTACGCCGATGTGCGGACGCTGCGGCTGGTCCCCGCCGCCGACGTAGGTATGCGATGTGCTCAGTTCGGCGATCATTTCGCCAATGATGTAATTAAGATCGCTGCGGTGCGCCACCCAGGGTAGAAGTGCTTCGTAGCGGTCGCCAATCTTTTTCCAATCGTGCCCGGTCATGTTCGGATCCCAGTAAAAATCGCGCTCGATTCGGCGCGCCTCGTGGAAGATTTGCTTCCACTCCTCGCGTGGATCCACCTGGGCCTGGAGACCGGAAAGATCCAGCTTGCCATCACCAACCTTTGCTTTGCCGGGTTCGGCATCGACGACGCCGTAAACCTGCGCCGCCTTATAGATGACCTTCTTGCCTCCTTTGTCGAGGCTGTAACCGTCGATCCCTTCGAGCAGGACTTTGTCTTCCCGCTTGGTGACATCGTAGACATGCAGGATGTTCTGCGGCTTGTCGTCGTCTTCTGTGCCCGCCTGTCGCGCTTCCTGGGGCGTCGCAAGATAAAAGAACTTGTCCTTACGGACGGCCAGCGAATTCAGAATGCCGGCGGGCAGCGGCACAGGTGCGATGCGCGACCCGATGCCGTCGAGATCGATCTGAACGGGTTTTGGAGGCTCCTCTTTTTTCTCGTCTTTCTTTTCATCCTTTTTTTGCTCTTCCGGCTTGGCGTCGGCGGCCTTCTTATCTTCTTTCTTCTCGTCCTTCTTTTCGTCCGCGGTTTTTTCTTCGTCGCTCTGAGGCGCGAAAGGAGAAGCTTCTTCCGCCTTCAGAGTTACGGCGAAGACGCCATCAGTCGAGTAATAGTTGTAGCGCTGGTCGAGCTGCCCGGCGCTTGGATAGAAGTAGCGCGTCGAGATTAAGTAAAGATATTTCCCGTCGAGGTCGAAAACCGGATTAGTGTCGTTATAAAAGCCGCTGGAAACCTCGGTGATTTTTTTCGTGTCGAGGGAATACAGGAAAACATCGTTGGAGCCGCGGCGGTGCGTCTTGGAATAGGCGATCCAGCGGCTGTCGGAGGACCAGTTGCCGTCGGCGAGGTCGCCGTAATCGCCCATATCCACCAAAACAGGTTTCTTGTCGTCGATTCCCACATACCACAACTTGTGCGTTTTATCCCAGTAGAGCAGTTTCTTGCCGTCCGGCGACCACACCGGCCCGTAGCGATAGATGCTGCCGTCCGTGGTGATGCGCGTATCCTCGCCCCCCATTTGCGGGCGCACGTAAATTTCGTACTCGCCGGTCTTGTCGGAGAGATACGCCACGGACTTCCCGTCCGGCGACCACGCTGGATTAAGCTCGTGGACGGTCGAATTATCCGCGGTCAGATTGCGGATGCTTCCGTGCTCCGTGGGTACGGTGAAAATGTTGCCGCGCGCGGCAACAATCGCGCGCGCACCGGAAGGCGACAGGGAAAACGTCTCGATATTTTGCGCCACGCTCTTGAATTCCGGCCGCGCCTCCAGATCCTCCGCGCGCACTTCGATCGGAATATTGCGCGTCTTGCTGCCGGCGAGGTTGTATTCGTAGAGCAAGCCGCCATTTTCGAACACGATGGCATCCGGCCCGAGGCTGGGCCACTTGATGTCGTACTCCTTGTAGTCCGTAAGTTTCTTGGTCTGCTTGGTTCCGAGATCGTAGCTGTAAAGATTCATCACGCCGTCACGGTCGCTGATGAAGTAGATGGTGTTCGCGTGCCACATGGGAAACATGTCCATTCCGGCTGATTTCGGGAGCTCTTCGTAGGTGTTTTTTTTCAAATCGTAGATTCCGATGGGAAGGTTCCAGCCTCCGCGGTAACGCTTCCATGTGCGGTTCGCCTGCGAGGCCTCGATATAGGCAATTTTATTCCCGTCGGGAGAGAAACTCGTCAAGTCTCCGCGCGGGACGGGCAACGGAGTTGCGAGGCCGCCCTGCATTGAAACAAGGAAAAGCCTCTCGGTGCGAAACGGCGGGGCGCTGATACGATCGGAGTGGAATAGGACGCTTTTGCCGTCGGGTGTCCATCCCACGACGACATCGTTTGATGGATGAAACGTGAGCCTCCTCGGCTCTCCGCCTTCCGTGGGTATCACGTAGACGTCAGGGTTGCCATCGTATTCCCCCGTGAAGGCAATCCATTTGCCGTCCGGTGAAAACTTGGGATACCGTTCGTCGCCGACATGCGAAGTCAGCCGGCGAGCGGCCCCTCCTTCCCGTGATGCAATCCACAAATCTCCCGCGTAGGAGAAGACCACCTTGTCCTTGGAGATATCCGCGAAGCGCAACAACCGCGTCGGCCCACTAGGAGCTCGTAATGCAGTGGATGCGGATTGCTCGCGCGCTGCCGAACGAACGCAAAGCAAAAGACCGAGACATATCGACAGCCACACCCCTAGATGTGCAAATTTCTTGTTCATTTTTCTCCCCCGGCTTCCCGGCCTGTGAAAGTCGAGCTTTAGGTGTTGAAAAAGAGCCGTTGATCCCGGTTCCGCGCAGTCAATAAAACAATACGCACTGTGCGGTGAAAAGGTTTCCCTCCACGTTGGAAGCCAGCCGCGAGAGATTACCTTCTTTTCAAGCGTGCTATCATCGTCTTGTATCCCCGTGTCCGCCAAGCAAAATATTCCATCGTGCCGCGCACCCCGCTCGGGCGAACACTCTCCCCACACGTCCGGCGGAACGACTTCTTCGTCGAACTACCGTGTAAGACGCGTGCAGCCAGTTTTGGAGAGCAGATCACACTGGAATGCAATTCTGCAGAAACTCGCACGAATGAGGATGGCGAAGCTCCGGGGAGCACTGCCGTTATCGCTGGACCGTGGGACAAAGGCGGGCGTATTGCTCCCGAAGCAAGCTCAACCCGCCGCGGGCCTTTTACCACAATGGTTATCAGGCTATTCTTTCTTGTTCACTGTGGATACTGACTTCGATCGCGCGAAAGTAATGGAAGAGGCGTGGGCTGCGGATTCCGCCGCAGGAGTGTGTCAATGAGCTTTCGCGCAAAACTTTTTCTCGTTTTTCTTGCCACCGTTCTGACCTCCGTGGTCCTTGTCACTGGCATCGTGACGCGCTATACCCGCGCTGCGTTCGAGGACTTGGATGCGCAACGCACCGAAGCGCTGGTGGCGCAGTTCAAAAAGGAATATGCCCAGCGGGGCGAAGAAATTGTGCACCAGGTGGAAAATATCGCCAATGCGGAAATTACTCTGCGCATGGCGCTGGACCTGGCCCGGCCCAATTCCGACCAGTCGCTCTATGTGCGGGATGCCACCGGCGCGGCGCAGGATCATGGGCTGGATTTCGTGGAGTTCGTGAGTTCGGATGGAATGTTGATTTCCTCCGCGCAGTATTCCGCGCGCGTGGGATACAAGAATGATTGGGTGACGTCGAACAAGGACTGGCGTGAATCCGGGGCATTCTTGAAACGCGAGGAACTTCCCGACGGTGTGGCGTTGTCGCTCAGTGTAGTTCGCACGCTGCCAGTGGGCGACAAGAATTTCTACATCATTGGCGGGCGCCGGCTGGACCAGAACTTCCTCGCGTCGCTGGTCTTACCTGCGGGCATGCGCACGCTCCTGTATCGCAACCTCGAACCAAACTTTGTTTCCACCTCGTTGACGGACGCGGACGGGGCCGTGCAGCGAGCGGAGCGGTTCGCGCCAATCATCGAAGAAATACAAAGGCAACCGCAACCCATGATTCGCACGATCAATTGGTCCCAGGACGCAGCGGAGGCGGAAACATTTCATGCCATGCCCCTGTTGGGCCCGAACAAGGATCTACTCGGCGTTTTGTTGGTCGGCAGCTCGCGCAGAGAGTTGGTGTTGCTTACGCGCCGTATCGGCTGGATCGCCGGCGCAGTCGGCGCAGGCGCGCTTCTCATCGGGCTTTTGCTGACGTGGTGGGTTTCCGCTCGCATCACGCGCCCGGTCGAAGAGCTTGCCGAGGGGGCGCGTGAAGTCGCGTCGGGAAATTGGGACGCACATATCCGCGTGCGCGGCGGCGGAGAGATTGCCCAGCTTGCAGAAGCTTTCAATGAAATGACGGCCACGCTGGCTTCGCAGCGCGAGCAGTTGGTGCAGACCGAACGTGTCGCGGCGTGGCGCGAATTGGCGCGGCGCCTCGCGCATGAGCTGCGCAATCCTCTCTTCCCATTGCAAATCACCGTAGAAAATCTCCAGCGCGCGCGGAAACTGGACGCCAAGCAGTTTCTCGAGGTTTTCACCGAGTCCACGTCCACGCTCAAAGCCGAGCTTGCCAATCTCAACACCATCGTGGGACGCTTCAGCGATTTTTCAAAGATGCCCGCGCCGCAATTCACGCGCGTGAATGTCAATGAATCGTTGCGCAACGCAGTGCGGTTGTTCGAATCACAATTCACCGCTCTAGGAAAACCCGTCATCGCTCCCGAATATTTTTTGACGGAGCCTCTGCCGGAGATTGATGCGGATCCCGATCTTCTCCATCGCGCTTTTCAAAACCTGGTGCTCAATGCGCTCGATGCCATGCCTGCCGGCGGGACGCTGACGATGCGCACTTCCGAGCACGAAGGCAACGTGCGCATCGAAGTCGCCGACACCGGCAAGGGACTCACCCCGGAAGAGTGTTCACGGCTTTTCACGCCGTACTACACGACCAAACAGCAGGGCACGGGCCTGGGCCTCGCAATCGTGCAATCGGTGGTGAGCGATCATCACGGAACAATCAGTGTTACGAGCGATGAAGGCCACGGGACCACCTTGCGCATCGAGCTCCCCCAGCGCCAGTCAGGCCACCAGCCGATTTCTGCGGAGGGCGCGGGCGATTCCGCTCCTTCGCGTTCAGCCGCAGCCGCTGCCGCCTCGGACTGACAGATCGCCAAGGACGACGCTTGCCGCGTAAAGCACATCTTCTGCTAGTCGACGACGATCCCAACACTCTCGCGTCACTTTCCCGGGCGTTTCGCCTTGCCGGACACGAAGCCACTGTTTGCGACAACGCCGGGCGCGCGGAAGAGCTGCTTCGCACCGAAGCTTTCGACTTGATCCTCTCCGACGTAGTCATGCCGGGGAAATCCGGCCTGGAACTCCTCGAAGACCTCAAAGCCGCCGGCGTGAAGACGCCGATTGTGCTCATTTCCGGCCAAGCCAATATCGAGATGGCTGTCAAGGCCACGAAACTTGGCGCGCTGGATTTTCTGGAGAAGCCGCTCTCCACCGACAAATTGCTGGTTACGGTCGAAAACGCGTTGCGGCTCTCTCGGCTGGAAGAGGAAAACCGTGAGCTGAAGCAGAAGCTGGGAAAACATGAGCTGGTGGGCTCCGGCCCGGCGATGAAGAAGCTCTTCGCTCAAATCGATCGTGTTGCCGCGAGCGAGACGCGCGTCTGTATCCTCGGCGAAACCGGCACCGGAAAAGAGCTGGTGGCGCGCGCGATCCATCAGAAGTCGCCGAGGCGCGATGCCGCCTTCGTCACGCTGAATTGCGCAGCCGTGCCCGCTGAATTGATCGAATCCGAACTATTTGGGCACGAAAAAGGCGCCTTCACCGGCGCCGCTGCGCGGCATATCGGCAAGTTCGAACAAGCGGATGGCGGCACGCTCTTCCTCGATGAGATTGGCGACATGCCCCTGGCGATGCAAGCAAAATTATTGCGCGTTCTGGAAGAAGGCGAAGTGGAACGCGTCGGAGGAGACAAGCCGATCCGCGTGAACGTGCGCGTGCTCGTTGCGACCCACCGCAATCTCGAGGAGCTGGTGAAGCAAAATACATTTCGCCGCGATCTTTTTCACCGGATTTTTGTGTTTCCCCTGCCGCTGCCGCCGCTGCGCGAGCGTCCAGAGGACTTTCCGGCGCTGGTGGCGCATTTTGCGCGCCAGGTTGCAGGGCAGAACAGTTGGAAGGAAAAAGTTCTTGGCAGCGACGCCATTGCGGAGTTGCGGCGGTATGCCTGGCCGGGCAATGTGCGTGAACTGAGGAACGTCGTTGAACGGCTCGTCCTACTTTCGGTGGAAGATGCAATTACCGCGGCGGACGTGCGCCAGGTCTTGCCTGCTTCGGGGTCCGGCGTGGCGGAGAGCGGCGCGCCAGGCAGAGCCTCTCTCTCCGGCACTGGAACGCTCGCGGAGCGCACTGAAGCGTACGAAAGGGAAGTGCTGCTGGCGGAAATCAAGCGCCACAATTTTCACATGACCAATGTCGCAAAAGCGCTGGGACTCGAGCGCAGCCACTTGTACAAGAAGTGTCAGCAACTGGGAATCGACCTGCAAACCCTCCGCAAGCCGGAATAAGCACGCGCGGCTCGAACCATCCATCGATCATAGATAGCAAGTAGGCGAGAGGCGGAGCGCCGTGCGAAAATATGGCCGATGAATCCTTGGCTTATCGATGCAGCCGGCGCCCTCGGTGCCGCTGCGGCAGTCACAGCGTACGGGTCGGTTTTTCCGCGCGCGCAGGTCTTCGGGCCGACAGTCTGCCGCACAAGTTCACCGCGCCGCCTCGCGATCACCTTTGACGACGGACCCAATCCGGCCATCACGCCGAAGCTCCTGGATCTTCTCCAGCACCATCACGCGGGCGCGACATTTTTCTTGATTGGCCGATTTGTGCGCGAATGTCCGGAGCTCGTTGGAGAGATTGCCGCGCGCGGGCACGCCATCGGCAACCACACCGAAACGCACCCGAATCTTTTCTGGCTCGGACAATCGCAAATTCGAAACGAGTTGGTCCGATGCAGCGACGCCATCCAGTCCGCGACGGGCCGGCCTCCGAAGTGGTTTCGTCCGCCGTTCGGCATGCGCAATCCCTGGCTCGCGGGCGTCGCGCGAGAGCTCGATCTGCGCGTCGTGATGTGGACGCTGATTCCCGGGGACTGGCGTGACGACAAGCCCAGTGAATGGTTGATTCGGCGGATGACGCCGGTCGCCGCGCGCACCGAAAACAAATTGCACAACCCGCAACCTCGCGCAAGTTATACCGGAGAGATTCTCTGCCTACACGACGGTTCTCACCGGCGGCAGAACGGCGACCGCACTCATACGCTTGCCGCGCTTGAACACTGGCTGCCGCGCTGGCGTGACCTCGGCCTCGATTTTGTTACAATTGACCAAGCGGTGCGTGCACCCGCTCCTTGACCATGGACGAACGCGCTTTTTACACGGAACGCGAAGAGGCCAGGAAAATCAAGCTGCTCTGTCCGAGCTGCCACGGCGAATTTGAGTTTCCTGTCCGCTGGAAGGTTTGCCGGAAGAAAAAGGAGTTGCCCCACGGCGCCGGCGAAGAAGACAGAAAGAAGTTCGCGAAGGCGGCTTCTTACATGGTGCGGCTGGATGATTTAGTGGCTTGCTTCAAGTGCCGCAAGCGCTTCGAGCTCACCGGCCAATCCACGGTGCTCATCAGCGATAATCTCGGCGATCCCAGCGCCGATCCGGAAAACTTCGGCAACCGCTAGGTTTTTCTGTTGCTTGCGAACCTCTCCTCTCAAACTTCTAAATCTCCGGATACATTTCAAAAAAGGCTTCCACTGACTGGTGAAATGTCGCTTCTATCTCTTCCTTGGTGCCTTCGATCAGGTGCATGGTCACTCGCGCCGTGCGGCCGTTCTTCAGCACGACCGTGGCATCCTTCACTTCGCCCAGGTCTTCCTCCGGCAGCAAACGCATTCCATAAATCAGCGCCAGCTTGGCCATTGCACTCCTCCTCACCCATGTTCCAGCCTAGCTTGTGACCACGGCACGGTCAAATTTCTGTTCCGCTTCACCCAATGAACCTGCGATATAATGAGGCATCTTCACCCTTCCAGCACGCATCACACTGTGCGTCACGGAGGCCAGAGATGCATGGCAAGTTCCTCCCGGGTTTCCTATTTTGCGCAGCTGCATGTCTCCTCGCTCTGTCACTGCTGCCGATGGCTGCGGCGCAACAGCCTCCTGGCCCCCAGGTCGAAGCCCCGCCTCCAGTCCCCGCGGCGCAGCAGTTGGCAGCCGTGCGGCGGGCGATTCCAGAGAAAATCAGCGTTCCTGCGGGCACGCGCGTGGCTGTGGTTCTTGAAAATGGCATTTCCACGCGCAGTGCCAAGGCCGGTGATTCCGTCTACTTCCACACGAATTTTCCGATTACGCAAAACAATCGCGTCATCATTCCCGTCGGCTCCTATCTTCGCGGTGAATTGACTGAGTCCAAGCGCCCCGGTCGCGTCAAAGGCCGCGGCGAATTTCGCATGCGCCTGGACTCGCTGATTTTTCCCAACGGTTACACGGTTGACTTGAAGGCCGCGCCGCGCAGCGCCGATTCCGGCGGAAAAGAAACAATGGATTCGGAAGGAAAAGTAACTGGCCCCGGCGGCAAAGGGAAGGACGTAGAGACAGTTGCGACAACGACCGTCACGGGCGCGGGAATCGGCGCGATTGCGGGCGGAGCAAAAGGCGCTGGCATCGGTGCCGGAATCGGCGGGCTCGCGGGCCTCGCCGCAGTTCTGCTGACTCGCGGTCCCGAAGCGGAGCTCCCGCGCGGTTCCACACTCGACATTGTCCTCGAACGCGAAATCGTGCTCGACGGCAACCAGATTCAGTTCACCAACCTCGGCCAGGCCTTGCCTATCACGCCTCCGGTTGTGCGCCAGCAATAACCGCTGGCGAAATCCGATGCGACTTTTTCAAAGTACTGAAACCTGACGGCACATCCGCGGGGCTTTAGGCAGTAGTTTTCTTCGTGGCTTGCGCTTCAAACCGCAGAGGAGAGAATCGCTCCCAATCTATGGAGACCCGTCGCTCGGTGACCCATTCGCGGATCAACTTCGCCGTGATGGGTGCAAGAATGATGCCGCTGCGAAAATGGCCCGTGGCAATCAACAGGCCATCCAGGTCCGTGGGGCCGAGAATCGGCAGGTGGTCCGGCGAATCGGGGCGCAAGCCCGCCCACGTTTCTTCGATCCGTGCGGCTACGAGTCCCGGCGCCAGTTCGATTGCCGCCGAGAGAATTTTTTCGATTCCTCCTGCGGTTGTCCCTTTGTCAAATCCAATGTATTCAACCGTGGCGCCGGCGAGAATCCGGCCGTCATTTCGCGGCACGAGATAGATTTTCTCCGACCAGAGCACTCGCTCGATCTTCAACTCCTCCGCGCGAAGAGCGACCATCTGGCCTTTCGCCGGCCGCACCGGCGCGTATGTTTCGACACCCGCCAAGCCCGCGGAAAAACATCCGGCGGCGATGATGGTCCACGCGGCCTCGACTTTTTCACTTTGCAGAACCAGGCCGGCACAGCGCCGATGCTTGTCTTCATCCTGCCAAATGGACTCAACGCCGCAATTTGAAAAAATCTCCGCTCCGCTGCGGCGCGCTGCTTCGAGGACTGCCCGCGTGAGCGCCCGGTTATCCACCGATGCTTCATCCGGCCGCAGAACGCCAGCCTCCATCTCCTCGCTCAGGGCGGGCTCCAGCTCCCGCGCATCCCCGGCGCGTAGTGCCTCCGCCTTCAAACCCAATCCATGGTGGAGTGCAATCAACGTGCTCAGCTCGGCCCTCGCGTCGCGCGAAAACAACGCTTCAATCGTTCCTTTTGGCCGGAAGCCGACTCGCTGGCCGGATGTTTCCTCCACCATTGTCACGAACTCCGGATAAAGTGCAAGACTGGCTTTGCAAAGCGGCACGGTCGGAATCATCCCGGGATTTTCCGGCGCGGGAGACAAGATGCCTGCGCTCGCCCAGGAGGCTTCACGTCCCGGCTCCTGCCGGTCGAAAACGCCGACTCGCAGGCCCGCGCGCACGAGCTCCAGGGCGATGGAGCCGCCAATCAAGCCGCCGCCGGCGATGGCTACATCGAATTTCTTCATACCGTCATCATAACGCAACTCACCGAATGCTTCGTGGTGCGGGGGATCGCACTGCGGAATGAGATGGAATCAATCCGCGCCGTGTAGAAAGCACGGTCTACAAGGATTTGGCAAGTTCTTCCGACAATACCTGCGCCTTTTTCGCCAAATCCCTGGCGCGTATCCAGTCACTCACGCCAGCAGCATCGCGGGCCTCGGAAATGAAACTCCGGACTTTGGAAGCAAGGTCGATCTGCGCGGCGTTCAAGTTTTTTCCCCGCGTTGCTGCCAAATTTCGCTCCGCGACGCCAAGGCTCTGGCCGGTCTGTTGTTTCGCCGCCGTCGTTTCTTCAGCTGTCAGTTCCGGCACGATAATGGGCGCTTCGGGCTTGCCGGAACCGTTGTTTTCCGCAGAAGAGCCTGTCGCGCCTCGCGGCCTCGCGGGCACGCCGCGTGCCGCCGCAATCGCAGAAGGCGGCGGCAGAATCACCAACTGGAGCTCCGGGCCGAGGTCTACGGGTGTTTCGCCTCCACTCGTTCGCGAAGTTGGCAGCTTCGGCCTCGCCTGCACGGCCGTGCCCCAGCCGAACGAAGGCTTTCTTCGCACGGCGCCGCATCCAGTGGAAATAACTTCCGCGGAGCACAGCACAAGCAACGAAATCCGCGCGCCGGAGCGCGATAGTGTCAGATAGAAATTCTGAGGCCGGGCTGGTCTTTCCCTCATGCTCAGGCCGCGAGCGGCAACTCGATGCGAAACGTCGTCCCTCGGCCAACCTCCGAAGTAAAGTCTATCGAACCGTTGTGAAGCTGCACAATTCGGAAAGTGCTGGCCAGTCCAATGCCGCTGCCGCCGGGCCGGGTCGTGAAAAACAATTGAAAAATCTTCTGCCTGTTTTCGGGCGGAATTCCTTTCCCGGTATCGCCCACGGTAATCTCCGCCATTTCGCCGCGCCGGCTCAGAACAAGCCGCAATTGGCCTCCTGCGGGCATCGCTTCCGCCGCATTCAATACGAGATTCAGAACCGCCTGCTTCAGCAGCGCGCGATCCACATAAGCTTCCGGAACGTCGATGGGAAGAAGTTGCGCGACCTGCACATTTGCTTTTTGCAGTTGCGGCTGGGCCACTTGCATCACCTCTTTCAGAAGCTCCGCAAGTTGCGTGGCCTCCAGCCGAACTTCCATCGGACGCGTAAAATCGAGGAATCTCTTGACCACCGCGTCCAGGCGGTCGATTTCCTTGTCCAGCACCTGCACGGCATGTAGCGCTCCGCTGTCGGGCTCCTCGGGAAGCGATTCCTTCAAGTTTTCGAGCCACAGCCGCATCGAATTCAGCGGATTTTTTACTTCATGTGCCACACCCGCGGTGATACGCCCCACAGCGGCGAGCCGCTCGCTCACTTGCAACTGCGTATTGATACTCTCTAGCGAGTCCAGATCGCGCAGCGTCACCAGCGCGCCCATGCGCTCCCCGCCTTCTTGAATCGCCTGAACGCTGACACCGACGCGCTTCGTGCCTTCGCTGGTTGTCAGTTCCGTCTCCGCCGCGACCTCGCTGAGTTCATCGCCTTCAAGATGCAGCGCATCGCGCAGCGGGTGCCCTGCCGGAAATATGTCCGTAACGCGGCGCCCGATAAAATGCGCCGCGGGCGCGCCGAGAAATTTTTCCGCCGCGGGACTCACCATGACGGCGCGGGCGTCACGCGTGAAGAGCAGCAAGCCATCTTCCAGGCCGGCCATCACGGTGTCCAGGTTTTCGCGCATCGTGCTGAAGATTTCATGCACCCCGCGCAGTTGCTGCCCGACTTGCGTGATTTTCTGGCTGACTTGTCCGAGTTCGTCGCCGCTTCCAGCGAATCCTTTCACCTGCGGAGCAGGCGCATCGTATTGCCCGGCGGAAATGCGGTCCAGTTGCGCGGCAATATCGCGCAGCGGTGCGAGAGCCGCCCGGCTCACCCCTGCCGCCAGCACCGTCGAAATGATCAATGCCACCAGCACGATCGTCGCCGATTTCCGCACGCTCGGCGAAATCTCATTCAGCAGAAGCCCCGATGACACCACCACACGCACTTCGCCAAACGGCTGGCCGCCTTTGCTGAAAGGGTAATCGAATTCGTAGACACGCGGCGGCCCCGCCAGCACCTTCACTTGCTGCACGTAACCGCGTTGTGTGAGCTGCGAAAGTGGCGCGCGCCGCGGAAGGAACTTTCCCGGCAGGGATTCATCCGTAGAAACGAGCGCCATCCCGTTGTGGTCCGTAATCGACACTTCATAAATGGACGGAGTGTCTTTCGCGGCCTTCAGTTGCGCACGCAGGCTTTCATTGATTTCAAACGCTCGCCGCACGTAGTCGTGAATTTCTTGCGGATCGTTCGATGCAGGCCGCAATCCTTGCTCAGCCGCATCGGTCAGCGCGCGCTGCGCCTGCTGGAATACCTGCTGCGCAATTTCATGCGCGCGTTTGTCCGTTTCCTGGAGCACCTGCTCGAGAAGCTGCCCGACGAAAACACCGGACAGCACCGCGACGACGAGCACCACCAGCCCCGTCATCACCAGCGTTAGTTTTGTCCGCAGCCGCAGCTGCATCGCGAGTTCTTACTCCGTCTCGGCGCGGTCGCCGCCGTACTCTTTCAATTTGTTGTGCAGCGTTTTCAGGCTGATTCCCAGCAGGTCGGCGGCGCGCGTCTTGTTGTTTCCAGTGGCGTTCAATGTTTGCAGGATCAGCTCGCGTTCCATCGCATCCACCGTTGTGCCGACCGGAAACTTGATCGCCGTCAAGTCGCTCGGCCCCTTGGCGGAAGTCTTGCCGAATTCCACCGGCAGGCAAGCGCGCGTGATCAGTTCTTTTTCGCACATGATCGAGGCGCGCTCCAGCACATTGCGCAGCTCGCGGATATTTCCCGGCCACGTATGGCTCATGAATATGTCCAATACTTCCGCGCCGATTCCACGGACGTGCTTGCCGTGCTTGGCGTTGACGTCGCGCAAAATATGTTCCACGAGCAGGGGAATGTCTTCTTTGTGATCGCGCAGCGGCGGCAGGTTGATGTGAAACACATTCAGCCGGAAATAAAGATCTTGCCGCAGGTGGCCGCTGCCGACCGCTTTTTCCGGATCTTTGTTCGTTGCGGCGAGCACCCGTACGTCCACCGGTGTCTCGGTCTTGCTTCCTAGCCGGCGAACCTTGTGGTCTTCCAGCACGCGCAGCAGCTTCGCTTGCGTCGGCGCGGGCATTTCGCCGATCTCGTCGAGCAGCAGCGTCCCGCCGTCCGCCAGCTCGAAGCACCCGATGCGGCGTTCCGCCGCGCCGGTAAACGCGCCGCGCTCATGACCGAAAATCTCGCTTTCCATCAGCGTTTCGGGAATGGCGGAACAATTGATGGCCACGAAAGGGCCCGTCGCGCGCGGTGACAGCTTGTGAATGGTCCGCGCAACGATTTCTTTCCCTGAACCCGTCTCCCCGGTGATCAGCACGGAAGCCGAACTCGGTGCCGCCATCTCCACGATGCGCATCACTTCCTGCATCGGCTTCGACGCGCCCACCAGGTCGCCCAGCCTGCCCGCCTCACGCAACTGCCTCTGCAGCACGGCCAACTGCCGCGCATCGCGTGCCTTGCCCAGCGCGCGGTCCAGGAGCGCCCGCAACACGGGCGCCTTCAGCGGCTTCTCGATGTACCAGAACGCGCCCGCCTCGATCGCCGCCACCGCGCGTTCCTCGCTGCCCTTGCCGGTAATGACAATCGCCGGCACATCGAGCAATTCCTGTCCGAGTTGCTTCAGCAGATCTAACCCATTCATTCCCGGCAGCTCAACGTCCGCGATCAGCGAGTCGGGTTGGTAGCTCGCGAACTTCGCCAGCGCATCCTCAGCCGAGCCCACGCCCAATACGTCGCAGCCCCATTTCTGCAGAAGTTGCTCGTACCCTTTTCGCGCGTTTTCTTCGTCCTCGACGATCAGCACGCGGTCTTTCCGCTCTCCGGTCTCCACCGCGCGCACCGCCGTCTTCGTATCTTCGCCCATGTGGCTCAACCTCTCCGGCATCTCGCTTCTTATTTTCGCAGATTTTCTCTCAGGCTGGATAGCTCGACTCTAACAAGCCCCTCTCCGCTTGCCAAGCTGCCTCATGGTGCAGGTCCTTGCCTGTACTTCACTTATCCCCTGGCGCGCAAAACACAAAAAGGCCGGAGCAGGCGTCTCCGCCTCTCCGGCCTTTTTTCCCGCCTAGCCGAAACTATCCCTAGTTACCGCGTGTCAACGCGCGACTTTCACTCTCTCACGAGATAGAGAGCTCGCTCCAACTCAAGCTCCAGCTTCGCTCCCTTCGGCAAATCCAGCTCATGGCCTCTGCCGGACTCCATCAGGTAAGCCGCAATGGCTCCGGCGGCTGCGCCTTCCGCGATTTCTTTCTTGTTCTTGTCTTTCACGCCTTTGACTGCGCCAATCGCCGCGCCTGCCGCCGCAGCTTCTGCCGCATCATGCTGCGAGCTCGTTCGTGCTTCTATCAACCCCTCTTGGGATGGCCCAGGTCTTACGCTGTGATCCCCCGGCACGCTCGCAACCTCCGCCACGATCGGCAGCTTGCCGAACTTGGTGTGAATCTCATCGAATGTCAGCCAGATTTTTGCTCGGCTCGTTACTCCCGCAGCCTCGACGCGGCTCACGTGGCCATGAATCTCCGCCCCTGGCGGCAGGTAGATGCCGCTCCCTGCTTCCAGAGGCTCAAGCGTCTTCACATTGAATTTCTTATTTTCTTCCGTCCCCTTCGTGTTCAGCTCGTCCTCCAGTCGCACCAGAAATTTTGTTCCCGGCGCGACCGCAAAGGTTTCCAGCGGCAACCCTCGCCGCTGTCCGTCAGCCTTCGACGATTGTTGATTCTGCGCCGCCCCAGAAGGATTTTCCTGCGATTGCTCCTGCGGCGCAGCCGGTGCCGGTTCCTGCGCCGCCGCGCTCACGGCTACACCCAAACTCAGCACGCCAATGGCAACCCCTGTTCGCGCACGGACATTTCTTAGTAGTTTCATCACAACCTCCTCATCCCGAGGTCTTAGCAATTGCACTCCGCCCGCCATTGCCATGTTTTTCAGGCCTTCGCAAGCGACTCAAATTGCAGGTAGTTGCCCACGCTGGTCTCCGGACAAACAAGTCGCGAATTCTCTCTGTCGTCTCGTTCCGTCACTCGACTGCCAGCCAATCCCTGCAGTCCAGTCGCTCGCTTGCAGCTCTTCCGGCCAGCGTTGACTTGCCTAATGCGCGCAACCGTTGACCGCTTCGCGGTCACACCAGATAAGATGTGCCCCACATGGCGGACTCTGAGTCGCTCATTGGCCAAACCGTTTCCCACTACCGCATCCTCGAAAAGCTCGGTGGCGGCGGAATGGGCGTTGTCTACAAAGCGGAAGACACGCGGCTCCATCGGTTTGTCGCTCTGAAGTTTCTGCCTGATGAAGTCGCCAAAGATGCCCAGGCTTTGGCTCGTTTCCGGCGCGAAGCGCAATCTGCCTCGGCTCTGAACCATCCCAATATCTGTACGATTTATGACATCGGCGAAGACGTCGGCAAAGCGTTTATCGCCATGGAATACCTTGATGGCGTCACGTTAAAACACCTGATCAACGGCCGCCCGATGGAGCTGGAACGGATTCTAGAGGTTGCCATCGATGTCGCGGATGCTCTGGATGCAGCCCACACGCAAGGCATCGTTCACCGCGACATCAAACCAGCCAACATCTTCGTCACCAAGCGCGGTCACGCTAAAGTTCTCGATTTTGGCCTCGCAAAGGTTGCTTCTTCGAGTGCTCCCGCCGGAATGACCGACGTTGCCGCCACGCTCGGTGCAGGCGCGGAACATCTCACGAGTCCCGGCACGGCGCTGGGCACCGTCTCCTATATGTCTCCTGAACAGGTTTTGGGCAAGGAGCTGGATCCGCGCACCGATCTCTTCTCTTTTGGCATTGTGTGTTACGAGATGGCCACTGGCCTTCTTCCCTTCCGGGGTGATACTTCCGGCGCAATCTTCGACTCTGTTCTTCATAAAGCTCCTCCCGCTCTTGTGCGCCTGAACACCAATGTTCCCGCTGAGTTGGATCGCATCATCGGTAAAGCTCTGGAGAAGGATCCCAAGCTCCGCTACCAGCACGCCTCCGATCTGCGCGCTGATCTTCAGCGTTTGAAGCGCGACACGGATTCGAGCCGCTCGGCAGTAATTCCTGCCGCAGCTGCCCCAGAGGATCTCAGCGCGCGCGCGTCTGCCTCCTCGGCCGCCGCTGGGACTGTTTCCGGCGCCTCCTCCGCATCCAGCACCGACAAGCAAATCGCCGTCGGTCTGCTGACTCGCCACAAGAAAACATTTCTGACGGTTGCTGCTGCCGCATTGCTCACACTCGCGGGCCTGGGCTACGGCGCCTACCGCTGGATGTCCTCGAGCTCAGGCTCCTCCATCGACTCCCTCGCCGTGCTGCCGTTTGCCAACGTCACGGCAGACCCGAACACCGAGTATCTGAGCGACGGGCTTACCGAAAGCCTCATCAGCAGTCTTTCGCAACTTCCAAACCTGGCCGTGCGACCCCGTAGCGCGGTTTTCCGCTACAAGTCCAAGGACGTGGACCCATTGAAGGCGGCGGGCGAACTGAAAGTCGCAGCCGTCGTGACCGGGCGCGTCACGCAGCGCGGCGATTCGCTGCTCGTGAGCGCCGAGCTCACCGACATTCGCACGAACCGCAGCCTTTGGAGCGATCAATACGACCGCAAGCTCTCTGACGCCCTCTCGGTGCAACGCGAGATTGCGGGAGAAATCTCCGCGCGTCTGCGCGAGCGCCTCAATGGCGAGCAGAAGGCGAAACTCACCAACGGCGGGACCTCCGATCCGGAGGCTTACCAGCTCTACCTCAAGGGCCGCTACTACTGGGACAAGCGCACGCCCGAGGCGCTGAACAAAGGGCGGGACTATTTCCAGCAGGCTGTCGAGAAAGACCCCAATTACGCGTTGGCCTACGTGGGTCTGGCGGAATATTACGCTGTCATCTCGGACTACACCGCCGTCCCCTACAGCGAAACCATCCCGAAGGCGAAGACCTACGCCACTCGGGCGCTGGCCATTGACGACACGCAGGCGGAAGCACATGCTCTACTCGCGGCCGCGTACAGCACTGGCTGGGACTGGGCCGCCGCTGAGCGTGAATTTGAGCGCGCCCTTGAGTTGAATCCAAACCTGAGCCGCACCCATGTTTTTTATGGCTTCCACTTCGACTTTCTCGGAAATCACGAGCAGGCGCTCTTGCACTTCCGGCGCGCTGTCGAGCTTGAACCGCTCAACCTGAACGCGAATGAAAATCTGGGGAGAGAGTATTTTTTCTCCAAACAGTACGACCAGGCTATCGAACAAGAGAAAAAGACTCTGGAAATCGATCCCACCTTTGCTGCCGCTCATTTCGATCTGTCGAATGTCTACCACTTCACGGGCAAGTATGATCTTTGGCTGGAGGAATGGGAGAACTCGGCTAGGCTTTATAATGATGCGGAGGATCTGGCCCTCGTCAAAGCTGTAAAGCAGGAGTACGCCAAGTCAGGGTATCGCAGCGCCATCAAACGCCTCGTTGCGCTCCAGGAAGAGCAGGCCAAGCGCATCTATGTTGACCCGGCGTGGATTGCTGGAAGCTATGCCCTTCTGGGAGAAAAAGATCAGGCGTTTAGCTGGTTGGAAAAAGCCTTCAGGGAAAAGAGCGGCTTTCTCCCGTACATCAAGACTTCTCCCTATTTCGATTCTCTGCGTTCCGATCCCCGCTACGCCGACCTCCTGAAACGCATGGGCCTCCCGCAGTAGCACACCCTTGTAGAGGCGGCCTCACCTCGCCAGTTTTTACTCTTCGAGAAACCGCCCAATACGGCGCAGCACCTTTGCATACATCGGCGGCGTTACGCGTCCGGTTTGCGTGTTCTGCTGGCTGGGATGGTAGACCCCAAACAAACGCGGGCAAGGAGCCGGCAGTGTCGCTTCCGCTCCATGTGCAAAAAAGTAGGCCGCGCGTGAAGGAATGATTCCGCGCTGCTTTAAAATTTCCAGATAAGCGTCCCATGCGATCTTCCCCAGCGCCAATACTGCCTTCGGCCGCAAAATCTCCAGTTCGCGCTCCAGATAGCCCCGGCAATTCAGAATTTCTTCCGGCAACGGTTTGTTTCCAGGCGGCGCACAACGGATCGTCGCCGTGATGTAAGCGTTCGTAAGCTGCAAACCATCGTCGCGGTGCAGGGAAGTCGGCTGATTCGCAAACCCGGCTTTGTGCAGTGCCGCGTAGAGAAAATCACCCGAGCGATCCCCGGTAAACATCCGACCCGTGCGATTCGCTCCGTGAGCCGCGGGCGCCAGTCCCAGAATCAGCAATTCTGCGCGCGCATCGCCAAATCCCGGCACGGGCTTGCCCCAGTACGCCCACTCGCGGAACGCGCGCCGTTTTTCCCGCGCCACTTTCTCGCGGTACGCCACCAATCTCGGGCACTTCCGGCACGCCACGATTTCTTCGTTCAGAGCGCGCAGCAATGTGGGACTTTCTGTCATCACGCTAAGCAAGATTCCGCCCCATCATCCGATTCACATCATCAAAGGGAATCGCGCCGTCGAATAACGATTCGAACGTTCCTTTTTCCTTCAATTCCTTTCCAATCCTCTGCACGAGTCCGAGCGTAGCCCGCATCACAGCGGAACCTGCGCTTGCCCGCGCGACTCCCATCTCTTCGAGCTCTCCGAGCGAAGGGCAACCCGGCGTCACCAGAATGTTCAGAGGCGCGCCGACCGCCTTCACCAATTTGGAAATAGTTTCCCGGTCCCGGATTCCCGGCGCAAACAGACATCCCGCTCCAGCCTCGCGATAAGCGCGCAAGCGCTCGACCGTTCGTTCAAATCGCGTCGCCACCTCTCCGATCGGCATCAAATAAATGTCCGTCCGCGCATTCACTACCAGCGGGACGCCCATCGACGCCGAAGCATCGCAAATGGCGCGAATTTTTTGCACTTGCAGCCCCAGTTCCACCTGTGAACTTTCGTCCTCGCCCCTCACATCCTCCAGGTTCATTCCCACGGCTCCAGCGGCGACCACCGCCTTTGCCGTTTCCGCCATCTCCTCGACTGTCGTGCCGTACCCCGCCTCCATGTCCGCGGTCACGGGCACGCGCACCGCCCGCGCAATCCTCGCCACTACCTCCAGCATCTCCTCCCGCGAGATTCGCTGCCCGTCCGGATACCCCAGGGCTGCGGAGACTCCGGAGCTCGACGTCGCGATCGCTGGATAGCCTGCTTCTTCCATCATCCGCGCGCTCGCCACATCCCACGCATTCGGGAACACCAGGATCCGCGGCCCGTGATGCAATTTCCGGAGCCGCTCCGCTTTTTCGGCCTGTACAGGAATGTCCATTGCAAACCTCCGCAAGAACAAAGAGTCGCTACCGCGCGGCCGCAGCGTACGCATTTTCCGCCGTTGAAGAAACGTCCAATTTGGAGAGGGATTTCACACCGCTGGACGCACGCGAATCATCGTTCACCTCACTGCAGCAATGCCAGCGCCTCTTCATGCACTTTTCCGTTTGTGCTCAGCAAGCTCCCGTCATAAATCGATCGTTTCCCCGCAACGGTCGTCGAGCGCCCTCCCGCTTCTTCCACAATGATGCCCAGCGGCGCCAGATCCCAAGGCTTCGACGTCCAATCCAGCGCCGCTTCGATCGCTCCTTCCGCCACCAGCATGTGTTGCCAGAATCCTCCGAACGCGCGGCCGCTCCTCGCGGCGTCCGGCAGCCTCCGGATCTTCGCGATGGCCTCGCGGTCTTTGCTCGGCCCCGTCCCCGTGGTAAACACCATCGCTTCGCTCAGCCGCGCGATGTTTGAAACCTGCAGCCGCCGCCCGTTGTGGTAGGCGCCCTCGCCTCGATACGCCCACCACCGCGAGCCCAGCCCCGGCGCGCTCGCCATTCCCGCCACGATTTCGCCGTCCCGCTCGATTCCCAGCAGCGTCCCAAACGTCGGAATCCCTCGCGAAAACTCATCCGTCCCATCAATCGGATCAATGATCAGCCGCGCACGTCCCGCCGAACCGCCGCTCCGCGTGTCGCCCATCTCTTCGCCCAGCACGTCCAGTGCAAGCCCACTGGCCGCTACTTTCGCTCGCGCCATCTCTTCCACTTCGTGGTCCGCCTGCGTCACCGCTGTGCCGTCGCTCTTGCGATCAACGCGCATTTCTGCGGCGCGGAAATAGCGCATCGCAATCGCCTCCAGCAGCTCCTCATATTCTTTCTGGTATCCCATCCGCTCTCCCGCTCGCTCTTCACCAGCCACTACTCACGAATCACCACTCACCCGATTTGACTCTCTCCGTCTATCCCCCTAGCATAACTTCTCACGCGCATGAATGCCCATTCCAGCACCGGAACCATCCTCGACCGCATTCTCGAGTCGCGCCGCGCCGAAGTCGATCACCGCAAGCGAGCCTTGCCCGAAACGGCGTTGAAATACGGCGTCAAAGCGGCCTCGCCCTTGCGAGATTTTTCCGCCGCACTCTCGCGCGATGGACTCAACATCCTCGCCGAGCTCAAGCCTGCATCTCCCTCTCACGGCGTCCTTCGCGAGCCGTTCGATCCTCCCGGGTTGGCCACCGCGTTCGAATCGGCGGGCGCTGTGGCGCTCTCTGTCCTCACCGAATCGGAATTTTTTCGTGGCTCGCTGAAGAATCTCCGCGACGCCCGAAAATCGGTGAATCTTCCCGTTCTGCGCAAGGATTTTATCTTCGATCCCTGGCAAGTCTGGGAAACGCGCGCGAACGATGCGGACAGCTTCCTGCTCATGGCCGCTGTGGTGCGTGACGCCCAGCTTCGCGACCTCCTCGCCCTCGGCCGCGAACTCGGCATGGAGCCGCTCGTCGAAGTGCATACCGCCGAAGAGCTCGCCCGCGCCCTCGACGCAGGCAGCCGCATCATCGGTGTCAACAACCGCGACCTGAAGACGCTCGACATCCGCGTCGAGACTTCGTTCGAATTGATCGAACGCATCCCTGACGATTGCATCGCCGTCAGCGAATCCGGCCTTTGCTCGCACGATGACCTCCGCAAACTCCGCGAAGCGGGCTTCGACGCATTTCTCATCGGCGAGCATCTCATGCTCGCTCCCGACCCTGCCGCCGCGCTCGCCCAGCTTCTCGGCCCCGCGCCCCGGAGGGAGTAGCCGCCTCGTGGTTCTCGTCAAAATCTGCGGCATTACGAATGCACCCGACGCGCGGGCCGCGTGCGAAGCCGGCGCAAATTTCCTTGGGTTCAATTTTTATGAGAAAAGCCCCCGCTATATCGCCCCCGCCGACGCGTCGAAAATCCGCTCGCAGCTCCCCAAAAACGTTGAAGTCGTCGGCATTTTCGTGGACGCCAAGCCCGCCGCGATCGCGTCGCTCTCCGCGTCCGTGCGTCTCGACGCTGCCCAGCTCCACGGCGATGAAACTCCCTCCACTGTCGCCGAAGTCGCCCGCGCCATCCGCGTCTTCAAGGCCTTCCGCGTCGGCCCCGATTTTTCCCTCGCGACGCTCGATCAATACCCGGATGCCTTCGCATTTCTCCTCGACGCCGCTCACGCAGGCCAATATGGTGGAACGGGCCGCACCACAGATTGGGCCCTGGCTCGCCGCGCCGCGCTCTCCTCCCGTATTATTTTGACAGGCGGTCTCAATGTCGAAAATGTCGCCGCCGCCATTCGCCTGGTTCGCCCTTTCGCCGTTGATGTCGCCAGTGGGGTAGAATCGAAGCCCGGCAAGAAAGATCACGGCAGACTGCGCGATTTCATTCAGGAAGTCCGCCGCGCCGAGCGTGAACTCGAAGAGCAACCGGAGATTTCTCGCGAATCATGAGCACAATTCTACGATCGATTGCCACAGCTCCCGGCCGCTTCGGCCCCTATGGCGGCCGCTACGTGCCGGAAACGCTTATGATTCCGCTGCTCGAACTCGAGCGCGTCTATGAATCCTCGCGAACCGACGCAGCATTTCAAGCTGAATTTGCGAACTTGCTGAAAAATTTCGCCGGCCGGCCCACCCCGCTGCAATTCGCGTCGCGCCTAACGGCCAAGCTCGGCAAGCCGCGCATCTACCTCAAGCGCGAAGATCTGCTTCACACCGGCGCGCACAAAATCAACAACGCCATCGGCCAGGGCCTCCTCGCCGTCAAAATGGGCAAGCCGCGCATCGTCGCGGAAACCGGCGCGGGCCAGCATGGCGTTGCGTCCGCCACCGTCGCCGCGCAGCTCGGCCTCGAATGCGTCGTTTACATGGGCACGGAAGACATGGCCCGCCAGGCGCTCAACGTCACGCGCATGCGCATGCTCGGAGCGGAAGTCATCGGCGTGAACTCCGGCAGCCGCACTTTGAAGGACGCCATCAACGAAGCCATGCGCGACTGGGTCACCAACGTCCGCACCACGCACTATCTTCTCGGCTCGGTTCTCGGCGCGCATCCCTATCCCACCATGGTCCGCGATTTTCAGTCCGTCATCGGCCGTGAAGCCCGCGCGCAAATCCTCGCGGCGGAGCGGCGCTTGCCGACGCATCTTTTCGCCTGCGTTGGCGGCGGTTCGAACTCCATCGGTCTCTTTCACGAATTCCTCCGTGATGCCGACGTGAAAATGATCGGCATCGAGGCCGGCGGCCGCGGCCCCGGTCTCGGTGAACACGCCGCGCGTCTCGCCGCGCATCAGGGATTCACCGGCGCGCGGCCCGGCGTCTTGCAGGGCACGTACACCTACGTCCTTCAAAATGAAGACGGCCAAATCGCCGCGACACATTCCATTTCCGCGGGGCTCGATTATCCCGCCGTCGGCCCTGAACACGCCTGGCTCGCCGATCAAGGCCGCGCCGAATACGCCGCCATCTCTGACGCCGCTGCGCTTGACGCCGCGCGCTTGCTCGCCCGCACCGAAGGCATCATTCCCGCCCTCGAATCCGCGCACGCTATTGCCGGTCTCATCGAGCGCCTCCCGCGCATGAGCAAGGACGACCTCGTCATTCTCAACCTCTCCGGCCGCGGCGACAAGGACATGGACACTTACTCCCGTCTGCTCTAATCTTTTCCCACAAACAATGGCCGCCGCATCTCCCAATTCGACCCGTATTTCCAAACACTTCGCCGAGCTTCGTGCTTCCGGCGAACTCGGCATTGTCGCCTATATCACCGCGGGCGATCCTTCCCTCGATGCCACGCTGAAATTCGTCCTCGCGCTCGACGAAGCCGGCGCGGACGTCATCGAACTCGGTATTCCCTTCAGCGATCCCCTCGCCGATGGTCCAACCATTCAGCGCGCTTCCGAGCGCGCACTAAAGTCCGGCACGACGCTCGCCGGAGTCCTCAATCTCATCCCTCGTATCCGCAAATCTTCTGAAGTGCCCCTGCTCCTTTTCGGATACTACAATCCCATCCTTCAAATGGGCCTCGAAAAATTTGCCGCCGCCGCTTCTTCGGCTGGCGCTGACGGCGTCCTCGTCACCGATCTTACTCCGGAGGAATCCGGCGACTACCGCCGCGTCCTCGCCGCGCATCATCTCGACACCGTTTTTCTTGGCGCGCCGACTTCCACCGACGACCGCCTCCAAAAAATCGCCGCCTGCTCTTCCGGTTTTCTCTATCTCATTTCGCGCACGGGGGTAACCGGAGAGAAGGACGCGCTTCCCGCGGATCTTCCCGCGCTCTTGCGCCGCGCCCGCAACGTCACCCAGCTTCCCATCGCCGTCGGCTTTGGCATTTCGCAGCCTGTCCACGTCTCGGTTCTCGGCGGCTTGGCCGATGCCGCCGTGATCGGCTCGGCTCTCGTTTCCGAAATCGAAAAATCGCATTCCGTTGACGCCGCCGCCGCCGCTCTTGCCGAGCGCATTCGCTCTCTCAAGGCCGCCGCGCAGCACGGCCTCTCTCGCCGCGAGGTCGCTCCATGAGCCTCAGCGACTGGCGCCGCCGCATCGACGAAATCGACCGCAAACTCGTCGAGCTCTTGAACGAGCGCTCACGCTGTGCTCTCGAAATCGGCAAGCTGAAGCAGGCGGAGAATATCCCGCTCTATCAGCCCGAGCGCGAGAAAGAGGTTTTGGAAAACGCGGAGCATACAAACGCGGGTCCGCTTACGGATGCGGCGATTCGCCGTCTATTCGAGCGCATCATCGACGAGGCTCGCTCCGCCGAACGCGCCGCCATGCACCCCGACGGCTCGGCCGCGGACCCGAAGTTGTAAACGCGGTCTTTAGATCGCGGGAATTTTCGCTCCGTTCGTTTCGGAGCTACCCCAGAAGGGAAACAGGAAACATTCATGGTCATCGTCATGCAAGAAGGGGCGAGCGAAGCCCAGATTCAACACGTCATCGATCGCCTCATCGCCAGCGGCTTCAACGTGCACCGCTCGACCGGAGAATCCCACACCGTTCTCGGCGCTGTCGGTGTCCATCGCGACTTCGATCATCGCGACTTCGAGCTGCTCGACGGAGTGCGCGAGGTCATGCGCATCACCCAGCCCTTCAAGCTTGCCAGCCGCCAATTCAAGCCCGAGGGCACCATCGTCGATCTTGGCCGGAGTGTGCGCATCGGCGCCAATGAAGTTGTCGTCGCCGCCGGCCCGTGTTCCGTGGAATCGCGCGAGCAGATTCACTCCATCGCCGAAAGCGTCTCAAAAGCCGGCGCGAAAATTCTCCGCGGCGGCGCTTTCAAGCCGCGCACCTCGCCCTACGCCTTTCAGGGCCTCGGCGAAAAAGGCCTCGACATGATGCGCGACGCCGCCGAAAAATTCGGCCTCTTCACCGTCAGTGAGGTCATGGACCAGTCGCAAATCCAGATGATGCTCGGCTACGTTGACATCTTCCAGGTCGGCGCGCGCAACATGCAGAACTATCATCTCCTCCGCGCGCTCGGCGAAGTCCGCAAGCCCGTCCTGCTCAAGCGCGGCATGGCCGCTACCATGGAAGAGCTGCTCCTCAGCGCCGAATACATCCTCGCGGGCGGCAACTACGATGTTGTCCTTTGCGAGCGCGGCATTCGCACCTTCGAAACCTACACCCGCAACACGCTCGACATCGCCGCCATCCCCGTCATCAAGAAACTTTCCCACCTGCCCATGCTCGCCGATCCTTCCCATGGCACCGGACGCCGCGACAAAGTGCCGCCCATGGCCCGCGCCGCCGTCGCCGCCGGCGCCGACGGCCTCCTCATCGAAGTGCACAACGATCCCGATCACGCGCTCTCCGACGGCGCCCAGTCGCTCGATCCCGCACAATTCGCGCAGCTCATGGACGAGCTCCGCATCATCGCGCCCGCCATCGGCCGCCGCATCGCCTGATCCATGACCTCTTCCCACCTCATCTCCCGCGTCACCATCCTCGGCACCGGCCTTAGTGGCACAGCCATTCTTGGCTGTGCGCTTTTTCTGGCTGTGAACAGTAAACTGTCGGCTGTCGACTGACGATGGCCCCCCACCTCATCACTCGCGTCAGCATCCTTGGCACCGGCCTTATCGGCGGCTCCTTCGCCCTCGCTCTGCGCAAGCACACCCAGGGAATGCGCATCACCGGCTGGGATCGCCCCGACATAGCGGAGCAAGCCCGCGCCCGCGGCGCCGTGGACGAATCCTTCTCCGGAGAACTCGTCCCCGCCTTGCGCAACGCCGATCTCATCTACATCGCTCTCCCCATCGCGGCCACACTCGACCTCTTGCCGGAAATCGCCCGCCACGCTCCGCTCCACGCGCTCGTCACCGACGCCTGTAGCACAAAGCTGCGCATCACCCAAGCTGCCGCCGAACTCTTTCCCGGCGATTCCGGCCCGCTCTTCCTAGCTGGTCACCCCATGGCGGGCAGGGAACTCTCCGGCCTCGCCCACGCCGACGCCGAACTCTTTCGCAACGCCACCTATGCTCTTGTCCGCGAATCTTCCGATTCTCTGGTCCCTGAATCTTCCGATTCCGCTGTAGTGGCGGGTCTTGAGACCCGTGCCTTTTCCCCCGCAAAAGAATCCAGCTCCTCCCACGACCTGTCCCGCCTGCCCCGAGCCTCTCGGGGATCCGATCGGGACCCTCGCGTCGTCGCCTTCCTAAAAATCCTCGAAAAAATCGGCGCCCACCCGCTCTGGCTCGGCGCGCAACAGCACGACTACGCCGTCGGCCTCGTCTCCCACCTCCCGCAACTTGCTGCCGTCGCGCTCGCTTCGTTTCTCTACGACCGCCTAGATGAAAACGGCTTGCCCATCACGCTTGCGGGCCCTGGACTGCGCGATTCCTTGCGCCTTGCCGGCAGCCCCTATTCCACTTGGCGCGACATCATCCTCACCAACCGCGAAGTCCTCTCCGCCGCGCTCGATCTCTTCGCCCGCCGCCTCGACGATCTTCGCGAACGCCTCGCCTCCCGCGAACTCGAATCCGACTTCGACGCCGCCAACGAACTCTACAAACTCCTCCGCTCCCTGTAGGGGTGGGGCTTGCCCCACCTGTCCTGTCGATACCAAATTGGGAAGAGATGGCTCCCTCCCCCTCGCCCCATCAAAAACGTAAGTGTGGCAAGGAAAGGATTTATTGCGAAAAAGTGCGCAATTCGTGCGCTCGCAGAGCGCATTCCGGGCAAGAGATTGGAAAATAAAATTGATGGAAGGGAGGTACACCCCCCATGAAAATGGATCGTTGTCAAAGCAAAGGAGTTGCGGGAGGAGCATTTTGTAAACATATGAAAATAAGAGGGATGCATGGCGGGAATTCGAGGGAGTTCCGCCCTCTTGCTCCGTCGCTGCCGCTCTGGGTAAGGGGGTGTACCCCCCTATTGCGAAGGAAAGCGTCCGCAAAGACAAGGAAATAAAGGAGATACATAGCGTTCCGTGGGGCCACGACGGAGACGAAGGAGAGACGAGCGATTGAAAAGAGATACAAGTGCCTGTTGGAGTTCTTAGCGTAACTAGTTTGCAAACAGTCTGGACAGCCGCCGATGTGGAAGCGCGGGGAGCGTCTTGTGGAACGGCTCGGGGCTGGAGCTTGGCAAACACGGGAGAGAATAACATGCCAGTACGGATAGGTTAAGTGATAAGCAGTGAATGGGGAAAATTAGGGGGTGAACGGGGAGCGAGGAGGGACGAACGGTATGGACGGGAGCAAGGCGAAGCGAAGAGTGACCCATGGTTCGGCTTCGCTCACCACAGGCTCCTTTGCAGGAAACCGAACTGCAAAGCGTAGGCCACCCCGAAATACGGGCTCATCAACGGTGGGCCACCCGTCCAGATGAAATGTGCTTCCGTTTCAGCAACCGCAAAAATCCTTTTCTCTTCCTTGATACGTTCATTAAACCGCTTTCTTCTCCGCATATCGAATACAAAGACCTGACCACTAAAGTGCAGGACGCGGCTTAATCGGGCTCATAGGTGAGATGGACCGTAGTTGGGGTCGCGGAAATTACTTCAATGAGATATTGGCCCGACCTGATATCTTGAGCGTGAGTGTCGCAGAATCCATAACCGCTTGTTGAATCGCGGAGATGTCCAGTAGCGCCGCCAGCGACTACTCTATTAACCTCCAGACAAGGCGTAATATCTCCGGAGCCAAGACCTGTCCCTTCAGCTCGAACATGAAGGGACGGAAAAGCTGTTTTGGTTTCTACATTTAATTGATACTCGGTTCGATAGAGATTCTCGCTGAGTTTTACATTTTCCTTGAGAAGTTTCAGCGCGAAAACGGGAGGCGGTGGTCCAAAATTATTGACCGTTTGCTGAGCATCAACCGTAGAACCTTGATTGATTATTGAACCTGTGGGATTGGTGGCGCTATAGGTTGGCTGTGGCGGCGCTGGCTCTGAGGAATGTTTTTTCAAGGGCTTAGCAGGCGGTTTTACTGCGGGCGCATTTGCTGGAGGGGAGGAGATAGCCTGTTGGGTTATTGCCACCTGAGAGGAGTCGGGCTTCGGCTTTTCTATTTTGGATGCGACCGCCCACTGGTCAAGGCGATTACTGCCAAGGAACAAGAGTGCAGCTACTAGAGCAAGGACAAGGCATGCGACTAGCGTGCGTCTGTTCCTTTTCTTGGGGCTGTGTTCAGGGTTGCCCTTCACCAACTCCGTGTCGCGAAGAATCCAAATACTCACTCCAACAGCAGCAATTAAGCATAATCCTCTAACAAGTTGACCTTGGAAGGTACCCAAGAAAACTAGGGCCAAGGGCACTAGCATGGCCCACCTGGAGTGTTTGATTTCGTCGATAATGGAGGGCATACGGTCAAATCTCTTTCCGACTTTAAGCGGAAAGGATGCTCAAGTTTACTTCCGCGCAAAGTCATGGAATTATACCCATACTTTGCGTCAAGGTTACGATCCCGCTTGAAGTCCTTTGTTTGCCACACATCCAAAAATAGGGGGTCATTCTGTCAACCAACGATCCCAATTTCCGCACGACCCTCCCTTCCGGCCCCGCTGCCGGATGCAGTACACTGCCTTGGCCATTTCGGAGCACGTATGGACAAACGCATCGCCTCCGCCGACGCCGCCATCGAAAAACTCACCGACGGCGCCACCGTCCTCATGGGCGGCTTCGGACTTTGCGGCATTCCGGAAAACTTGGTCGCGGCCGTCCGCCGCAAAGGCACGAAAAACCTCACCATCATCAGCAACAACCCGGGCGCCGAAGATTTCGGCATCGGCCTGCTCCTCCAGAATCGCCAGGTCAAAAAAATGATCTCCAGCTACGTCGGCGAGAACAAACTCTTCGAGCAGCTCGTCCTCAGCGGCGAGATACAGATGGAATTGAATCCGCAGGGCACGCTCGCGGAACGTATTCGCGCCGGCGGCGCGGGCATTCCCGCGTTCTACACGCCCACGGGCTACGGCACGATGGTCGCGGAAGGAAAAGAGACCCGCGATTTTGATGGCCGCCCGTACGTTCTCGAGCGCGCCATTCGGGGCCAATTCGCGTTCATCAAGGCATGGAAGGGCGACCGCTGGGGCAATCTTATTTATCGCAAGACGTCGCGGAATTTTAATCCCATGATGGCCACCGCCGCCGATACCGTGATCGCCGAAGTCGAACAGCTCGTCGAGCTCGGCCAGCTTTCACCGGATCAGGTTCATACGCCCGGCATTTTCGTCGACGCCATCTTCCAGGGCTCGAGCTATGAAAAGCGCATCGAGCGCCGCACCACCCGGAAGTTGTAGTGGCCGGTCTTGAGACCGGTGCATTTCTTTTAGGATTGACTGTTAACTGTAAACTTTGGACTGTGAACTTCTAATGCCACTGACCGACGAACAAAAACGCGAACGCATCGCCCGCCGCATCGCCCTGGAACTCCGCGACGGCTTCTACGTCAATCTCGGCATCGGCATGCCCACGCTCGTCGGCAATTACGTCCCCAAAGGCATGGACGTTATTCTGCAATCCGAAAATGGAATGCTCGGCGTCGGCCCATACCCGCTCGATTCCGATGTGGACCCCGATCTCATCAACGCCGGCAAAGAAACGGTCACCGAGCTTCCCGGCACCTGTTATTTTTCCTCCGCCGATTCCTTCGCCATGATTCGCGGCGGCCATGTCGATCTCACCGTTCTCGGCGCGCTCCAGGTAGATGAAAAAGGCACTCTCGCCAACTGGGCCATTCCCGGGAAAATGCTCAAGGGCATGGGCGGCGCGATGGACCTTGTCGCCGGCGCCAAGCGCGTTTTCATCGCCATGGAGCACGCCACGCGCGACAACAAACCAAAAATCGTGAAAAAGTGCGCCTTGCCGCTCACCGGCGTCGAAGTGGTGGACCACATCGTCACCGAGCTCGCTCTCATTGACGTCACGCCCGCCGGCCTCCTCCTTCGCGAGCTCGCTCCCGGCGCCACGCTCGAACTCGTCCAATCCCTCACCGAGCCGAAGCTCCTCCTGCCGCCCGGCGGCCCCAAAGCGATGCCGGTTTAAACCTATGATATTTTGCCCTGAAATTCCTGTACTCTCTATGCAAAGAACGGTGTAGCGAACCAATGGATCTTCACTCGATTGTCGTCGTGAGCCTCCACACTCCAAAAGAAAAGGTGTGGGGCGAACTGCTGGCCATTCATCCGGCGGGCATAACCATGCGCGGCATCGACCTGAATTCCTTCGACCACTTCATCCGCCAGATCAACGAGCCCGAAGGCGAGCGCACCGGCCTGCCCACGGTTTTTTTCCCCATGAACCGCCTCGAGCGCATTGCGCTCGATGAGCCTTCGGGCGCCATCCCTTCGATGGCCGAACTTTTCTCGCGCAAGGTGGGACGCTCCCTCATCGACTATTTGGCCCAGTTCGCCTGATTGCGTTATCCTCAATTGCAATGAAAGGCCGCATCTGGACAGTACCCAATCAAATTACGCTTCTCCGGTTGGGATTTCTGCCGTTCTTTTTGATTCTGATTTCCTACGAGCAGTATAAGTGGGCGCTACTCGTCCAAGTTTTCGCCGGACTTTCTGATGGTATCGACGGCTTGCTTGCCCGCAGCTTGAATCAGCGTTCCACTCTTGGCGCTTTTCTCGATCCCATCGCCGACAAGCTTCTTCTTTCCTCTTCGTTTATTATCCTGGCGTTCAAACTAAAACTCGCCTGGTGGCTCACCATCATCGTGCTCAGCCGCGACGTTCTCATCCTGATCGTCGCCGTTGTCATTATCTTGATCGCGGGATACCGGCCGTTTCCGCCGAGCCATCTCGGCAAGCTGACTACTGCATTTCAAATCATTCTCGTCTTCGCTGTCGTGCTGGCTGCCGCATATCCGGACGCTGGCCTTGCATTGCTCAATCGCTTTCTCATCTACGTCGTGACGGCTCTCACGGTGATCTCCGGCTTTCACTATTCCATCACCATCGCCCGCCGGCTGAGCAGCTCACCTCCGTCCCCCTAAAATAAGAAAGCCGGCGTCCCGCCGGCTGTTTCAATTTCGATTTTTCTGCTCGAACAAAAACGTTCTTCACGTTCCCGGCAATTTGTCCTGAAAATGAAGCAGCATCATCGCAAAACTCGCCACCAGAACAATCGCCGCCAGCCAACCCAGCGCGTAGGCGGTCTGCCGTTCGCTCGCGCTCGCCGGCTCGCGATCGGTGAGCAATTTTCCCAGCCCAAACCCCGCCGCCAGTCCGCCAAAATGCGCCCAGTTGTCGACGCCGCGCAACAGAAATCCAAACACAAAGATAGAGACAACCCAGGAAACAAGCCGGGAACGCAATGCTTGCATCGTGGCTCCGCCGCGTTTCGTGGTCATCGCGATCATAACGCCGATCATCCCGAGGATCGCGCCGCTCGCGCCAACCGATTTGTGTCCAGTTACTGCACTCAGCAAGAATCCTATGGCGCCCGTGATCGTATACAGGAAAAGGTAGCGCGCCGATCCGTACACCTCTTCCACGACCGGCCCGATATCCATCAAGACCATCATGTTGAAACCGATGTGGATCAATCCCCCGTGGAGAAACATGGCCGTCACAAGCCGGTACCACTGATGAGCATTGAATATGAGGGAGGGGTAGCTATCTCCCAACCTGTCCAAAACTTCTCCGTTCATTCCCCAAAGAATGCTTAGCCCTCCAGCTTCTCCAGCTTTCATCGTGGCGACGAGGCTCAAGCCAAACATGATGATGTTGACGATCAGAAGTCCTGTTGTCACCGGCGCTCGCCCGCCAAAAAATCCCGAGAGGCCCTTGCTCAGGGCCGCCAAGGAAAAACGCAGGCTGGTGCCGCATTCGTGGCAACGCGTCGCGCTGATGCCCACGAGCGCACCGCACGCGGGACAAATTTGCGGCCGCGGCTGGTCGTTTCCGCCAATGCCAAAAAATCCGCGCACGGCGCTCTTCCACCGTTCCATGCGCCATTGCCACCGATAGGGAAGCGCCAAGACTCCTCCTTGCGAGCCGCGTACCGCGTTTCTATAATACCGGAATCGCGCTCATTCTTTTTCCCGCTCGCAAAGCGAGGGGCCGGCGCGGAGGAAAATGGACAAATTCGAAGAAATCGGCCACCGCCTCGACGAAGAGCTCACGCGGCTCCGGCGTTTTGTGGAAGAAGAAGTCGCTCCGGAAACCGAGCGGCGCACCGCACAATTTCTCCGCGAAGTCTCGCAAAAACTCACCGAAGCGGCCGCCAAGCTGGAATCGCGGTACGCGGCACGCACTACTCAAAATCCGCCGAACCCCCAGCCATGACTCGAGAAAAATTGTGAACTTTCTTCCGGCCACCCATCGCGGGGCGATTCTCATCAATTTCTTCAGTTTTCTTTGTTTAATTTCCGTCCTTGGCTGCGCTTCGCGCCGCCCCGTAGCGGACCGGCGGCGACCGCCAGCAGTTCAGCCCGAGTCGTCTGCGCCGGAAACTGCGAGTTCCGAAGGGCGAAACGCAGATGCCGGACCTGCTCCCACTCCCGCCGCTCCGGCGGCTCCAAAACGCAACAAACCCGCTGGCGCTCTCGCTCCCGAAGGCTACAGCGAGGAGGGGAACGCTTCTTGGTACGGCGCGCCGTTTCACGGGCGGCGTGCTTCGAACGGCGAAATCTACGACATGTACAAATTGACGGCCGCGCACCGCACGTTGCCGTTCGAAACGCTGGTGCGCGTGACGAATCTCAACAACGGAAAATCGGCGGTCGTTCGAATCACGGACCGCGGGCCGTTCGTCGAGAACCGCGTCATTGATCTGTCCTTCGCCGCGGCGCGAGAGATCGATGCCATTGGCGCCGGCGTCGTCCCTGTGCGCCTGGAAATTCTTTCGAGCAGGATGGATCCCGGCTCCGGTTTCTTCACCGTTCAGGTCGGGGCCTTTCGCGAGCCGGCGAATGCAGAGCGCTTGCGCGATCGCCTGAATGCTTCCTATTCGCCGATCTTTATTCAGCAATATGATTCGCCCGAAGGGCTGTATTACCGAGTGCGCGTGGGTAAGGTTTCGGGAGAAGACGCAGCGCGCCAATTTGGGGAGCAGCTCCGCAGCCGCGAAGGATTTACGCCATTCGTTGTCCGTCTGGACGAAGGTATACCCACCGGAGGGAATTTATGAGCTCCGACTGTCTTTTTTGTAAAATCGCGCGCAAAGAGATTCCTTCGAAGATTGTGTACGAAGATGCCGATGTTTTTGCCTTTGAGGACATCGGCCCGCAGGCGCCTACGCACATCTTGATTTGTCCCAAGAAACATTTCGCGTCACTCCATGACGCCGTCGACGAGGATCAAGGTGTCCTCGGCAAGTTGCACCTTATTGCTGCGCAAATCGCGCGCGAGCGCAATCTGCTCGAAGGCTACCGCACGGTAGTGAACAACGGCCGCGGAGCGGGCCAGTCGGTCTTTCATCTTCACGTGCACTTACTCGGGGGCCGGGCGTTCCGCTGGCCGCCCGGCTAACGCTTGGGTGCGATTCGAAAGTGCCTACCCATAGCGGAGGGCGGCGAGTGGATCGACCGTGGCGGCGCGACGAGCTACGTTTATGACACTTTGAACCGGCTGGAGACGCTGACGCCGCCGGCGGCGTTCGGCAGCGGCTCGTTCGGCTTCGGCTACGACGCGCTGAGCCGGAGGACGAGCCTGACGCGGCCGAACAACGTGAAGACCACCTACGCCTACGACAATCTCTCGCGGCTGACCAGTGCTTTGCACCAGCTGTCCGGGAGTACCATCGACGGGGCCACGTACACGCCGGATAATGCGGGCAATCGCACGTCGAAGACGGACAAGCGCACGAACGTAACGTCGAATTACGGCTACGATGCGATCTACGAGCTGAAGAGCGTGACGCAGGGGACGACCACGACGGAGAGCTACACCTACGATCCGGTGGGCAACCGGCTGAGCTCGCTGGGGGTGTCACCGTACGCGTACAACAGCTCGAACGAGCTGACGTCGAAGCCGAGCTTTGCGTACACTTATGATTTGAACGGGAACACGTTGACCAGCGTGACGGGCTCGAACACGACCACATACACGTGGGACTTTGAGAACCGGATGGCGAGCGCGACGCTGCCTGGCACCGGCGGTGCAGTGGCCTTCAAGTACGATCCGTTTGGTCGCCGCATCCAGAAGTCGTTTACCCAAAACTCGACCACCACAACCACGAACTACCTCTACGACGGGGCCAACAGCATCGAGGAAGTGGATCAGAACGGCGCTGTGCTGGCCCGCTACACTCGGACCCAGAATATCGACGAGCCGCTCGCCGAGCTTCGCTCTGGCACAACGAGCTTCTACGAAGCCGATGGCTTAGGCTCGATCACCTCGTTGAGCAATGGCGCAGGGGCCCTCGCCAACACTTACACTTACGACTCCTTCGGAAAGCTGACGGCATCGACCGGCTCGCTAACGAATCCGTTCCGCTACACTGGCCGCGAATCTGACACGGAAACTGGCCTATATCAATACCGTGCCAGATACTACGATTCAAACGTTGGAAGATTTGCCTCCGAGGACCCAATCCGATTCAAAGCGGGAACGGATTTCTATCAATATTCTGAAAACAATCCGGTGCTAATGAATGATCCACTCGGCCTGAAAGCTTGTATTTGGGTCGGTGATGTTGATCTCTTTAGTTACACAACGAACGAGAATTCCAAGAACAGTCCGTGGGTCTTCGGTGGTTCGTCTCCCCTCAGCGGCTCGCAAGGTCCGTGGGGGGGAGGCGCTTCGGCTCCACCAGGAGCAAATCCACGTGGCGGGCTGCCTATACCACGCCCTGCGTGTTATTGGTATCGAGACCACTCGTTCGATGAAGTCGAGACGACACTATTCGTCAAGAACTACATCTGTTTCGAGACATCCTCCTGCGGTGACGTCAGAATTTGGCCAGAATTTGAGTTTGCCCGTAGGCGAGAGGTTCTGGGCAGACGACACTGGCTAGAGACAGCCGCCCAGGCCTATGACTGGCTCGTCAGCGCTCCCATTTACGACGAGATCCATTGTCTGCAGTTGGGTCCGCCCAATTACTAGCAAACGGAGACTTATGGAATATTTACGCCGCGATTGGTTCGCGCAATTCTCGAAGGGCAGACGACAACGGTTTGTATTTGCACTGGCGATATTTTTGGGCACGACCTTGATTTCAGTTTCCAGTTTTGTCGCGTATTCCGCGTCGAGTCTTTCCCCACGTACACGGCCGAATTGGTTGATTCATCCCAAAATAATCTACAGCCCATTCACGCTGCATAGAGGTAATGCGTTTCAAGGAGCAACCGACCGCCTGCAGGTTCCCGTATACGCTGGTGCAATTCCTCTGGAAGTGAGTACTTTTGCTTGGAATGCGGATCAATCATCCTCGGCAAGTGCCACGGGCCTCGCACTCGTACGTTTACAGGTGAAAGTTCCATTGTCGCTTGTGAATTCTTGGTACCAAGAGAATTTTCCAAAGCCCTACTCTCAGTTGCGGAAAGAGCAGATACTGGGCGGTCCGGCAAAGGAGCAATGGTTTCAGAAGCTTGACATTCGCGTCAACGATGAAACGACTCTGTACCAGGCGACTGATTCGAATCGAGTGCGTGGTGTCGTCATCGAATCTTCTGACAACTCCAGCAGTGAGGTGACGCTTTTCTATTACTCGGAGGGTCGCTGATCATGGCCACACACATCTCCGGAAGCGCGATAGTGGAGGGCGATAGACCGAAACCGCGCGCATTCGGACTGCTCCTTGTGATCGTTCTTGCTGCGGCCCTCGGTATCCTCATCGCCTCCCAGGTTGTGAATCGGTGGCTGGCCTTTGAGGTTGAGGAAGGCTCAGACGGTAATTCGACCACACTTCTATCGCCACTTGGGAAGTTCTCCTTCGGGGGAAATCGATCCTTGCTGCTCAGTGTCTACCCTGACTCGACGCCGAAGGAGCAGGCATCACTTGACTGGACAGATGGCACTGAAACACCTGCAAAGGGCTGGAGACAACTGACGGTGCTCACGTTCCAAACGCGAGCTTCGTTGGAGCAGATCAGTTCTTGGTATCAGAAGGAGTTAGGTCCCGGCTTCAGGCAAAGCAGGGGGTGGACGGCTACAGGAAACGAGGAAGCCTCAACTTGGATGCGCCGAGTTGAAAGCCACTCACAGCCGGAAGCGATTACCTTCCGCCAAGACCTTCCCCGCCGGGCTAGGGGCGTTCTCATCCTTCCAGACAGCGCAGGGCAAGGGCCCGAAATCAAGCTCTATGATTACATGGAGAGTCCCGGACGATAGGGTCGCATACAGCAGCTCGAACGAGCTGACGTCTAAGCCAAACTTTACGTACACGTACGACCTCAACGGGAACACGTTGACCAGCGTGACAGGCTCGAACACGACCACATATACCTGGGACTTCGAGAATCGGATGACGAGCGCGACGCTGCCGGGAACGGGCGGTGCGGCCACCTTCAAATATGATCCCTTCGGGCGGCGCATCCAGAAGTCGTTTACCCAAAACTCGACCACGACGACCACCAATTACCTCTACGACGGCGACAATTCCTGATGTTCAGAAAACCCTTGAGCAGGTCGGCTTGGAAGTGATTGATATTTCGGGTCGAGTCAAACAGCTTTTAGGTGTTCGGAATTCATGTGTTTTTCAAACGGCTTAACTTCCGAGTACCCCGTAAACCGTCCAGAATCGCTGCCAAGCACGGAGATCACTTCCTACAAGCCGACTTGCCAGTACTGATCCGCTTGGCACCCATATGGATTACTTCCGGCTTGCCGACAATCCGCCCAGAGCCTCATCTTTCGCTTCTCACAATCAGTTTCCGATCTCGGCGCGGAGACACAGAAGGAAGAGAGAGCAGGACATTTCCCTGCCCTCTTCATCGCGGCTCACATTCCTCGACTTCTCGAGACCAATACGACATTGGCGATTTCTTCCCCCAAACAGTTACTGCGGTCTGGTGAACCCAGCTCCAAACCGGCCAATGCGCAGCCACTGCTGAAGCAGTCTGCGAACATTTTCGGGAAGAATGACCTTGGAGCTTTCGGCTTGCGTTGCAGGCGTGACAGTTGCGCTGGTGCTACTCCCATTTTGGGGGATCGCCAAATAAGCGTGAACTTCGCCAGTACTTGTCTGTAGGGCGTCGCCCACGATCTCCCCTCGGGGATTGATGCTGAATGCGTCCAACAGAAACAAGGGAGAGCCCGCAGGAATGAGGGTGTTAAGGTCCGTCACCACGCCGCTCTGCCAGAGGAACGCGCGTGGTCCGCTCGCACCGGCCGAAGTGCCAACCACCTGGGCTTTGTTGTTAATGCTGTAGGCGAAGCTCGAAAAGTCCCCGGGAAGCGTGCCAAGGTCCTGGATACCATCGTCTTCGGTCCAAAGGAAGGCGTGAGTGGTTGTGTCGTTAGGCAGGTTAGAAAAACCGACCACTTGACCTTGGTTGTTGATGTCTTGAGGGAAGTGGTTCCATGTGCCTCCCAGGTTGCCGATGTCGGTCACGCTCCAGTTGTCGTGGGCATCCTCGTTTTGGAAGTCTGTCTCATCGCTTCGCTGCCAGAGCAAGGCGTGAATTCCGGGCAAGGCCGTAAAGCACTTACCGGAAGCGCCGACCGCTTGGCCAATGTCATTAATCGCGTTGACGAACCCGTCTGGGTCGCCCTGAAACGTCGGAAGCTCCTCGATCTCACCTTTTTCCCACACGACAGGCTTAGCTTGGAGCACTTGGGGAGCCACGCAAGCTGGGTCTGGCGTGGTAGTCTCCGCCACCCCGCCAACCTGGCCTCGATTGTTGACCTCGTTGGCGATGGCATTATTACCGGCGGGTGGCGCAGCCATGTACCACTAGGACGATTTTGATTGGGTGCCGCACCCTACGGTTTTAAGGGTGCGGGTTTTGACTTTTCCTCCTCGATGCTTGCCGTATCACCCTCCGCTCTTTGCCTCTTCAACGGAGTCAATTCGGATCAAGC
>JBIOGB010000022.1:0-63740 GCA_044447665.1 Candidatus Acidiferrales bacterium | reverse complement strand
TATCTTCGGGCTTTTTGTACTCCCTCAGCAGTTCATCGATCAACTTCGGGTCAATGGCCATAGGTCCTCACATTCTCCCTTTCCAATTGGCCATTTACACAGTTTTATTTACACCCTCTCCTCACCCACCAAGCATTCCGCACACTTTTTCCACACCTCGTTCGAACGGTACCAATAAAGTAATTGACACGCCGTGTACTTTTCTGCTATTCTTTCCCGTGTATACCGAAGCTCATCCTCGCCGAATTGCCGCCTTTGCATCCCGAATGAATCTGCGGGACGCCGCCCACGGGCACTCATTTAGCTCCTTCCAATCATTCAACTTCTTTCTTTCCAATAGTTTCCGCACACTTGCCGCACACTTTCAAACAAGTGTTTCCTCCAACCTGTTTGAATTCAAGCGCTTCCGCACACTTTGCAAAATACCCGGGATAGGGTACCCCCCTCCCTCTCTTTTTCTCGACTCTTTCCCGATTCGATCCCCTCTATTTCCCCTCGTCCATCCCTTTTCTCTTCAATCGCTTACAAAATGCTCCTCCCGCAACTCCTTTGCTTTGACAACGATCCATTTTCAGGGGGGGTGTATACCCCCCTCGGCCCTCTTCGTCGGGCACCTATCTCGTTCTCCTCTTCCCAGAAATCACCCAGACACGGGAGATTCGACCCAGTCAAACGTCTCCTCTCCCATTCTTCACGGGTTACGAGTCGCCAATCACGAGTCACGGGCAACTCTGCGCTCGGCGCTACCCAAGCCCTCTCGCAACCCCCGAACGTCCTTGAAACCTATGCGCCACCGGGCGCATCCTTTAATTCAGAGGCTGGCGCTCGATCTTCAGCTTCGGGGGCCCATCATGCGCCACTTACTCATCATCGCAGGTCTTCTCGCGGTCTTTTCTCCGTTGGCCGCTGCGCAGCACCATGGAGGAATGTCCATCGGGTCTGTGTCTGCCCATCCGGTCGCTATCGCGTCTCCCGCCGTTGGCCACATGGCTCGCGTCGGCATCGTGCACATGTCCTCTTCTTTGCGAATGGCAACCAGAGTCATCACCACCCACACAAGAACCGGCGGAACGGTCGTCCGGGTGATCCGCCCGGCAAACAGCACGCGTCCCAGGCCGGTGAACAACGAGAACGTGGATTTCTCCCAGGATTTTTCTTCCGCGCCGGGTCTTGGCTTCGACGAAACTCATTTCGCCGCGACGCGCGGCCGAAGGTTTGGCGCGCACAGACGAAATAATTTCACGAGCGGTTTCTTCCCGTTTTTTGATGGTGGATTTATCCTGTCTTCCCCGGTGGTCGTCGAGCAAGCCCCCGCGAACGAAGTGCAGGAAGAAGCTGTGGAGCCGGATACGCAGGAGCGCGCGCAGAGAACGCGGGCCCGGGAAAGCGCGCCCGTAGTTTCAGAGGAGCCCGCGCCGGAACCGCAGCGGGAAACGGAACAATACGTGTTTGTCCGCCGCGACGGCACGGTATTTTTCGCGGTAGCTTATTCCTGGGATAGCGGCTTGTTGCGCTACGTGACGCAGGAGGGTTTGCGCAGGAGTGTCGCGGGAGACGCCCTGGACCTCGGCGCCACACAGCAATTCAACGAACAGCGCGGCCTGAGTTTTCACGCGCCGGCTTGATTCTGTTTTTTCGCCGCCAATTTGTTTGCGGCCGGCGATTTGATTTTCGATTTTTCACCGGCCAATTTTATTTTTCTATGCGCGGCAATTTACTTTTATTTTTCTCGCTCACATCTCTGTTTTTTTCGCTCGCAAATCTGCTTTTTATTTTTCCTCGCACACAAATTCGTTTTTTATTTTTTCCTGCCGGCAAATTGCCTCTTTATTTTTTTGCGGGCTCCGGCATGACGTAGCCGGATTGCGCCGGCAATCCCGCGCGCTCGAGCTGCACCGTGGTGTGATCGATCCCAAATTCAATCGCCGCCTTGTCCTGAATCGCGGCGAGCAAGCGTTCACACTCGTCCATGTGCATGTCCGGAATCCGCGCGTGCAGGCTCAATGCATTATGCCCGCCGCCGAGCGACCAGATGTGCACATCGTGCACTTCCTGCACGCCCGTTATGGTCAGGAGCGCGCGCGCGACTTCCTCGACGCGCATTTCTCTTGGGCGTCCTTCCAGCAGAATATGTGACGATTCCCGCAGGATTCCGACGCTGGACCAGAGGACGAGCAAGCCGATGGCGAGACCGAGCAAGGGATCAATCCAGTGCGCGCCGGTCGCGCGAATGATTATTGCTCCTCCGATGATTGCAATATTGGAAAGGGCATCGCCAAAATTGTGGACAAGAATGCTGCGCAAATTGAGGTCCTTGCGACCGCGCACGAGGGCGAGAGTAATGCCGCCATTGACGGCGAGGGCCGCGAGGGAAGTCCAGATCATCCAGCTTTCGACGACGCGGACGGGGGCGCGGAGGCGTTCAACGGCTTCGTAGCCGAGCCAAATTGCCAAGAGCATTAAAAGCAATGCGTTCGTAAATCCGGCGAGGATGCCCGCGCGGTGATAGCCGTAAGTCTTCTCACTGTCCGCAGGCCGCTCGGCCCAGCGCATGGCGAGCCAGGAAATGCCCAGAGCGGGAACGTCGGAGAGATTATGCACGGCGTCATTCAGCAGAGCGACGCTGCGGCCGGCTAAGCCGCCGAAAACTTCCGCGACGACAAGACCGAGCGTGGCGACCATAGCCCAGCCGAGCACAGCGGGACGCAATAGGGGATGCGCGTTACCCGAATGAACGTGACTGTGTCCATGCAGATGGCCGCTCACATGCGCGCCATGGTCGTTGCTCGGCTTCCCGTCATGAAGTTGGCCGTTCATCGCTACCATTCTACTTGCTCGGGGAATGCGGCGCAGCCCTCTGCCGCGCTTATTAGGCAGTTTGACACGGCCCCACCGCGAATTCATTGACGCTCCAACAAGCGGCTGCCACCATCAAGTGAGCTTCCTCGTCCGTCCGTTTTCCGGGCGGGCGCGTCCAACGCAAAATGTGCAGTGATTGAGGGAAATGACAGGTCCAGTCGCCAAATTGAGTTTTTGGGGAGTGCGCGGTTCGACGCCCACGGTGGATCCGGCCACCTGGCGGTACGGCGGGAACACGCCCTGCCTGGAGCTCATTGCGCCAGATGGGACGCAATTCATACTGGATTGCGGCACGGGATTGCGCATGCTGGGCAGCCGCTGGACCGCGCCGAACTCCGGCTCCAGCGCCGAGACGCACATTTTCGTGACGCACTACCACTGGGACCACATTCAGGGCATACCGTTTTTCTCGCCGCTATATGCGGAGAACAACGAATTTCACTTTTACAGTTTCCGCTCGAAATTTCTCGGGCGCGACAGCTTGAAACAAGTCTTCGAAGCACAGATGGCTCTGCCTTATTTTCCGGTGGATTTGTCGGCGATGAACGCGAAAAGGAAATTCAAGGAAGTTGCAGGAGGGGACACCTTCAAAATCCGGGAAAACAAAATCACGGCGCGCTGGCTGAATCATCCGCAAGGCTGCCTGGGCTTCCGAATCGAAACCCCGGCGGGTACGGTAGCTTACGCAACGGACAACGAGCCAGGAGATCCTAAGCTGGACGAAAGTTTGCGCGAGCTGGCCAAGGGCGCGGACATTTTTGTGAATGATGCGCAATATACGCCCGAACAACTTGCCAGCACGCGGCGCGGTTGGGGGCATTCGTCGTGGCTTGAGGGTGTGCGTGTGGCGCGCGAAGTAGGAGCGAAGACGCTGGTGCTGTTCCACCACGACCCGGACTCGACCGATCGGATGGTGGATTCGCTGCTGCGGCAGGCGCGCGATGAGTTTGAATTGGTATTTGCGGCGAGCGAAGGGATGGTCATCTCTCTGGGAGGCGCGGCAGAAAAAATAGAGGCGCACATGCCGGGGACGCGCACAGCACTGCGGCAAACGGCGCGATTTCGCGCGCGGGTTTGCGGTCTGATGGAGGGCGGCCATCCGTTCGAGGAAGAGACGGTGGTGCGCGATCTATCGCTGCAGGGCGCGTCGATTTCTCTCAAACACAGCCCGAGGCTGCAATCCGAATTGCAGGTCACGATGGAAACGCCCGGCGCGGACGGGCTGCAGTCGATGCGCTTGCGCGGGTACGTCGTGAGGATCGATGCGGGCGAAGAAAAGGGTCAGACCTCTGTCGGCGTAGTCTTTACGGACTAAGAATCTCTAAGAAAATCTCCCGAGCTGGACGACCAACTCAAATCATCCTCTAGCAGGACCTCGGGGTCATTCGCCTTCCTCAATTCTTGTGATTCCACGCTACAATGGCGCCTCCACTCAAGAGGTGAGTCGCCCGATGGGGCTGCCTACCGGAACCCAACTAGGGCCTTACGAAATCGTCGCGCCGCTGGGCGCGGGCGGGATGGGAGAGGTGTATCGCGCGCGCGACACGCGGCTCGATCGCAGCGTTGCGATCAAGGTTTTGCCGCAGCATCTTGCCGATACACCCGAAGCGCGGCGTTTCGAACGCGAAGCCCGCGCGGTCTCCGCGCTGAATCATCCGCACATCTGCACGTTGCACGACGTGGGCTCGCAGGACGGCACCGAATTTCTCGTCATGGAATATCTGGAAGGCGAAACGCTTGCGGCGCGATTGGAGAAAGGGCCGCTGCCGCTCGAGCAAGTACTGAAGCTTGGCGTGGAAATCTCCGATGCGCTGGACAAGGCACACCGGCAAGGAATTATCCACCGCGATTTGAAGCCCGGCAACATCATGCTGACGAAGTCGGGCGCGAAGCTGCTCGATTTTGGGCTGGCCAAAGCTAGAAAGTTTGTGAGTCCCGCGAGTGATACGATTCGCGTGGAGGGAATTCAGGCGCAAAAGAATCTGTGAAGATTGATGTTATGATGGCCCCGTGGTGAAAGGTGTTTTGGTAAGTCTTACGAGCTGTCTATTCATTGCAATATCGCTGCCTGCTGACGACGCGCATGATTTGCTCAGCGCGGTTTCTGAAAAATACGATTCGCTAAGTAACCATTTATTTGAAGGCAGCGAAGTCGCAAACCTACCCGGTTCGGATTGCATTCTGGAGATGCCTTTTCAGATTGCGCGAACCGGCCCCTCGCCTGGCTCAGCCGACACCCCTGCGAGTTCGCTTCCACCCACAATGCAGTTCACAGCCCCCAAGCCCCCAATGCTTTGCTTTGATGCAGTCAAGAATCTGGGAGGTTTCCGTTCTCCCGAAGAATGGGCTGAATTCGACCGGGTTGACGTAGGAGTCAGTGCTGCCCGTGTATTGTCGCAGCAGATTCTGAATCTGCACGGAGAAGAGATCCACTGCGCCGTGCTCGAAGTGCTCTACGATGACTACTATCAGAAACTCAAGCTTTTCACTGGCCCTATCCGATATTGGATCGACGAAGCGACGCACTTGGTCAGGCGCGTCGAGTTCACTGAAGTTACCAAGCAAGGCCCCAGGTCGTGGACCGCAACTATCGAAAAGGTCAGAATCGGTGGGCCTGAGCTGTCATGGCTTGGACCGGCGGCAATTCCCTACGCACAACCGGCATTGATCGGAAAACCGGCACCTGACTTTGCATTACCTACGACTGGGGGAAAGGTGGTGCATCTAGCCGATTTGCGCGGGAGAGTAGTCCTTCTAGATTTCTGGGCGACGTGGTGCCTCGCCTGCGACGAAGAGATTCCGACTCTCGAAAGGTTGCAAACGCAGGCAAATGCATCGGAAGTGGTCTTGCTTGGCATTTCTGACGAGAGTGGGCCCGTCGTCCGCGAATGGCTCGAACAAAATCATCGGTCATTTCGTACCCTTGTTGATGCAAAGAAGACTTTTCAGAGCTTCGGGATCGAACCAATTCCAGTTCTTGTGGTCATAGATCGACAGGGTGTCGTCACTAATTACATCGCGGGCTTCGGTTCGGAGCGCCGTCTCCGCGATTCTATAAGAAACCTACTTATCAACTGAATTGGTTGAATTTCGCGCCTGGGGGTTTTACGCTGACCTCTTCTGGAATTCGCCGCAACTATCTCCTTTGTTTGTCACTGTTACAAGTTTCTCCGCCATTTGCGAGAAAAGGGCTTCCGCAAGTCCTTTTCGTTCTACTACCTCATCACTGCTCCCTATGAATGCCAATGCACACCGCTTTAACTCTCGTATTTGCCACTCCGGTGTAAGATTTCTTCCATTGACTTCTTTTATCTGAAGAGGAGGGTGTGTGGAGCGCAGAGAATTTCTGGCGATTACAAGCGCAGCCGCGCTGGCGGCAGGCAGCCGGGCTTTCCTGCCGAACCTTGCGCAAGCGGCGCAAGCGGCGGCGGCGGATTTCACGATTCGAATTGAGGAAGTCTCGGTGGAACTTGCGCCGGGGCGAATCGTGAAGACGATCGGCTACAACGGCACGGCGCCAGGACCGATCCTGCGGATGCGTGAAGGGAAAAAGATCAGCGTGGAGGTAGTAAATCATACGGGAGTGCAAGAATTGGTGCACTGGCACGGGCAATTTGTGCCGTCGAATGTAGATGGATCCGCCGAGGAAGGAACGCCAGCGGTTCCGGCTCATGGGCGGCGGCGTTACACGTTCACGCCGCGCCCGGCGGGGACGCGTTGGTATCACACGCACACGATGGCGGGACGAAATCTTCGCCGGGGATTGTACACAGGACAGTTCGGGTTTCTCGTCGTGGAAGCGAGCAGCAATCCCGGAAGCTACGATCAGGAAGTGTTCCTGGCGCTGCATGAGTGGGAGCCTTTCTACACGAATGAGGAAGAGGAGGAGGAAGAAGCGAGGTGCATGCGGCCGGATGGATCCCGTGTCAAGCTCGCTTCTTACCGGGCAGGCGCGGCAGAGAAGGCGAATGGCCTGGAAGTTGGCTACCACCGGTTTTCCATCAATGACAAGGCGCTGGGATTCGGCGAACCGATCCGAGTGAAGCAAGGGGAGCGCGTTTTGATGCATTTTCTGAATGCCAGCGCAACGGAGAGCCGGAGGATCGCGCTGCCCGGGCACAAGTTCACGGTCGTGGGGCTGGATGGGAATCCAGTTCCGACGCAGGCTTCGGCGGAGGTTCTGGAAATCGGACCGGCGGAGAGGGTGGATGCGATCGTCGAAATGAATCAACCGGGCGTGTGGATTCTTGGGACGACGAATGACGAAGACCGCAAGGGAGGAATGGGTGTGGTGGTCGAGTATGCGGGGCAGAATGGGCCAGCGCAGTGGACGGCGCCGCCGAAGATTGCCTGGGACTACACCATTTTCGGAAAGCAAGAAGCTGCGCCGGATCCGGATGAGACGATTTCCCTAATCTTCAAAAAGATTCCCGGCGGCAAGGGCGGGATGAACCGCTGGACCATCAACGGAAAATCGTACCCGCAGACGGAGCCCATCGTTGTGCACCAGGGGCGGCGCTATCGGCTGATTTTCGACAATCAGAGCGATGATGCGCATCCTCTGCATTTGCACCGGCATTCGTTCGAACTGACGAAAGTGAAGGGCAAGAGCACCAGCGGAATAAAAAAAGACACGGTAATGGTGAAGCGCGACAGTCAGGTGGAAGTCGACTTTGTGGCGGACAATCCGGGGGCGTCGCTGTTGCATTGTCACCAGCAACTGCACATGGATTTTGGATTTATGACGCTGGTCAAGTATGCGTGAGCGACGAGCGAAGGGCGCCGAAGCGACTTTGCCGACAGCGCACTACTTCAGTTCAGCAAGCTTTTTGTCCAGGTGGGCGAGCGCTGCTTCGAGGGATTTGCGATGATTGGGGTTCGTGGCTGATTCGAGGTCATTGAGAACGCGGGTGCGCGATAATTGAAGATCCTTGCGCTCCAGCTCGAGCTTTATCTGCTCATCACTTTTTGGACCGGAGCCTGAGGTCCACTTCGATCTTTCGGTTGTGTCCACCTGAGATTCGACGTCTTTGCTTTCCCAGCCTCGAGCCATACAAGTATTTTGACATAGTTCTGGTGCTTCGCGGATTTTCCTTGGAGAAAAGATTCCTGAAGAGACAATTACGCGCCAGCGGCTCGGCGCTTTGGTGCGGCAGGCAGGGCCGCGGGCAAGGCCGAGCGAAGCGAGGTCTCCGCCCTGCGTGCCAGGAGTTCGGCGAAGATGCCGCGATAGGAAAATTCGGCGGTGTGATCGAGCCAGCGAATCTGAAGATTCCAGCGGCCGGCGGATTCTTCGGCGCGCACAGAAGAAATTTGTGAGGTGGGGATGACGAGCAGGGGCTGAAAATGGGAATCGAGAGCCCAGATATTTTCCGCGCTGACAAAAATCTGCACCGCGGCGACGGGCGCATTCCCGGGCTGATATTTGCCGCCGTCCAGCACGATGGGGGCGCCGAGCTCGCGCGCTTTGCGATGGGTGCGGGTCTCGGTACTTGCGCGAGGCAAGAGGATAGCAGCGGTAAACATTGCCAGACCGGTGATCCCGACGGTCCAGCTATTCCACAAGCTGAGAGGAAGAATCACCAGCGCGGCGCCGGCCAAACCGAGTGCGACGCGGAACAATTGCCAGGAGCGCGGGTTGCGCCTCAAGTGCAGAATGTTGTGCGCGAGCTGTGCGAGAGCGAAGAGAGCGTGAATGGAGATGTTGTGCGAGCGGGGAGCCGAACCCTGCTGCTGTGTTACCTCCCGAGGCACTGTCGTACTCATTGAAGCCGGGTCCTCAGCGGCTGAAGCCGCAGCGGTTGTGATCCGCTGACGAAGAACACTTATGAGTTACCCAAGAGCGTGCGCACCTCACGGCTTTAGGCCGTTGATTTCGCGCATGCGTGCAAAGGCGCGGCGAACGTGCGGAATGGTGATGGAACCGCCCACGATCAGCGCGACGTTCAGCGCGTCGATCACTTCTTCACGTTTCCAGCCTTCTTCGCCGCAGCGAACCAGATGATAGGTGATGCAATCGTCGCAGCGGAGCACGGCAGAAGCCACGAGTCCGAGGAGCTCCTTGGTTTTTGTGCCGAGCGGACCGGGCTCATAGGTTTGATGATCCAAGGCGAAAAAACGCTTCATGCCGAGATGGCCGCAGGCGAGGATTTCTTCGTTCAATTCGGCGCGAAATTTTTGGAAATCGTCCAGGCGATCCGCCATGGTTCCTCCAAGGGGACATGAACGTTCAATGGGCACGCCGACCGTGGCGCTATTATGAACGCATTTCGGGTGGGATGGGAATGCGCCTTAGCGAAGTGCGGAAAAATCAATTCCTCAGGGGCTAAAGCCCCTTTAGACCGCAAGTTTTATGTCGGAGCTCCCGACGGGAGTCGGGACAGGTGCCGCTCCGACCCACTAACGAGAAAACAGTCTTAAGCAGACTGACAAAGATTTCAGGGAACGTAGCCCGGGCCGCGGAGGACTTTGCCGGGGAGCGCGCCGGTCATTTTGCCATTGTCGATGACGGGAGCGCCGTTCACGAGGACGTAGGCCATCCCTTGCGAAAGTTGATTGGGATTGTCAAAAGTGGCGAGGTCGCGGATGGTGGCAGGGTCGAAGATCACGACATCTGCCCACATGCCGGCGCGGAGCAGCCCCCGGCCTTCGAGGCGTAGACGCTGTGCGGGGAGCGCGGAGAATTTTCGGATGGCGTCTTCGAGGGTGAGTTTGTGCTCTTCGCGGACGTATTTGCGGAGGATGCGCGGAAACGTTCCGTAAGCGCGCGGATGAGGATGATCCCGGCCAAGAATGCCTTCGGGAGAGGCGCCGGAAGAATCGTTATCGAGCGAGACCCAGGGTTGCTGAAGCGCGAGCGCAACGTCCGGCTCGGACATGCCGAATACCGCAACCTGGGGAAATGCGTTGTCCGCAATGAGCAGGTCAAAGAGAGCGTCTATGGGATCTTTGTTCCAGAGTTTTGCGATGTCCGCGAGTGTTTTGCCTTGCAACGGCAACAACTTCGGATCCTTCACGGTACAAATGAGGACCTGATCGGGGCCGGAGATTTCCTGCCATTCGTTGTCCCAGTCCTTCGAGGGCGTCAGGAGATCCTTGCGAATGCGCGCCCGGGTTGCGGGGTCCTTGAGACGCTGGAGGAGCTTGGCAGTGCCGCCGTCGTGCGCCCAGGGGGGAATGAAAGCAGACATACCGTTAGACCACGCCGTGTAAGCGTAGGTGTCTGCGGTGACATCAATGCCGCCGGCGCGGGCGGAGTTGATTTTCGCGATGACCTCGGGCATGCGGCCCCAGTTCTCCTTGCCTGCGACTTTCAAATGCCAGATTTCGACCGGGATGTGCGCTTCGCGTCCGATGCGCAGAGCTTCGTCAATGGCGGGCAGAATGGCGTCGCTTTCATTGCGCATGTGAGTGGCATAAATACCTCCGGCTGCGGAAGCCTGTTGTGCGAGGGCGATCAGCTCTTCGGTCCTGGCGTAGGGAGCAGGAGGGTATTCAAGAGAAGTGGAGACACCGACGGCGCCGTCGCGCATGGCCTGGCGGACGAGTTCTTTCATCTGCTCGAGCTGAGGGGGAGCCGGCTGAACGTCATCGGGGCCGAGGACCATGGCGCGCACCTGGGTGGCGCCGACGTAAGAGGCGATATTGATGCCGACGTGCTGTTTTTCAAGACGTGAGAAGTACTCGCGGAGGGTGCGCCAGTCGGGAGTGATGCCGTAATAGTCGTAGGTCTCGCGGCCTTCGCGAATGAGCGCATCGTTCAAAGGCGCCACGGAGCTGCCTTCTCCGGTGATCTCGGTGGTGATGCCCTGAAAGATTTTCGATGGCAGCCGGGGATCGACGAGAATGGTGAGCTCGGACTGGCCGAGCATGTCAATAAATCCGGGAGCGACGACCATGCCGTGCGCATCGATGGTGCGGGCACGCGGAGCGGCGGCGAGATTGCCGATGGCGGCGATCCTGCCATCACGAATTCCAACTTCGCCGGAATACCACGGAGAACCTGTGCCGTCGATGATGCGGCCATTGGTGATGACGATGTCGTAGGCCGCGGGCGGCTTTTCCTGAGCGCGGGCGAACTCAGGACCAACGCTAAGCAAGAACAAAACGACGAGTAGCGAACGAACAACGGTTCGATTCATGGGCATCTCCTGAAAAAACTGACAAGTTCCACTCGCGGCGCCGTTTACGCGGCGGCGCGTTCCGCGCGCGTGCGCAGACGATACCAGATGGTGATCAACCCTACGGAGACCGCAAAAATCAGCGTGGAGACGGCGTTGATCTCCGGAGTGATGCCGCGGCGCAGGCGCCCCCAGATTTCGAGCGGAAGCGTGTTGTCGCGGCCGATGAGGAAAAAGGTCACGGCGATTTCGTCCATAGAAAGCGTAAAAATCAGTAGGCCGGCAGCGATCAAAGAAAGTCTTAGATTGGGAAGCGTGACGCGCCAGAAAGTCTGCCAGGGCGTGGCGCCGAGATCGAGCGAAGCTTCCTCTTGCTTGCGGTCCATTTTCTGGAGGCCAGCGAACAGTTCGGTGGTGGCCACGGAGATGAGCGCGGTGCCGTGGCCGAGAAAAACGGTGAGCAAGCTGAGCTGCATTCCCGCGAAAACGGCGAACATGAGCAGCGAAAGGCCGGTGATGATGCCGGGAAGGATCAAGGGCAGAAGCACGAGGCGGCGGAAGAGCGCCTTGCCGGGGAATTCAGCGCGGTCCAGGGCGAGAGCCGCGAGAAGTCCCAGGATGAGTGCGAGAGCGACGCTGCCGGCGGCGACGATGAGGCTGTTCAGCACGGAATTCCAGATGGGAGCATCGGCAAAAAGCTGGCGGTACCAGTCGAACGTGAGATGCCGCGGAGGGAAGCCGCCGACGCCGTCACGATTGAAGGAATAGGCGATGAGCACGATGATCGGCAGATAGACGAAAGCGAATACAAGAGCGGCATAGACGGTCAGAAGCGGGGCGCGGCGGGTTGGGTTGGCGGCGCTCATTTGAAGGACCAGCGTTTTTCGAGCCGCTCGGTCATGAAGAGCAGGGTCACCGTAATAATAAGGATGCAGACGGAGATGGATGCGCCGAGCGGCCAATCGTAAGCGGCGCCGAAAAGACTTTGCACAATATTGGCGATCATGGTGCCTGAGGGGCCGCCGACGAGCAGCGGCGCGAGGAAGTCACCCAGGGAGAGCAGGAAGGCAAAGGTGGCGCCGGCGAGCAATCCGGGCATCGAGAGCGGAAGAATGACTCGAAAAAATGTGGAGCGCGGGTTGGCGCCGAGGTCCTGCGAAGCTTCGACGAGCGGGCGCGGGATGCGTTCGAGCGCGGCGTAGATCGGAAGGAAAACGAAGGGCGTGTAGATGTGTGTGAGCATGAGGACGACAGAGAAGGGGCTGTAGAGGAGGTAGCCGACCGGTTCGTGGGTGATGTGCAGATATTGGAGAAAACCGTTGAGGACGCCGTCGCTGCCGAGAATGGTTTTCCAGGCGTAGCCGCGGACCAGGTAGCTTACCCACAAGGGAACGATCACGAGCTGGTAGAGCAATTCCTTGCGCGGTCCGGCGTGAAAAGATAAGTAGTAAGCCAGCGGATAACCGAGCAGCAGGGAAAAGAGCATCACGGAAGCGGCGATGCGCATAGTGCGAAACAGGACGCCAAGATAAACGGGATTGGAGAGGAGCGTGTGATAGTTCCGCAGATTCCACTCATGGACAAGCATGCCGTCGCGCACTGCCCAAAAGCTGTGGGCAAACATCAGCGCATAGGGAAGCAAGAGGAAGAAACCTACCCAGAGGAGAGGCGGGGCAGAGACGATCGCCTTATAGATGCGCGAGTACATTGGTTATCCGAAGTGGATCATTACTCCCGGACGCGGATGGCGTCCGCGGCCAAAAAAACAAACTCGTGTGGGCCTGAGAGCGGGCCGCATGCGGGTATGCGCACGCGCAAAATCTGATTGTTGCCGCAATCCACTTCGAGCAGTTCGCTGGACCCACCGTAGATCTGCTGCCGGATTACGCCGCGGAAACGGACTGCATCCGGCGAGGCTGCGCTGTCGGCGGCAAGCGGAATGGCTTCGGGCCGGAGAGAGAAGAGAGCCGCACCATCAGAGCCGGAGATGGGCCAGCGCAATGCGCCGCAGGTGGCTACACCAGCGCGTACTTCACCGTGCAACAGATTGGTCTGGCCGATAAATTGGGCGGTGTAGGCCGTCGCGGGACGCGCATAAATCTCGCGCGGCGAGGCGACTTGCTCGAGGGCACCGTCGCGCAGAAGGGCGATGCGGTCCGAGAGGGCCATGGCTTCTTCCTGATCGTGGGTGACGAAGAGAAAAGTGATGCCGACTTCCCGCTGCAGAGCTTTCAACTCGCCCCGCATCTGTATGCGGAGATTGGCGTCGAGCGCCGAGAGCGGTTCATCGAGGAGGAGCAGCTGCGGACGGTTGACGAGCGCGCGTGCCAGGGCCACGCGCTGCTGCTGGCCGCCGCTCAGTTTCGAGGGCCGGGCGTCGGCATATTCACTCATCTTGACCATGCGCAGAGCTTCGTCCACGCGGCCGCCGATTTCGTTTTTCGGCGTGCTTTTCACGCGAAGGCCGTAGGCGACGTTGTCGCGGACATTCAGATGAGGGAATAGCGCGTAGTGTTGGAAGACGGTGTTCACGCGCCGCTTGTAGGGAGGCAGGGTGTCGAGGCGTTCACCGGTCATGCGAATCTCACCGGCCGTGGGCTGCTCGAATCCGGCGATGAGGCGGAGCAGGGTCGTTTTTCCGGAACCGCTCTCGCCGAGGAGAGTGAGAAATTCGCCCGCGGCGATATCGAGCGAAATGCTCTTGAGCACCTCGCGCGCTCCAAAGCGTTTTGCTACGCCGCGCACTTCGAGGAGCGGCGAACCCACGCCGGGTGAAGCCTGCGGCGAGCTTGGGGCGGCGGCGCTCACTGTGCGGCCTTCACCTCATTCCAGATTTCGTTATATTTCGCACGGCGAGGCACGTCCTGCCAGAAGTAGATGCGCTGCATGTAGGCATCGGGATCATCCAGGTGCAGGCCTTTTTTCTCGTCGGCCGTCAGGAACTGCGCCGCGCCGGGATTCGCCGGCGTGTAGTGGGTCACGTCGGTGACGAGTTTTTGGGTTTGCGCTTCGATCATGTATTCGAGGAAGGCGTGCGCGAGTTCCTTGTGAGCACTCGCCGCGGTGATCATCAGGTGATCGATCCATCCGGTGGTGTTTTCCTTGGGGATGGTTTCACCGACGGGGAAATTCACTTTGCGCAGTTGATTGGTCATGAGCGGCCAGCCCATGGCCAGAACGACTTCATGGTTTTGAAAAAGATTGGTCAGCTCGCCTCCCGTGGCCCACATTTTGCGGATGTTGGGCTTGAGCTCGAGGAGTTTCTTTTTCACGGCGTCGAGTTCCGTGTCGCTAAGGTTGTAGAGGTGCCCCGGGTCGGGCTTGTCGTAGCCAAGAATCTGCGCAGCCATGTACAGGGTGGAAAGCTCGTCCCAGACGGAAACTTTGCCTTTGTATTTCGGATTCCAGAAAATGCTCCAGGAATCCGGCGGCTGCGTGAAGACTGAGGTGTCATAGAGGAGCGGGTTGGGCCCCCACATGAAGGGAACGCCAAAGGTCTGGCCGTTAAGTTTCACCAGTGGCGAGTCACGAAGCTTCGAAGAGAGTTGCGAGTAAGAAGGCAGTCTTGAAAGATCGAGCGGCGCGGCCAGACTGGCGCGCACGATGGAGGTAGCCACATCGCTCGACGGCGAGATTACGTCGTAATTTGAAGCGCTGCCGCCGCGCAGCTTGGCTACCAGTTCGTCGCTCGAGCCCATATACGAGGCCACGACTTTGCAATGATGGCTTTCTTCAAAGGCGCGCAAGAAGGATGGATCGGCGTAGCCCTCCCAGACCAACAGGCTGAGCGTTTCTTCTTTTTTTCCGCATGCGCCGAGCAACACCGCCAGCGTCAGAGCTCCGAGAAGCATCGCGCGTCGTCTCATCATGCCTCCTGCATGGGCAGCCCAGATTCGAAACCGTGATTTCGTCCTTTCGCGATCAAGGCACAGGTGAAAGCTTGTGCTACTTTGCATCCGACTGGTATACCACGCGTCCGTCCACCATGGTGGTGACCACTTTCGTGTCTGCAATCTTGTGCGGGTTAATCTCAAACACATTTTGTGAAACGACGAGCAGATCGGCGACCTTGCCGGGTTCGAGCGAGCCTTCTGACTTCTCGCGGCGTCCGGCGAATGCTGCGCCGATGGTGTAGCCCGCGATAGCATCCGCCAGAGTTACACGCTGCTCCGGATGGAAGCCACCCTCAGGTTTGCCTTCGACGGTTTGCCGCGTGACAGCGAGCTGGAGGCCTATCCAAGGGTCGAGCGTGACAACCGGCCAATCACTGCCAAAGGCGAGTTTGCCGCCGGCTGCCGCAATGCTGTGCCAAGCGAAGCCTCGCGAGGCGCGGTCAGGTCCCGCGTTGCGCGCCCAGACGTTGAACAGATTCGCGTTGGGGTCGGCGTGCAGCGGCTGCATACTGGCGATCACTGCCAGTTTGGCGAACCGCGGAATGTCGGCGGCGGTAATCGTTTCGATGTGCTCGATGCGCGGGCGCCGGTCACTCGTGTGATTCACTTTTTCGGCATTTTCATAAGCGTCGAGAGCGGTGCGCACGCCATAGTCGCCGATAGCATGTGTGAAAAGTTGCAGGCCGCGTTTGTCCAATTCGGCGACGGAATCTTTGTACTTTTGCAGATCCCAGAAGAGCTTGCCTTTGAGCGATGGGGCGTCGCTGTACGGTTCGAGCATTGCGGCGGTGTGCGATTCGACCACGCCATCGACCATGAATTTGACGACGTTGGTGTCAATCCACGCGTCGCGATACTTCTTACGCGCCGCTTCGATCGCCTCGAGATCCTGCGGGCGCAATTCGGGGGGATCTTGGAAGTAGGCGATGTAGAAGCGGAGGGTTAAGTCGCCATGACGCCGCAGCTCATCGTAGAGGTCTAGCTCTTCGAAATCCTGTCCCGCGCTATGCACGCGAGTAAGCCCATGTTCATTCGCCCATTTGAATCCTCGGCGCAGAGCGGCGAGTTTTTCCGCTCGAGTGGGCTTGGGAATGATTTTCGAGACAAGCTGTTCTGCCGCTTCCTTTAGCGCGCCGGTGGGTTCGCCGGTTTTCGCATCGCGCACAATTGCCCCATTCGGCGGATCAGGGGTGTCCTTGGTGACGCCGGCCATGGCCAGAGCTTTCGAATTCACCCAGTAGGTGTGGCCGTCATAGCCTTCGAGGAAAACGGGCCGGTCGGGAAAAACCTCATCGAGATATTTCTTGTGGGGCAGAGCCTCGTCGCCGAACATTCCATAATCCCAGCCGCGGCCGAGTATCCAGCCGGTTCCAGGATGCGATCTAGCGTATTCGCGCAGCTTCTGTTGAATGTCGGCAGGATCTCTTGCCTCTTCCAAGTTCGCGCGGTCGAGACTCAACGAGCCATCTATGAAGTGGACGTGGCAATCCGTGAAACCCGGCAGAACCAGACGCCCTCCCGCATCGATTATTTTCGTGCCGGTTCCACGCAGCTTTTCGATTTCGTCGTCGGAGCCGACCGCGACAATTTTTCCTCTCTGCACGGCCACGGCTTGCGCCCAGGGTTGCGCTGCATTAAGCGTGTAGACCTTCCCATGCAGCACCAAGACATCCGCGACCGGCGCTTTCTGCGCCTGACCAAACGCCGCAGCTGAAATCAGGAGGAAGAACGCGAGAACAAAACGGACACGAGCCAGAAAACCGTCCATCCTCATCACCTCACGAGTAAATACGGCACAAGAACGACTGCCTGCGACCTGCTGACCGCCTTGCGACTTTCCTGATACATGCTAGAACGTGGGCGGGGTATTGATCCACAGCAGACACGTTTCCGAGCGTCCCGGATTCTTCCAGCGGTGCGGCGTCGAGCTTTCAAAATACAAACTGTCGCCCTGCCTGAGCCGGTAATGTTCTTTGCTGTCGAGCCAGATCTCAAACTGGCCACGCAGCACGTGAAGAAACTCTTCGCCTTCGTGGGAATAAGATTCGCCGCTCCCGCCCCCAGGCTTGATGCGGAAGAGGTGCGGCTCCATGACGGTGTTGCCCCAGGCAAGGAGTTCCATACGCACACCGCTCTCTGTTTGCAAAATTTTTCTTTGCTGGGGACGCACAAGGCGAGGATTTTCGCCCGCGGCCTGAAAGAAGGAGAGGATATTCGTGTGGTAAAACCGCGCAATCCGGCGCAGGGTGGCGATCGAAGCGCGCATTTGGCCTCGTTCCAGGGCGCTCAGAAAGCCGACGGAAATTCCGGTGGCGCGCGCGACCTGCGCGAGCGAAAGCCCACGCCGGGTGCGCAGTCGCCGGAAGCGCTGGCCGGGCAACGAAGCGGCTTCGGCAGGAATGGTCACGACGCCCTGGCGTTTCAAGACGTGCACGATGGCAGCGGGGTTCAGGCCGCGGGCGCGACGCAAGAAGATGGCGCGCTGCAGGATGCGCACGTCGCCTTCAGTGTAAATGCGATAGCGGCTTTCGGTGCGCTGAGGCGCGACGAGGCCGAGCGATTCCCAGGAGCGGAGCGCGGAGGAAGAAATGCCCAAGCGGCGAGCCACTTCACTGATGCGGAGGTGGCGCCGCAGCACCAATTTTTCCGAACCGTTAGAGAAATTCTTTCTGCTTGACACAAGTCCCGGCTTTCTCTAAGTTTGCGGGATTATAGTAAGGTTTCAGGGACACAGCAACCTCGAAGAATCCGCTGTGAAAACTATCGTCGGGGCAAGGGGTGAGTTCATGAAGGCAGACGTTAGGTTTATGCAGGTCCGTTCGTTCTGGTGTCGCAGCATTCTGTCATTTCTGGCCATCACAGCCGGTATGCTCCTCGCGGCGCCTTTTGCCGGCGCGCAGAGCACCGGCGGACGCATTCGCGGGACGGTCACAGACCCCAGCGGGGGCGCGGTGGCCACCGCGACGGTGACCCTCATCAATGAGGCGACGCACGCCACGCGCGTAGTGCAGTCCGGCGAAAACGGTGAATATATTTTTATCGAAGTGCCAGTTGGCACGTACGAAATCGACGCCGCGATACAAGGATTCAAGAAGTACGTGCGGAAGGGTATCGCTCTTGACCTGAACCAAGTGATCGCCGTGGATATCGCGCTGCAGATCGGCGCGGCGAGCGAAAGCATTGAAGTTACCGGCGCGCCACCGGTTGTGGACACCAGCTCGACGCAACTGGGCGCGCTCGTGAACGACCGCTCATCGACGCAACTGCCGCTAAACCAGCGCGACGTCTATCAATTGCTGCAATTGCAGCCCGGCGTGCAGTCGCAACTCGGCAACGATCTTTTTTACGGCTCGAACAAGGCCGGAGTTGTTACGGTGAATGGCGGCCGAGGCCGCTCCAACAACTATTCCGTGAACGGCGGCGACGGCAACGACCTCTTCGTCAATCTGCCCGCAGTGCAGCCCTCGCCCGACAGCATAGAGGAGTTCCGCGTCATCACCAACAACTTCGACGCGGAATACGGCCGCAATTCCGGCGCGGTCGTCAATGTGGTGACCAAGTCGGGGACGAACAATCTTCACGGCAGCTTTTACGAGTTCTTCCGCAACGATGTCCTCAATGCGCACCAGTTTAGTTTTAGTCAGATTCCCAAGACCCCATTCAAGCAGAACCAGTTCGGCGGGACATTAGGAGGACCGATCAAGAAGGACAAAACCTTCTTTTTTGGGTCGTATGAGGGGCGCCGGATTGTCCAGGGCGAGGTCTCGGAACCCGTTCCCGTGCCCACTGGGGCGGAGGTTAAGAACGGCGACTTTTCGGCTGGGTCGCCGTTCTCGGGCACGCTCACCGATAACACGGTAGCCACCATCCTGCAGAACCGCACCGGATGCGCAAGTGCTGTCTCAGCCGCGGGCGGTGCGGCTATTGCCCCATTGACTGCCTATTCGGCTATTTTCCCCGGCAACAAAATACCCACGGCGTGTTTTGATCCTGTCGCCGTAAGCCTGCTGCAATACATGCCGGGAGCGGGCGGTAGCGCCAACACGATATTCACGGTTCCGAAAAACAGAGACAGGGGCGATCAGGCCCAGGTCCGCGTGGATCATTCCTTCACGAACAACCAGAAGACCTCCATTTACTATTACTTCGATGACGATAACGCGCTGGACCCGTTTGCAAGATTTCAGAGCACTAGAAATTCACTAGGGAATTTCCCGAGCGTCAACGCGACGCGCAACCAGCAGCTCAACGTAAGCCATACATCCACGATTGGTTCAACTTCGGTGAATGAAGCGCGCTTCACCTACTTCCGCGAAGGCCAGATGCAATTCAATACTCCAAAGAGGACCAATGCCATTGCGGCCTCTTGCGGGAGCGGAGCAGCCGCCCCTTTCTGTTTCACCGGAACATCCGATACAGCCCTCGTGGATAGTACTGGAACTGCGTTAGGAACGAATCCGGATTTCGGAATACATACGGGGCTTGGCTCCAAGTTTGAAGGAGTGCCGTTCGTCTCCATCAGCGGGGTAGGCTACTTTGGCAACAGTCCGGGCGGCCAGTTGCCGCAGGTTGGGAACACGTTCCAGTTCTCGGATAACTACAGCAAGGTCATCGGCAGCCACAGCTTGAAATTCGGCGGAGACGCGCGCTACCAAAAGTTCGACCAGTTTCTTATCTTCGATATCAATGGCCAACTTACATTTTCCTCCTCACTGTCCTCGCCGAGCGGAAACGATGTGGGATTCGATAATGCCTTCCCGAACTATTTCCTGGGTCTGGCCACAGGTTACCTGCAGGGTTCGCCACAACATGAGTTGGTACGCAGCAAATCCGTCTACCTCTTCGCGCAGGACAGTTGGAAGATCAAGCCGAACGTGACGCTGAACTATGGCGTGCGCTGGGAACTGAACACGCCGCTCGCTGATGCCGGCCAGAAAGTCCAAGCGTTCCGGCCCGGGCAGCGGTCCACCATCTATCCTGGAATAGCCGGCAACGACGCCGCCGGAGTTACTCCGCTTGGCATCGTTTTTCCAGGTGACAAGGGCGTGCCCAACGGTTTAACCAGTACGTACTACAAAGCTTTTGCTCCACGTCTGGGTCTTAACTGGAGTCCGGGGGCGCACGATGGCTGGCTCGCCAAGCTGACCGGCGGACCGGGGAAGACCAGCGTCAGTATGGGATATGGAATTTTCTACAACCCGATTGAGCAACTGGTACTGGAGCAATTCAGCGCCGAGCCGCCTTTCGGAGGTAGTGAGAGCATTAGCAACTTGTTCCTGCAGACGCCTTTTGTGGATCAGACCGGCGGCGTCCATCCGAATCCGTTCACCGGTGTTTTGAATCCGCCGCGCGGCACAGCGCTCGATTGGTCCCGGTTCCTCGGCACTACGTATTTTGGCGATTTCCAGCCACATATGAGGTCGCAGTATTCGGATCAGTACAATTTGACGATCAAGAGGGAGCTGCCCGGCGACATTCTTTTGCAAGTGGGCTATGTTGGCTCGCAGGGCCACCGCTTGCTGGCAATTTATGAGGTCAACGAGACAAATCCGAAAACTTGCCTTGAAATAAATACAATTCCCGGAAAGTCTTGCGGGCAGTTCGGCGAGGACGGTTTTTACAGTTTTACACTTCCCGCGGGGCAGGCTTTAGACCTGCCGTATTATAACCCCGGCGGGCCAAACGCGACCGGGCCGAACGTTCCGTGCCTGCCGGTGAAGACTCCCACGGCGTGCCACATCGTAGGCGCGGCGGGGGGTACTCCCATCACCCTTTCCGGACTCCGCTTCTATTCTTCACCTTTCTGTAATCCCTTGTCACCCACCGGGGCGGGCTGCCCGAGCACGCCGCCGATCGTCGGCATTTTCGCCGAGGATACCGTCGCACACTCGAACTACAACTCGCTGCAGGCACTGTTTGAGAAGCGCTTTTCTCACGGCTTGCAGTTCCAGGCTTCGTATACGTGGAGCAAGACGATGGACAATGCGTCCAGCTTCGAAGATGCGTTGAACCCGTTCAACTTTAATGCGACCTATGGCCTCTCCAAGTATGACGCGCGCCATCGCTTTGTTTTCAATTTCGTTTGGGAACTGCCGGTTCCCAAGTATTCGGGATTCAAGGGAAAACTGCTCGACGGATGGGAAATATCCGGCATCGAGACTCTGCAGCGCGGCTTCCCGATCCGCATTACGTCGCAGGCGGACAACGAGCTGCTGGACAGCACCTTTAACTTTGAGGCGCCCGGTGAACCGAACCTTGTGGCCCCTTTCCACACGCAAGACATTCGCAAAAACGGCGGGCTTGCGTTTAATCCTGCGCTGTTTGACAACAACATCCTGTCGGCTGGAGACCCAACTGGAGTCCCGCTGGGTAGCATCGGAAATGCGCCCCGCTCGATCTGTTGCGGGCCGGGCACCTACAATACGGATATGAGCTTCAACAAATCGACGCAATTAGGCGAGAGACTGCGCATGGAATTCCGCGGCGATATATTCAATATCTGGAACCACGCACAGTTCACCAGCGTGGACGGCAATGTGGGCGACACGACTTTCGGCCAGGTACTGCACGTTCGTGATCCGCGGCTGGTGCAGTTCGCACTGAAGTTCCGGTTCTAGTGCCGTTCCAACTAACGGAAGCTAAATTGGGAAGCTGCGGAGTCAGACAACTTGATTAGGACGATTTGCGGGGAGTCTCGTCACAAAAAACTGGAACGGCACAAGTTGGAACGGCACTAGCGTAAACTGGGAATTGAGAATGCATCTGGAGGCGCCCCGACCTAGTCGGGGCGCCTTCGCACGCGTATAGAAATTGTTCCGCAAGAAAACTGACCGCAGGGAATAGACCTGTCACCACGGAGTAGTTCCATGCATGACGCACTGCAAAAAGAAATCGCCACGTACGAAAAGAGGACGCCTAAATCAGCGGCAGCACACAAGCGCGCTCTTGGACGAATCCCGCTCGGTGTTGCCAGCAATTACCGGCACTACGAGCCTTATCCCCTCTTCGTGAAGGATGGAAAGGGAAGCAAGATTCATGACGTTGACGGCAACGAGTATATCGATCACAACCTGTGCTTCGGCGCCCTCATGGCCGGGCATGCCCATCCCGCGGTGGTGAAGGCGGTCACACAGAAGCTGAACGAGGGTACAACCTTTGGTATGCCGCACGACATGGAATGGGAGCTGGCGGAGGAGATCTGTAAGCGGTATCCGGTGGACATGGTGCGTTTTGGATCGAGCGGCACGGAAGCCACGATGCATGCCTGCCGCATCGCGCGCGCCGCGACAGGCCGCGACAAGATCCTGAAGTTCGAGGGCGCGTACCACGGTTTGCATGACACGGCACTCGTCAGCGTAAAACCAAAGGCGGAGGACTGGGGCGATCCAGACGCCCCGAATTCTGTGCCAGGAGGAGGCGGCATACCAAAAGCGGCGGTCGCCAATGTTGTCGTCGCCAGCTTCAACAACCTTGGCAGCGTGGAGCGGCGGTTCAAGGAAAATCCCGGACAGATTGCCGCGATCATCATCGAGCCCATCCTCATGAACGTGGGCCTGTGTATGCCGCAACCCGGCTTTTTGCAGGGATTGCGGGAAATTACGACGAAAAACGGCGCGCTGTTGATCTTCGACGAAGTGAAGACCGGCGCGAAGCTGGCCTGGGGCGGCGCATCTGAATTTTTCGGTGTGAAGCCGGACATAATCACGCTGGCGAAGTCCATCGGAGGCGGATTGCCGCTGGCCGCGTTCGGTGCAAGCCGCGCGATCATGGATCTGATCGGACAGCACAAGGTTTTTCACGGCGGCACGTACAACACCAACCGGGTTGCGATGGCCGCGGGCCTCGCAACATTCCGCGAAGTGCTGACGCGCGAGAACTACGCGCATGTCGACAAACTCAGCAAGAAGCTGACGGAAGGCTACCGGAAAATCGTTGCAAAGGCGGGCCTGCAGGCGTACGTCGCCAGCGCAGGCGTCAACGGCGCACTGATGCTCTATCCGCAGGAGATCCGCAACTATCGCGACTGGACCAAGATCGACGTTGACCTGTGGCGCCAGTACTGGTTCGCGATGGTAAATCGCGGCGTGCTTGCGCAACCGTACTGGTGGGATGAGCAGTGGACCATTTCCGTCCAGCACACCGAGGCGGACATAGACAAGCACCTTGCGGTGTTCGAGGAGATAGCGCCCGCACTCTCGCACGCGCAACAGACACGCGGTGCGGTCGCGGCCCCAGCGGGCCACTAAAGCGCGGCCCTTTCAGGAGTGCTTGTTTGACAAACGAGGTCACCACGCTGCCCGTAGTTCCCGAGGCACAGGAAGCACCTCACCTGCGGCGCGTTCTGGGCCGAGGCGACCTCGTCCTGCTTTTCGTGGTCGCAGTGTTCAACCTAAACGTGCTGCCTTCCATTGCGGCCAATGGGGGCGTCACGATCTGGCTGTGGATTATCTCGCTGATACTTTTTTTCTGGCCTCAGGGCATCGCCGTAATCGAACTGGCGCACCGGTTCCCCGGCGAAGGAGGCGTGTACCTCTGGGCCAAGGAGATTTTCGGCGACTTTCACGGATTCCTTTCCGGATGGTGCTACTGGACGAACAACATGATGTATGTGCCCACGGTAATGCTGTACTTCGTTGGCGTGTCCGTATTTGTTCTGGGCCCGGGGCACGAACATTTGGCGGATAACCGGACGTTTGCCCTGAGCGCTTCGGTGCTGCTGCTGGCCGTGCTGGTGGTGATGAACATCGTCGGCCTGGGCGTCGGCAAGTGGATCAACAATCTGGGCGGAATCGGAACGGGTGTCGCGGCCGTTTTGTTGATAGGGCTGGGGCTGGTGATTTGGATCAAGTTCGGGACGACGGTAACGGCGGCGGATTTCCGATTTCCCGCGAACCCACGGTACATTTTTAATGCGTTCGGTGTGATTTGTTTTGGGCTCGTAGGTCTGGAACTTGCATCGATTATGGGCGACGAAATTCAGGATCCGGGAAAAACACTGCCGGGTGCCGTGGCCTGGGGCGGCATCCTCTCTGGCGCACTCTACATTGGAGCCACCCTGACGCTTCTGATCGCCGTGAGCAGGGACCAGATCAGCGTGTTGCAAGGGATCGTGCAGGCCGTGAGCCACATGGCGGCGAGAGTCGGCGTGGGGTGGCTTGTTGTACCATTTGCGTTCCTGCTGAGTATTTCCATCGCCGGAATCGGGTCGGCGTGGCTGGGAGGCTCGGCGCGAATTCCATTCGTCGCCGGCCTTGATTCCTATATGCCGTCTTGGATGGGCAGAATCCATCCGAAATATGCTACGCCGTATGCGGCGCTGATCGTGCATGCGGTGGTGTCCTTGATTCTTGTGGTCCTGAATTTTGTGCTTGTGGGATCGAGCGTGCAGGAATCGTTTCAACGGTTATTGTCGCTCGCGGTAGTGCTGCAGCTGATTCCCTTCCTGTACGTGTTCGGCGCGTTGCTGAAGATCGCGTTCGGAGCTGATTTCGAGAAAGGGCACTACAGCAGGACGACACTGGTTCTAGCCGGGACCGGCGGGCTAGTCACCACGATTCTGGGTATCGCACTGGCTTTCTTTCCGGCACAGCAGATCACCTCGATTTTTTCCTATGAGGTATGGATGTTTGGCGGGACGTTCGTATTCATCGGGCTCGGGGCGTTTTTCTTTTTCGTTTATGGCAGGCGCAAGGCAGCCCGCAAGATTGCGGCGCCTGCGACGGTGGCTTAAACATCCACCGCAACAACTTGAGATTGGTTTTTTCAGCGGTTCATTGAAATTGGGAGGCGGTTATGTCAAGCATTGCGAAAACAAGCGTTCGTACGTATCAGAATTACGTCAATGGGCAGTGGGTCCCCAGCGCTTCGGGCAAGACGTTCCCGGTCTACGATCCTTCCACCGAAGAAATCATCGCCCAGGTGGCGGCGTCGGAAAGCGCCGATGTCGAACGCGCGGTGAAGGCCGCGCGCGCCGCCTTCGATTCCGGCCCGTGGGCGAAAACTACGGCGCAGGATCGCGGGCGAATCCTCTTTAAGCTGGCGGAAAAGGTCCGGCAGAACACGGCGATGCTTGCCGAATTGGAATGCCGCAATACCGGCAAGCCCATCGTCGAAGCCGAATATGACATCGCGGACGTGGCCACCTGCTTTGAATATTACGGAGGCCTGGCCAATAAAGTCATGGGCAATGTGATGCCCGTGCCCGCGAACGCCATCAGCTTTACCATGCGCGAGCCCATGGGTGTCGCGGGGCAGATCATTCCGTGGAATTATCCGTTGATGATGGCGGCGTGGAAGTTGGGCCCGGCAATTGCCGCGGGCTGCACGTGCATCCTCAAGCCCGCGGAGCAGACGCCGCTGACGGCGCTGGAATTCGCGAACTGGTTCGAGGAAGTTGGCTTGCCGCCCGGTGTGGTCAACATCATTAACGGATTTGGAGAAACCTGCGGCGCCGCGCTGGTCGCGCATCCGGAAGTGGACAAGATCGCGTTCACGGGCAGCGCCGCGGTCGGCAAGATCATCGTCAAGAGCGCCGCGGACACACTAAAGCGTGTCACGCTCGAGCTTGGCGGGAAGTCGCCGAACGTATTTTTCGCCGACGCGGATTGGGAGGCGGCGGTGGACGGCGCGCTTTTCGGCGTGTTCATTAACCAGGGCGAAGTCTGCTCGGCGGGCAGCCGCATCCTGGTCGAGAAGAAGATCTATTCGAAATTCGTCGAGGCCATAACGGAAAGGGCCAAGCGCATCAAGCTCGGACCACCGCTCGAGCGTGAGACCAAAATGGGTCCGCTCGTGAGCAAGGAACAGTACGACCGGGTGAACTCCTATCTCGACCTCGGCAAGAAGGAAGCAAAGATTGCCATCGGCGGCGGCAGGCCGAAACAGTTTGGCAAAGGATTTTACGTCGAACCCACTATTTTCTACGACGTAGATAACAGTGCGCGAATCGCGCGGGAAGAAATATTTGGTCCGGTAGCGTCCGTCATTCCCTTCGACGATGAAGGCGGCGCGATCCGCATTGCCAACGACACCCCGTACGGGCTGGCCGCCGCCGTCTGGACGCGCGACATCTTCAAAGCGTTCCGCGTTGTGAAATCGCTGCGCGCCGGAGTCGTGTGGGTCAACCACATGCAGCCGACTTACGTGGAAGCGCCGTGGGGCGGCTACAAACAGTCGGGTTTCGGCCGCGAACTGGGGCCATGGGGCCTGGATGAATATCTCGAAACCAAGCAGGTGTACGTCAATCTCGACGAGACACCTATCGGCTGGTACTAGAAATCAAAGTGACGGCCGTTACGCGGCCGCCAGAATAGAAGGAACAAATATGAGCACCATTCAGATTCGCACAGAAATTCCTGGGCCGCGCTCGCGGGCGCTGATGGTGAGGCGCAATGCCGCGGTTCCCCGCGGGCCGTTTCATGCGACGCCTGTCTTCGCTGCGCGCGCGGAAGGCGCGGTCATCGAGGACGTTGACGGCAACCGGTTTATTGATTTTGCGGGCGGCATCGGCTGCCTCAACATGGGCCACCGTGCCCCGCGCGTTGTGTCTGCTTTGCGTGATCAAATTGACAGATTTCTGCACGTCTGCTTCAGCGTCACGCCGTATGAAAGCTACATTGCCGTTGCCGAAAAATTGAACGCGCTGGCGCCCGGCAAATTTGCGAAAAAGACACTGCTCTTGAACACCGGCGCAGAAGCCGTCGAAAATTCCATCAAGATTGCGCGTGCCTACACCAAGCGGCCGGCGGTAATTTGTTTCGAAGACGCTTTCCATGGCCGCACCTTGCTGGCGATGTCGCTGACGAGCAAGACTCATCCTTACAAGGCAGGCTTCGAGCCATTCGCGAGCGACATCTACCGGATTCCCTTTGCGTATCCATACCGGAGCGCAGAGGGAGCCTCCGCCGCAACGTTTGCGCACTACCTGGAAGACGCATTCAAGCGCGTGGTCGCGCCGGAATCCGTCGCCGCAGTGATTGCCGAGCCTGTGCTGGGTGAAGGCGGCTTTGTAGTTCCCCCGCGGGACTATTTCCGGCTCATTCAGGAAATTTGCCGCAAGCATGGCATCCTTTTCATCGCCGACGAAGTGCAATCCGGCATCGGCCGCACCGGAAAATGGTTTGCCTCGGAGCATTTTGGGATCGAGCCCGATTTGATTACTACGGCTAAGTCGCTCGGCGGAGGCTTGCCGCTCGCCGCCGTCACCGGACGCGCGGAGATTATGGACACTCCCGGTGTCGGCAGCCTGGGAGGCACATTTATTGGAAATCCGCTTTCCTGCGCTGCTGCTCTTGCTGCGTTCGAAACGATCGAGAAGGAAGGACTCTTGGCACGCTCCATTTCAATCGGCAAACGATTCGAAGAGAGAGCGCGCGCGTGGCAGAAAAAGTGGTCTCTCGTCGGGGACATTCGGGGACTCGGCGGCATGTGCGCCATTGAACTCGTTCGAGACGTGGAATCGCGTGAGCCGGCCGACAAGGAAACGAAGGAAATCGCGCAGTATTGTTATGAACATGGGCTGATCACCATTACCGCCGGGACGTACGGCAACGTGATGCGCATTCTCGTGCCGCTGGTCGTGACAGACGAGCAGTTTGATGAGGGCCTTGGCATCATCGAGGCGGCTCTTGCTTCCGTCGCAGCGGCCTCGGAGCAAAAGCACCTGGCGATTTCGAATTAATTGGAGCGATTCATGCAGAGCACGGTAGCTGTTGCGGCGAGCGTAGCCGCACAACTCAAAGACTCGCGGTTGTTTCGGGAAGCTTGTTACGTGGACGGGCAGTGGATTCAGGCTATTTCCTGCGGAACGATCAACGTGGACAACCCGGCGACGGGCGAAATTATCGGAAAGGTTCCGAAGCTGAGCGGCGCCGAGACGAAACAGGCCATCGAAGCGGCCAACCGGGCGTTTGCAACCTGGAGTAAGAAAACCGGAAAGGAGCGGGCCGCGGTGCTGCGGCGCTGGTTTGACCTGATGATGGCCAATCAGGAAGATCTGGCCCGGCTGATGACGCTCGAGCAGGGGAAACCACTGTCGGAATCGCGAGGCGAAGTAGCATACGCGGCGGCGTTTCTGGAATGGTTCGGCGAGGAAGCCAAACGGGTTTACGGCGACACGATCCCGCAGCATCAGGCGGACAAGCGGATCGTGGTGATCAAGCAGCCGATTGGAGTCGTGGCTTGCATTACGCCGTGGAATTTTCCGCTGGCAATGATTACGCGGAAGGCGGGCCCGGCGATCGGAGCGGGTTGTACAGTGGTGCTAAAGCCCGCGACACAGACTCCCTTCTCCGCGCTGGCTCTCGCGGAGCTTGCCGAACGAGCAGGGGTGCCCAGGGGAGTGTTGAATGTCGTGACGGGCGCCGCAAAGGAAATTGGCGGCGAGCTGACCTCCAACCCCATCGTACGAAAACTCTCTTTTACCGGCTCGACCGAAGTGGGAAAGGTTCTGATGGCCCAGTGCGCGGGCACGGTGAAGAAGCTTTCGCTCGAACTCGGAGGAAATGCGCCGTTCATTGTTTTTGATGACGCCGATCTCGACGCAGCCGTTGAGGGTGCAGTGGCTTCAAAGTACCGCAACACGGGACAAACCTGCGTGTGCACGAACCGCCTGCTGGTGCAGGACAGCGTCTACGACGCATTTGCAGAAAAACTTTCCGTGGCGGTCAAGACTCTGAAGCCCGCGCCGGGTTTGGACGCGAGCGCTACGCAGGGGCCACTGATTGATGACGCGGCGGTGGCAAAGGTGGAAAGTCACATTCGCGACGCGCAATCGAAAGGCGCAAAGGTGCTTGTGGGCGGACACCGGCACGCGCTAGGCGGCCGGTTTTTCGAACCGACGATCTTGACCGATGTCACACCCGCAATGGCCGTAGCTCGCGAAGAGACTTTCGGTCCCGTCGCGCCTCTTTTCCGATTCAAAACGGAAGCCGACGCGATCGCGCTGGCAAACGACACCGAATTTGGCTTGGCGGCCTACTTCTATGGCCGGGATATTGCTCGCGTCTGGCGCGTTGCCGAAGCGCTGGAATATGGGATCGTTGGAATTAACAGCGGATTGATTTCGACGGAGGTTGCGCCGTTCGGCGGCGTGAAGGAATCTGGCCTTGGACGCGAGGGTTCGAAGTACGGAATGGATGAGTTTTTAGAAATCAAATATATGTGCTTCGGCGGGATCACTCCCTAGCAGGGCGCCGGCGAACGCTAACTTAGAAGTCCGTCTGGCTTAATGAAGAAGCGGTCTTGTGGTCAAACACAAGACCGCTTCTGTTTTTCCCTGTCACTGTGCCGGTTTGTTGATGTCCGTTTTTGCTTGAAGCTTTGTCAGCAAGGGCTCAAGAAAGGTCTTGGTCGGGACCGGAGCGCCGTCGATGGAGAGTTTCATCTCTTTGGCGGCGACAACAAAGTCACCAGAGTTTGAAGCAGTACGGGCGAGTGCCAGGTGGCTGATCCAGTGGTTCGGATCCTTCTTTGGGACGAGCGGATACAGCTCGAAGGCGCGCTTGGCGTCTCCCTGGAGTTGCAGGCCGCGCGCATAGGAGTAGAGCTGGATCGCATTCGCCTTATCGAACGCCGTGGAAAGCGCTTTCACGGATTCTTCTTTTCGCCCCAGTGCATCAAGGATGCGTGACTTTGTTTCATAGTTTTCGAAGCGATCCTCATTTTGAATGGAAGTGTCCTCCCACTTGAGTGCTTCTTCGAGATTGTAGTTGTTGTCCAGGCACCAATTGGCGGCTTCGTCGTAACCCGCCCAGGTGAATCCGCCGACGCTCCGAAGCTGATTCTGAATGCTACGTAGCACGATACTCTTGACGTCCACGGAGATAATGATGGGCACGGCCAGTTTTTCCCAGTGAAGTGTCGCTGCCACCGACTCCGGCTTTACGTTTTCGAATGTATACGTCAGCGCGTCTTCGTTTTCTGCCGGCTGGGGCTTCACGGTTACCCGCAGGGCATCTTCCTTCTGGTCGTAACTGAAGCTGCCCCACGACGTGGAATTCTTCGAAAACGCGATGATCCACTGATCCGCCGCCGGAAAGGCGTGCAAGCCATATGTGCCCGCAGGCAGAGCGTGGCCCTCGATGGAAACATCATCGCTGAACCGAATCGTGGTGTTCTGATTTGCCCCGGCGCGCCATACCTGGCCGTAGGGGACCGTCGTGCCGAATATCTTCCGCCCGTTGGCGAGAGGGCGGTGATATGTAATGGTGATATCCGTCAAGCCAATCCGCTGTGTAACGACAGCGCGTTGGCTGAGCGTCGGCAAATTCAACTCCGTCGCCTGGCTGCCATTCTTGAATTGCGCATCTACGCTGCCTGCCAAACAGCCACACCCCAGCAATAAACCCAGAGAAATCCAACACAGTTTGCGCATGGGCGCACCTTCCTTCCTAGAGGACATACCGTGGAATCGAGCGATTGTGTTTCCAGAAACTGCCGCCCCACTCTCGTTCGCATAGACGCCCGCGGAGGAGATGAGTGAGCAATCGACGTACCTGGGCGGTGGGCGGCGTATAGTCATTCGAGCCGCCCACGCATCTAACAAGGGCGTATCTCAATATCCTTTTCTAAATCATCCAAATCTATGGCCACGCAAAAGACTCCTGATGCTCCAGCAAAGCCACCCAAACAGAAATTCGCCTGGAAACTCTTGCCCGACGTGTGGGCGTTGATCAAGCCGCGGCGGGGCGTACTCGCCTTGGGTTTCGTATTGATGGCGATTAATCGTGTCGCAGGATTCGTGCTCCCGGCCAGCTCAAAATATCTGCTCGACAACGTCTTTTCAAAACACCAGTCTTACCTGCTCAGGCCGATAGTGGAAATCGTGCTGCTGGCTACTGCCGTACAAGGGATAACCTCTTTCACGCTTACCCAGTTGCTTTCCAAATCCGCGCAAAGAATGATCACCGAGCTCCGCCGCAAGGTGCAGGCGCACATCGGCCGCCTCCCGGTGTCCTTCTACGACGCCAACAAGACAGGCGCTCTGGTGTCACGGATCATGACCGATGTGGAAGGCATCCGAAACCTCGTCGGCACCGGGCTTGTGGAATTGGTCGGCGGTTTGATGACCGCATTGATTGCTCTCGGATTCCTTCTGCACACCAGCGTAAGCATGACGGCTGTGGCCTTTGGCATCCTGTTTGTCTTCGGAATCGGGGTAAATAAAGCTTTCGCGACGATTCGCCCCATCTTTCGGCAGCGATCCAAGATCAATGCAGAAGTGAGTGGCCGGCTGACCGAATCTCTCGGTGGCGTGCGGGTTGTTAAGGGCTATCACGCCGAGGCGAGGGAAGAAAAGGTATTCGCCGGCGGTGTGCAGCGATTGCTGGAAAATGTGCTGAAAACCCTGACTGCCACGTCTCTCATGAGCCTTTCGGGGGCGGTGCTGATGGGCGTGGTGAGCGCGATTGTGATTCAGATCGGTGGCCACAAGGTCATCTCAGGCCAAATATCTCCCGGCGATTTTGTTAGATATTCGGTTTTTCTGGGCCTGCTGGTAGCGCCGATTTTTCAGATCGTGGCAATTGGCACGCAAATCACCGAGGCGCTCGCGGGCCTCGAACGCACGCGCGAAATCCTGAACGAAAAACCGGAAGACGAAATCCCCGGCCGTACTGTCATCATGGATCGCATCCGCGGCCAGGCGGCATTCGAAAGGGTGAATTTTTCTTACGATTCGGGCAAACCTGTTCTCTTCGATATGAGTTTTCAATCTGAGCCCGGCACGGTGACCGCGCTCGTTGGGCCTTCCGGCGCGGGGAAATCTACGATGATCGGGCTGATCGCCGCGTTCTACACGCCCACCAGTGGCCGAGTCCTGGTGGACGGGATTGATCTCGCTGAAGTACGGTTGGATTCTTATCGCACGCAGCTTGGCGTAGTGTTGCAGGAGACATTTCTCTTCGACGGAACGATCCGCGAGAATGTTTCCTTCGCACGCCCCGATGCCAGCGAGGAAGAGATTCTAGCTGCCTGCCACATCGCCCGTGTTGATGAGTTCGCGGAAACATTCGAGAAAAAGTACGATACGGTCGTTGGCGAGCGGGGCGTAAAGCTTTCCGGCGGGCAAAAGCAGCGCGTTTCCATCGCGCGCGCCATTCTTGCCGATCCAAGGATTCTGATCCTTGACGAAGCTACTTCCAGCCTGGATTCCGAATCTGAGGCGCTCATTCAAGAGGGCCTGCGCTATCTGATGCGTGGGCGAACCACGTTCGTCATCGCCCATCGCCTTTCCACGATCCGGCGCGCAGACCAAATCCTCGTGGTCGAGGCTGGCCGCATCATCGAACGCGGAACACACGAATCTTTATTCGCCGCGGGCGGCCGCTACTACGACCTCTACACCAAGCAGCACGGCATCGAGACAAATCTCTTCCTCGCCCCCGGCGAAGGCGATGCGATGCCGGAGGAGCCTGCAGCCGCGCAGGGTGTGTTATCCGCTGACAATCAAACCGAAGGTGGCCTTTCCAATGCGATCCGTCTGATTCGCAGCCAGGACCGCTGAAATATTGTTTTGAGGCAAGACACAAGGGTCGAATTCAATCAGAATTCATAGTGTATCAGGCTGCAAAGCTGAGCACTGATTCATGTGCTGAAGAATCAGTGAGATACAAGGAAGCCCGCCAAAAGCGATACTCTAAGCTGCCCATCGTCGCTGGTCGACAGGTCACATGTGGGGTAAGTAGCTTCGGAGTACCAGGCCTAACTTTTAGATTGACAGGGTTGGCTAAAGCATATAAAAGCACCAATCTAAGCTGTGCCAAATTGAAACGCGGTCCTAGTACTCCCCATTGGACCGACACCCCTCAATGAGGATTATGCGCTTGCAACAAATGCGGGAGTGACTCCAAAGAAGTAGAGGATTCGACTCGAAGGCCAACGATGAAAGAAGCGAGCACAATCTTCCTCTTGGCGGAAAGCCGCTTGCTTCGGGAGTCGCTGTCTCGTCTGCTGCGCAGAAAGTCAGATATCTCTGTTGTTGGAGAATGCGGGAGCACGGCAGGCTCCATCCAGCAGGTCGCGGATTCTGGCTGTGAAATCTTACTCCTGGACAATGCCACATTATCAAGGACAAATCCAAATCTGGTTGTGCAGATATTGGAAGCCGTTCCGGAGCTAAAAATCATTCTGGTTGGTGTCGATGACACCGAAGAGAGTTTTTTGCATGCAGTGCGGAGTGGTGCCGTCGGCTACCTCGTACGAGAGGCCTCTGCTCTTGACGTTCTCGCGGCGGTGCGTGCCGTGGCCCGAGGTGAAGCAGTCTGCCCGCCGCAACTCACCCTTACCCTCTTCCGGTATTTTGCAAACGAGAGGCGGAGCGTCCCCTACTATCGCACCAGAGCGGAGCTTGGTCTGACCCGCAGACAGCACCAATTGGTTTCATTCGTCGCTAAAGGATTGACCAACAAGGAGATCGCCAGCACCTTGCATCTTTCCGAGCAGACCGTCAAAAATCACATGCATCGCATTCTCCGACAGGTGAACGCCGAAGACCGCTACCAGGCGGTCGAAACGGTCCGCTCTTTCGGTCTTTTGTCGTAAGATTTCTTTCTTACAGATACTGCGCTGCCTTTGAGACCTCGGCCTGCTTCTCCTGTTTGAAATGTCCACATTGGTCGCAAATAGATATAAGATTGGGACTTGAATGCCGCAGGGCCCGTAGCTCAGCGGTTAGAGCAGCGGACTCATAATCCGTTGGTCCCAGGTTCAAATCCTGGCGGGCCCACCATTTGGTTCCAGCAAGTCCGCGTCTAGCGGAGTTTCTGTCTCCCCGGGGTTGAACCAGCGGCGAGAAGATCGCCGCCACCCTCTTTCCTTCGCTGGGTACACACAATCCTGGACCCAAATTCTGTAGTTAATAATCGAAGCGCAGCGACATCTCACCGGCGGTGAAATTGAATCGGCAAAGATTCATTTCACCGGCATAGCATTCCGCTGGTCGAGGGCGATAGAGTTCGCCCCCGCCCGAAGCTCGACCTTCACGTTCCATAGGAGCATCTGGCCGTTGGCGAATGTTGAGCCCATCAAATAGTAGGTTCCCGGCGTTACTCCGGGGAATGTAGCTTTGCCGGTGGCATCGGTTCTGACTCCGGAAACGCTCTCCGCGTTGATGGCCCCCGCCGCCTTCTGACAATCAGGCGTTCGGTTCGAACAGGCGATGGTTATAGCCTTGAACGGCGCCATTCCGGCCGGAACCGGAAATCCACTCTTCGCCAATACGCTGTCAAAACTGTCCTTCAACAAAACTAAGGCGCGTCCGGCGAGCGGGTTCAAAACTCCGGGCTGAGCCGCCTACCGCACACCCGCGTTTGCATAGTCTTGAGGTCCGGGAAGCGTTCCGCGCAGATAGGAACCGTCCCACTTGAATTGCCACTGGCCCTTGACCTTTTGGAAGCGCATTGGCCCTGGCGTAAAGTCGACCCACTCGGTCCATCGGCCGCGCTGTCTATTGGGTCCGAAGCTGCCCATGCCATCCAGGACCATCCCCCCGTCCCCGCCAGCCTCGCGACAAACTGTGGGTTTGAAGGTCACCTCGCCTTCCCATTCGATCCCGTTCAGTTTGTCTCCCTCGCTGAGCTCCGCCGGGTGCACCTCGTCCATCGTTAGCGCGCGGTACTGTCTGATAAAATGTTCCGGCGCATAAGCACTCCCGGTGACCTCGGCGGCTGTCCAGCCATCCGCAGTCCTGAGCCAATGTCTCTGGAGTTCCGCTAAAGCAGCGCTCTGCGCCTCGCGGTCCGCTCTCGAATGACCCGCGGAGGAACTACCCGAGTCGCCAGAACCATTCGAGCTGGAATTGCCGCAGCCCGTTGACCCGAGGACCATCGCTAGCGCAAGTGCGACGAATAGTTTGGAGCGTAGGACTGTTCTCATTGGCTTCCTTCCTTTCTGAAACCCCGCGCGCGAGAAAGCTCGCTCGGCATTTCCAAGCATCGAGCGCCACCGGTGCTCAAAGCGGTCCCAATCACAGCCACCATTACTTTGCTTTCTGAAGCCTTGTAATATCGCTGCCCGGAGGTCCGTCGATCGAGCCGTCCTTGTTCATTGTGAAGACCATGGTTTGGCTGGTCTCGCCGACGGTCGGCCGCATGGTGATCTTGTCGCCATCCACTGAGTAGGTGCCGTCGATGCGTATCCTGCCGTAGTCGAGGGTAGCCTTGCCGCCTTTCAATTCGAGAGTTACCGAACCATCGGAATCCCGGTACTTTCCCTCGGGATTGCTCCCGCACCCTACTGCGAAAGCTGCGGCAGCGAGAACGGAAACAAGAAGCGCTTTGCGGATCCCTGAGCTGTTCATAACACTCTCCTAAGCAGGCATTTTATTTTTTGCATTTCGAACAAATTTCCAGCCGAGTCCTGCTAATTCTCCAAACTATGCAATCGCGGGTTTCTTCAATGCGCCCGCAGCCAGGACTAAAGCGGCAAGCCCGACAACGAACACACCCCAGCTCCAGGAGAAGGGGCTGGTAATGCCCGCCTTCACCATGTCGCCGAAAGTCTTGTTGACATTCAAATAGATGGATATAAAACCGATGAGGAAGAACGCGAACGGCGCCGCGTTCAGATATTTCGACCACGCCGCACGGATAAACGGAGCGGCAAATGGGGCGGCAATACATAGGAAACCGAGGAATGCAAAGAACCCGTGCTCATTGCCTCCTCTTAGAATGCTCTCCGGATTGTTGAAGTCGGTCCCAAGAAGGTTCCAGAATGTGAGGGATATTGGTGCTGGGCCCCCGCCCTCAACGCTGGCCGCGGGGAGGAAAAACCACGAGACCCAGAGAAGCACCGCGGCGCCGAGCGGGACGGCACCCATCCGCGCAGCGAGCGCGCCGATGCCCTGCTGCGCCAGCTTGGCCGCTTCTTTGCCCCGCTCCTGCGCTACGCCGCTGAGCTGATTCAAACGCTCCTTGGCGATCTGTTGCGAATCAACAACCGTAATGGCCGCGATCGAACCCGCGCCGTCGAGATCCACGTCGACGGTCATATTAGGCGCTGGAGCTACCGGAGATTTCCAGACGCCCTCGAGCGTGAAGGATTTCTGTTGGCCGTTGAGAAAAAGCAATCCCGGACTCGCATCCGGCACCTTGACGATCGTACTTCTTAGCTTAGGGCTGGTTTCGGGATTCATATGCTAGCTCCTTTGTGGAAATCGACCGCAGTTCCGTAGTTGCGAAAAAGATCAGCGCTGAGGTGCAGTGTGCTCGCGCCGACTTCTGGAGCGCTCTCAATGAAATTCTCGATTCCTTATCGTCCTCCGCCGAACAGCGTCGCAATGCTCGTGTCGGGCGAAGGAGTGATGTTCACGCGCTTTAGCGAAGTGTCATCCTGCACAAGGATTGACAATGTACCGTCAGATCCCATCTGCCATCCTTCTTTTGTGAAGGCACCCGAGTATCCGGTCATCCACGAATCCAGAACGGGCTTGCCATCGACAAAAGCCGGAATTCTTCTGACCTAAACGTCTCAATGTTGCTGAGGTTGTTGCGGCGGCTTTTGCGCATCCGAATTCTCAGCGGTCTTCTTTGGATCCGGTATGGGCGCAGGACTCTTCTTGGCAGCCGGCTTCGCTGGCGGAGTCTTTGCTTTGGCTGAGCCTGCCGCAGGAGCAGTAGCCGTGGCCGTGCCAGCCGCAGCTTTCGTCACAGCCGCGGCTCGAGCGCCGGCCGGAGTAACGCCAGCGGGAGCGGCGGCGCCGCTCGCGGGTTTCGCAGCGCCTGCGACACCTGAGGCGGTGGCCCCGGCGGAAGATGCCCCACCCTTGCCTTGTGGGACAGCGCCGGCGACCGTGCCCGGCACATTGGAAACGGCGCCCGTGGTGCCATTTGTTCCTGGAACACACGGCGCCGCCGTGGCGGTTGCCCCCTGCGCAGGGGCTGCGGCGGCTGGATTCTTCTTCCCAAAGATCGAGCCCAAGTTGGAGAGGGCATTCGTAGCCTTGGACATCGCGGTGTTAGCTGTTGCCGCAGCATTTTGTGCGGCGGCGGAGTTCGTTGCGCCTGCAAGTGCTGTGGCTGTTGATGCTGGGCCGCACGCTGGCGCAGGCTGCCCTGCCGCGGGAAGCATTTGCCCAGGTACAGTGCCGCCGCCAGAAGCCATCATAGGCATGCCGCCCGGAGCAGGCGCGCTCATTGCAGGCGCGTTGGCCGTCATCCCGTTCGTGAGCCCTTTATAGATCAGCGGAAATTCACCCCCCAGGGTGTGTTGATTACCCTCGACCGTGTTGATCTCGCGAACCGTCAGATCGAGCTGGAACGTCGAGCCGATAATGGACTGTGCCGGGGGATTCCACATCAGTTCGAAGCGCGCATCTCCGTAGCCGCCCGGACGCAGTTCGAATTTCGGATCAAAATTATTGCCGATCACATTCCCTATCCCGAGGGTGCCGTTGCCTCCCCAGACGATATAGCGGTTTCCGCGATCGTCCATGGCGATCCCGGAACCTTGCGTATACCCGAAACCCAGGGGGGCATTGGTCTTGTTCTGGAATCGCACGACTACATCAATGACCCTGAAATATGACTGCGTGCTGGTTCGAAAATCCGTAATCGTGGCTGCGAAGTCGAATGCCTCGTAGCATAGCGGCTGGCTGCCGCAAATGGACGCAGCCTGCGCTGGCATCTGGCCCGGCGCAGCTGCGGGAGGAGGTGCTAGCTGAGCTCCCGTCGGCGGCGGACTCATGGTTTGCGCGTTCTGCCCCGCGCCGGCGTTGGCAGCGCACGCCAGGCTGAGCGCCGCAAATAGTATGAGAGACGACCGAAGCAATCGGGAGTATTGGATAGTCTTCATGTCTTTTGCTCCTTCGAAGTTCAGCAGCTTAGCGCGCCAAGGCCCTGCACCGTTCCAGCAATGCCGTCCATCAATCTGCCCATTGCTGGAAGGCCGGGTCGGGTGGTAGAGTTCGGAAACGAAAAAGGGCCAAGTTCCCTGCGTCCCTTCATCGGCGATCCTTTGGATGGCTGCTTCCCACTACGCATTGCGCTAAAGGGAAGGAAAAACCGTCATGGCGGCGAGAACTTCTCGAATGGCACAGGACTTGGCGACCGGGGCATCGGGATTTCCCCCCGTGGAGAGAAAGGCGCTAGACCAGTTGTTTAGCGTCACTTACGAAGAATTGCGCCGCCTGGCGTCCAGCGTGCGGCGCGGCGATCCGAGCGCGACGCTCAGTCCAACCGCCCTCGTCAACGAGGCCTGGATAAAACTGGCGCATTCGCCCAAGTTCGCCACCACTTCTCCTCTGCATTTCAAACGCATCGCCGCCCGCGCCATGCGTCAGCTCCTGATCGAGGCTGCGCGCCGCCGCAAGGCCGGCAAACGCGGCGGCGGTGCGGAAGTCACCGTCATCTTTGGCGATTCCTTTCAAAAGGCGCCTTCCTGCGGAAAGGATTTGCTTGCACTGGACACCGCGTTGGACGAGCTCGGGCGGATGAACCCTCGCCAAGCCGTAATGGTCGAAAGCCGCTTCTTCGGAGGACTCGACATTCCTGAAACGGCGGCTCTGCTGAACATCTCGGAAGCTACCGTTCTCCGCGATTGGCGTGCCGCCAAGGCGTGGCTGGCCCACGAGCTTCGCCAAACCTACTGACCCACAGCGCTTCATCTTCCGCCTGCTCGGGGAGTGACCATGGACAGCACTCGTTGGCAAAGAATTCAATCTCTCTTTCACGAAGCCGCGGACTTGCCGGAGACCGAGCAGCGCGCTTTTCTCGAAATCCACTGCGGCGATGATCCAGCTCTCCTTGGTGATGTGCTGTCTTTGCTGCAGGAAGACGCCCAAGGTACGTCCCTGCTGGATGGCGACGTCGCTGAGGTCGCTCACCAAATCCTCATCGATCCCGCCGCCGCGCTTCCTTTTCGCGAGTTGGGGCCCTATCGAATCACGAAGGCGATCGGCGAAGGCGGCATGGGTGTCGTCTACCTCGCGGAGCGCGAGGATCTCGGCAGCCTGGTCGCCATCAAGATCCTTCGCGATGCCTGGATGTCTCCCGCGCGCCGCGAGCGTTTCGCTCTCGAGCAGCGGACTCTTGCTCAGCTCAATCACCCATCCATTGCACGCTTGTACGACGCGGACACTTCGCCCGAAGGTACTCCCTTCTTCGTCATGGAGTACGTCGAAGGCGTCCCCCTCACGGAGTATTGCTATAAGCATGAATGCTCCGTTCAGGAGCGCCTGGAGTTATTTCGCGCCGTTTGCGAAGCCGTGCTCTACGCGCATCAGCATGCCGTCATTCACCGCGACCTCAAACCCTCTAACATCCTGGTGAAGGAAGACGGAACCGTTCGGCTGCTCGACTTCGGCATCGCCAAACATCTCGAATCGCTGGGCGAATCGGTCGATCAAACCATGACCGGCCTGCGTCTGATGACTCCTGCGTACGCCGCGCCGGAACAGATTCGCGGCGAACAAGTCGGAATCCACACCGACGTCTATTCCCTCGGAGTCATTCTCTACGAGCTTCTCTCCGGACGCCCACCGTTTGACCTCTCCAATCGCACCCCGGCGCAAGCGGAAAAAGTTCTGACGGAACAGGAAGCGGAGAAACCTTCTGCCGTGGCCGGGCGAAACGCCGCGCTTCCCGAACCCCGCGCTCACGTTGCATTCGCAACCAGGGCCGCGTGGTCTGACCTCGACGTCCTCTGTCTCACCGCAATGCACAAGGATGCCCAGCGCAGGTATCGCTCCGTGGAAGCTTTGATACGCGACATTGACCACTACCTGAAAGGTGAGCCCTTGGAGGCCCGGCCCGACACCGCGAGCTACCGGCTGCGAAAGTTCGTCACGCGCAACCGGCGTGCCGTTGCTGCGGGTGTTTCCGTCTTTGCGGTTGTCGTCGGCATGGTTGTTTTCTTCACCGTGCGGCTGGCGAAAGCCCGCGACGCCGCATTGGCCGAAGCCGCGCGTACCCAGCGCATTCAGCGCTTCATGATCAATTTGTTTCAAGGCGGCGACGAGTCTGCCGGGCCCGCCGACGACCTGCGCGTCGTGACACTTGTGGAACGCGGGGTGCATGAAGCGCAGAGCCTCAGCGCGGACCCCAAAGAGAGGGCAGAGCTCCTCTATCACTTCGGCGGCATTTACGAACAGTTGGGCAAATTGGACAACGCCGACTCGCTGCTTAATTCCTCCCTCGAGCAACGCAAGTCGTTGTTCGGGCAAGATAGCGCTGAGGTGGCAGAAAGCTTGGTGGCGCTTGGCGAACTGCGTTCCAATCAAGCGCAGTATGACGAAGCCGAAAAGCTAATCCGCCAGGGCTTGGAAATGAGCAAGCGTCATCTGCCGCCGAATCATCCGGAAGTGGGGAAAGCCAATGCCGCCCTTGGGGAAGCGCTGGAAGCTCGCGGAGACTACGAGCAAGCCATCAAAGTGCTCAACGAAGCCGTGCAGATTCAATCTGCACCCGGTGGAGTTCCAACCGATCTCGCAGTAAGTATGACCGACTTGGCGAACTGCCATTTCTACCTTGGCCACTACGACATTTCGGAATCTCTAAACCAACGCGCACTGGCAATGGACCGTCAACTTTATGGCGAGCGCCATCCCAATGTCGCCGAGGATCTCATCAACCTTGGCGCCATTCAGACCGAGCGGCAGCGCTTCGATGAAACCGAGCGGGACTACCGTCAGGCGCTGGACATTATTCAATCCTTTTGGGGCAAGGACCATCCCGAAACGGCTTCCGTCATGAGCCTCCTGGGCCGGGTACTCGTCAAAGAAGGCAAGTTGAACGAAGCTTCGGTCGTCCTTCAGCAAGCGCTCGGCATCGAACAACGCGCTTACCCGAAGATGCATCCCCGGATTGCTGGAACCCTCGGTGAGCTCGGCAAAATCGCGCAGCAGCGGGGAAACCTGGACGAGGCGGAGACCGATTTTACCCGCATGGCCGACATCTATCGCTCCGTCTACAACGGCAAGCACTATTACATTGGCGTAGCGCTGGGCAATCTGGCCAGTGTGCACATGGACCGAAAGCAGTACGTCCGCGCGGAGCAGCTTTTTCGCGAAGCTCTCCAGCAATACGCCGGAACCCTTCCAGCCGGACATGAAAACGTAGGCATCGGACGAGTTAGTCTCGGTCGGGCCCTGCTCCGCCAGAACCGCTTCTCCGAGGCCGAATCGGAATCGCGCGCGGGCTATGAAATCCTGCTGAAGCAGAGCAGTCCATCCCAGGCCTGGTTGCATAACGCGCGCACGGACCTCGCGGAAGAATACGCCGCCCTAAAGCAGCCGGAGAAAGCGGAACAGTTTCGCGCCGAGCTCGCCAAGGCCCAGGCCGCGAATCCGTCGGCTCCCGCAAAGAATTAAACTTTCCGTTCTTATCCATCGGATCGATGGCTGAGCTAACTCTTCGCTAAAAACAGCTGAGTAGGAACTCCTCTTTCTGCTGCGGGCCTCAGCTTTTTTATTTCTTTGTGAATTTCAAACAAGGAACAACAAGGACGCAGCGAACGCGACAAGCGCCACCAGAAACGTGATAACCATGAAACCCATCATTCGGCGCATGGGAATACCGGCAATCGCCAGGATGGGTAATGCAAAAAAAGGCTGGATCATATTGGCCACGGATTCGCCCATGGCCACCGCCATCGTTGTTCCGGCGAAGGAAGCATGAAGGTCTCTCGCCGCTGGAAGCACGAAGGGACCCTGAACAGCCCAATGGCCGCCGCCGCTTGGAATAAACAAAGTGATGGCGAGGGAGGACATGTAGGTCCAGAATGGCAGTGTGTGAGCAGTTGAAAACGCCAGGAATGCCTTGGAAATTACCCCCGCCAGGCCGGTTGTCGTCATGATGCCCATGATTCCGCCGTAGATGGGGTACTGCAGGATGAGCGGCCCCGTGACCCGGGCGGCGCTCTTGATGGCTTCAACATAGGCTACCGGCCTCCAATGAAATAGCAGGCCCAGGGACAACGCCGCCAAAATGACGGAATTCAGATCCAGGAAGAATCCTTTCTCTCGCCATTGGTATGCCAGCGCAAAAAGAGCGCCGACTGCTAGCAGAAGATTCAGTATCCAGGCTCGGTCCAGCGCGGATCCCAGGGTCCCTCGATTCTCTATGGTTTGCTTCCGCTGGTCTTCCGCTTTCAACCGTTCGGGATCCGCCGCCAGGGACCGCGATTCGTCGGGCCCGATCCATCGATAGATCAGCGGGAGAATAATGAAGAGAGCGGCCACCGGCACGAGGTTCAAGGGGCTGAATACTGTCTGTGACAAAGGCAGAATATGGCCACTCACTTTTTCGACCAGGTTGAGCACGGAGCCCGGTGTCGCCTGTGAAAGTACAATCGAACCGGATAGTCCTTCCGTGGAAATGACAAACCCAGTGTAAGCAGCGGCCACAAGCCAGCCGAAATCCATGCGCACGCGCTTGGCGATCTCGCGCGCCAGCAACCCAGCGGTCACCAGCCCCAGTCCCCAGTTTGTCCAGGACGCAATCATTCCGATTACAATCGTGAGAGAGACGGCCGAGCGCGGAGAATCGGCCAGGGATGCGATCCGCTCGAGCAGAGAATGTACCGGCGCCGAACTCGCCAGCGCGTATCCGGTCACGAGAATCAAAACCATCTGAAAACCAAACGCCAGGATATTGAAAATTCCGCTGTACCAGGCGGAAGCAATGGCTGCGGGCGTTGCCGTGGGGACGACTGTGTAGGCCAGCGCCGCCGTGAAGAACGTCAAGAGAACCGCAAACACAAATGGATCAGGCATCAGCCTTTCAAGAACATAGACGAAGACAGCAGTGAGCCTGCTGAGAAGGGAGCGATTAGCTCCCTTGGTTGCGATCGTGGCTTCCGTCATGCTGATTCAGACCAACTCTCTTCTTCGAGTCTTGTTTATCGTAGTTTTTCAAACACTGTCTTCGCCCGCGCAAGCTCCTTAAGAACTCCTTCCTTTTCGCTCGCGGAATTCCAATCCGGATAGTGCGACGTCGCATCCGCGACTCGCTCGATCCATGCCACAAAATATTTCGCGTCCTCCGGCGACCGCGGCGGCTTGCCTCCGATCGTCACATAGATCGGGCTTGTGGTTGCATACACATAATTGTCCAGCACGGGATATTCCGCCTTGTCGCTCGATGCCCGCAGCACGCACCAGCCGCTCTCTTTCACCGCCACCGCACCGCTGACATCTGCTGCGTCCCGCGCTGAATTCAACGGCAATGTTTGAACAACCCGGCCATTGCATACCATCTCGAAACGATCGACCGGCACAATAGACCGAAGTCTTGTCTTGAACGGAATCGCTGTTTGCGGCCCATCAAACTTCAATTCACCGCCGATGGATTCTCCGCCCAGCGAAAAGTCCGGCAGCGGCCCGTTGGTTGCAAAAGTCCGCCCCTTCTTCAGTGCTTCAAGCAGCGCAACGATGTCCAGCGGCCCTGATTTCACGCTGGCGTAGACCCGGTTCATCCCCACAGGCCCGCGCAACGACGCATAATTCGCCATCGCATCGGTTCCCGCGCCCGCTGGAATCCGGAAGCCCAAATTCAGCAAGCGGTACCACACCGCCGCCGTCGAGCGGTGATCGCTGAATCCCACGATTTCCATGTAATCGAGCTTTCCCAATGCCACGTCCACTGGGAGTTCATCTGTAATCTTTTGAGGCGGATTCGCAAACGGATCCGGTATTTCTTCAAACGGGTGCACTACCCCCACCAGCGCTCCGTGCGCGTGAGCCATGTCGTACACATCCGCATTCATCGGAAACAAACTCGCAGCCGCGGTGCTCGGGTACCCCGCATATCCGGGCAGAAGTAGGTTGCTTTGCAAATTGAGCAACCCGCGATGTCCCCAGTAGCTCGTATGAAATTCTTGTCCGTGCACCAGAAGCGCATCGGGTTTCGAAGCTGGATCCAGTTGCTTTCCTTCGTACGCAATGTCCGGGAATCTCTGCTCTTTGTTCACGATCAAATCGTTCACGATGCCGAGATTCTCCGCTTCCGCCTGTTCCACGAGGTGCGCAGGCGTGTTGCGATACGTTCCCGCGTAATTCATGTGCACGTGCAGGTCGCTGCTCACCCAATGTGCATCGCTCTTTCCCGCAATCATCAGCGGCTTCAATTGGACCGTCACGCTCGCTGGTTGCCCCGCGCTCAAATCGATCGTACGCCGCTCCAATGAATATTCGAAACCCTTCATCACTTCGACGGTAATTTTTTCCGCCGGCACTTCCACCTCAGCCGTTCCCGCTGCGTGGAAGTAATGCGCTTCGAAGGCCCGCTCCGTCCGGTCAAATCCATCGTCGCCATGAATCCACGCATGCTCCGGCGCGTAGAAACGTCCCCCTGCATCCATTACGGAAATCCGTGCCGGAGTAACGCCGCCTTCAGGATCAAGCACACGAAGCCGTAACCTTGCCTTCGGACGCAGGTACCTCCGCTCCGCAGCGTCCAGACGAAGTTGCTCTCCACCCGGTACGTTCTCTGTCCAGAGTTCCGTTTCGCCATTCCGGTTCGAAACAAACGCCAATTGCTTCCCATCCGGCGACCATCGCACGCTTGTTTCATCCCAATTGCCGTACGATACCGGGAACGCGTCTCCTCCGTTTGCGGGCATGATCCACAGTTGATGCCACTGCCGTCCGAGATACGAGCTGAACACAATGCGCGTACCGTCCGGCGAAAAATCCGGCCGCGCCCTCCAGGTAGTCTCTTCGTAATGGATCTCGCGCGCCTCCGCTCCCGGCTCCGCCCTCACCCTCCAAAATCCACCGGTTCCGTAAATGTGTCCGCGATTCGAAACGAACAGGATTTCCTTTCCATCGCGCGACCACACCGGGCTGATCTCATGATCGAACGCGCTGTAGTAATAGCGTGGCAGCGGACTCTTGGTTTCGCCTGTCAGCCGGGTTACATTTTCCAGCTTCCCGTTCTGCACATCTGCGCGAAAAATATGAAATCGCTTGTTGTACGAAGTCGAAACAAAAACAATTTGCTTTCCGTCGGGCGACCACCGCGGCTCCACATTCACCGCACCGCCGCTCGTCAATTGCACTGTTTTCCCCGTCTCCAAATCCAGCAGCCACATCTCCACCGCGTCCTTCTGATACGAGCAGTACACCACTTTCTGTCCGTCCGGCGACCAATCCGGTTGATAGTCGTACCCAGGCCCGTCTGTGACTTGCTGCGCCACGCTCGCACCCAAATTTTGCCGCCACAGCGACCCTGCCATCGAGTACACCACTTCCTTCGAATCCGGCGACCAGGCCACGCTGCTTGGCCCGCTCGTCAGTTGCGGCAGGTACATCTCGCGGAAATAGTAGGGATGCGGCAGGTCAATCTGCGGCAGCACGGGTTTGCGCTGCGCGGCAATCGGCCCGGCAGTCGCGGCAGCCAGGATCGCAATTGTGAAGATTTTTGACTTCAAGCCAGGCCCGCTCGCGACAGCGGCAGCTCTCGAACTCGCTTCCCCGTCGCGGCGAAAATCGCGTTGCACAACGCAGGCGCAAACGCCGGAAGACCCGGCTCGCCCACCCCTCCTGGAGGGGCGTCGCTCGCGACGATGTGCACGTGCGTCTCGCGCGGCGCGTTGTTCATCCGCGCCATCTGAAAATCATTAAAGTTCGACTGGTCGATTACGCCATTCGTGGCCGTAATCTCTCCATAAAACGCGATGCTGGTTCCCATTACAGCTGCGCCCTCAAACTGATTCCTTACCATCTCCGGATTCACCACCGTGCCTGCATCCAGGGCCGTGTCCACGCGCTGGATATTCACCTGGCCGGCGTCATTCACCTGGATCTGCACCACCGTGGCCACGTAAGTAAGGAAGCTTCGATGAATCGCGAGTCCCATTCCGAAGCCGCTGCCTTGTTTTTTCTTCCCCCATCCCGCATTTTCCGCCGCAAGCTGCAGCACGCGCCGGAATCGCCCCGTATCGATCGGATACAGCGCGTAATCCCCGTCGTAATTCGTGTAATCCTTCGGCAGCTCTTCCTTCGGAATAATGCGGTCCGGCCCGAGGAGCGCCAGAGTGTACTCAAGCGGATCTTTTCCCGCCGCGTGTGCCAGCTCATCCGCGAAGGAATGGATCCCGAACGCATGATAAATATTCGCTACCGAACGCAGCCATCCGATCCGCACGTGCGCGGTGGCAGGCCCGTTTTCGGAGCGGTGATTCGGAATGGCGAACGGCAAATCGCTGAAACCCAGCCCCAGTTCATCCGGCGCCGAATAAACCGCGTTCACGTCAAACGTCGATCCGATCGGAGGAAACACCGTGCGCTGCAACCACGCGGTCGGTTTTCCGTCCGGGCCCAGCGCCGCCTTCATGTACATCGCCGACACCGAATGATAGGTGTCGAACTTGATGTCGTCCTCGCGGCTCCATACCACCTTCACCGGCTTCCCGGTTTTCTTCGACAGCACCGCCGCTTCCACCGCAAAATCCGGGAATGATTTCCGTCCAAACGCGCCGCCCAGCAGCGTGACGTTGACCGTCACGTCTTCCTTCTTCAGCCCTACCGCTGCCGCAATCGCGTCCCGGGCGCCCTGCGCATTTTGCACCGGAGCCCACGCTTGCACCTTGCCGTCGCGATAGACTGCCAGCGCCGCCGGAGGCTCCATGGAGGCATGCGCCAGCAGCGGCGCATAATACTCCGCCTCAACGATTTTCCCGCCCTTTGCAAAAGCCGCGTCCACGTTGCCGATTTCTCGGACCACTTTTCCCGGCTTGCGCGCTGTCTCTTGCAACTCTTTCTTGTAAGCATCCGAGTTAAATACGCCGTGCGGGCTTTTCTCCCATTGGATCTGCAACCTTTTCCTTCCCTGCATTGCAGACCACGTGTTGTCCGCCAGCACCGCCACGCCGCCGAGCGCCTGAAAGCCATGCGGTGGCTTGAAGGGATCGATTGTTGCTGTCTGCTTCACGCCGGCAACACCGAGCGCCGCTTTGTCGTCGAGCGATTTCACCGAACTCCCCAACACGGGCGGATGCGCCACGCTTGCATAAAGCATCCCCTCCATGCGGGCGTCCTGGCCGTAGACCGCCTTCCCGGTGCACAAATCCTTCAAATCGTAACTCACCGCGTCTTTACCGATGTAACGCCACTCGCTGCGCGGTTTGAGTTTCAGTTCTTCTTTCTTCGGCACCTCGAGCTTCGCCGCCGCCGAGGCCAGCTCGCCATAACCCAGTTTCTTCCCCGACGGCTTGTGTACCACCGTGTGCAATTCCGTCCTGCACTCGCCTGCGGGCACGCCCCATTTCTGCGCCGCCGCACGCACCAGCATCAATCGCGCCGTTCCTCCCGCCTCTCGCAGCGGACCGAAAAAACTCACGATGGAATGAGAGCCGTCCGTATCCTGGTCGCCGTATTTTTCATCGCCAATCGCCTGCACCACCTTCACGCGCGCCCAGTCGGCATCCAGCTCATCCGCAACGATCCGTGGCAGCGACGTTCGAACGCCATTCCCCATCTCCGAGCGATGCGCAATGATGTACGCGGTTCCATCCGTGTCGATGGCCAGGTACACGCTCGGCTGCAACGGTGCCTTTGCCATCGCTGCCGCTGCATCCGTCGCGCCGGCGGCCTCCGCCGTGCTCCCCGCAAAAAGCTTTTCCGGCATCACGTGCACGCTCAATACAAAAGCGCCCGCTCCCAGCATTCCCTTCAGGAAATCCCGGCGTTGTACGTTTTCGATGCGGATCATGTCGTCCCCCATCTAAGCTTTATTGGAAAATCTGCGAAAAACCGTCCAAGCCACTGCTCCATCCTACCGCCATTTCCATTTCATGCAAGCAGGGCTTTCTTCCGGCCAGTGTTTCGCACGGAAATCGAGCAGTAAGCAATTCCCCGCACGGAAACGAACCTGCGATTGCGAAATCAGGCGGAGCAGGGCAAGCTCAATGCCAGGAACTGCTGCACTCATGTCACCGGAATTTATGCGCCGCGCGATTGCGCTGGCCATCGAAAACGTCCGCACCGGACGCGGCGGCCCTTTCGCGGCTCTCGTCGTGAGAGACGGCCGCGTTATCGCCGAAGGGACCAACCGCGTTACTTCGACGAACGACCCCACCGCGCACGCCGAAGTCGTCGCCATCCGCGAGGCCTGCCGCGCGCTCAATGATTTTCAGCTCACCGGCTGCGACCTCTACACCACTTGCGAGCCCTGCCCCATGTGCCAGGGCGCAATCTATTGGGCCCGCCCGGCGCGCATCTTTTACGCCGGCACTGCCGCCGATGCCGCGGCGGCGGGGTTCGACGACGCTTTCATCCACGACGAACTGAAACAACCGCCCGCAGCGCGTCGCATCCCGATGACGCAGCTTCTTCGCGGCGAATCCCTCGCCGTATTTGAGGCCTGGAAAAAACAGGAAAACAAGAAACCCTACTAATCTCCGCAGCGCGCCAAAATTTCTATTCTTCCGGCCACGTCCCTAGCGCCCGCCGCAGGTCCACAAGCTGCCCCAAGTGATACGAATTGTGGTCGGCTAACAACAGTGCTTCCCGCAAGAACGTCTGTGCATCCCCGTGTGGAATTTTCGCGTACAGATCCGTCTTCGGATTCTCCACCAGCCGTACCATTTCCTGCAGGTCGCTGCGGAATGCCTCCACACTCTTGTTCCACGCTTCTTCATTCGGCGGCAACGGAGTCTTCGGCCAGTAGCCTTCGGGAAATCCCGGCGACACGTGCTTGGGGTTGCGGCTGAACTCGAGAATGTCCCGCTGAGCGATGCGCACATGCTCGAGCAACTGCCAGCCGGTGTGCACCAGCCCGGCCGCGAACGCCCCGCGATTGCGCTCGGGAAATCCATCCAGTGCATCCATGAAATGCACGTGCGCTCCGCCGCCCTTCAGCAGGAACACGAGATGTTCCCGCAGGGCGCGGTCCTGATTGTTCGTGCGCGGTTGTGTCTTCTTCTTTACAGCTTTTTTCTTCTTGTTTTTCTTTTTCATTCGGCCTTCTCGGAAACAAGCACTTGTTGCGGCGTGTCCGGAATCTGCTGCAGGGTCGTCTTTTCAAACCCGGCATTCCCGAACATTTTCTCATATTCTGGCAGCGTATAGACGTCGCCCGCATCCGTGTTTGCCAGCATAATCAGGCTGAAGGCCGCCGCGGTCGGCGGCGTCACGCGATCTTCATTGGGCACGAACTCCACCGTGATCGCACGCCCTCCCGGTTTCAGCGCCGCATGCACGCGCCGCATCAGCTTCTCGCACGTTGGCTTGTCGAAGCAGTGAAAAATGTTCGTCAGCAGCGCGTAGTCGTATCCGCTGCCGAGGTCCGTTTCAAATGCGCTTCCGGCGCGCAATGTATAGCGGCTGGACACTCCCGCGGCTCGCGCGTTTTCCTTCGCTACTTCGAGCACCGCCGGCCAGTCCAGCGCCACGACTTGCGCCTGCGGATTCTGCTTCGCAATGGAAATTCCGTACATCCCGTGCCCTGCGGCAATGTCCAGCACCTTGCACGCTTTGCCTTCATTAGCGCCGGTAAGTTGTGCGATAAACATCGCCGCGGGCACCGTCAGCGGCGCCATCGATTTCGCAAACGCGACCCAGAATTCATCATTTGGCTTGGTGCTGTCGCCTCTATCAGTCACGGTTCCGCCTTTGCGCACCGCTTCGGCCAAAGCGTTAAAGTCGCCCTGGAGCCACGGGCCTGACAGAAACCCCGTCATCGACGCAAGGCAGGCAGGGGACCGGCGGTTCAGAAATACTGCCGAATCCGGCGCGAGCGCGTAGCGTCCCTGTTCTTTCGTCAACAGCCTTAGAATCGTCAGGTAATCGCATAGAATGCGCACCCCGCGCTCCGATGCTCCGGTTTTCGCGGCGAGCGATGCCGGAGTATTCGCGCCCTCTCCGATCGCGGTAAAAACATCGAGCTCGATCCCTGCGTTCAGCGCCGCGGTATCTTGATACGCGTTGAAAATGTCAAGAATGCGCTCCGGCGTCGGCCGGTTCATTGTGGCTGTAGCCATCGCTTCAAGTTCCTTTCGCGGAAGATTTGCGCATTTTACTATACAAGCGGAGTCGGCGCGCGTTCCCGCTCAAACCAATTGCCCTGCTCCCGCCCGCGCTGGCATACTTCCTTGCCCCCGCATCACGCACGAGGCGCACACGATGAAACGCGAATACCACCGCTGGCATTCGCCGCGGCTCGGCATCGAGCTGGGCGTCGCCGTTTTCGGCCACTGGGGGCCCCCGCTCATCGGCTTTCCCACCAGCGCGGGCGACGAATGGGAGCTCGAAGGCCAGAGCATGATCGGCGCGCTTGCCGATTTTATCGACGGCGGCAAGCTCAAATTCTTTTGCGTCAATACCGTCAACGGCTACGGCTTCTACAACAAAGCCGCGCACCCTTTCCATCGTAGCTACGTCCAGGCCATGTTCGATTCCTATCTCCGCGAAGAGGTCGTGCCCTTCATTTACGACAATTGCCAGACGCAGGGCATCGCCATTTCCACCATGGGCGCTTCCTTCGGCGCGTATCACGCGGCCAATTCGCTCTTCAAGCATCCCGACGTCATCAAGCGCTGCTTCGCTATGTCCGGTGTGTACGACGTGAAAAATTTCATGGACGGCATGTACGACGACAACTTTTATTTCAATAATCCCGTCGACTACCTCGCGAATCTCAACGACCCCTGGCTCATCGGTCAGCTCGCCACTTGCGACATCCACATCACCACCGGCACCGGCCCGTGGGAAAACAGCGGCCCCTCCTACCGCCTCTCCGAAATTCTCGCCAGCAAAGGCATTCATCATCACCTGGACAATTGGGGACCCCAGGGCGGCCACGACTGGCCCTACTGGAAACACCAGATGCGCGAATACATCGGCCGCCTCTTCTGAGACTCGGTGGCACAGCCCGCAGCGGTGGGCTGTGCGTTGTCCGTGCCTTATCTCGCCCCGCAAGCCCCGCCCTCCTCCTCATTGTCATCTGCGTTTCTTGCATCCCGGATGATTTTGCGGGACCGAGCGCCGCGAGGGATCTGCTTTTCTTCAGGGCACGGCTTTCACAGTTCGCTGCGATGTTAGTTCTGTAAAGCGGCGTGAGCTTTGCGGGCGACAAGCAGAAACCCTTTTGCGGTGGCGTCCTTTTCGAGGCTGGCGAGGCGGGAACGGCCGGCTGCGCCCTCACCCACTCTCATTTCGATTTCGCCCAAGGCGAGCCGGGCCTCGAACTGCAAGGAAACATTTCCGAGCGCGGTCTCCTCGTTCAAGATGGCCTCAAGATCCTTGCTGGCGGTTGTAGCTTTTCCCGAAGCACCGTGGATCCGAGCAGCCATGATGAGGATCGGGGTGCGCAATTCGCTCTGTTGACTTTTTGCGGTGAGCTGCGAGGCCTTATCAATTGTTGTCTCAGCCTCGCGGATCTTCCTCTGTCTGAGAAACGACTGAGCCAATGTCGCCAGGGCCCCAGCTTCGCCAAGCGACGCCTTATCCTTTCGGAACTTCGCTGCCGCTTCGCGCGCGGTTGACTCCGCTGCGGCAGGATCGCCCTCCTCAATCGAGAGCGTTGCTAGCGCGAGACGACAGTCCAAAACGCCGCCCTCGTCGCCGATAGCCTTTCGCGTTGCGAGAGACTCCTCGTAGACCTTCTTGGCGCCGTCGAAGTCTCCCTGTGCCTGGAGCACTCCTCCAATGTTCTGCAGCGCCAGGCCAACTGCGCTCTTGGTCTCCGACTCACGGGCAAGTGCGAGCGATTGGTCATACATTTTTCGCGCCTGGGGCAAGTCACCCAGATCGTAATAGATATTCCCCAGATTGCCCTGGCTCATGAGCACACCGTTCTTATCGCCGATTTCGCCGTAGGCAGCCAGCGCTTGCTCGTACATAGGCTTTGCCTCGAGAACTTTGGATTGCAGATAAAGCAGGGTGGCCAGTTTACTGGTGGCCGATGCTGCGCCGGATTTTTCTCCCAGCTCAACGAAAACCGAAAGAGCCTCTTCATATCTCTTTCGTGCACCGGTGAGGTCTTCTTGGTCCGCCTGGATCATGCCAAGATTAGAGAGCGCGGTGGCAACGCCGCTTCTATCACCGGTTTGGCGGAACATTTCCAGGGCGCTTTGCTCGGCGTGTTCCGCGCCTCTCAAATCTCCTTTTTCGTAAAGTACGCCCGCGAGATTCGTAGTTGCCTGGGCTGCCTTGCGGCTATTCCCTGTCTTCTTGGCGATTCTCAGGGACTCATCCAGCAAGCTCTTTGCGCCTGCCAAATCCCCGGTGCGCCAGAGCGCGTCGCCGTAATTGTTCAAGCACGTCTGGATATTGGCTTCGTAGCCGATACTTCTCGATATCGAGAGCGATTCCCTCCACGCACGCTTCGCTTCCGTCATGTCTCCTGCGCGATAGAACAAATTGCCTTGGTTGATTAGCGCCGAAGCGACCCCGCCTCGGTCGCCGGCGGCGGCGAAAAGCTGCCTCGCTTCCTGGGCGGCCTGCGCGGCTTCTTTTGTCTTGCCGAGGTCTCGCAAGGCGGAGCTCTGCGTAAGACGCACGCGAGCAACCACTAGGCGGGCTCCCGCCGCTTGTCCCTCTGTTATGGCCAGCTCGGCTGATGTCTGCGCGCGTTTGAAGTCTCCAAGCGTGTTCGCTGCATTTGCTTCCGCAAGGCTTATCCGTGGGTCATCTGGCGCGGCTGGAGGAAACTTTCGAAGTTCTTCGATGGTGGCCAGGGCGGCCCTTCCCTGGCCGGACGCAGTTTGCGCCGCGGCCAGGCGGAGGCCGTAGTCGAGATTATCAGGGAAAAAGTTCCTCAGCGTTTTGTACACGTCGATGGCTTTGGCCCAGTCATACGTTGATTCGCGGTATTGCCCTTCGACCCAGAGGCGCTGTTCACGAGGCAGGTTCGTCGAAAGCGCAAACGCTTTCTTCGCTTCCGATTGCGCATTGGCATCGTAGCCCAGGACCGACCAGGCATTTGCCAGGGCTGAGTGGGCGAGACCGAAATTCGGCTCGGCAGCAATCGCTTTCTCAAAAAGCTCGACGGACGCCAGTGCTTCAAAGAGTCGCAGCTTCCCGAGGCCCCTTGCGTACAGTCGCGCGGCATCCGGATTCGATGGCAGGGCAGCCTTCACCGCGGCCGCTTCAGCTTGCCTGACGGCGCCGATGCCCAATTCTTCGCGCAGCTCCACGCCGGCCCGGCTCACCAGATCATCAATTTGCCGCTCGCTGCCTTTTTCAGAAACAGCCGCAATCGTCTCCCCGCGCACGGCATCCTGCAAGCGCATGTCGAGCCGAATTCCGCCATCGCCTAGCGGAATGTAAGAGCCAAGCACGACGTCGTCCGCATTTAGATTCCTGTGGATTTTCCCGAGCGTTTCCTGGCCGTAGCTCTCGGCATCCGTCAACGACAGGTTGATCTTCATCTGCGCGACATTTTCTCCGGGAACCGTTCGCAGTTCCTCTCCTGCGGCAAGTTCCGTCGTCAGCATTTCGCAAAGCGCGGTGGATAGCCACGCTTTGTCGGGTTGGCCGGAAATGTTTTTGAAGCCCAGAACGGCGACAGAGCGCCGGGCCCGGATCGGTGTCGCAGCCACAAGGCTGCCGCCCTTTCCACCTGAAGTGCCGTGCCTGAACAGGCGGTCGCGTACTCCGCGGGTATTCGTCCCCAGGATCAGGCCCGCGGCCAGCACAATGGCAAGAACTGCACCGCCGGCGTAAATCAGCCTTCGTGGCCGGGCCGCTGGTACTCCACTCGGGACATCTTGCAGCGCTGGACTCGGCCTTGCAGAGCCGGAAATGCTTTCCAGCGCGACACGCAGCTCTCGCGCCGACTGGTAACGCTCGGCGGGATCTTTTTCAAGTGCCTTGGAAATCACGTGCTCCAGGCCCGGTGAGATGTGCGGATTCACGGAACTCGGCGGCTCCGGCGTTTTATGAAGGATCGCTCCCACCAGCTCCGCGTTTTGCGATTGCGGAAAAGGCCGCCTGCCCGCAGCCATTTCATACAGCACAGCTCCCGCTGCATAGATGTCGCTGCGAGGATCCACCGGCAGCCCGCGCAATTGTTCGGGCGACATGTACGGCACCGTGCCGGCAACCGTACCCGTTTCCGCAGTGATGGTGCGGGTGATATCCACATCTCTTCCTGGATGGATCAGCTTCGCCAGGCCGAAGTCGAGAATCTTCAGCCGCTCGTCGGGTGTGAGGAACAGGTTGGCGGGCTTCAGGTCGCGATGGACAATGCCTTGATCGTGCGCCGCCGCCAAGCCTTCCGCGAGTTGCACTCCGACGCGCAATATGGCTTTCTCTGCCATCGGGCCTGCTTTGATTCTTTCGCTCAACGGATGCCCGGGAATCAGCTCCATTGCCAGAAAGTCCACCCCTTGCGGTGAACTGAATTCAAAAATAGTTTCGATGTTCGGGTGATTCAGCTTGGCCAGCGCGAGGGCTTCTTTGCGAAACTGTTTGCGTGCTTCTTCATCGCGCAGCGTGTCGGCGGGAAGAATCTTCAGCGCAACGTCGCGATCGAGTTGCTCATCGTGCCCTCGATAGACAACTCCCATCCCGCCCGCACCGATTTGCGAGATGACGCGGTAATGGCCGAGCATTTGGCCGATCATGGGCTGTCGGAAGAATGAGTCTATGGAAATAACGTCCGGACCGACATGTTAGGCCCCGCCCCAAATCCAAGTCAACGCACTTGAGCTAGAATTCCGATGCCGCCGTCTAGAGTTGGCCTTCCGAGGCCGACCGGAAACCTTGCTTGCTCGCTCTTTGTAGCGGCGAGTTCACCTCGCCATTCGCCCTTGCCCGCCGTGGCGAGTCCGCCGTTTTTTGGCGGAAAAAAGGACACGTACGCTTCTCCCATTCAGGTACGATGGCGGAAACATGCAACACAACACATCTCGGTTTCTGATCGCGGCCCTTGTCGTTGCGCTTAGTTTTGCTGCGCTTGTCTTCGCCACGCTCCCGCGCGCCGCGGGACAAACCGATCCTTCTCCCGCGCGTCGCGCACAACCGCCGCGCTCCCTTCGGCTATACGTGTTCGACTGCGGCACTATCCATGTCGCCGACATGTCGCGTTTTTCACTCAAGCCCGAAGAGGTCGCCACGACCAACCTGTCCGTCGCCTGCTTTCTCGTCACCCATCCCAAGGGCACATTGATCTGGGACGCCGGCGCGGTCCCTGACTCCGCCTGGAAACCCACCGGCGCCGCCAGCACGCAACACGTCGTGCTCCCAGACTCGCAGCAACGCGACGTCATCTTATCCAAATCTTTGACCGCCCAACTCGCGGAGCTCGGCTATGCACCGGCGGACATCACTTACCTCGTCCTCTCGCACTACCATTACGACCACACCGCCAACGCCAGCCAGTTCGCTGCCGCCACCTGGCTCGTACGCCAGGAAGAGCGCGACGCCATGTTCGCTGAAAAACCTCCCGGCACCACCCAGCCTTCCACCTATGCGGCCCTCCGCAACAGCAAAACGCTCATCCTCAAGACCGATGACCACGACGTCTTCGGCGATGGCACGGTCGTCATCAAATCGGCGCCCGGGCACACACCCGGTCACCAGGTCCTATATGTGAAATTGCCCAAGACTGGACCCGTTCTCCTCTCCGGCGATCTTTATCATTATCCCGAGGAGCGTACGCTCGATCGCGTGCCGACGTTCGAATTCAATCCCGCCCGGACCCGCGCCACGCGCGTGGCCATTGACACCTTCCTGAAAAAGACCGGCGCGCAGCTTTGGATTCAGCACGACTTCCTCGCCAACGCCAAGCTCAAGAAGTCACCCCACTACTACGACTAGCCTCCAGTTCGATTTTGTGGCACAGCCATTCCTGGCTGTGCGCTGTTCCTGCCTTATCTCGCGCCGCACCCGGCGCTCGCCCCGCCCGGACGGGAGCGACACAATAGAAAGCTCTTCCAGCATGAAGCCCCTCGCACACTGGAGATTCGACCCAGTCAAGGACCTCGGTTCCCCTTCTTTGCGGTCCACCGGTCACGAGCTTTCCCAAACTCCGCCGTGACGAGCACCCGAGGAGGTGTGCGAGTCCCGAGTCCGATCGGGACGGATCACCAGCCCGCCGCGGCGGAAGGACCGCCGCACCTTCGCGCGCTTTCTGCGCGAAGAATCCCTCTTCGCATGGGCGGAGCGGGCCACTCGGCCCTTTGAGTTTTATAAATTTGGCGAGTACACTTCTGGCAATTACTCAAATGAGGTAATACAGGTGAGCGAAATCATAAAAGAGAGAGTGCCATTCGATTTTGAAGCTCATCGAAAGAATGCAGTTGAGCAATTCACTAGAAAACGGGAGCTATACGAAGATTTTGCTTGGGCAGTTAAAGACATTCTTACAGACGCGACAGAGACGCGCGGTCTCAAAGTCAACGAGATTCAGTGCCGCGCCAAAGACGTAAAGAATTTCGGCAAGAAGGCAATGACGCCGAATGAACAAAACCCCGAAGAACCGAAGTATAAGAACCCAATGGCAGACATCACGGATTTGGCGGGGGTCCGAGTCATCACTTTCTTCCCGAGCACCGTCGATGAGGTTTGTCAATTGGTTCAGGAGGAGTTCGATGCCTTCCAGCGTGTAGACCACACCGCCAGCGCGGAGCGAGAACAACGTCTTGGGTATCTGAGCGTTCACTACTTGGTTCGGTTAGGAAACAACCGGACGAAGCTCTCGGAATACAAGAAATTCGATGGTCTCACGGCGGAGATTCAAGTTCGCACCGTATTGCAACATGCTTGGGCAGAAATTGAGCATGACATCCGGTACAAGTCCACGTCCACGATACCACAAGCGATAAGCCGTCGTTTTCTGACTCTAGCGGGGTTGCTGGAGATAGCTGACCGCGAATTCGAAGCGATTCAAAAAGAGGACGCTTCACTACGAGCGAACGCAAGGACGTTGATTGAAGAAAGACGCTTGAATGAAGTCGAAATCACTCCCGATGCGTTACGTTCCTATTTAGATGTCCGTCTGGGCTCTGATGACAGAATTTCAGACTATACCTACGACTGGACAACAAAAATACTGCGAGGTCTGGGTTTCCAAAATCTTGGTCAAGTAGATGAATGCACATCCGGGCTTGACGACGACAAACTCAGTCGTATTGCTCTGGGAGGGAGAGGCGGGCAAGTTTCTCGTTTCGAGGTCCTGCTCGCGGCTTCGATGGGAGAGAATTTCCTTAAAAACCACCCCTGGGGTGAACACGCCTGGTATCAAGCGGTACTGCAACACTGGCGGGAAAAACTAAGAAAAGCTGGCATTACTGTCGGTTCGTACCAACCGAAAAAGGTTGAATAAAGGGGGGCTTCTCATGGAACACATACTAGAACAAGAGGCAGAACGTCTCAAGGCGGGTGGCGCACCCTTTCTGGAAGAAAGGGTGGGAAACTCCTCGTATTGCACCCAACTACTTTTTCACAGATGATTCGAATGGCGAGTCAGTACCGCCAGAACCCACTATCTTCTTGACTCCCCAACCCCCCAGGAGTACAAGCCTGCTAGTGCCGTTCCAACTAAAAGAAACAAACTTCGGAAACTTTGGTGTCTGCCAACTCGCTGAAAACAATTTGTGCGGAATTTCTTCACAAAAAGTTGGAACGGCACTAGCCCATCGGTAGATTGCGGCAAAGGAGAGATGCCTCATGACGCACAAGACATTTTCCCTGGTCGCCAGCGTGATCTTCTTGCTCATCGCACTCGGCCATCTGTCGCGGCTGGCTTTCAAGTGGTCGCTGTTGCTCGCGGGCTGGGCTGTTCCGTTTTGGGTAAACGGGGTAGCTCTGCTCGTCTTCGCGTATTTAGCATATGCGGGCTTCCAGCTTGGCAGGAAGTCTCCCTGAAACTTACGGCGTAGCGAATTCAGCGGTTTGTCAACCTCACTACGACGGCAGGGTTCCTTTTTCGTGCGCGTCGGCGCTACGTACATCCTTCAGGAAGCGATATACTCCGGCTCAACAAGAGGAGGCCATCCATGCCGCAGAAAGTCATCGAAATCGTCGGATCTTCCAAAGATAGCTTCGCCAAAGCCGCCGAGAATACCGTTGCCAAAGCCGCCAAGACCGTGCGCGGCATGAAGTGGGCGCGCGTTTCGGAATTCGAGATGGTGCTTGACGGCAAAAAAATTGCCGAGTACCGCGCAACCGCTCGCATCTACTTTGAAATTGAGCGCTAGCCCCGCCGGACGGCGCACTCTAAGTGCTTGGCAAGTGGACTCATACGCCGCTGGCGTTTACCCCGCCTGCCCCGATCTGACCGGGGACCCTCTCGGGGCTTGTGCCGCTTTTGACTTTTCGATTGTCCCGTTCCAGCCCCGATAATTGCCATTCAACCCGCTAATTCAACCATTCCCTGAATAACCCTTAGGTTACCGTCACCCGCATGCTACCATTCCGCGTGTTTACTCGATACCAGTTCGATTCGTCCGACCGCCTCCCCCGGCCTCGCCCGGCACTCGCAGGACTGCATTTCCACCAAACCCTTTGTTCTCAGCATATTGCGCACACTTTTCCAACTTCCAAAAAGAGGAATTCTCGCAACTCCTTTGCAATCACATCGTTCCGCACACTTTGCAAAATATCCAGGATAGGGTACCCCCCTCGAATTTCATCCTTTGTTTTCAGCGTGTTGCGCACACTTTGTTTTTGCAGCGAAGATGAAGGCAGATCACTCTCAATTGTTCACCCTGAGCCACGCCGGAGGGCCGCTAAGTCTTTTGGAATCCGCTCTTACGCAGACCGCCTCTGTAACCCTTTTAGAATCCACTCTTACAAAAAACAGGAGGGAGGGGGTATGAGCCTGCGGAACGAGACGCTGCGGGGGCAAGCCTCAGGAAAGCCCGAGGTGTTCGAGCTGGTAGCGGCCGTTTTCGATCACTTGGTCGTCATCGATCCACACGTTGCAATTCCGCGTCAGCACGTCCACGTGTGTCCTGGACTTCCAGTTCGCATGCGTCTGGCTGCCGTAGGGATCGCCGAAGGCGATGTGCACGCCGGGAAATTTTTCGTCCTGGAGCAGAATTCCGATCATCTCGGACAGCCCGAGGTTGGTGCCAAAGGCCAGCTCGCCGACGCGGTCGCTGTTTTCGTCGGTGTGGCAATATTCCCAGAATTCCTGCTGCAAATCTTTGTTCGCGCATTCGACGCCGGCCAGTCGCGCGCCCCGGATCTGCAGCACAAGCGGCGTGGCCTGCAAATCGCCGTACTTTCCGTTGAAGTGGTCGCCCGCCGTGGCGTCGCACACAAACGTGCCGTCCACCGTCGCCGGCGTCGTGAACACTTCACCGGCAGGCAGATTCGACCAGTAGCGTCGGCTGATCAGCCCGCTGGTCTTGACCCAGTCGAGTCCGCCGTCAAAATGCGCCTTGAAGGCCGTGCCCGCTTCGGTTTTGACGGTGAGCGATTCCGCGCGCAGCATGCGCTCGCGAAGTTTGTCGCTGAGCTGGTCCACGAGGCGATAGTCCGTGCGCATGCCCTGCTGCATGATTGCGGGCGTCACGCCGACCATGTGGGCGTAACGAATCTGCCGCCGCTCGACGACGCGCACGATCGCCATGCGCACGCTCAATTCGCCTTGCTGCGGCTGCACGCAGAGGATGCCCACGTCGTCGGTTTCCAGCGCGTGCAGTACATCTACCGGCACAGCGCGCATCGGACGCGGACCAAAATCTTCCAGCAGAAATCCGCTGAAAGCCGCATGCCGCTCTTCAAGCGCCGCGGCAATGCTCGCGGCGACCGGGGAGCTCGCTTTGTCCGCGATCAGCGCCACGTGCTCGCCCGGCTGCACAGCCAGGCACGTTTCCACGGCGTTCCTCGCGCCCGGCATCAGCTCGGCTTGTGCGGCACCGAATCTCATGCTCATTATTTTAATGGATTCGGCGGCGTTTTGCCTCATCCGGCGAAAGTACTTGCTTCGGATAAGACAGCACATTCGATGGCATGGCTGCTAAGTCCGCGGGTGAACACGAAACGCGGGGACCTGGCCGCCGCCGCTGGTTACATTCGCGAGGCCGGTGGCGCTCAAGCGCGTCAGAAAACCGCACAGTTTCCCGCGGAACAAATATGGCGCAAGGTCCACCAGCATGTCGCGAAATTCCAGCTTGCCGATTTGCGGAACATAGGGAAAAACTTCGCGGCGGATGGGAATTCTTTCCTGAACGATCCACACGCCATTTTTTGCGGAGAGAGCGCGCCCGATCGCGGCGTCCCAGGCAGCTTCGTCCGTTTCCCAGCCGAGTGTCACGCCGGAGCCGCCGTACTCATCGTTCGGTTTCAGGACCAGGTTATTTCGCTCGCGGCGGATGAAAGCCAGCAATTCGATATGCTCTCCGTAATGCGCGGTGTTCACGTCGGCGACCACGCGCGTCCAGGGGACGTGCCGCTTGATCAGCTCGCGTTCGCGGTGCGAAAAAAGACCGCCATTCTGCTCGTCCGTGAGGACCGCGAAAAACGCTTTCACGTGAGGGATCTTGCAGCGAAACGTGTTCGCGACGCACACGGCATTCGCGGCGTAGGCTTTCACGAGCGCGGAGCATTCGTCGGGCCTCGCGACGATGTCGTTGATGAGCACGCGGCGGTAAACCAAATCAATTTTTTTTTCGTCCGCCACGAGCGATTTGCCGTCGAATTCGAGCTCCCGCGGATCCGCGATCAGCGTGGGAACGCCCATTTTTTCGAAGCGCGCCCGGAGAATTTCAAATTCGCTCCAGGTGGGCACGCCGTGCCAATCCACGATGGCGATCTGAGGACTCTTGGATGTGCCGCCCCAGTCGGTATAGCTCATCACCAGAGCTTCGAGAAGTTTCGCGCTGAGCGGGTAACTCTGCACGTCAAATTTTTGCTCGAATTTTCCCATCACCGGAAGTTCGCGAAAAAGTTCCGCGAGCGTTTCCGCGTAGCCCAATCCCGCGGGCGATTCGCCGTTGTATTCCGCACACTTCAGCGATTCGGGGAGAAGAAAAGCATCCAGCCTCGATGCCGTACTGGCGCGTCCGTAACCTGCGTGCATTCGCACCAGGCGTTCTTCCTCGGGACACAGATGAAATTGGACAAAAATATTTTTATCTTCGAGCGCCGCGGCGGCGACACGCTCGCCAAGTTCGGCGATGGTTTCGGCGACGGTGCGAACGCGCTCTTCATCCGCGGGAGAAAGAAAAAACGGACGCAAGAAAGGGCAATGGACACGGTTGCCAAACGTAAGCCTGGCCTTACGCATCCTTTTGAACAAGACTTCTGGAAGCGCCGGCATGCGCAAGAGAGTGGATTTCAGGATGGAGCTCCACTCCTCCGCCGGATCCAACGGCACAACAGAAGGCATTGTCGCGCCCGTCATTTGGTTTTCGCTCCGGCTTGTCGGGCGGCGGTTTGGCCAGCGACGGCTTGCGCGCCCACGCTTCTGGGAGCGCCCGTGAATCCGCCCGCAGCGCCCATGCCGAGCATCTCTTCCCAGCGGGGCCACGGATTTGAAACAGTGCCGTTCAGCGCGCGATCGATGACCAGCCGCGCCATTTTCTCGACAGCCTGCTGAAAATAAAAATCGGTGATGCGGTCGCGTTCGAAATCTGGCGCGGGATTGAGGAAGTCGATCGCGTAGGGCACGCCGTCTTTTACGGCGAACTCGATGGTGTTCATTTCATAGCCGAGCGCTTGATTGATCGTGCCCGCGTCTTTCACCACGCGTGCGCCGAGTTCCGGGGTCAGATAGTCATGATCCACCAGGTAGCGCCGCTCTTTCGGATCGTAATGCACGGGGAGAATGTCATTCTTTCCAAATGTGAAGCAGCGCACGTACTTCGTGAAATCGATGAACTGCTGCAGGGTCATGCAATAGGGAGAAGTTTTGTCATACGCGGCGAGAAGCTCCTCTTTATTATTCACCTTGTAGACGTGTTTCCATCCGCCGCCGGAAAACGGCTTCAAGATTGCGGGCCTGCCAACATAATCCAGCAGGGCATCCCAATCCACGGGATATTTCAGGTTGTGCAGGGATTCCGAAGTGATGTCCACATCGCTCGGATATCCTTTCTGAGGCAGGAGCACGGTCTTGGGGATGGCGATTCCGAGTTTCGATGCCACGGTGTAGTTAAAAAATTTGTCGTCGGCCGTCCACCAGAAAGGATTGTTGATGACGTAGGCGCCCTGCAACACGGCGTGCTTCAAGTAGCCGCGGTAGTATTCGACTTCGTGGGAGATGCGGTCGACGATGACTTTGTACTCCGCCGGCTCGCCCATGCGAGTTCCGCCAAGCTTCACGAACTCGGCCGCGACCCCATCCTTCTTGCCCAGCTCGTTCACGCGAACAATAAACGCAGGAGGAAAACTGTATTCGCGCCCGCAGAGAAGGCCAACCTTAATCATGTCCGTGCTCCTGTGAGGGAATTCCAGGTTTGCACCCGCCGTGCCGCTTCGTTCAATTCACCGCATGCGCGGAAGAAGTGCGCGGTTCGGTGACGCCGGCTCGCGTTTCAGCCACCAGATGACGAACGACCGCCTTCAGATCACCCGTCTCCTGGTACACGCGCAACTGGCGTTCCGCGCTCGTGCCTTCGTTCAAGATGGTGTGAACATACTCGACGGCGCTGCGGCTGCCGAGCTCGTCGAGGACGTCATCCACAAGCTCCAGCAATTCCGGAATCAGCGAGCGCATGGGGACTTCCTCTTCCTTGCCGAAATCGATGAGCTTGCCTTCGATACCGTAGCGGGCGGCGCGCCACTTGTTTTCTTCGATGAGCGCGCGGCGGTAGAGGCGCCAGCTCTGGTTGCTCGTATAGAGCTTGTACAACTTCACGACAATGGCCTGCGTCAGCGCCGCAATCGCGACGGCTTCCTCGACCTTGGTGGCGACGTCGCACATGCGGAATTCCAGGGTTCCGAACGTGGGATGCGGGCGCACGTCCCACCAGATTTTCTTGCCGTTGTCGATGCAGTGGAGTTTCACAAGCAGGTTGACGAAATTTTCGTAAGCGCTCCAGGATTCGAATTGTTCCGGCACGCCGGTGCGCGGGAAGCGGCGGAAAACGGTTGTGCGAAAGGACTTGAGCCCCGTATTGCGCCCCATCCAGAAAGGCGAGCTGGTGGAAAGCGCCAGCAGGTGCGGGAGGAAGTATCGCACCATGTTCATCATGTCGATGGTGGTTTGCTTGTCCGGCATGGCGACGTGCACGTGCATGCCGAAGATCAGCAGCGACCTGGCGAGCTGCTGCAACTCTTCAATGATGTTCTGATACCGCTCGCCGGGAGAGATCACTTGATCGATCCAACTCGAAAAAGGATGCGTTCCCGCCGCCGCCACCTGCAACCCCGCGCGCTCCGCAGCGGCAACCAGCTCGCCGCGTGTGCGGTGCATTTCGATGCGCAGCTCGGCGACGTTCTGGCAGATATTTGTCCCCGTCTCCACGATGGATTGGTGCATCTCGTTCTTCACTTGCTCGATGATGCTGGGAGAAGCGGCGGAAACGAGCTGGCTGACGTGCGAGCGCAGATCGCACGTAGCAGGATCAATGATCTGAAACTCTTCCTCGACGCCGATGGTAAAGCGGTGAGCCATGGGGTGACACTCCGGGTAGTTTGGGTGTCGCTGGAGACTTCTGGCCCGTATCATACTCCGCCGAGCCCGGAAATTCACTATGAGCGATAGCGCGAATCGGGGAGAAGCATCTGGAAGGATGAACCCATACTGGCCGAGGACAAACAATGCGTGCAGGCCGCAAGATGCGGATGGGACAGGCATTTCTGCCTGTCCCATCCCAGGCTTTTGTTGATACTTCCAGTCGGCCTTAAAGTGAACGCAGGAAGTTGAGAAGATCCTGCTTCTGTTGTTCGGTAACAGAGTGATAGTGGGAAATCACGCCGTTGGCTTCGGAACCCCGACTGGCGTGCTCCCGGATGGCCTCCACGAGGTTGCTGGTGCGGCCATCATGCAGGAAGAAGATACGCTGGCCCAATCCCCAGAGTGGCGCGGTACGGAAT
>JBIOGB010000021.1:0-66760 GCA_044447665.1 Candidatus Acidiferrales bacterium | reverse complement strand
TTCAAGCTGAGCGGAGAAGCGCAATCGATCGCGAGCATTTTCCCGGGAAACTTCGCGTGAATCGCTTCGGCGAAGCGCCGCGCCTCTTCGAGGTCGGGCTTCATCGTCTCACACCAGAGCATGTCCGCATACGGGGCGGCGGCAAGGCATCGCGCGATCGCCGCGTCCAGCCCGCCGCGAAATAGAAAGTCCCCGTCGGCCGTGCGCTCGCCGGAGATAAACGGCTTGTCGCGCTCGTCGAAATCGCTGCGGAGCAGCTTTGCGCCGTGCGCATCCGTCCGCGCGATCAGCACGGTCGGAACGCCCATCACGTCTGCTGCAAGCCGCGCCGCCACCAGCTTGTTGACGAATTCCCTCGTAGGCACAACCGCTTTTCCGCCCATCGTGCCGAATTTCTTCACCGACGAAAGCTGGTCCTCGAAATGCACTCCGGCGGCGCCCGCTTCGATCATCGCCTTCATCAGCTCAAAGGCGTTCAGCGTGCCGCCGAAGCCGCCCTCCGCATCGGCCACAATCGGCGCGTACCAGTAGGTGCCGTCCTTTCCCTCCGCATGGTCCAGCTGGTCGGCGCGCTGCTGGGCATTGTTGATGCTGCGCACGAGCCGGGGAACGCTATCGGCCGGGTATAATCCCTGATCCGGATAGATTTGCCCCGCACTGTTTGCATCGGCAGCCACCTGCCATCCGCTTGCGTACACGGACGGCAGCCCCGCAGACACCTGCTCGACCGCCTGGTTGCCCGTCATCGCGCCGAGCGCCTTCACATGCATCTCTGAGTGCAGCAGCTTCCAAAGCCGTTCGGCTCCGGCTTTCGCGAGCGTGTATTCGATGCGCAGCGTGCCGCGCAACCGCTCCACGTCGCTCGCTGAATACGGCCGCACGATTCCATTCCAGCGTGGATCCGTCTTCCAAGCTGCTTCGAGTTCGCTCATATGTTCGGCCATTCGATTCCGTCCCCGGTTGTTCCTGCCGCGCAGAAACCCGCGGTCATTGTGGACTGTAATTTACACCGGACCTCCTCCGCGCACAAAGCTCCGGGCCGGGTCCCGCCGCAACGAAGTGATCGAACGATCCGACCGGCGACGCGAAGGGCGATCCGCGGCTCCGGGCCAAGCTAGCCATTTCGTGAAGCCTTCGTTACAGGTCCGTAGTGAGCAAGGTCACTTTGATAGGTGATGCCGGTCACTGAAGCTGGTTAAGGACCTTGCTACACCAAATCAGCCATGAAGGGCGGACGAGGTAACCTTTGAACCCAAGCAAGAATCCCGCCGGGTCTCCCCCCAACTGAGGTGACGCATGTTTCCTGAAGGACAGTCTCTCTCCGGCGCATTGAAAGCTCATGGAGTTTCTCGCAGGCGCTTTATTGAGTTCTGCAGTGCAATGGTGGCGACCTTGGCTCTGCCCGACCGCTACCTGGCACAAGTCGTTGAAGCTCTTGGCAAGGCCAAGAAGCCTGTACTGGTCTGGCTACAATTCCAGGACTGCGCCGGAAATTCCGAATCCATCTTACGGGCCAGTCACCCAACTGTGCTGGAAGTCGTCCTGGATTTACTTTCCTGGGAGTACCACGAACTCATCATGGCAGGAGCCGGAAAGCACGCCGAGGCAGCGCTCCAGCGTGTTGTCAAGGAAGAGAAAGGAAAGTACTTAGCGGTCGTGGAAGGGGCCATACCTCTGGCGGACGGTGGGGTCTACTGTACGGTGGCTGGGCGAACGGCAATCGACCTTGCGCGCGAAGTCTGTGGAAATGCGGCCGCATCCATTGCCGTGGGCGCTTGCGCTTGGGACGGCGGTTTGGTAGCCGCTCATCCGAATCCCACCGGCGCGGTAGGGCTCGAGGAAGCCGTGCCTGGGATCAACCTTATCAACATGCCTGGATGTCCGCAAAACCCCGCGAATACCGTTGCGGTTCTGGTGCACTACTTGACCTTCGGCGAACTGCCTGCCACGGATCAGTACCGCCGGCCGCTATTCGCCTACGGCCGCATCATTCATGACCAGTGCGAGCGGCGCGCTCACTACGACGCCGGACGCTACGTCGAGGAGTGGGGAGACGAAGGGCACCGAAAGGGCTGGTGCCTCTATAAGATGGGCTGCAAAGGGCCGCAAGCCACCTTCAACTGCCCCAACGTTCGTTGGAACGATCAGACGAGCTGGCCGGTGAAAGCAGGCCACGGCTGCCTGGCATGTGCCTCCCACCGTTTCTGGGATACCAAGTCGCCGTTTTATGAGCGGTTGCCGCAGGTGCCTGGCTTTGGCGTGGATGTTCCCGCGGGTGAGATTGGCTTGGTCCTAACGGGTGCGGTTGCTGGCGCAACGATTCTTCACGGAATCGCCAGTGCAGTACGGGACCGTCCACGGCACGAAACGACGCCTCCCGAAAAACAGAAGGCAAAGCCGGACAACGCTGCTCAGTCATAGGAGGGTTTCATGGCACGAATTGTCGTAGACCCAGTCACTCGCATTGAAGGGCATCTGCGTATCGAAGCAGAGGTGGAGGGTGGAGCAATCACCGACGCTTGGAGTTCCGGAACCATGTTCCGAGGGATTGAGCTGATTTTGCGCGGTCGTGACCCGCGTGAAGCCTGGATTTGGGCGCAACGCATCTGCGGAGTCTGCACCACAGTTCACGCGCTCACTTCAGTGCGTGCGGTCGAAGACGCGCTCGGAATCGAAGTTCCCGATAACGCGCGGATCATACGGAACATCATCGGAGCAACGCAGTATGTGCAGGACCACGTAATTCACTTCTATCACCTGCACGCGCTGGACTGGGTGGACGTTACGCTGGCCCTGAGAGCCGACCCGGCCAAGACTTCGCAACTCGCCGAATCCATCTCGAGCTGGCCGAAGTCCAGTCGCAATTATTTTAAGGCGATCCAGGACCGCGTTAAGGCCCTGGTGGAGAGCAAGCAGTTGAGCCTGTTTTCGAGCGGATATTGGGGTCACCCAGCCTACCATCTGCCACCCGAAGCAAATTTGCTTGCTGTAGCACACTACATCGAGGCGCTGGAATTTCAGCGGGAATTCATCCGCATCCATGCCGTGCTTGGAGGCAAAAACCCGCACCTTCAGACCTACCTCGTGGGTGGAATGGCATGTGCAATGGATTCAAACGAGCCTCAAGCTCCGATCAATTCAGAGCGAATTACGTTTCTTGCGGAGATTGCCAAGACGGCGCAGACCTTTGTCGAGCAGGTTTATATTCCGGATGTGCTGGCTGTCGCTGGTTTCTATCGCGATTGGTTCGGGCGCGGTGAAGGGCTGGGAAACTTCCTTTCTTATGGGGAATATCCCATGGGAGGAATTCATGACGCTGGGCGATACTTTCTGCCACGCGGGGCCATCCTCGGGCGCGACTTGTCCCAAGTTCATCCAGTGGATCCGGCGAGTGTCACCGAGTATGTAACGCATTCCTGGTATGAGTATTCGGGCGGCGATTCTGCCGGCAAGCACCCCTATGACGGGGAGACGCAGCCGAAGTTCACTGGGCCCACCCCTCCGTTTGAGCACTTGAATGTTGATCAAAAGTATTCCTGGCTAAAATCGCCCCGCTACATGGATACTCCCATGGAAGTAGGTCCGCTTGCTCGAATGCTGGTGGCGTACGCTTCAGGGCATGCAGGAGTCAAGGAGCTGGTTAACGGCGTTCTGACCAAACTGAACGCTCCGGCAACGGCACTGTTTTCCACGCTCGGGCGGATTGCGGCACGCGCGATTGAGACTCAACTGATGGCCAGAGAGGTTCCGAAGTGGATTGATGAACTCGGCGTTAATCTCGCTCATGGAAACCTCCGAATTCACGAGGGCGAAAAGTGGGACCCTGCCACTTGGCCGAAGTCTGCCCGGGGCTGGGGTTTCCATGAAGCTCCTCGCGGAGCATTGGGACATTGGGTTCAAATCGAAGATCGCGCCATCAAGAATTACCAGTGTGTAGTTCCTACCACCTGGAATGCAGGGCCGCGGGACGCAAAAGGTCAGCGCGGCGCTTATGAAGCTGCCCTGTTGAAGACTCCCGTCGCGGACCCCGAGCGTCCCGTCGAAATCCTGCGCACAATCCATTCTTTCGATCCCTGTCTGGCGTGCGCTGTGCACGTAACCGACGCGCGCGGTCACCGCTTCGCCGAAGTGCAGGTTCACTAGAAGGGAGGCGCCGATGAGTTCTGCCACACACGCTTGGGCCAAATTTCGCTCCCCATTCACCGGACACGATTTCGTCCGGGTATATGTGTGGGAGTTTCCGGTCCGGGCTTCGCACTGGTTTATCTTCGCCTCCGTTGTCGTTCTCTCCTTCACCGGCTACTACATGCATAATCCATTTCTCATTGCACGATCCAGAACCGCGTACGTGATGGGCACCATGCGCTTCATTCACCTGGTGGCTGCCTCCGTATTTATTGCGGCGTTCCTTCTGCGGATGTACTGGTTTTTTGAGGGGAACAAATGGGCGGCCTGGAGAGCGTTCCTTCCCATCCGGCGTGAGCAATGGCGAGGAATCGGCGACATGGTCGCCTACTACACCTTCTTTCGCCGGAACATCGTGCATGTAATTGGTCACAATGCCCTGGCCACAGCCACGTACACTGTGATGTACCTCGTGATGTTTGTAGAGATCGTGACGGGGCTGGCCCTTTATAGTTACACCGTGAGCAATCGAGTTCTGTCGTTTTTCATCGGCTGGCTTCCGCGCCTAATCGACATCTCTTATCTAAGACTTGGCCATTTCTTGATTATGTTTGCGTTTTTCATCTTTGTGATTCATCACGTGTACAGCGCAGTGCTTGTCTCCTCGGAAGAACGCAACGGCCTGATCGAAAGCATTTTTACCGGTTATAAATTTCTGCCGGAAGCAGAAGTGCAAGAATCAAAAGCCGCCAACCACAAGGATTAGTGGCCGCCTGGAAAAATGTCTTGCGCGGCGGCACAGCTCGCAGAACTGGAATGACGCATGGATCCTTCGGACGCACCGAAAATAGTAGTGCTAGCACTGGGGAATCTCATCCGCTCCGACGACGCCATCGGTCTTTTCGCGCTGCGGCATCTGGAGGAGGATCCGAGACTTCCTCCCTTTGTGAGTTTGGTGGAAGGCGGGACGAAAGGGCTGGAGCTCGTGCCGTACATTTGTGATGCGTCGTGTCTCTTGGTTTTAGACGCAGTGGACGTGGGAGCTACCCCGGGAACGGTTTTCCGGATCGCGGGCGAGGATCTCCGCTCAATTCCCGGGAATGGCAATGTCCACGAACTGGCGTTGGCGGATATCTTGAATGCCCTTCGCATGATGGGTTATGAACCCAAAGAGATCGTGCTCCTGGGTGTTCAGCCTTTGATTACTGAACTTGGCACTGTGCTTTCTATTCCCGTGCTACAAGCCTTGCCGGCTCTGGTCGAAGCTGCAGTGACGGAACTTTGCCGATGGGGTCCTTCCAACGAATCTTCTGTATGTGAGGCAGTTGGAGCGGAAGAAAAAGGTGTGGCGATTCCGGCCTTGGAAGGGTGAGCTGGTTTCGAATAGAGGCTGGGTCTCTGGAGCGTTTCATGTGCTTAGCAATTCCCGGTAAGATTCTCGACATTTCAAAAAAAGATGGCGTGTGCGCTGGCCGCGTCGAATTCGGCGGAATCGTCAATCAGGTCTGCCTGGATTTTGTCCCCGAAGCAGGGGTAGGCGATTACGTCGTGGTGCATGTTGGATTCGCGATCAGCCGGGTGGACCGCGAAGAGGCTGAGCGCACCTACCAGCTTCTGGAAGCGATGGGGCTTCTCGAAGGCGAGTTATCGCCTTCGGCGCAAGGACCTTCGGAGACGGTGCAGTGAAATACCTCGACGAGTATCGTGACGAGAAGATTGCCCTCGCTCTCGCGCAAGAGATCCGCGAGCGTGTAACACACCCGTGGGTGTTGATGGAGATTTGCGGCGGCCAAACGCATACCATCATGCGGTACGGAATCGACGAGCTTCTGCCACGGGAAGTGGAACTCGTTCACGGGCCCGGGTGCCCGGTCTGTGTCACTCCGTTGGAAACGATCGACAAGGCTCTTGAGCTTGCCGCGCGTACGGACTTGACGCTCGTTTCTTATGGCGACATGCTGCGCGTTCCAGGGTCGACTTCCGATCTCTTTCACGCCAAGGCGAGCGGGAGCGATGTGCGCGTGGTGTACTCGCCTCTCGAAGCGCTCAAGATTGCAAAGGCCAATCCCAGCCGGAAGGTTGTTTTTCTAGCAATCGGATTCGAAACCACTGCTCCCCCAAACGCCATGGCCGTCTGGCAAGCGCGGCGGGAGGGACTCAATAACTTTTCCGTTCTGGCATCCCACGTCTTGGTTCCGCCTGCTATGCGGCTACTTATGGGATCCCCTGACAATCGGGTGCAAGGATTTATTGCCCCCGGCCACGTGTGCACGGTAATGGGCTATCGGCAATACGAAGAGATGGTAAAGGAGTTCCGCGTTCCGATTGTAGTGGGTGGTTTCGAGCCAGTCGATCTTCTGGAGGCCATTTTGATGCTGGTGCGGCAGCTCGAAGAAGGGCAAGCAGTGATGGAAAACCAATACGTGCGTTCCGTGACGCGTGAAGGGAATCTACCGGCGCAGCAAATCGTCGAAACCGTATTTGAAGTGTGCGACCAGAAGTGGCGCGGGATCGGCACCATCCCGCGGAGCGGTCTGCGCATACGCCCTGAGTTCTCGGCGCATGACGCAGAGAAAATCTTCGGCATGTCAGAGATCAAGGTCGAAGAACCCACCGAATGCATCAGCGCGCAGGTTCTCAAGGGGCTTAAAAAGCCGCCGGATTGTCCGGCATTTGCAAACAGGTGTACGCCGGAGAGTCCGCTCGGTGCGCCCATGGTCTCCGCGGAAGGTGCATGCGCAGCGTACTACCGCTATCGAAGGCACAAGGTTTTGCAAGAAAGGGCCTGCAATGGCTAACCAAGCCCCCTCATTAAGCTCTCTTTCGTGTCCCGTACCCTTGCGGGCGGTTGAACGTGTGCTGTTGGGCCACGGGAGCGGCGGGAGATTGAGTGCCGATTTGCTCCAGCGTTTTTTCTTGCCTGCATTCGAAAACCCTGTGCTTTCTCGTCTCGATGACCAGGCGATTGTGAATGTGAACGGAGAATGCTTGGCCTTTACGACGGATTCATTCGTTGTGAAGCCTCTCTTTTTTTCGGGCGGCGACATCGGGTCGCTGGCCGTCCATGGAACCGTCAACGATCTGGCGATGGGGGGAGCGCGCCCACTTTATCTCAGCGCGGCATTTATCCTGGAGGAGGGACTTCCGTTTGAGACGCTTCGCCGTGTTGTGGAGTCGTTTCGGAACGCGGCTGCGGCAGCGCAGGTCGAAGTCGTCACGGGCGACACGAAAGTCGTGGAGAAGGGAAGCTGCGACGGAATGTTCATCAACACCTCCGGAATTGGTTCGGTGAAGCCCGGTTTGCACTTGTCCGCCGATCTTGCCCGCCCGGGCGACCGCATCCTGCTAAGCGGTCCCATCGGCGAACACGGGATCGCCATCCTCGCTGTGCGCGAAGGCCTGGAGTTTGAAAACCCGGTACGAAGTGACAGCGCTCCCCTGCATTCCCTTGTCGCCGAGATGTTGAAGACATCCGAGGGCATTCGCTGCATGAGAGACCCGACCCGCGGCGGGTTGTCCAGCTCGCTCAACGAGATTGCTGCGCGATCCGGTGTTGGGATGACGCTTGAGGAGCGTAGCATTCCAATTCGCGAAGAAGTGCGCGGCGCATGCGAGATGTTGGGTTTGGACCCGTTCTACGTTGCCAACGAAGGAAAACTCGTGGCCATCGTGGAACCCGGCGCGGCGGAACCGCTGTTAGATGCGATGCGGCGTCATCCACTCGGACGCGAAGCCCAAATCATCGGCACCGTGACCGCCGAGGATCCAGGCCTGGTGGTCGTGCGCACGACTCTTGGCACTATGCGGATCGTGGACATGCTCGCGGGCGACCAGCTTCCTCGTATTTGTTGATGCCATGCACGAATTCGCAATCGCCAACTCCGTCCTAGACGCAGTCCGCGCGGAAGCGCAACTCCGGCCGGCGATGAGATTGGCAAAAATTGTAATTCGCATAGGAGATCTGGCCGGCGTTGACCCGGATGCCCTGAGTTTCTGTTTTGAGGCGCTGGTCAAGGAAACGGAGATGGAGTCAGTCATTCTGGAGATCGAGCGGCGAGCGCAGCGTCATCGCTGCCCGCGATGTGGCAGCGAATTCGAGGTCGTCAACTACGTCACAGCGTGTCCCGCGTGCGGCGAGACAATGACCACATTTGTGAGTGGCAATGAACTCGAATTGGCATACTTGGAGATGGAGGACTTATGAATCGGGTACCTCTGGAGTGGAAAGTATTGAGCGAAAATGATCGTATCGCGGCTGATTTGCGGAGCCGCTTCTCTGAGAATGGCATCCTCTGCCTGAATCTGGTGAGTTCACCAGGTGCAGGGAAGACGAGTTTGCTCGAACGTACACTCGAAGCTTTTCCACGAGAACAGCGAGTCGCAATCCTCACGGGAGACATCCAGACGGACAACGATGCGGTCCGGCTGGCTCGCTTTGGTTTTCCCGTGCGGCAAATCACGACCGGAGGCACGTGTCATCTGGACGCGCGTATGGTGGATAAAGCCCTGGGCGAATGGCGCCTGGAGGATCTCGATCTGTTGTTGATCGAGAATGTCGGAAACTTGGTCTGTCCGTCGAGCTACGACCTCGGAGAGGCGGCGAAGATCGTTGTCTTGAGCGTCGCGGAGGGTGAGGAGAAGCCACTCAAGTATCCGGCGATGTTTCTTAGATCAGAGCTCTTGATACTAAATAAGATCGACCTGGTTCCCTATGTGCCTTTCAGTCTCGCGAAGGCTCGTGAGAACGCGCAGTTGGTGCATCCTGGTATCGAGACTATTGAGCTCTCGTGCCTGAGCGGGGAGGGATTGCCACAATGGCAGTCCTGGCTCGAAGGTCGGATGGAATCCAGCCGTAAGAGTTTTGCCGCCACCTGAAGACTGTATGCAAGTTCGCCGGCGAATACGCGTCTCTGGCATTGTGCAAGGCGTGGGATTTCGTCCCTTCGTATACCGCCTTGCGGCTGGGTGTCATCTCGCAGGTCAAATCGCCAACACCGCCGCCGGAGTCGTCATTGAAGTGCAGGGTTTCCCCGAGGTGGTGGATGACTTTCTGGCTCGGCTGCCCGCAGAAGCCCCACCCCTGGCTCTGATCACCGGGTTCCAAGTTACAGAAATCAGTCTGAATGGCGACGAAGACTTCCGGATTTTGCCCAGTGAAAAGTCTGAGACCGTTCGCACCCTGATTCCACCAGACATCGCCATCTGTGACGCTTGCCTTGGTGAGTTGTTCAACCCGGCGGACAGGCGTTACTTGTATCCGTTCATCAACTGCACGAATTGCGGCCCGCGTTTCACCATCGTTCGCTCCATTCCATACGATCGTCCGCAAACGTCGATGGCAGTCTTTCCGATGTGCGCGGCATGCCGTGCGGAGTACGAGGACCCGCTGAATCGCCGCTTCCACGCGCAGCCAAACGCTTGTTGGGACTGCGGCCCGCAAGTGGAACTATGGGATGGGCGTGGGCGGCTCAGCTCATCCAATGATCCGATTGCAGAAGCTGCCCAATATTTGCGTGGTGGGGCCATCGTAGCCGTCAAAGGACTGGGTGGTTTTCATCTCGCAGTGGACGCTACAAACATCGAAGCGGTGCGGCTGCTTCGAGCACGCAAACACCGCGTGGAAAAGCCTTTCGCCGTTATGGTTCCCAACTTGGAAACAGCCGCGCAATTCTGTGAACTCGACACTCAGGAGCGCGATTTACTGACACGGCCTCAGCGTCCCATCGTGCTTCTCCAACGCAAAGATTCGAGTGGTATTCCTGAGGAAGTCGCACCGTTTAACAAATTTCTCGGAGCTTTTCTTCCCTATACGCCCTTGCATCACGTCCTCTTCGCGAAGAGTCGACTGCAAGCGCTGGTTATGACGAGCGGCAATTTGAGTGAGGAGCCGATCGCCATAGAAAACTCCGAAGCGGTGATGCGTCTGGCTGGCGTGGCTGATTATTTCCTGGTGCACAACCGGGAGATCCTGCTCCGCTGTGATGATTCCGTGGTTCGTTGCGTAGGAGGGCGCGTAAGGCAGCTTCGCCGTTCCCGCGGCTTTGTGCCCGTGCCGGTATTTCTAAAGAAGGAATTCCCGGCCATCCTTGCCGTCGGAGGTGAACTGAAGAGCACAATCTGTTTGTTAAAGGGGCCTGAGGCGTTTCTGAGCCAGCACATCGGTGATCTCGAAAATGTCGAGGCCTACAGGTTTTTCCAGGAAACTGTCAAACATATGCAAGAAATCCTCGAACTTCGGCCCTCCATCGTGACGTATGACCTTCATCCGGATTATCTCGCCACTCGTTGGGCCCTGAAGCAGAGTGAAATGAAGGCTGTGGGTGTGCAACACCATCATGCGCATATCGCCAGTTGCATGGCCGAAAATCATCTCGAAGGACGGGTCATCGGATTCGCACTTGATGGGACTGGCTATGGCACCGACGGCCGCATCTGGGGCTGCGAAGTCTTGTTGGCGGACTACCTGAATTTCGAGCGCGCGGCGCACCTCGCCTACGTTCCCTTGCCTGGCGGAGCGGCAGCGATTCGTGAGCCATGGCGTATGGCCGTGAGCCACCTGTGGGCATCCTTCGGGCCCGACCTGCTTAAACTGCCCATCCCTCTCTTCCGGCAGATTTCGGAAACAAGAGTTCTAACTGTTCTTCAAATGATGGAACGTCAGGTGAATTCTCCCCTCACCTCTAGTTGTGGACGCCTATTTGATGCTGTGGCAGCACTCGTCAATCTTCGCCACGAAGTGAATTACGAAGCGCAAGCGGCTGTTGAACTCGAAATGTGTCGAGACGAAGCTGCCGCTGGTCAGCCATATCCTTTTGGATTGAGCGAAGCAGGTGACCATTTACAAATCGACTGCAGGCCGCTTTTTCGGGCAATCGTAGAAGACTTGCTTCGGGGTGCAACGGCAGGGGAAATCAGCCGGCGTTTCCATGACGGGCTGGTTGAAGCGCTGGCAGCAATTGCGCGGATTCTGCGCAAACGGACATCCTTGAAGACTGTCTGCTTGAGTGGAGGGACCTTTCAGAACGCATGTCTCGCAAACGGTTTGGAGCATCGACTGCAAAGCGAAGGGTTCGAAGTCTATACGCATTCTCAAGTGCCCACTGGAGACGGTGGAATCAGTCTCGGCCAAGCTGTCGTGGCCGCGCATCGCGTGGGCTCGGAGGATTTATCCTTCCTATCAGCCACGGATACGGAAGTGGAAAAAGTTCAATGAGCGCATGACTCTTCGTGGCATTCATTTAAGATGGCTTTACTTGGACTTTGGATGCAATGATTAGCTTGCTCTCTATTATCGCGCTGGGTTTTTTCCTCGGGATGCGCCACGCTACCGATCCCGACCACGTCATCGCCGTCACCACGATCGTGGCGCGCCACCGTACGATCAAGGACGCTTCCCTGATTGGCGCGCTGTGGGGAGTCGGCCACACACTCACAATTGTCGCGGTCGGTGGTGCCATCGTTCTCCTCGGATGGGTCATTCCCACACGAATCGGTCTGTCCATGGAGTTTTCCGTTGCATTGATGCTGATTCTCCTCGGCATCATGAACCTCACTGGTTTCCTCCAGTGGATCAACGGCCGTTTTTCTTCCGCGCCCGGCGACCAAATAGAAGCTCACTCTTATCCGCACGTTCACGGCGATCACATCCAGTTGCACCCGCACACGCACGATCCTGAGGGGCACGACCACGGTACCGAGGACACCCCCCTGACCTGGTTCGACTGCCACTTCGGGCGCATCGGCCTGTACCAGTTCGTACGTCCCCTCGTCGTAGGTATCGTGCACGGGCTGGCTGGCTCTGCCGCCGTTGCGCTCCTCGTTTTAGCGACGATTCGCGACCCCCTTTGGGCGGTGGTCTACCTGCTCGTCTTTGGCATCGGAACCATCGCGGGCATGATTCTCATCACAGCTGCGATCAGCTTGCCCGTTGTACTTACCGGTAAAGTTTCCTCGCGCATCGGTTGGGGACTCCGCGTATCTTCTGGCCTGATCAGCTTGGGGTTCGGCCTATTTCTCGCTTATCAGATCGGGTTCGCGGGCGGTCTTTTTAGCAGCCACCCGCAATGGACCCCGCGCTGAAAGACGCAGGGATAGGGCAAGCACTTCCATAGGGAAAGCTGCGTCCAGGGCTAAGCAAGAGAAAAATGGTCGGGTCGTTCGCCGGTGGACGCGGATCGCTTTGCTTCTCGTTCTCGGCCTGCTCTCCTGCGCGAATCTGCAGGCGCAAACACCCTTATAACGCGCTGAGCGTTCCCATGGCTGCGAGGTCGTTCAGTTGTCATCTCAAACCCGCTACGAAGCTTCAGGTTCAATCGGCCGCCAGTCGCTACGGCAGAATCGGCTTGGGTTGACGGCTGTGTTCTGTCTTCTCTTCATTCAATCTCGGTGCGCTAGCGGCGTTCTCCGCGAGCTGCAAGATAATCGATACAACCGTCCAAGGTCGCGAGCTTAGGATAGTCCGCTTCTGGAATGTCAACCCCTAGTTCCTTGTGCAAGCCGATCACGAAGTTCAACAAGTCCATGGAATCGATATCCAACTGGTCGCGGATTCTGAGATTGGTTTTGATCTGCGACAATTCGGCCTCCGGAGCAATCTGGCCAAGAACGCGAAGTACAACTTCTTTGACCTGGTCTTTCGTCACAGCTTCTCCGGTTCCTGGAGCTTGCGGTCAAGAGCGGAGAGAAAGAGCGCGCCGCGGTGTCCATCGCTCACTCGATGGTCAGCCGACAGCGAGGCTGTGATAACGGGTTGCGAGATGACCTTGCCCTCCGACGACCACGGGCGTTCGACCAGCTTGCCAAAACCCACGAGCGCGACCTGAGGAGGGTAGATGATACCGAAAACGGTCTCAACTCCTTGTTCACCCAAGCTGGTAACTGTGATCGTGGTGTCGCTCAGCTCGGAACTCCGCAGTGAACCCGCGCGCGCTCTTTGAATTACATCTCGAAAGTTTCTCATCAATTCGTCAAGAGTCTGTCGATCGGTGTTATGCAGCGCGGGAGCAACGAGACCGCCACCCCTCAGGGAAATGGCCAATCCCACATGGACCTCCGAGCCCGGGGTTGCCTTTCCGCCTGTCCATACAGCATTTAATTCCGGAGTCTCCCGTAAGGCGAGTGCCACGGCCTTGACGAGAAGAACTCCGTATACGAGCCGGTCCTCGACGGAGCGTTTGAGATTCTCCTGTGCAAGCCAGGCCATGGCGCGGCTCATGTTGATCGTGGTGCTCAGGTAGTAGTGCGGGATCTCTCGCTTGGAACGCGCCATCGCGGCGGCGATAACTTGCCGCATTCGAGCTTGCCTGTCCAGTGCAACTTCAGGCTTCGGTTGCACTGCTTTCGCTTTTGCGGCTTGCTGGACATCTTCGATCGTTACTCGGCCTGCTGGGCCTGTTCCGATTCCGACAAGGGATGCTGGATCAATTCCAAGATCAGCCGCAATTTTTCTTGCGGCAGGGGAGATGTGCAGACGTCCCGGCCTCTCTGTAACCAGGGAAGGCTGTACTGGAGGCGGAGGCGTTGGAACTGCTGGTCTTGCAGGGGCCGGTACACTGGGTACCGCTGTCGGAACGCGTACTGCTCCCGGCTGGATTACCTCTCCTTGCTGCCGGATGATTGCGAGAAGAGTCCCGACGGGAACCTTTTCTCCCGGCTGGACAAGGAATCTTTCAATCATCCCGCTCGTAAAAATTTCGATCTCGATATCCGCTTTATCCGTCTCAACGTCCGCGATGATGTCACCGCGTTGGACTCGGTCTCCAACACTCTTGCGCCAACGCAAGAGTTTGCCAGCACTCATGTCGGCGCCGAGCTGCGGCATGAGAAATTCAGCCATGGTGAGAAATCATCCTCTGCGCTGCGCTGACGATTTCCTCCACTTTGGGTAGAGCTGCCGTCTCGAGATGTTTCGCGTAGGGCATCGGAACCTCGGCGCTGCACACGCGCTGCACAGGCGCGTCCAGCTCGTCGAAGGAGTGTTCCATGATTTGTGCGCTGACCTCGGCCGCAAAGCTTCCGGTGCGCCAAGCCTCGTCGACAATCACGGCGCGGTGCGTCTTGGTCACGGAGTTTACGATCGTCGCGATGTCGAGCGGACGCAGAAGACGCAAGTCGATCACTTCTGCTTCGACGCCGTTCTTCGCGAGAAGATCGGCTGCCTGCATCGTCTTTCCCAGCGTGCCACCATACGTGATGAGGGTGATGTCCTGACCGGCGCGACGTACCGCGGCTCGGCTGATGTCTGCTTGTCCTGCCGCTTCATCAACTTCGCCTTCCAACGGATACAAGGTCGCGTGTTCGAAGAGGAAAACCGGATCGGGCTCTTGAAGCGCCGCCAGCAGCATTCCGTAAGCATCGGCGACGGTCGCCGGTGTGAGCACCTTGATGCCCGGAATGTGAGCGTACCATCCCTCCAGGCTGTGAGAATGTTGCGCCGCCATCTGACGACCTCCACCGGTAGCCACGCGGACTACGAGGGGAACGTTAAATTGCCCGCCGGACATGTGCCGCAAAGTTGCAGCGTTATTCAGAATTTGATCCATGGCCAGCATGCTGAAGTTGACTGTCATGATCTCGACGATAGGGCGCATGCCCCCGAGGGCCGCCCCAATCCCCGCGCCGACAAAGGCCGATTCCGAAAGCGGAGTGTCGCGGATGCGTTCCGGTCCGAACTCACCGAGGAGGCCGTGGCTTACTGCAAAAGCTCCGCCGTAGCGGCCCACGTCCTCGCCCATCAGAAAAACGCGAGGATCGCTTCGAAGGGCTTTGCGGAGTGCCGCACGTACGGCTTCGCGATAAGTCATCTTTGTCACGGCGCCACTGGTCCTTCCACGTCTTTAAGAAGCTGCTCAACCGGCTCGAAGGGGCTTGTTTCCGCGAATCGCACCGCTTCATCGACTTCCGCGCTGATTTCGGCTTCCAATCGCGTCACGTCCGAATCAGTCAGCAGATTCCAGGCTCGGAGTTGAGACTGGAACAGCGCGATCGGATCGCGTTTCTTCCATTCTTCGATTTCTTCCTTCGTACGATATAAATCCGGATCGGACATGGAATGGGCGCGGAAGCGGTAGGTGCGGAGCTCCAAAAGAAAAGGTCCATTTCCATTGCGCACGGAATCGGCAGCCTGTCTGGCAGCGGTTTCAACCCCAAGCACATCCATCCCATCCACAACACTAGAAGCCAAATTGTAGGAGGCTGCCTTCTGACTGATGTTGGTCTGTGCTTGATGCCGTTCCAGAGCTGTCCCCATCGCGTAGAGGTTGTTCTCGCACAGAAAAACGACGGGGAGCTTCCAGAGCGCCGCAAGATTCAAAGACTCGTGGAACTCGCCTTCGGCAACCGCGCCATCTCCAAAGAAACAGGCGGTGACTCTCTTTCGATTTTGCAGTTTGTCGGCCAGGGCCAGGCCGACTGCAATCGGCAAACCGCCTCCGACGATAGCGTAGCCGCCGTAGAAGCGGCGGCGTGCGTCAAAGAAATGCATCGAGCCACCGTGGCCGTGGCTGCATCCGGTGACTTTACCAAACATCTCGGCCATCAAGACTGTGGATGGGATGCCCCGCGCCAGTGCCTGGCCATGTTCGCGATAGGTCGCGACAATCGCGTCGTCCGGCGTAAATGCCTGCATGGCTCCGACTCCCGTTGCTTCCTCGCCGATGTAGAGGTGGAGGAACCCATGAATCTTTTGCAGACTGTACATCTCAGCTGCTTTTTCTTCGAAGCGGCGGATACGCAGCATTTCGCTCAATAGAAAAAGAGCGTGTTCGCGGTCGACCGGCGGACGGTTCGAAACTGAAGTCGTGGGCATTTAATTCGATTCCAATGTGGAGATATCCCCTTCGGGAAGGCCGAGCTCACGGGCTTTCAGCAGACGACGCATGATCTTGCCGCTCCGAGTCCTCGGCAGCGTGCTCACGAACTCGATTTCTTTCGGAGCGACGACAGCTCCCAAGCGAGATCGCGCGAACCCTAGCACTTCACGTTGCAAGGCTTCACTCGGTTCGAAACCTTTCCGGAGCACAACGAAGGCCTTAACGATCTCGAATGCAATGGGGTCGGGTTTGCCGATTACCCCGGATTCGGCGACAGCTTTGTGTTCCATTAGGGCACTCTCCACCTCGAATGGCCCGATCAGGTGTCCCGAAGTCTTGATCACATCATCCTTGCGGCCGACGAACCAGAAATACCCGTCCTTATCTCGCTTGGCAAGGTCTCCCGTCAGGTAGAACCCACCGGCGAAACACTTCTTGTAACGTTCGGGCTCTTCCCAGTAAGCGCGGAACATCGAAGGCCAGCCGGGGCGGAGAGCTAATTCGCCCTGGACATCAGGTTGCAGAATTTCATGCATGGAGCCATCCTCGCTCCTCTGCACAATGGCCGCTTCGATTCCGGGCAGCGGACGGCCCATGGACCCGGGTCGAATGTCCATCGCCAGAAAGTTGGCAATCATGATTCCGCCTGTCTCCGTTTGCCACCAGTTGTCGTGGAAAGGGCGCCCAAAAGCCTCTTTGCTCCAGACCACTGCTTCGGGATTCAGGGGTTCACCGACGCTCGAGAGAAAACGAAGTGCGCGAAGATCGTATTTCCTAACGATGTCGGACCCGGCCTTCATCAACATGCGAATCGCCGTCGGCGCAGAATACCAGACGGTCACTTTCTGCGACTGAAGAACCCCATACCAACGCTCCGCGTCGAAGTCTCCTTCATCAATGATGCTGGTAATCCCGTTCGTCAGCGGGGCAATGATTCCATAGGAAGTCCCCGTAACCCATCCGGGATCGGCGGTGCACCAAAAAATATCCTCGTTATGGAAGTCGAGCGCCAGTTTCCCGGTGATGTGGTGGGCGACGGCGGCTCCGTGGACATGCACTGCCCCCTTGGGCGTGCCTGTGGTCCCGCTTGTGAAATGCAAGAGAGCCGTGTCTTCAGGCGCCGTCGGTTGGATAGTGTAGAATTCGCAGGCATCGTCGATCAAGCGCAGATAGTCGATTGTATCCGGCACATTAGTTGACTGGCGGTCTTCCCCGATAATTAGCACGTGCTCGAGAGACGTGAGGGATGGCCGGATCGATTTCACCTTACGATCATAGAGGGATTGCGTAGTGACAAGTACCTTGGCGCCTCCGATCGTAAGGCGCGCCCGAAGCGGTTCGGGACCAAATGCTGAAAAAAGAGGACAGAAGACAGCCCGATGCTTGAGGGTACCCAAGGCAGCGATGTACAACTCTGGAATGCGGCCGGCGAGCACGTAAACGCGATCTCCTTTGCTCACCCCGAGGCTTTTTAAAGCGTTCGCGAATCGGTTCGTGAGCGCTTGCAGTTGGCCGTAGGTGTAGTCTTGTACTTCTCCGTTTTTGCCCAACCAACGGATAGCCAGATGATCGCGGAGTAAACCATTTGCATGACGATCAATCGCTTCATAGGCGATGTTCAGCCCTTGACCACCGGGAAGGCCGTCGAGCTCCCGGCGAGCCTCTTCCCAGGAGAAGGATCGTCTGGCTTGCTCATAGTTCTTGAGATTGGGGACGACGGCCCAGTCTTGCTCTGACTTCACGATTGGTTGCCAACCCATCTCGATTTCCTGACCGCGCCCGGTCATTACCTGTGAATGCTAGTTCAACGTCCCGGCACTCTCCAGTTGTCCGGTATGTTCTGCAAATCCCCCGAGGCTCACAGCCCATCGCTACGTTATGGGAATGGCATTCCCCATCTTTTCGCGTTCCAGAATTTTCTCTTCAACCAGAATTTCGGGTTCGAGCGCAACTTGGGACGTCAGGGAACGCACAACGAGACAAGTCTTTTCGGCCTTTTCCAGTAAGCGATTGGCGCGTTCACGATCCTTTTCGTGCGCGATTTTCAATCGAGGACGCACGTTGACCTGCGTGAAGCGCCAGCCTCCCTGATCCTTTCCGATGATTCCTTCGACGCCCACCTCAAGCGAGAGGAATTCAAACTTGGAGAAATGGGCCATTCCGGAGAAGGTGCTTACGAAACACCCGGCCACGGAGGCTATCAGAAAGTGTTCGGGCGTCCAATTGCCGGGCTCACCTTGGAATTCAGGTGGCGCGCTGAATGCAATCGGGCGTTCTATTTTATCGGCGGCCACGGTGCCGCTCCGAACTGTCGTCGAAGACGCGTTAACGCGGTATATATAGTGAGCTTCCATTCGTCCCTCCTCTTCTCTGCGCAAGCAAGCCCGTTTGTTTGGGCGCTCCAGAATTACTATCAACAATTTATTCCTGTGTGGTTCCCGATATCGTGACCTCCATCACACAAGACGGTATGAGAAATCACAGTTTGGTCCATACTCCACATTGGGAGAACACGCCAAAGACGATGCTCAAGAAACGGAAGCAGCTGGTTTGCAATCGGCGTGCGTGTCGGCCTGAGATTTTATTGGAAACAGAGTGTATTTGCTCACATGAGGCTGTGACACGCGTCACAGGAATGCCAAGGCAAATGGCCAATACTTTATTTATATAAGGAATGGGGAGAAGTTGGAGGTAGGCCATGAGGGCAGGAAGAGCAGGGAAGCACTCAAGGGCAGACGAAAAAGTGAAGTTGGCGATGGTGGACGTCGACGAGCAAACACGCAGGGTGCATGAAGCCGTGGCTTGCCGCGCTTACGCAATCTTTGAACGTCGTGGTTCTGCATCTGGCCATGAACTGGAGGACTGGCGTCAAGCGGAATGCGAACTAGTAGGCCCGCTCTGCTGTGGACGAATGACGGTTGACGATAGCCTCTGGGTGGGCGCTGACGTTGCCATCTTCGAGGAAGGTACGATTGAGATTTGGGTTGGGCCCCGCCAGATCACAATTTGCGGGAAGCCGAAGGTGGACAAGGTGGATGCTGCTCGGAAGCAGACCAGGGCACGTCCCGATGGAAAAATGGTCTTCCGTGTCCTCGACCTCGCTGTCGAGGTCGATCCTTCCCGAGTCACAACGAGGTTTAACGGGCCGTCTCTGGAAGTTCTCTTGAGGAAAACGCAAGCGAGGTCGGAGCAGGAACTGAGGGCCGCCGCTGCACAGCCGCAAGTATTCGAACTGGTCGCTCAACGATGAGAGAGCTACGAAAGTGGAGAAAGGCCAGGTCGTCGCGCTCATCGACTCGGAGCAACGCCGCTTTTCGCAGATTGCGCATGCCAGGGGCGCTGCCTAAGCCGCAGATGCCTTTGGCGCCGATTTCGTCGCACAGGAGCAGGATGGTGTGAATTCCAACATCGCTCGCGAAGTGTTGGAGAAGCGGATATTGCTGGCGGATGCTTCCGGGAAGCTTCTTGAAACGCGGGGAGAGATGTTTTCACGGGTGGCGTGGCATGTTGCGACCGCAGAACGCAGAAACATTCCGTCAACCCAGGTTCGAGAATCTGCTGACGCATTTTCCAGGATGATGAGGGACCTTGATTTTCTGCCCAACTCGCCGACTCTTATGAACGCCGGTCTTCCGGAGGCGCAGCTCTCCGGCTGCTTTGTCGTGCCGATCGAAGATTCCATGGATTCCATTTTTGGTGGCCTCCGGGCGATGGCCCTGATCCAGAAAACAGGCGGCGGAACCGGGTTTTCATTTTCCCATCTTCGGCCTCGCGGTGACCCGATTGGCTCATCCCGGGGGGAGTCCAGTGGTCCGGTCTCCTTCATGAAACTGTACGACTATGCCTGCCAGGTCACACGTTTGGGTGGCGCGCGAAGGGGTGCAAACATGGGTGTTCTCCGTTTCGATCACCCCGATCTATTGGAATTCATCGCAGCGAAGAGCGAAGCCGACACTTTGCCCACATTCAATATTTCCGTGGCCGTCACGGACAGATTCATGGATTGCGTCCGACGGAGTGCCGACTATCCGCTGATTAATCCCCGCAATGGTCAGGAAGCCAGGTGTCTGAATTCCCGACAAGTCTTCAATGCGATTGTCGATTGTGCCTGGAAGACGGGTGATCCCGGTCTGGTGTTTCTGGACGCCATCAACAGGCAGAATCCGGTGGCTGCTCTGGGTGAGATTGAAGCTACCAACCCTTGCGGTGAGCAGCCATTGTTCCCATATGAATCGTGCAATCTTGGGTCAATCAATGTCGCGCATTTTGTACGCGAGTCACGGATTGACTACGAGCGTCTCCGGTCCATTACGCGACTCGCAGTACGATTTTTGGATGACGTGATTGATGCCAACCACTATCTGCTGTCCGAGATCGAAGAGCAGACGCTGGCGAACCGGAAAATCGGTCTCGGCATCATGGGGTTCGCCGATCTGCTTTTCCTGCTGGGGTTGCCGTACGATTCAGCGGAGGCGTTGGCCACGGCGGACGAACTGATGAAGTTTCTCTCTGTGGAAGCCAAAGAAGAGTCGTGCCGGCTCGCTGAATCGCGCGGAGTGTTCCCAAACTACCCGCGAAGTATTTTCGCGGCTCAGGGCATCAAGAGGCGTAACGCCACGGTCACGACGATAGCGCCGACGGGAACGATTAGTCTCATTGCCGAATGCTCGAGCGGTATCGAACCAATCTTTGCGCTCTGCTACATCCGCAGCGTGCTTGGTCGTCCAAGCCAGTCGCATCTTCATCCTTTGTTCGAGGCTATGGCCGCACCTTACTTGAACGAAAGCGTTCGCCAATCGATTTCACGAACCGGTAGTATCCAGAATCTGAAAGAAATCCCGGAATCCATCCGGCGTGTTTTTGTGACCGCGCATGACATTGCGCCGGAGTGGCACGTTCGGATGCAGGCAGTCTTTCAGCGACATGTGGAGAATGCCGTGAGCAAAACTGCGAATCTCCCTCGCACGGCCACGCGGCGGGATATCGAGAGTGTCTTTCTCTTGGCGCATGAGCTGGGATGCAAAGGGATCACAGTCTTTCGTGATGGTTGCAAGGGCGAGCAGGTCTTACGAGCAGGAGAATTGAGGGAAGATGTCCCGGTTGGCGCGCAGGCCTGTCCGGAATGCGGTGGCACGATGGTGGAGGATTCGGCCTGCGTTTCTTGCCTCTCTTGTGGCTATGCGTTTTGCACGGTCTAGAGAAACAGAATTGGGCGAAGACAACACAAAGAAAGAGCGCGAAGCGGAATGCCGCTTGACGAAGTGCAGTAGTACCGGTTTGGGAGATGAGAATCCCGGAAAGATTGGGAAATCGTCAGGAAGCAGATTCTCGAAGAGACGTAGCTCAAGTGGACGCACTATGGAAAGTTTGATTGAAGGAGGCCACCATGCAATCTCCGCTGCAAATTACCTTCCGGAATGTGACACCGTCAGAAACCATCGAGGAATGGGTCCGCGCTGAAGCAGACAAGCTCGATAGCTTCTACAACCGCGTGATGGGGTGTCGAGTAGCGATAGAAATGCCACACCGTCATCACAGGAGGGGGAGCCCGTATCACATTCGCATTGATCTGACTGTGCCGGGAGAAGAGATCGTGGTCAAGCGCGAGCCCAGCATAAGTCATCGTGCCCGGCAGTTGGGGGAGACCGAGATCGAGAAACACCTGGAACTGAAAACTCCGCACAAGAATCTCCAGCTGGCAATTAATGACGCGTTCAAGGCCGCCGGCCGGCGTTTGCAGGATTACGCTCGCCGTCAGCGCGGCGACATAAAGAGCCATGCACCGCTCCAGGTAGCGCGCGTGAGCAAGATTCTCCAAGGTGAAGGCTACGGGTTCCTGACATCGGATGACGGGCGTGGGATTTATTTCCACAAGAACAGTGTTCTCAACCGGGCATTTTCGCGTTTGAAGGTAGGAACGAGAGTGAGTTTTGTGGAAGAGCCGGGGGAAAAAGGGTCACAGGCGAGCACAGTTCGAATTCTCAGCAAGGGGAGAATGCCGCCTCCGGCTAAACAAGCGGCGGCCTCAGGGGATTGAGCAGATACAAGACTAGCGATCGTGAAAGCCCCGGTGAGGAATCGTCGAACTCGCGGGCGAGTTGCATATCGACACATGCCTGTCTTCGGTGTCTGGGCATCGCTTCCAGCACGGCTCACTCACCTGTATGAGAAAAAAGACTGGTTTGCCATGAGAGACGGCCCTCACAGAACCTGGTGACCTGCATCACTGCTTCCGTTCGTTCATTTTGGCAAGCTCTCTTTGCAGCGCCAGCTTTGGGTTTTTTGGTTCAGGCCGATGATCCCCGCGGTCGGCGCTGACATGATTTGGCAAAGGAGAAGAAACCATGGCGGAAACTGCAGCAGTGAAACGTGCTGAAGAGCCGGCGAAGCCGATCAAGTACGGTTCTGTATTTGACCAGATCCAAGACACATTCAACGCTCTTTCGCGCAGAGCCTATGAAATCTTCGAAGGTAACGGCCGCTCATTTGGCCGCGACCTCGAGAACTGGTTCCAGGCGGAAAGGGAGCTATTTCATCCGGTGCACGTGAGCATCGAGGAGTTCGATGATTCTTTCGCCGTGAAGGCCGAGGTACCCGGTTTTAGCGAAAAAGAACTCGAGATCAGCCTTGAGCCGCGCCGGCTAACGATCACCGGCAAGCGGGAAGCCAAGAAAGAAGAAAAAAAAGGCAAGACAGTCTATGCGGAGAGGTGCTGCGACCAAATCTTGCGGATGGTGGACCTGCCTGCCGATGTCGAGACGGATAAGGTGAACGCGACGTTAAAGAACGGCATCCTGGAGTTCAACCTGCCGAAGGTTGCGAAAGCCCAAACAATCCGTATTCATCCAAAAGCCGCTTAAGGTCCAAATACGTTCCAGTTGGACGGGCGAAGGGCCCGTCCGACTGGAACGGCGTAATCCAGGACGCCGCATGACCAACACGCACAGTCATTGCGGTTCCCGATGGCGCGACTGGTAAAGCGTACGAGCCGCCCTTTCGATTACACCCTTGAACTGATTCCGGAGTTGCAAGAAATCAAGTTCAAGACGGGTTACTGGCTCGGGTGAGGAGAAGAAGCGGCCCCGGCCAATGCCTGCGGGAAGGCGACGAAAAGAGGAGAGCCTCCGATAAAGCCCGCATGGGAATCGTTATGATTCTGTTTAGCTTTTCCAACTACGAACATATCGCGCGGGAATTACGCAGCACTCTTTTGCTACAAGTGGGCCAATTCGCAATCAGCCGATATGACAACCAGGAATTGCGCGCCAAAGTGCAAGGCAGCGTATCAGGCGAACACTGCTTGGTCTTAGGTTCGATCGCTCCTCCGGACGAACAGACGCTTTCTCCGATGTTGTTGGCCCACACGCTCAAGAAGGGAGGCGCCGGCAAGGTAACGGCGGTCCTTCCATATTTTGCCTACAGCCGGCAGGACAAGGAGAAGCCTGGAGAGAGCTTGGGAACGGCCTGGATTGGTTCCCTTCTGAAGGGCTCCGGCTTAGATCAGGTGATTACGGTAGACGTGCACAGCGAGCGTGACAAGGAATTGCTTTGCTTGCCTGTGCGTTCCCTCTCAACGGCGCGTATTTTCGCCGAGGTCTTAAGAAACCAAAGTCTAACTGATGCAACCATCGTTGCTCCCGACAACGGAGCAATCAGCCGTTGCGAAGAAGTGAAGAATGCAGCGGGCATGCCGATCGGTGAGACCCCATACTTTGAAAAAAAGAGGACCGAGCAAGGAATCATCCATCAAGGCCCCGTGGGCAGAGTGGGGGCTAGAGTGGTGATCATCGACGACATGCTCGATACGGGGGGAACCCTGGTCTCCGCCTGCGAAAAGCTGAGAGAAGTGGGCGTGAAAGAGATCTACATCCTAGTCACTCACGGCCTCTTCACGGGATCACAATGGACAAAAATATGGTCTCTCGGGGTAAAACGCATATTCTGCACTGACACAGTTCCTCTTCGCGCGGACATCGATACTACAAACATTTCTATCATCTCAGTGGCTCCGCTGATTGCGGGAGAACTGTCCTTAACAGACAAAACGGCAAAACGAAAAATCGCCGGAGGCCGATGACTTCTAACGCTCCTGAACGAGACCGCACTTCTAACAGGTGGGCCCTGTCGAGATTGATGGAGAATTCAGCTCGTTGCGTGGCCCCAGCATGCGGCGCAGTGGCCAAGGAGTGGAATGAGTAACGATTGTCGCGAACACGTGTCCCCCCGAGAACAAGCACGGCGATTAGCTTCTGAAGCCGGGAAGAGGAAGCCCCTAGAGCTGCTGCTGCTGGGCGATTGCATGCTCGGACGCCTGGTGAACGAGGTTTTGGAAAATGCGCCGCCAGAGTATCCGTGGGGAGATACGCTGCCTATCCTGCATAGCGCCGACTGGCGGCTCTGCAACCTTGAATGCGTCATCTCGGATCGGGGCGAGCCGTGGTCTGCCTATCCAAAAGCATTTCACTTTCAGTCAGCAGCAAAGAACATCGAGGTGCTGAAAATCGCTGAGATCAACGCCGTCTCCCTAGCCAATAATCACGTTCTTGACTATGGATACGATGCGATGTTCGAAATGCTGGAAATCCTTGACCGAGCCCGCATTGTGCATAGCGGCGCTGGGATGAATCTGGCGCAAGCCTCGAGGGTCGCCGCAGCCGAGGTGTCAGGACGGAAGATTGGATTACTTGCGTTCACCGACAATGAGTCCGATTGGGAAGCCACCAAGGACTGGCCCGGCGTTTTTTTTGTGCCTACGAATATTAACGATCCGCGGGCGTCGAGGCTATTGGACATCATTCGAGAGCAGCGAGAAGCTGTGGATTTCTTAATTGTATCTGCTCACTGGGGATCCAACTGGGGGTATACGCCTCCCAAGGACCACGTGGCGTTGGCTCATGCGCTCGTCGATGCGGGAGCTGATGTTGTTTTCGGTCACTCGAGCCACGTTTTCCGGGGGATCGAATTTTACCAAGGCCGCACAATTCTGTATGGTGCGGGCGATTTTGTAGACGATTATGCAGTTGACAAGACCGAGCGCAACGATCAGTCCTTTATCTATGTGATAGATGTGCAGGAAAGGATCGCCCAGAGTTTGCGCCTGTATCCAACTCTGATTCGTGGCTGCCGGTCCTTTCGCGCCGAGGGAGTGTACGCGCTAAGTATCGCGGACAAAATGAGGGCGCTTTCTGAGGCCTTCGGCACTTCGGCGAACTGGAATCAATCGCTGCGGTTCCTCAAGATCGACTGCTCCAGCCTCGAACATGAAAAACCGATGCGGGCGGCTGGGTAAGTCCTATCATCCGCGATTTTTCTTCGAGTGAGAGGACCTGGAAAATCTGCAGGTTTATCGTTTTCTGCGGGTTGTGGCGCTGCGATACCAGACTGGCTGCACATCACGCAAGAAAATTCGGGTCGTTACTGGACCGATGTGTTTGAATTCCTGCAGCTTCTGCGAAAGCTCGGACGTTGTTTTAGCCTGTGCGACAAGGTTTTTGACCGTACCGTAGCCGCGTTTCAGTTCCTTGCATACTTCAAGGATTTTGGTTGCCGTGGAGAAATCGTATCTGACGTAGTGGGCCTGGTCTAGGAGAAGCACGAGCTTGTCCCAGCCAGCCTGGAGAATCGCTGCGGGACTCGTCAGGCGTGCAGCCACGAGTTCCCGGTAGGCTTGCTCAGCAATTTCGGTCTGAATTGGTTTTCCGAAAAGCAGGCATGCAAGAAACCACTTGAAGAGTTCTTCTTCTCTCTTTGACCTCAGATCGATCCCTAGATGGCGGGCGTTGGACGTTCGTTTCGCCATGATATCCGCTTAAAGATTCTGGGGTATCCCCGGTCCAAGTTGTGTAGCGTGCGTCACACAGGACTGTGATGGGCTTCACTGCGCATGTTAGTGAGATGGACTAAAAGATTTGGTTGACGCACAGATCAGAGTGGTAGGAAAGGATCTAAGTGGCCTGACACTCGAAACGAGGATATACATGGATTTTGGTGATGAGCAACTGATTTTCAAAGATCGCGAAGATGCTGGCCGCAGGGTGGCAGAGCAACTGCGTACCTACGCAGGCCGGAAGGATGTGATTGTGCTCGGAATTCCACGCGGGGGTGTTCCGGTCGCCTTTCAAGTCGCAAAAGCGTTGCATGCCCCGCTAGACACGTTTGTTTCACGCAAACTCGGCGTTCCTGGGCAAGAAGAGCTCGCATTCGGAGCAGTGGCGAGCGGCGGGGTGCGTGTGCTCGATCGGGAGATCGTCGAGGGAGCAGGGATTTCCGAGACGCAGATCGAACAGATCACCGAAAAAGCAAAAAAGGAGCTTACGAGACGTGAAAGCATCTATCGAGGTGCCTGGCCTCCACTTCATGTGGAAGGGCAGGTTGTTGTGCTGGTGGATGACGGAATTGCCACAGGGTCCAGCATGCGCGCTGCTATCCAGGCGTTACGACAGATGAAGCCAGCTCGGCTGATAGTCGCCGTCCCTGTAGCCCCGATATCGACTTGCAATCGCCTGAGAACTGAGGTCGATGAGCTTATTTGCGTCAACACGCCGAAGTACTTCTATGCGATCGGGCAGTTCTACGAGGATTTCTCACAAGTGGCGGATGAGAAAGTAACTGAACTGCTGCAGCAGGCTGCGCAGCCGGCTCTTCAAAAGGTGGACAAGGAAGACCCGAGTGACGCTGAAAGGAGCTCGACCATGAGAAAGTCAGAATGGGACGGCGACAGGCGAGAGGTCACGCTCGACCTCGAAGGTGTAACACTGGAAGGCTCTTTGGCTCTTCCGAAGGACGCGGATGGGATCGTCCTTTTTGCGCATGGCAGCGGAAGCAGCCGCCATAGCCCGCGCAATCGCTATGTTGCACAGGTACTCCAATCCAAGGGAATCGCAACCTTTTTGTTTGATCTTTTGACTCGGAAAGAGGAGTCCATTGATCAATATACCGGCGAACTGCGTTTCGACATCCCCTTCCTTGCAAGGCGTCTGGTTGCAGCGACGCAGTGGATCAAAGGCAGTCCGGGAACACGAGAGCTCAAAATAGGTTATTTCGGAGCCAGCACCGGGGCGGGCGCGGCGCTCGTGGCGGCTGCCGAACTTCCCAAAATTGTTTGCACTGTCGTGTCGCGGGGCGGCAGACCGGATCTTGCGGGAGGCGCACTTACCATTGTCCGCGCACCCACGCTGCTGATCGTCGGAGGAGACGACGAGCCAGTGATCACCATGAATCGGGAAGCCCTTGCGAAGCTCAAATGTCCTGACAAGAAACTGGTGATCATTCCCGGTGCCACGCATCTGTTCGAAGAGCCGGGAACACTCGAAGAAGCGGCAAGGGTTGCCGCCGAGTGGTTCTCGCGCCATTTCACTCCCGCGGAGAAGGCTCAGGTCCAGGGAGCGACGGCGGCGGATTAGTGTATTGTGCCGTGTCGCAAGACATGGCAGTTGCGATCAAGTCGCAGGAGGTTTCATTATGCTTATGCCAGAACGTTTGGAATCGCACCTAGATCAAAATCAAATCGCATACTCGCTGATTCTGCACGTACCCACTCACAGTGCCCAGGTCGCGGCTTCGCTCATGCACTTTCCCGGCAAGGAGGTGGGCAAAACGGTCGCTCTCCGTGCCGGAGAGAAGATTCTCCTCGCAGTGCTCCCGGCTTCGTACCGCATCAATTTCGAAAAACTGTCCGCCGTGGTCGGTCACCAGGTGCAGCTGCTGGAACCGGAGAGATGCAACGAGACGTTCCCGATTGTGAGGCAGGAGCGATTCCGCCTTTTGGGGAGCTCTATGGCGTGCCGGTATACTTGGACGAGGCGCTCGCTGAAGACGTAGAGATCATTTTCGGTACGGGGACACTCTCCGAAAGCGTCCGCATGGGCAATGGTGATTTTGTACGACTCGTGAAACCCAAGGTCTGCTCGTTCGCGGAAAGAGCCTGGGGTGGTTCTAAGCGGCGCGTCGCGTAGGAGTCAGGAGGTGCAGAGATGAGCTTCGAAGAAACCTTGATTTCCGTGTGGCGGCAGTCTCTTGTTGACGGAGTTGAGAAAATAAAACTCAACGAGCGGCTATTCCCGGTTCTACGCACCACGAAGAAGCACCTGCTTCAAGTGGGTTTCCTTCTCGATGGAGAGGTAATGCGCGGTCTTGAACAGAACCCGGAAACCTCCTCCCGCTGGGCGCAACTGGCGAGACAAGGTCACACGATCATGCAGTTTCTTTCCGAAGGCCGGTACATTGCCAACGTCGTGGACAGCAAGGTCACCTTCTACAGACGAAGAGCCACGGATTAAGTATCGTCTTAAGTATCGTCAGGTAAGTCTTTTGGGAAAGAGAACGGAAATGGCAAAGAAGAAGGCGATCAAGAGAACGAAGAAGGAAGCTAAGAAAACCCTGAAGGAAGCGAAAGGGAAGTAATCCCTAGGCTCCTTTGGACTCGTGCAATTTGCTCGAAGGGGAGAGGATCTTGCCCATGAAGATCTTGCTGGCGGTTGACGACTCCAAATACTCGGAAGCCGCCACGCAGGCTGTTGTGCGGCAGATGAGGCCAGAAGGCGCGGAAGTGTGCGTCTTCCACGTGGTCGTTCCGCCCGTGATCATCCCTTACGCATATGTGGGACAGGTGGAAACACTTGAGGCCGCGCAGCGGGAGAGGTTGAAAGAAGGGAAAGAATTGGGGGAGCGGACCGCGCAACAGCTTCGATCGGCAGGTTTCCAGGTGCATACGGTTATCGAAGAAGGTGAACCGAAAACCGCCATCCTCGACAGGGCGGTGCAGTGGGATGCTGATCTGATCTTTATGGGCTCCCATGGCCGCAAGGGTATCGACCGATTTCTGATCGGGAGCACATCGCAAGCTGTTCTCCGCCACGCGCTTTGTTCCGTTGAAATTGTTCGAATCCCATCCGTCAAAGCAACTTGACGCCCACGCAGGCTTCTTTTCCCGCTGATGCGATGAGTAGGAGCTCTTCCTTGTTTCCATGCAGCAAAGCCAAAACAGGCTTGAGCTAACTTTCCGAATGGATGCTGGAGTTTAGTCAGCGTGTAACGCTCATCACTTCGAGGGGTGAGCCAGGTCACAGCATTTTTAGTACACGTTAGCTAAAAACGAAGCATCGGAGGATGGGGAATGCGATGGGAGAGAGTTTCCGAGACTCAACGGATTGAATAAATCCGCAGCACAGAAATTCCCCTTGGTCGCCTTCTGATGTGGTGCGAAGCGACAACCAGGGTTTGACCAGTCGCAAGTCTTTCATCCTTCGGTTTGAGGCAGCGGCCAGGCACGAAGCGTAAGCGAGGCGCCCGGGAGTTTCGACGCACCGGCCCGAGAGGGTCGGAAACACTTCGCAGCCTGCCGCTGCCCTTAAATTTTTGGCTTCTGGCTTGCAACGGAAACGGTGGCGCAGCCCGAAACCTAAGAAATTGGCGAAGCAAGGCAAGTCTTGAAAAAAGACGCCAGCTGGTAAAACCGGAATTTGATCGTTTGCGAAACACCTTTGGTAGCGACCGGCATGAATCTTAGAAGGAGGTATTGTATGGCGACTTACGTGATCCTAAGCCGATTTTCACCCGACGCTTTCCGGGAGCCCAAGGATTTTAAGAAGTTGGCCGAAACCGTATCGACCAAGATCAAGGCCGATTGCCGTGGGTTGGAGTGGAAACATAGTTTTGCGACTCTCGGCCGGTTCGATGTCGTTGATGTCGTGGAGACGGATGATCCAAAAGAAATCGAGAAGGCGGTAATGATTATCCGCGCTTACGGGCACTCGACGACGGAGACACTCGGGGCGACGCCGTGGAAAGAATTCCTCGCGAGGTTGTGATTCGGGTCCGACGGGAAATCGAACGAAGTTCGTAACTCGGCCCAGTCTCAGGGCATGCGTGAAGAGGATGGCCACCTGGGAACATTTTTCGCATGGTTCGGACATAGGCGTGCGTGGATTCGGGGCCTCTGTCGAAGAGGCATTTGAACAAGCGGCGGTTGCCCTCACGGCGGTTGTGGCCGACGTTTCGAGGATTAGGGAAAGCGAAACCGTTGAAGTCCGCTGCGATGCGCCCGACCTCGAACTGCTTTTTGTCAGTTGGCTCAACGCGGTCATCTATGAAATGGCGGTGCGCACGATGTTGTTCAGGACGTTTCGGGTCGTTACGTCTGGGTGCTCTCTGACCGGGACTCTTGTGGGCGAGAGAGTTGATCCTGAACGCCATCGGGTTGGGGTTGAGCCAAAGGGGGCCACCGTCACCGCGCTTCGAGTGCATCGTGAGCAAGATGGTCAATGGGTTGCGCAGTGCGTGGTTGACGTCTGAGCCGCCGCTGGAGAATGTATGAACCTGCAATCGCTCACGCGCCATTCTGAATTCGAGTGGTGCATCGAACCGACGGGGCAGATGCGCGTCCCAGGAATCATCTATGCCGGTGAGCAATTGATCCGTGACATGGATGAAAAAGTTCGCGAGCAGCTCACCAATGTCGCTACTTTGCCCGGAATCCAACGAGCGGCTTACGCAATGCCGGATGCTCATTGGGGCTACGGTTTTCCAATTGGCGGTGTCGCCGCCTTCGATCCCGATGAGGGTGGAGTGATCTCTGCCGGAGGCGTTGGCTTCGATATTTCCTGTGGAGTACGCGCGTTACAAACGGGGCTGGCAGCGGACCGGCTAGAGCCGCGCAAAGCCGACCTTGCGGATGCGCTGTTCAGAAAAATCCCTGCCGGAGTCGGCAGTACGGGTGCGATCCTGCTCAGCGAAAACGAGATGGATGAGATGCTGCGCGGCGGCGCGCAATGGGCTGTGGCTCGCGGATACGGAATCCCAAAAGATCTCGAGCGCATTGAAGAAGGTGGAAGTGCATCTGACGCGAAGCCCGAGTGCGTTTCGCATCACGCGAAGAAGCGCCAAGCTCACGAGATGGGAACGCTGGGATCGGGCAACCACTATCTGGAGGTGCAGCGGGTGGCTGAGATCTTCGATTCCCCGACCGCCTCTGTACTAGGGCTGCAGCAAAACGACATTGTCGTAAGCATTCATTGTGGATCGAGAGGTCTCGGCCACCAGGTGGGAACAGACTATCTGAAAACCATGGTGATCGAGGGTTATCGGCCCATTCCGGATCGTGAACTTGCCTGTGCCCCGATCCGCTCGGAACTGGGGCAACACTATCTTGGCGCGATGCGCGCCGCCACGAATTGCGCTTTGGCGAACCGGCAGATCATCACGCATCTGGTTCGCGGCGCTTTCGCCGAGCTCATTCCGGGTGCCGAACTCGCGCTGCTTTACGACGTTTCCCACAATACCTGCAAGATTGAGCGGCACGTCATCGACGGCGAAAGTCGAGAACTGTTCGTTCATCGCAAAGGTGCAACGCGCAGCTTTGGCCCCGGCCATCCGGAATTGCCGGCTTCGCTGCGGGGAGCGGGGCAGCCGGTGCTGATTGGCGGAACGATGGGAACGGAATCCTATATCTTAATCGGCACGGGCCAAAGTGAGCATCTTGCGTTCTCGTCAGCATGCCATGGCGCTGGCCGGTCGATGAGTCGCACACAGGCTGCGAAGCTCTGGCAGGGGCGCAAGCTGATTGACGAATTGGCCGAAAAGGGTGTGCTAATACGCACTCGTAGCTATCGCGGTGTTGCCGAAGAGGCGCCCGGCGCGTACAAGGATGTGAATGCCGTCGCTCAGGCGGCCGAGCAGGTGGGTTTGGCGCGGCGAGTTGCGCGGCTCGTACCTTTGATTTGCGTCAAGGGCTGACATGCACCACGCCGTGTCAATAGAGCTATGCCTTGTCGCTGCCTGCTAATGTGTAGGCCTGTGGCGCGGCCCTTTCTTTGACAGAAACTTTGCTACAGCGCGAGGACCGCTTCTTCCACCTGCTTTGCCAGAGCAGTGTAATCTTGGCCCTTCAGGTATAGAGGCGGTCCGAAGGATATTTCGACTCTGGCAGGGCGCGGCCATCGCGCGTGTCGAGGGAGGATCTTTTCGAACCCCCGCAATCGAATGGGAACAACAGGCACTCCGAGCCGCCCGGCGATCAACCCGATACCTGGTTGAAAGTGCTTGATCTCTCCTGCCTCGGTTCGTTCACCTTCCGGAAAGAATAATACGGACCAGTTGTCACCTACCAACTCTCCCAGGTAGCGCAGCGACTGGCGCGCGCCAACCTCCGTCTGTGGAATGGGAAACGCATTGAAGAAGAACGCCACGAGCACGTAGGTGAGACTATCCCGAAGCCATTCGTAGCGCGTGTGACGGCTCGGAGAAAAGTGTGCATCGAAGTATTCCTTCCACACTGCTGGAGCCACGCGGTAACGGTAGCGCGAGGGCAGGGAGGCCAAGATCAAAGGCGTGTCCAAGTGACTCTGGTGGTTCGGCGCAAAAATGACGGGTCCCTGCAGCGAAGCCAAATGCTGGACGCCCGAAATTCGAGCGTGCGCAATCATGCGAACGAGTGGCATAAAGAGTGCGGAAAGAGCCACGCGGCGAATGATTCTGGCGAGCCAAAAGCGGTTCCAGGTGGGGAATTCGGGGGCGCTGGGTGGAGCGCTTATTTCCTCTAGAGCGGAAATTGTGCGCGTGCCGGTCAATAGCGATTCGTCAACACTGATATTGAACTGTTCCTCGAGATCCAGCATGAGTTCGACTCGATCGAGCGAGCTCAGCCCCAACTGGTCGAGCGTTGTCTCTGGTGTGATGGCCCGGTCCAGCGCATATTTCCGGAGGAGATCGACCACGGCACCTCCACTCGTGGCTGTTGCCGCGACAGAAGCCCCGGTCTCCACCCAAGCTTGGATCTCGCCATGTTTTAGCTTTTGTGTGCCTTCCGTACGCGGTAGGCGGTCACCAGGCCATATCGAGAAACTTCGGATTCTCTGGTGGTCTTCGAGTTGCAAGTTGGCCCGGCGGACAATTTCGTCCGCGTCTACGCTGTTGTGCAGCACCAGAACCGCGTGGACGCGATCTCTGCCCACTACTGCGGATTCCCGCACACCGGGAAGTCGATTCAGCGCATGCTCTACATCCTCCGGGAATACGTTGAGGCCCTCCGGTGTGACGATCATTTCCTTTTTGCGGCCCTGTATCGTCAGGTTGCCTGCCTCGTCAAATCTCCCGATGTCACCGGTGTGAAACCATCCGTCCTCGAATGCTGACGCGGTCTCAGAGGGAGCGTGGTAGTACCCGGATGTTACGCTGTCGCCGCGGACGAGAATCTCACCGTCCGGCGCGATCTTCACTTCGACGCCGGCGGCAGGCTTGCCGACTGTTCCTTCCTGGATGTCGAAAGGGTTGTTGAAGGCCACGACGGGTGCCGTCTCGGTGAGTCCGTAACCCTGAATGACGGCGAATCCCAGACGAGACCAGAACTCCTCGAGGTCTCTCGCGAGCGGTGCTGCTCCGACCACAAACGCCCAAAACTTCCATCCTAACCACCAATGCAAACGGCGGTATCGCCACCAGCGGATGATCCAGTGTGCCGTGGCCGGAGGCGGATCAGCAGTTTCCGGAAATTGTAACAGGATGTGCTTCCGCAGGACTTCAAGGATCTTGGGCACAGCGACAACTACCGACACGCGCCGGCTGCGGATCTGGCGCACGATTTCGTGTGGGCTGTATCCGTGCATGAAGACGGCGGTGCCAGGAATGAACGGCAGAATAAACATTGTGACTACCTGTCCAAACATGTGACTCAAGGGGATCAGGCTCAGAAAACGCAGCGGCAGCACCGGCCGGAACCATTTGCGGTAAGCAGAAACAATCCGTTCTGGAGACACGATATTGGCGAGAATATTGCGATGCGTGATCAGGACGCCTTTGGGCTCGCCGGTGGCGCCCGAGGTAAACACGATTTCCACGACGTCATTCTTGCCGATTGGGACCGCGGGCGCTTCACAATCCGTCGCGGTCCATTCGAGGTCGCAAAGTCGCCAAGCGGGCGCCTGCCCCTTCCAGGCGGTTAATTGAACTTCCTCTCCGATCAATATCAATCGCGCATCCACGATCTCGTGAACATGCCGCAAAAAACGCAGCGAGGAGCGGTGGTCGATGGGTACAATGATTACGCCTGCAAGGACGCAACCCCAGAACGCCGCGATCCACTCGGGACGGTTTTCGGACCAGAAGATGACTTTGTCACCCTTCTGAATGTTGTTTTCCGACAGTCGCACCGCGAAATGACGCGCGGCCAGGCCTACTTGTGTATATGTGTATCTCCAACTGCGATACCCGGTATCGTATTGGAGGAACTCGGTTGGGGATCTCGAGAATCCGCAAAAAAAATCCACGAGGTTCTGCCGCGTTGACATGGGCGGGAATCGGTCTTTGCGGAACATGGTCATTGTGAATGTTCAATTTGCAAATGGCTTATTACAAACGGGTCGCGGCATCGCCGGCTCACAAGCCTTATACTTCAGGACCCGAATCCGAAGCTGTGAAGCTCGTCACATCCACGTTGAAAAGTGAGTGTTCGGTCCCTAACTGGACGATCTTGCTCGTGTAGGACATTTCTTGGGTTGAGAAGTGAACGTTTTCAAGGAAGTCGAGAGCTTGTTCGAGACCTGCAGCGACCAGATGGTTGCGATTGCGGGGCGGATGACGTACGAAGAGCTCAAAGGTTGCGCGGGCGTCTGATCGATTCTGGACGTAGCCCGCCGCCATCGTAAATTCATGAAGATCGGTAAGGAGGCCGGAGAAAAGTCTGCTCGGGAACATGTTGTGCCACAATTCCTGCCAACCTACGATCACGCACTGCCGTGATCCTCATCACTGATTTGCTTGCGGGATTCTGTCAGCTTTTCAAATCGCTGGAGAGTGCCAAGAGGCATCAGCCGGTTAGACGGAAGAGGCAAGCCAGGGAAGTGCACCCATTGCCCTACACCTTGGAACCCTATCCCGAATTTTAGAGGCTTGGCCTGAGAAAGCGACGTCTAGTCAGGTCGGCGAGGCTTTCGCACTATCTCTGCAATCGCGGTGGACGAAGGACACGGAAGGCCTCTGAACAAACGAGCAGAGGTGTCTTTGAGAGTCATCTGGATCCGGGGAGGAGCTCATGGATCTGATGGAAGTTATGAGGAATCGCCGCGCGGTTCGAGAGTATACGAACGCGAGCGTTGAGCGGTCGACCGTGGGACGCCTGATAGATGCTGCAATCCTGGCACCGAGCGCGACAAACGCGCAACCGTGGGCGTTTGCTGTGCTTCTCGATCGCGACCGGATCAATGACAATGGTAAACGCGTCAAGGCTTGGACGCTTGCAAATTTCTCGCAGACTTCATTTGAGCCGCGTCTCCGCCAGATGCTTGAGGATCCAGCTTTTGTGATGTTCTATCACGCGCCTTCACTTGTGATGGTGCTGGCCAAATCTTCCGAGGTTCAAGCTGCGGAAGATTGTTGCCTGGCAGCTCAAAACCTGATGCTCGCGGCTCGCAACGAAGGGCTGGGCACTTGCTGGATTGGCCTTGCGCGTCCCTGGCTTAATCTGTCATCGACCAAGGCGGAGCTCAAATTACCCGAGAGATTCCATGTGGTTGCGCCCATTATTCTTGGCCATCCCAAAGCATGGCCGGAATCTCGCGGGCGAGAGCCTGCGGAGATCCACTGGCTCGGATGAAGAACAGAGCCGAGTAGGAATATCAGTACATCAGCGCGATGACGGCGGCGACAGACTCCGCAAGACCACTAATCGCAGCAGCCCGCGCCCAATGGCTGGACGAGTCGAATCGAAAGGATTTGCGCCAACGCTTTGGCAGAAGCGAGAGGAATGGCCCAAGAATATAGGTCCACATGTTGCGCCCAGATTCAGTTTACGGACAGGCGCGGGAGCGAGGAGATCTCGCTCACCGCGAGGGGTGCAAAAAGTTACTGGAAATTTAAACCACTGATTCACCGCCCGGGCGCGTCTCAGGGGAACTTGGCGACTTCACGCGCCGTGCCGGTGAGCTCAAGAATGTGCAAGCCCGTATTGGCGCGGTCCGTGATGTAAATGTAGCCGCGGTCGTCCACTTCCACATTGTTAGTCTGGATGGCGACTTTGCAGCGCTCTTCCGCGCCGGTGCCGACGCAGCGCTTGTCCGTTTTGTCGGTGACGGCGGGAATGTAATAGCCGATTTCTCTCGGATGGAATGGATCGCGGACGTCGAGGGCGCGCACGCCGGCGTTGAAATGCGCGAAAAAAATGACGCGCTTGTAGTAGATCGGGGTGAAGCTCTCGTTCGAGGAATGCGTGCCGAAGCGCCCGCCGCGGCTGCAGAAATTCCCGCTGGCCTCGGGGACTGTCCAGGTCGAGACGCCGAGAGGCCGCGACTCCGTGGTGATGTCGACGATCCGGACCATCTGCCGGGACTCGAGGCACTCATTGGCCATCGCCTCGCCGGAGATCACCACGAAATCCCGCACCTTTCCATTTTTGTTTTTAGAAAACTCGGCGACCTCCACGCCGAGAAGAGGGAAAGCGGTGTGGGCGCCCGCTTCCGGAGGAAGATCGAGCCGCGCTACTTGCGGATAGAGGAGATTCTCGTCGGTCGGCTCTTTAGGCCCATTCAGGAGCTTTTCGCGGTCCACGATTTGCAAGATGCCGCCACCCGTCGGACCGTAGGCAAAATACACGCGATTACTTTTTGGCCCGGTGGAAATTGGCCCATGCAGATCGCTTGGCGCCGGACCTGTCGCGCCGGGCTGCTGGCCGGGCAAGCCGAAATTGCGGATAAATACCGGCTTCGCCGGATCGCTTAGATCGTAGATCTGCGCCATGCGGCGCGTGCGCCAGTCGGGCAAGCCCGAGACAAGATAGGCAATGCCGGTGTCGCACTCCCACCAGCTTTTGTGCGTGTCGCGGAGCCCGCTGACGATGACCGTCAGACGATTCGGATTCGCCGGGTTGGTTACATCCCAAATTTCATGCGCGGAGTTGCCGAAGGTACGCAGCAAATACACTTTGCTCTTGTCCGCATGTGGCAGGGAGCTGCCGTCGCACACGCGCACCATTTGCGCTCCACCGGCTTCGGACCTGCCCGCGGTGCCGGGCTCACCGGGAATATGCGCAAGATACTTCGGCAGTTTTGGATCGGTGACGTCGAGGATCGAGGTACCGTTGCTTTCCTGCTTGCCCGTGATCGTGTTCAATTGCGAGCCGCCATGATGGCCGATGTAGGCGATCCAGCGCTCACCTTGCCGGTGGATCACGGGTTGATAGGCGCTGCGGCCTTGCAGGTCGTGGTAACCCGCCAGTTCCATATTTTTCTTTTCGGTCTGCTGCTGCGCTGACGCGCTTGCAGGGACGAAGACCGTCAGCCCCCACGCAAGAATGCAGAGCACTTCTGATCCGGCCAGAGCGCCGTGATTCCGCCGCATACGTCCTCCTATCCTTCGCACAATCCTGGAAAGCCCGCAGTATATCTTGGAAAGCCATTTTGGAAACGGGAGGGACTCACCCAAGTCTTCGTCCGGATCTCACTCATCTTTGCTGAGAAGTTTTTGTTCCGCGCCTGCACCGCCTGATATACCATCCGTCTTCCGGCGCATAGGTCCATTCGATAGCGCCGGTCCCAATGAAAAGGCGGATTCGCATGCTATCGCGGCGCGAGGTTCTGATTGGAGCTGCAGCAACCGGAGCTGCCGCGCTCGTCCGGCCGGCGACAATTGTTCTTGCCTCCGCTTCGCAGCCCTCCACACCAGTCAATTTCGAGGTTCCGGCGGGCGCCTGCGACTCCCACACGCACATCTTCGGAGATCCGCAGCGCTTCTCCTTTACGCCCGCGCGCGTCTACACGCCCGAGCCCGCCTCGATCGACGAAATGCGTTCCCTGCATCGGGCACTGCACACGGACCGCGTCGTCGTCGTGCATCCCAGCGTCTACGGCACGGATAACGCTTGCACGCTCGATGCGATAAGGCAGTTCGGCTCCAGCGCTCGCGGCATCGCCGTCATTGATGATAAGACATCGGACACCTCGCTCGATGAAATGGATCGCGGCGGCATTCGGGGAATACGCATCAATCTCGAAACCGCTGGCCTGACGGATCCCACGCTCGCCCGTCAGTGTTTCAAGGTCGCGATCGAACGCATCCGCGGCCGCAACTGGCATGTGCAGATCTACACGCGCCTCTCCGTAATCGAAAGTCTTGCCGGCCAAGTCCTCGCCGCGCCCGTTCCGGTCGTCTTCGATCACTTCGGAGGAGCGCAGGCGGCGCTCGGCATCCAGCAGCCTGGCTTCGATACTCTCGTGAAGCTCGTGCAAAAGGGGAAAGCTTACGTAAAAATCTCCGCGGCATACCGCATTTCCAAGCAAGCGCCGGACTACCCCGACGTCGCGCCTCTAGCGAAAGCCCTGATCGCCGCGAATCCGCAGCGCATTTTGTGGGGGACGGATTGGCCGCACCCTGCGCAAATTCCCGGCCGCAAACCAACGGAGATCACGCCGTTGCTTCAAATCGACGACGGCTGCCTGTTCAATCAGCTCGCCGTCTGGGCTCCGGATGCCGCGCAGCGCAAGACCATCTTGGTGGACAACCCAGCTAAGCTCTACAGATTTTGAAGCGAGCGCCGGGAGATCCACCAGCGCTGCGAGACGCGCCACCACAGCAAAACAACTACTTCTCCTCGGCCGGCGTCGCCGTCGCAGGCCCCTCACCAACGATTTCTAACACCGCGTCCCCGTCCTTTGCTCCATCGTAATGAACTTGCTTCCCAAAGTGCGTGACCACACTGCCCGCCGGCAACGGCACCGTGTTGTCCGGATCGAACTTGGTGCCAGTGCCCACCCACCACGTGCCCGACAACACTGTGATGAACCGATCATTGGGGTGAAAGTGCGGACGGCTCATGTGGTGGGCAGTCCATTTGACAAGGACGATGTAGAGTCCTGGTTTCTCGGGATCGCCCAGTACAACAGCGTGCTTTGAGCCGATGGGCTCATCGGTCCATTTGATCTGATCCGGCAATTTGTAGGCGATCGCGGCGGGGTTCAGATCCGCGGTTTTTGCGGCTCCGAGCGAGACGGCCGTCGCCATTGCGAAAGCCACGAGCCAGTAGCGCGGGGGCTTGTGCGAAGTGAGCATGCTTTCCTCCTGTGAAGGTGAGCCAAATCCCAACCGTTCGGCCTGCGGCCAGGTTGCGCCGGGGAAGCGAATTTTCCGCATTCGTGATCGAAGCATCCGCAAGTTTCACGATGCGCGGAATTCCGCAGTAACGTTACCCATTTCAGCGGCGCTTTGCGAGCAATTTCAATCCTGCTGCGCCAATTCCAGCGCCAGCTCGCGCAGCCGGCGCAAGTCCAGCTTGCCGGTTCCCAGATAGGGCAGGTTCTCAATCTGGAGAAACTGGTCGGGCCGCGGTTTCCAGAGCGCTGGCAGATCGCTCTTCGCCAGCCGGTTCAGGCATTCGCGCAGGCTTCCTTCTGGCAGTGTGTGAAGAACGATAAGCCGCTCGCCCTTCTTTTCATCCGGAATGGAGGTCACGGCAAATACTTGTTCGGTTGCTTCGGCCAGTTCGTGCAGCTTGTCTTCGATCTTGATGTGCGGGACCATTTCTCCGCCGATTTTGCTGAAGCGGCTCAAGCGGTCCGTGATGCGGATAAACCCGTCTTCATCCATCGCCGCGATGTCGCCGGTGTTGTACCAGCCATCGATCAAGACCTCGGCAGTTTTCTCGGGGCGATTCAAATAGCCTTGCATCACGTTAGGGCCGCGCACGAAGAGCAAACCGGGCTGATTCGTGGGGAGAGGCTGGCGCGTTTCCGGGTCCACGATCCGCACGCTCATCCCCGGAAGCGGATGGCCGATGGTGCCGCGCTTCGCTCCGACCTGGCGGAAAAAAGCGGCGCGAAAATCGTGCGTATTCACGGCAACCGCCGGAGAACATTCGGTGCAGCCGTATCCTTCGAGCGGGCGGATGCCGAACTGGTCTTCGAACGCTTGGGAAATCCGTTCGGGAAGTTTTTCCGCGCCCGCCATGACGAAGCGCAAGCTGCCAAAATCTTCCGGCGAACACCGCCGTGCGTAGGCGTTCAGGAAAGTGGGAGTCGCCAGCAGCATGGTGACACCATGCTGGCTGATGAGCGCACCAATCGCGCGCGATTCGAGAGGATTCGGATGAAAAACAACGCCCACACCGACCGCCATCGGCAAACTCAGGGTGCCCGTGAAGCCAAACGAGTGAAAGAAGGGAAGAATGCCGAGAATGCGGTCGTCGGCCTTCAGCATGAAGACCTGGTTGAGCTGCTCCACGTTGGACGCGACGTTGTAGTGCGTTAGCACAACGCCCTTGGGTTCTCCCGTCGAGCCGCTCGAGAAAATAATCGTGGCCACTTCATCAAGCTCGGTCTTGCGTTCGGCGCCGGCAACTTTTTCAATTCCGTTCGCGGGCAGAAAACAAGCCGCGAACAACGCGGCCAGCCGCTCCCCGAGCCGCGGTCTTTTCGCCAGGTCTTCCACAAAAATGGTTTCTCCCGGCGGCTGCACGTGAATTTTGTCGAGAAAGAGCCGCGAGGTGACTACTGTTTTCAGTCCGCACTGTTCCGCGCAGGACGCCAGCGTTTCGTTTGACGCAGTGTAGTTGAGATTGACGGGCACTTTGCCCATCAGCAAAGCGGCAAGATTCACCAGCGCCCCCGGAATCGACGGAGGAAGTAAAATTCCGATCATTCGCTGGCCGTCCCAGTGCTTGCGCAATCGCCGGGCGAGGAAAATGGATTTGACCAGTACTGAGAAGAAACGAAGCCGCGGCGTTCGCCGGTCGGCCATGGCGAAGCGCAGCGGATGCCGCCGCGCAGTTTGGATAAACGAGCGCGTCAGCGTTTTCATGTAGCGCTTGCGGCGCAGAAACGCTTCCACTCCCAATTCTTGAACAACCTGACGCACTTCCTGCGCCGTTGCTGTCGGAGACAGCGGTTTTCCGAAGGTGACGCGAACGGGATAGGGAATCCGCCGGGGAAGTTTCCAGAAAAATCGGCCTCCCGAAAAACTGAAAATCGATCCCCAGATGCCGTCGATATTCACGGGGATGATCGGCACATCTAGGCCCTTTACAATGCGTTCCATGCCTCGGCGGAAGGGAAGCATCTGGCCGATGCGCGTCATTTGGCCTTCCGGGAAAATGCATACGAGCTCGCCGTTGCGTAGCGCTTCGCTGGCTTCGCGCAACGAGTGAATCATCTCGCGAGGCCTCTGCTGCGAGGAGATCGGAATTACGCCAAGGATTTTTGCGAAGGGCTTGATCAAGGCAGATTCGTAGGATTCTTTGAACATGAGAAAACGCACGGGACGATCGGTGGAAGCAATCACCAGCGCGGCGTCGGCGATGGAGCCGTGATTCGGAGCCAGCAACGCGCCGCCGCGCACTGGAACGTGTTCGCGGCCCTGAATGTCCATGCGGTAGAGCGTATGCGTCGCAAACCAGAGCAGAAGGCGTAAGAGTGAATCGGGAAGCAAGTACAACACATAAGCAGCGGCAACGACCGTGCCCAAAGCCGCCCAGTGAAAAACTCCTGCAGGGTCAAGGTGCAAGTAGTTCGTCAACGCGTAGTAGAGCGCGCCCGCTGCGCCGATCCCCGCAAAAGAAAGCAAATTCGCTGAGGCAATCACGCCTCCTTTGTGCTGTTCTTCCGGACGGTGCTGAATCAGCGCGTTGATGGGGACAATGAAAAATCCACCGGCAAAGCCCAGTGCAGCCAGCAGTATCAGCACCTGAACGAAAGAAAGGCCAGGAACGGATAGCGCGAAGCCAAAGACCGTCATGCCAAGCGCGCCAAGAGGAATCAGTCCGTACTCGATTTTCCCCCCGGAAAGAAAACCTGCCGCCAAACTGCCCACGCCGATGCCGATGGCGACTGAGGCCAGGAGCGGGCCGGTGCGGGAGCTGTCGATCCTCAGGAGTCTTTCGCCGTAAAAAATCACATTGTTCTGCAGGAGTGCTCCGAAGAACCAGAAGTAGGTGTTGCCCAGAACCGCAAGCCACAGAACGCGGTCTGCACGGATCAAGCGGCCTTGCGCCCACAGATCGCCGAACACGTTGGCCCGGAAAGTTCTTGAGGGATCTGCGGCAGGAACACGCGTAATCGCAAAGGCACAAGCGAGGCCTGCCACCGCGCCACCCAGAAATAACAGCCCGGAAATCGCCTGGCGGCCGCGGAATGTGTCGGACAGGAATCCGGCCGCGATGACAGCCGAAATAATCGCGAGAAACGTTCCCAGTTCGATGACACCATTGCCCCAGGACAGCTCCTCTTGCGGCAGAAGTTCCGGCAGCAGGCCGTACTTCGAAGGGCCGAAAAGAGCGGCCTGTGTGCTGGCCAGAAACACTGAGGCCAGGGCGAGCGGCAAGTTCTCCTGCGCAAATGCCACGATCGCCAGGAGCATCACCGCCATCTCGAACAGCTTAGTTCCGATGGTGACCGTTCGTTTGCTGAAGCGATCGGCGAGATACCCGCCGGTCATCGAGAACAGGATGAAGGGCACGGAAAAAAGGAGATTGAGGACAAAGACCCGATTGTTTTCCTCCTCCGGCTTCAAATGCATTGCCAGGATGAGGAAGAAGACGAGACTTTTCAGGCCGTTTTCGTTGAACGCGCCCTGAAACTGAGTGGCGATCAGGCTCCAGAAGCCACGCCGCCAGTTGGTTTCCTGCTCGGGCATGGAAAGTTCTCCGTCAGCGCACTGGGATCGCCATCAGATTAGCCGTATTTCTTGTCCCGAAAGCAGCTTTGGCGCCAATTTTGGCATAAGCGTTAATGAATGGATGCGCGGACGGCTTTTCTGCGTACGAATTTATCTTCCCGGTGTCTTGACGACCATGTGACCCCGATTTGCTTTGATGACACACCGCGCCACGATTCGATGGATTCAGCACCGGCAAAGTGTATCGTAGAAAGGCGTCGAGGCGAGTAGGGTGCAAGCGGCGGGGCCATGAAAAAGATCAGATTTCTAGTCTCTCTGACTACCAACGACAACGACTACCAGATCGAACAGGCACAATCCGCAGAGCAGGCGGCGAAGAGGCTGGGCGTGGACGCGCAGATCATTTTTGCCGACAACGACGCGATCAATCAAAGCACGCAGATTTTGAAAGCCATTCAGGCCCCGGCGGAAACGCGGCCTGATGCGATCGTGTTCGAACCGGTCGGCGGCACCGCGCTCCCACAGGTGGCGCGCGCGGCGGCCGCGGCAAAAATTGGATGGGCGGTGCTGAACCGGGACGCAAATTACATCGCAGAACTGCGCCAAACTTCGGCGGTGCCGGTCTTCGCGGTCAGTTCCGATCACCTTGAAATCGGGCGCATCCAGGGCAAGCAATTTGCCGCATTTCTGCCGAAAGGCGGCTCAGTTCTTTATATTCAGGGGCCCACAGAAAATTCTGCCGCGAAAGAGCGCACCGCGGGGATGCAGGAAATCAAACCCGCGAATATCCAATTGACTTTGTTGAGGGGACAGTGGACCGAGGATAGTGCGCAGCGTGCGGTGCGGTCATGGTTAATGCTTTCGACGTCGCATAAAATGCCGGTGGACTTGATCGGCGCGCAGGATGATTCGATGGCCATGGGCGCGCGCAAAGCCTTTCAGGAATTGACGAATGAAGCTGACCGGGAAAAGTGGCTGGCGCTGCCTTTTACCGGCTGCGACGGCTTGCCGAAAACGGGTCAAACGTGGGTGCACAGCGGGTTGCTTGCCGCGACCGTTTTTGTGCCTCCGAATGCCGGCCAGGCGATTGAAATGTTCGTGCAGGCCATTCAGCACGGAAAACAGCCACCCGAGCGCGCATTGACGATGCCAGCTTCGATCCCACCGCTCGACGAGCTCTCTCCCTGGAAAGCGTAGACTCTCCAGCAGCGCCCGCGCGAAATTCGTGGCGTAATCGAAGACTGCACAAATGTGCGGCGGTTCATGGGGCGTAGTGTAACTCATTCGGTGGAAATTGGACGCGGAGGAAAATTGAGCGATTGGCGGGCGGCGACCGATGTGGCCCAGAGTCCCGGCATGCAGTACAAAAACGGTTGACGATGCGGCGGTGAACCCACAGAATCTTCGTTGCTCCAGAACCTAGCTTGCCGATGCCACGGCATTCCGCGCAATGATTTCAGAAAGGACACCATGCCGAAAAGCGCGGTCGTGACGATTCGAGATGTGGCGCGCAAGAGCGGATACTCCGCTTCGACGGTTTCCATTGTTCTAAACAATGCACCGCTGGCGCGGTATATCCCGAGCGATACGAAGCAGCGCATCGAGACGGCGGCGAAACGGCTGGGTTACCGGCCGAATCCGCTGGCGCGCTCGCTGCGGAGCCAGCGCTCGAACGTAGTCGGCGTGATGGTTTTTGACATCACCGATCCGTACTGCACGCCGATTTTGCGGGGGATCGAAAATTCACTGTACCAGGGAAATTATTTGTCGTTGCTGGCGGACGCGCACAACGAGCCGCATCGCTTCGAGCGGTATCTGGAAATGTTGCTGGACCGGCGCGTCGAGGCGCTGATCGTGATTGCTAATTGGCTGGTGATGGACATCAAACTGCTTGCCGATTTGACGCGGAAGCAGGTGCCGACGGTCATCGTGGGGCGGGAGATCGACATTGATACGGTGAGCACGGTGTCGGTGGACAACGAAGCCGGCGCGCGAGCGGCACTGGAATATCTTCACCGCCTCGGCCACCGCGAGATTGCTTTCATTCGCGGGCCGAAGACGCTGGCCAGCAGCGGGCAACGCTGGAAAGGCATTCGGGGTTATGCGCAATCCGCCGGGATAGCGCTGGATCGGAAGCGCATCGCGGAAGTGCCGGAATCGCTCGATCCCAATTCGAGTTTTGAGGCGGGCGCAAGGCTGACGGCGGAATTGCTGCGGGGAGGCAAGCCGTTCACCGCGCTGATGGCGTTCGACGACATGACGGCGCTGGGCGCGCTCCGCGCGCTGAAAAAGAAAGGCGTACGCGTGCCGGAGGATTGTTCCGTGATGGGCTTCGACGACGTGGCGCAGGCGGCGATTTCCGTGCCGTCGCTTTCGACGGTGCGGCAGCCGATGGAAGTCATGGGAACGCTGAGCGTGGGAATCGTGCTGGACGCGATTAACGCGGTGCGACAGAAGAGCGATGTGCCGGTGATACGGCGCAAAGTGCCTGCGGAATTGGTGGTGCGCGAATCCACGCGGCAACTATCCAAGTGAATTTGAAGGGACAGCGCGTGCTGGCGGGACAGGATTCGCGCTACACCGGATTCGCGTTGGTGTAATCTTTGCCTTGCAGGAGAGATTCGCGCACGGCCTTCAATTCCTTCTTTTTTGCTTTATCAACGGCAGGGAATGCCAAATCCAGCCCGTCCAGCGTTTCGATGATCGCCGAGGCCACCACCAGTCTTGTGAACCACTTGTTATCGGCGGGAACGACGTACCACGGGGAGTGCTTCGTTGCCGTTTTTTGAATCATCTCTTCGTATGCTTGCTGGTAGTCCTTCCAGAAGCCGCGCTCCTGGATATCCGACATCGAGAACTTCCAATTCTTATTGGGATCCTCAAGTCTCTCCAGAAACCTTTTTTCTTGCTCCTTTTTCGAGACATGCAGGAAGAATTTGCGAATGACCACGCCATTCCGTGTCAAGTAGCGTTCAAACGCTCTAATATCCTCAAACCTGTCTTCCCAGATGCGATCCGTCAGCAACCGTTCCGGCAGTTTTTCCGCCTTCAAGAATTCCCGGTGAACTCTCACGACTAGGACATCTTCATAATAGGAGCGGTTGAAGATTCCGATCCTGCCACGCTCTGGCATTCGGGTGTGGATCCGCCAAAGATAATCGTGATTCAGCTCTTCATTGCTCGGTGACTTGAAGGAGAAAACCTCGCAGCCTTGTGGATTTACTCCGGACATGACGTGCTTGATCACGCCGTCCTTGCCGGCGGCGTCCACAGCTTGGAGTATGACCAAGAGCGCCCAGCGGTCCTGGGCGTAAAGTTTCTCCTGCATGTGACTGAGCAGGCCAACGCGTCTATCCAGGATGCTCTGAGCGTGTTCTTTGTTTTTCACCCCGTTCGTATCAGCGGGGTCGTAGTCCTGCAGGCGAAACTTCTCACCATCCGCGATGCAGAAGGGTTCTGCGAGGCGCGCGGCCTCTTTGATGAGTTTGTTGTGTTTCATGATGCAGGGAGTTTAGTACAGGCGAGAGGCCGCGGAACAGCGTCCCGGTGACTTAGTGCGGGCGAAGAAAGGCAACGTCTGGTTCAAGGCCTGAAAGTCGAGGTGTGACTTGGTCATACCGAATGGAGCGCGACATGCGGATCGTTGCGCGTTGACTTTGGCTATTTCGGGAAACTAAGATGCACCGCCATGCCTTCAGCACAGCGGAAGTTTCGTTTACCCCATCCCGAACCGGTCGACGCGCTCACCTCTGCGCGCTTTACGGGGATCCCCACATTTATGCGTTTGCCGCATATCTCACAGCCCGAGGAGCTGGAGATCGCCTTGATCGGAGTGCCGTTCGACGGCGGCACAACGTATCGGCCGGGACCTCGTTTCGGGCCGCGTCATGTCCGCGCACAATCGGCGATTATCCGGCCTTGGAATCCTGTCTTGAATGTGAATCCCTTCGCCAAGTACCGCATTGCCGATTTCGGAGACCTTTCCGTCAATCCGCTGTCCATTGAGGATACTTTTCGCCGGATCGAAGAGGGCATCCGGCTCGTATTGCAGGCGGGTGCGCGCTGTGTTTGCGTTGGAGGAGATCACTCGATCAGCCTGCCGATTCTGCGTGCGGTGGCGAAGAAGCACGGACCGGTTTCGTTGATCCAATTCGACGCCCACAATGATTTGTGGGACGAGTATTTCGGCAGCAAATACTCGCATGGAACCCCGTTCCGCCGCGCCTTCGAAGAAGGTCTGCTGTTGGACGGCGGCGTGTTGCAAGTCGGCCTTCACGGGCAGGTTTACGGTGAGGAAGACTTCGACTTTGCGCGCGCCCACAAGGTGAAAATGGTGACCGCCGAAGTATTTCACGAAAAGGGCATGGCGGTCGTTAAGCGGCATTTGAAGACGTTCCGCAGCAAACAGGTGTACGTCACTCTTGATATTGACGCGGTGGATCCAGCTTATGCACCCGGAACGGGGACACCTCAGGTGGGCGGGTTGACGAGCGTGCAAATCCTGGAGCTCGTGCGCGCGCTGCGCGGACTGAATATTGTTGGGTGCGACCTCGTTGAGGTCTCGCCCCCTTATGATACCGGCGAGATTACCTCCTTGCTCGCCGCCAATCTTCTTTTCGAATTGCTCTGCGTGCTGTAAATGCCCACCCTGGCGCGCAAACTCAGGGGCCACGATTATTTCGCGCTGGCCTTCGGCACAATGATTGGCACCGGGTGGCTCATCTTGATGGACGATTGGCTCGGGCGCGGCGGGCCGCTGGGCGCCATCCTGGGCTTCGCATTTGGCGGAATCATTTTGCTGCCCGTCGGCTACGTGTACGGGCAATGGGTGCTGCGCCTTCCCGATGCGGCCGGTGAGGCTGCCTATACGGCGCAGGTCTTTCCCCCGATCGTCAGCTACTTCACCGGCTGGATAATGCTTCTCGCCTATTTCATCGTTTGCCCCTGGGAAGCCGTGGCCTTAGGAAAAATCGCAGCGTACATTTTTCCGTCGCTTGACTCCCTCGAATTGTATCGAGTCGCGGGCCAGCCTGTGTTTTTGCCGCGCCTCATTCTGGGAATCGCCCTAACACTCTTCCTCGCCGTCCTCAATTACCGCGGCATCCGGCTTAGCGCAAATTTCCAGAAAACCATGACCAGTACGGTTCTCCTGCTCTTTCTGATCATTGTGGGAGTCAGCGCCACGCGTGGCGCTCCCGCCAATTTTCATCCGGTATTTCGCGCAACTCCATTTGTCTCGATCCTGCTCACGCTGCAGATCGTGCCGTATTTCATGACCGGCTTCGAGTCCGTTCCTAAATATGCGGAGGAGGCTAATCCAGACTTTCGCGGGAAGAACTACATGCGGGCCATTGCGCTCGCCTTGGGGGTAGGAGCGTTTTTCTACGCGCTTTCCATCGCGGCGGTGGCTTACATTGCTCCGTGGCAGAGCCTGCTTGGAAAGCGCTTCGCCACCGCCATCGCTTTCGAGGGAGCCCTCGGTTCCAGGTGGCCGGTCAGCCTGATCTTTACCATGGGGCTTTTCGGCTTGTTTCAATGCTTCAACGGCAACTTCGCAGCCTCGACCCGTTTGCTTTTTGCATTTGCCCGCCGAGGCACTGTCGCTGCGCGATTTGGCGTCATCCACGAAGTATTCTCCACTCCTTCTGTCGCAGTCATCGGGATTACCGTAGGCACTCTAATCGGGCTATTTCTCGGCGACGCGCTGCTGGTCCCGGTTACCGAAGTTGGCTCGATGGCCTCCGCGTTCGGGTGGCTCGCGGCGTGCTTGTCTTTTTGGCTTGTGGAGCCGCGGCCAAGATTGCGCGTGATTACTGGGCTTGGGATTGTCATTTCACTGCTCCTGCTGCTTATGAAATTGCTGCCCATTTTCCCCGGGCATTTCACTCCGGCGGAATGGGCGGCGCTTGGTGTCTGGCTCACCATCGGAATTCTGCTTCACCGTAGGTCTTGACCGGGCTTACCGGCAGCGTCGTGTATACTTTCGTGGGCAAGAGCTCGTCTCATTGACATGATTCCGTACATACACCTGGGCCCGCTGACCCTTCCCACATTCGGCTTGATGGTTGCAACCGCGCTTCTTTGCGCCGCATACATCCTGGATGCGGATTTCAAGCGGCGCAAACTTCAAGCGGACGCATTCCTGATCATCGGTATCGCCGGGCTGGCGGGGATTGCCGGCGCGCGCCTCTATCATGTGCTGGAAAGCCCGAGCGAATTTTTTGCGGATCCGTGGCCCTACATTTTCAGCCGCGTGGGATTCGCGTGGTTCGGCGGATTCCTGGGTGGATTCGCGGCGCTGATCCTGCTGGCGAGGAGCGCAAAGATTCCGCTCCTCGAGTTCTTGGACGCTTGTTCGCCGGCAGGTGCCGCCGGCTACGCCGTCGGGCGTATCGGATGTTTCCTCTCCGGCGACGGCGACTACGGCATGCCCACAACGCTTCCGTGGGGGATGAGCTTCCCCAACGGAATCGTGCCGACGACAGAGCGCGTACACCCCACACCGCTCTACGAGTTTTTCATCTGGCTTGCGATTGCGGCTTTCCTGTGGCACATGGGGACGAAAGCGCTGCGAGGGCCCAAGGCCAAGGGCGAAATTTTTGCCAACTATCTGATTTGGACGGGCGTGGCGCGCTTCTTGGTCGAATTTATCCGCATCAATCCGCGGTCTTTCTTCGGTTTGTCAAATGCACAGGCCGCGAGCGTCGCCTCGATTCTTTTTGGCGCGGTGTTGCTTTGGCGTATCAAGAGCCAATTCCACGCGCTCAAGAAGGAGCACCGCATCGTAGAGCATATCGCTTCGCGCGGCGACGTTTTGCAGCAGGAATATCACAAACCCACGCCGGAATGCCCTCACCCGGAGCGCTGGCACATGTACGACTCGATGAGCGCGGAAGCGGAAGTGCTCGATTTTCTGAAAGCCCTCGTCACTACAACCAAGCCGGAGCTGGTGGTGGAGACGGGTACTTTTTCGGGGCTCAGCACACTGCACATCGCGGAAGGATTGAGGGCCAACGGTTTTGGCCGGGTCGTGACCTGCGAATATGACCCGAAAGTTTTTGCATCCGCGCAGAAGCGGTTTGCGTCGTCAGGTCTTGGCGAATGGATTGAGGCGCGGAATGAATCGAGCCTGGAGGTAAAGCTGGACGGTAGAATTGACCTGCTTTTCTGCGACAGCGACGCGCCGCTGCGCGAACGGGAAGTGCGGCGGTTCCTTCCGCAGATGAATCCGCATGGGTTGATCGCGATGCATGACGCGAGTTCGGCGATGAAAACGGTCAGGGAAGCGGCGCTGAGACTCGAGAGCGAAGGATTACTGTCGGTGCTGCTACTGCCGACACCGCGTGGCCTCGTTTTGGCGCAAAAAAAAGAAGGGCGCCGCTGAATGCGCCCTTACTCTCAAGTCGGGAAGTGAATGTATTTTACGGTTCCTGCTTGTAGATCTTCCCCTCTTTCATTACGAAATTCACATGTTCGAGGACGCGGATATCGGACAGAGGATCGCCGGTGACGGCAATGATGTCCGCATACTTGCCGGGCTGCAAGGAGCCAAAGAGATTTGATTTGCCCAGCAGGTCCGCAGCATTGCTGGTGGCGGAGCGGATGGCTTGGATGGGCGTCATTCCGTACTTCACCATGAATGCGAATTGACGAGCGCTGACGCCATAGGGGCACACGCCGGCGTCCGTGCCAAACGACATTTTCACTCCTGCGCGGACCGCCTTTCCGAAGCGCTGACGCTGAGCCTCTCCGAGGTCCCGGTCGTGTTCGAGAAAATCGGGAGGAATATTACTTTTCCTGCCGTCCTCCTGGATGCACTCTTCGTCATAAATGTCCATGTCGAGGTATGTGCCGCGCTCTTTGGCGAGTGCGATGCCTTCGTCGTCGATTAACGTGGCGTGTTCGACGGAAGCGACTCCGGCCCGAATGGCGTTCTTGATGCCTTCGGGGGCGTGCGCGTGGGCTTCGACACGAAGACCGAAATTCCTGGCTTCAATCACGGCCGCTTCAAGCTCTTCGGGAGTGAATTCGAGAGAGCTGGGATTGCTTCCGTGGGTGAGCACGGCTCCGGTAGAAAGCACTTTGATGTGGTCCACACCGTCGTGCGCGAGCTGGCGCACCTTCTGGCGCACTTCCCAGGGGCTGTTGGCTTCGCCATAGCGCAAATCCCAAGGGAGCTGAATATCCGGCGCGAAGCCGGTCATGGCTCCAGCGCCGCCTGTAATGGTGATGTACGCTCCCGCCACAAACATGCGGGGGCCGACGACGTATCCGCGCGCAATCGCGTCACGGAGAGCGATGTCGCCAAGCGCGCGATAGACGCCAACGTCGCGGACCGTCGTGAAACCGGATTCGAGGGTGACGCGCGCGTTTGGTACGGATTCCAGGGCAACCTGCGCAGCGGTTTTCTTTAGCTGGGAAACGGGATCGGTGTCGCGAGCGCCATCAGCCAGATGCGTATGACAGTCAATCAGGCCGGGGAGCACAGTCATTTTGGAAAGATCGATAACGCTGGCGCTTGCGGGAACGGGAAAGTTCTCGCCGACTGCCTGGATCCTTCCGTCGCGCACAAGAATGATTTGGTTCGCCAGCAGGCGGCCGGATTCGACATCCAAGAGTTTTCCTGCGCGGATCGCCGTGACGGGTGACGCCGCGGGGGATTGCGCTTGCTGCCCAAAGGAGGAAATCGCGGCGCAAAGCATCAGAAGAAGAGACCAAACCATTTTTTTTGGCACAAAGATCCTCTCGGAAATTCGTCAGCTACCGATCACAGCATCTGGCGGAGGACATACTGCAAGATGCCACCGTGACGATAATAGGCAACCTCTTCCGGGGTGTCCGCGCGGGCAATTACGCTGAATGTTTTTTCCTTGCCGCCGTCCGATTTCGCGCGGACCTTAAGCTCTTTTCGAGGCGCCAGGCCTGCGACGCCTTCGATTTCAATGACTTCGTGCCCTGTCAGGCCCAGAGATTCGCGGGTTTCGCCCGGCTTGAATTCCAATGCCAGAACTCCCATGCCAAGCAAGTTGCTGCGGTGAATGCGCTCGTAGCTCTCTGCAATCACCGCGCGCACTCCGAGAAGGCGCGCGCCCTTCGCAGCCCAGTCGCGCGAAGAGCCCGAGCCGTACTCTTTGCCGGCGATTACAATCAGCGGCACGCCGGCCTCGCGATAACGAACCGCGGCGTCGTAGATGGGCATTTGTTCGCCGCCGGGGATGTAGCGGGTCCAGCCGCCTTCCGTACCCGGTGCAAGCTGATTGCGCAGCCGGATATTTGCAAATGTTCCGCGCATCATCACTTCGTGATTGCCGCGCCGCGCGCCGTAGGAGTTGAACTCGTGCGGCTTGACTCCGTTGGCGATGAGATATTTGCCGGCGGGGGAATCGACGGGAATGGAGCCGGCAGGCGAGATGTGGTCCGTAGTGATGCTGTCGCCGAGAATGGCGAGGACGCGGGCGCCGTGAACGTCCGCGAGTGCCGGCGGATCCTTCGGCATGTTTTCGAAATACGGCGGCATCTTAATGTAGGTGGATTTTGGATCCCAGCAGTACAAGTCACCTTCGGGCGTGGGCATGGACTTCCAGTGTGCGTCGCCTTCATACACTTCGGCGTACACCTTGCGGTACATCTCGCTGGAAACTGCCGAGCGCACCGTCGCTTCCACTTCCTGTGGCGTCGGCCAGATGTCGCGCAAGTAGACGGGTTTTCCCGCTGTGTCCTTGCCCAGCGCTTCGGTGGTCAGGTCAAGGTCCATGCGGCCCGCCAGCGCATACGCCACCACGAGCGGCGGCGAAGCAAGATAGTTCGCGCGAACCAGCGGATGAATGCGGCCTTCGAAATTTCGGTTGCCGCTGAGGACCGCCACAGCCACGAGGTTGTTTTCCTTGATTGCGGCGGCGATGGGTTCCGGCAATGGACCGCTGTTGCCGATGCAGGTTGTGCAACCGTACCCGACGAGATGGAACTTCAGCTTCTCAAGATATGGCATCAGCCCCGACGACAGCAGGTAATCCGTCACGACCTTCGAGCCCGGGGCGAGGCTCGTCTTCACCCAGGGCTTCACGTGCAGACCTCTGTCGACCGCTTTTTTCGCGAGCAGGCCCGCACCGAGCATCAGCGACGGATTTGAAGTATTCGTGCAACTGGTGATGGCGGCGATGACGACCGCGCCGCTCGAAAAATCGAACGAGTCGCCATTGTTTCGAACGGCGATGTGCTTGTCCGGAATTCCTTCGACAACCTTCGTGAACGAGGTCTTCGCCTGACGCAGCGGTACGCGGTCCTGCGGGCGCTTTGGCCCCGCGACGGTGGGTTCGACTGATCCGAGGTCGAGCTCGAGCTTATCGCTGAAGGATGGTTCGGGGGTGGCGTCGGTGCGGAAGAGCGACTGTTCCTTGCAGTATGCCTCGACCAGGGCGACCTGCTCGTGGGGCCGCGCGGTGAATCGCAAGTAGGCCAGCGTTTCGGCGTCGACGGGGAAGAAGCCCATCGTTGCACCGTACTCTGGAGCCATGTTGGCGATGGTGGCGCGGTCCGGCACACTCAAGCTGGAGAGTCCACTGCCGTAATATTCAACGAATTTTCCGACCACGCCTTTTTTGCGAAGCATCTCGGTCACGGTCAAGACGAGATCAGTCGCCGTTGCGCCCTCGCTCAACCGGCCGTGCAGGCGGAAGCCCACCACTTCGGGTATCAGCATCGAAGACGGCTGGCCGAGCATGGCCGCTTCTGCTTCGATCCCACCGACGCCCCAGCCGAAGACGCCGAGCGCGTTCACCATCGTGGTGTGCGAATCGGTGCCGACCACGGAGTCGGGGTAGGCTTGCACCTTTGTTCCGGAAGGCATGGCGCAAACGACGCGCGCGAGATATTCGAGGTTTACCTGATGACAGATGCCCGTGTCCGGCGGAACCACTTTGAAATTCTGGAATGCGGTCTGACCCCACCGCAGGAACGCATAGCGCTCCACATTACGCTGGAATTCCAGCTCTGCGTTCAGGCCGAATGCTTTGGCATTGCCGAAACTATCGACTTGAACGGAATGATCGATGACCAGTTCGGCGGGGAAGAGCGGGTTGATCAGCTTAGGATTGCCGCCCATGTGCTTGACGGCCTCGCGCATTGTTGCAAGGTCGACCACCGCCGGAACACCCGTGAAATCCTGCAGCAAGACACGCGCAGGCATGAAAGCGATTTCTTTTTGCGCTACCCCGGGAGTCCACGTGGCCAGTGCGCGAATGTCGTCGGCCCGCACGAAGCGGCCGTCTTCGCAGCGCAGGAGATTTTCGAGCAGAATGCGGAGTGAAAAGGGCAGTTTTTCAAGGCTGGTAATGCGCTGCTTCTCGAGCGCTTCGAGACGGTGGATCTCGAAGGTCTGTGCGCCGACGTTGAGTGTGTCGCGCGTGCCGAAGGAATTTCCCGTGGATAAAGGCATTCTCGCCGTCCTTTCCCTGCCACCGGCAGGCCTCTATGATAACCGAAATCGATTCCGGGCGGCGGGCAGCTATACTTGTACCAGCGTGAACATCGTCCTGATTTCGACTTATGAGCTCGGGCGGCAGCCTTTCGGGCTGGCCTCGCCGGCGGCGTGGTTGCGTAAGCGCGGCCACTGCGTCGTGTGCCTGGACCTCACGAGACAATCGCTGGACGAAGCTGCGATCCGCACGGCCGGCCTGATCGCCCTTTACCTGCCCATGCACACGGCCACGAGGCTTGCGGCACAGCTCATTCCCGGTTTGCGCGAGCGAAATCCGCGGGCCGCTCTCTGTTGCTATGGCCTCTACGCACCAATGAATGCGGAATACTTGCGGTCGCTGGGAGTCTCTACGGTTCTGGGGGGCGAGTTCGAAGAGGGACTTGTTCATTTAGCGGAGCGTATCGCTTCGGCCGAACAAGTCTCAGCGCAGCCACAGGAAGAGCCGATAGTATCTATGAATCGGCTGGCCTTCGAAGTTCCCGATCGCACAGGAATGCCCGCGCTCGAAAAGTATGCGCACCTTATCATGCCCGGTAAGGGTTACCGCATTGTGGGTTCCACCGAAGCCAGCCGTGGCTGCAAGCATCTCTGCCGGCACTGCCCGATTGTGCCTGTGTACAAAGGTGTTTTCCGCATCGTTAGCCGCGATGTCGTTCTTGAGGACATTCGCCGCCAGGTGGCTGCCGGCGCGCAACATATTTCGTTCGGTGATCCGGACTTTTTCAATGGAATTCGCCACGCGATGGAACTGGTCGAAGCGTTTCATCGTGAATTTCCCGGGGTCACGTACGACGCCACAATCAAGATCGAACACCTGCGCAAGCATGAGAGTTACTTGCCTAAGCTCAAGGAGACCGGATGCCTCTTTGTCATTAGTGCCGTCGAATCCGTGGATGACACTTTTCTGAAAATCCTTGACAAAGGGCACACACGCGAGGATTTCCTTCGGATTGTGCGGAACTTTCGCGAGCTGGGAATGACTCTTCATCCGACTTTCGTGCCGTTTAGTCCGTGGACGACAATGGATTCGTATCTTGACTTACTCGAGGTTATTCAAGCGGAAGGGCTCGCCGAAAATGTCGCGCCCATTCAGCTCGGCATTCGCTTGCTGATTCCAGAAGGTTCGCGGCTGCTGGAGTTGGAAGAGGTGCGGCGACTCGTGGGAACGTTTGATCCGCAATCGCTGGTTTATCCGTGGAAGCATGCGAACCCGCGACTTGATGAGTTGAGCGAAACCGTGCAAGCTCTGGCCGCGGAAGGTGACCGCAAAAAAGAATCCCGCTCCGCAGTGTTTCAGCGGATTTGGAAAGCGTCCCATGAAGTTGCCGGCGTGGATGTTCCTGGTCTTCGGGATACGCAGGCATCGAGCGCCGCCGTGCCGTTCCTGAGCGAGCCCTGGTATTGTTGCGCGGAGCCGACGCGAGACCAGTTGGTCTCGATTGGCGGGGCCAAGAGAAAATTAGAAGAAACTGTCGTTGCTGCCGATGGATTCGTCTGAGTAACCTGAGTACGGCTCTTCCGTAATGTCTACGCAACAGAAACGATTACTGCTCTTCACCAGCAAGCTGGGTTATCAGACCCGCAGCTTCGGCGAGGCCGCCGAGAAGCTGGGGGTCGAACTCGTGTTTGTCACCGACCGGTGTCATCAACTGGAGGACCCGTGGGGTGACCTCGCCATTGCGGTGCATTTCGAATCCCCCGAAGCGGCGGCACTTGCGGTTATGGAATCTCAGCGCAAACAAGAGGTAGCTGGGATTCTGGCTCTCGGCGACCGGCCTGCCGTTGCTGCTGCCTATGCCGCACGCGGTTTGGGTATTCACTACAACCATCCAGCTGCGATGGAAGCCTGCCGCAGCAAGCTGCGAATGCGCGAGGTATTTCGCAATGCCGGTTTCCTGGTGCCGTGGTTTCGATCCTTGCCTCTCACTCCTTCTCCCGAACCTTCACTTGCCGGAGTTTCTTATCCCTGTGTTCTGAAGCCGCTCTCGCTTTCGGCGAGCCAGGGTGTGGTGCGCGCCAACAACCGGGATGAATTTCTCGCGGCTGCCCATCGGCTTGGGCGGCTACTCGAATCACCCGAAATTCAGGCCACCCGCGAACCCCATCTCGATAAGATGCTCGTCGAAGGGTACATTCCGGGCAGGGAAGTGGCAGTGGAAGGTCTGCTCACCGATGGCTCACTGCGGATTTTGGCCATTTTTGATAAACCGGATCCTCTCGAAGGTCCGTACTTTGAAGAGACAATCTACGTAACACCATCCCGGCTGTCCACGCCGCAGCAGTTCGCGATTGAACAATGCACCATTGGTTCTGTTCGCGCATTGGGTTTGTCGCAAGGACCGATTCACGCAGAATTTCGTGTCAATGAGAAAGGAATCTGGCCGCTGGAAATTGCGCCGCGTCCCATCGGAGGGCTCTGCGCGCGCGCGCTACGATTCGGCGAGAAAGATACCGGAGCGACGATCGGCTTGGAAGAGATGCTGCTTCGCCATGCACTCGGCCTGCCCGGCAGCGATTGGCCCCGCGAACAATATTCTTCCGGCGTGATGATGATTCCAGTCCCGAAGAGCGGTGTCCTGGAAAAAGTGGAAGGTGAAGAGGCGGCGCGCGCGACTCCTGGAATCGCGGAGCTGCACATCACCGCGCGGCTGCACGATTACATCGCGGCTTGGCCCGAAGGATCGAGCTATCTCGGATTCATTTTTGCGCGGGGGAAAACTCCGGAGGAGGCGGAGACGGCGTTGCGCCAAGCCCATGCCAAACTGCAGTTTACGTTGACGACCCGCCTGCCGGTCGAACACCCTGTCACGCGCCGTGTTACAGCGCCAGATAGCTAGCCCTTCGCCTTCGGCGGCACGTAACCTTCGGGAAGTTTTGCGCCCTCGCCAAAGAAAAATTGCTCCATCTGTTCGCTCATGATCTTCTGGGAATTGGGGTCGAGGGGATTCAGCCGGTATTCATTCATGACCATCTTGGAATACTCCAGCCAGAGCTTCCACGCATCTTTCGAAACATTTTCGTAGACGCGCTTGCCCAACTCACCTGTCCAAGGAATGCGTTCGAGGCCGGGCATTTCCTTCCCGAATTTCACGCAGTGGACCATTCGCGTGCCGGGCTTGACCGGCTCGTTCGTTGCTGGCTCAGGGCCGCAAGTATCATTAGCCATTCTGCTCTCCTCGGAACAACGCTATTTTTCACCTTACTTCAAGTTTGGCAATTTTCCTAGTCGGCGCTGTCCAGCTGCGGCTTCACGGCCCGCCCTGAAACTTGAAAGAACAAGGTAGACTTGTCCCGGAACACCAACCGCAAGGGGCCCAGCCAGTTTCCTTTCGGCCGGAGTATCCGGGTTTTGCGATGGGCGCATCCCGCCACGGTTGAAACCGTAGAGCCGTCTGGCTCATCGGATAACAGGTACAGAAGGAAAGCCAAGCGACGGGAGGGTTGGCAGACATGGCGGAGATCGAAACTCTCTTCTGGGATATTGGGGGAGTTATTCTGACGAATGGCTGGGACAGGGTTTTACGCGAACAGGCCGCGGAGGCGTTCCACTTGGACTGGGAAGAGTTCCAGGATCGCCACGAACTTTCTTTTCCAGCTTTTGATTCGGGCCAACTCAGCTTGAATGAATACCTCGACCGCACGCTCTTCTATCGCCCGCGCTCCTTTACACGCGAAGAATTCACTGCTTTCATGTTTGCGCAATCCAAGGAATTTCCCGAATCCCGCGCAATCCTCGATGCCGCCGCCAGTTCGGGAAAATACTTCATCGGCGCTATCAACAACGAGCCGCTGGAGCTCAATCAATACCGCATCGAGGCCTTCCATCTTCGGCGCGATTTCGCAGTTTTCTTCAGCTCCTGCTATGTCGGCTCTCGCAAGCCGGAAGAGTTGATATTTCGTGTGGCGCTTGGCGTCACGCAGCGCCCGGCGGAGCAATGTATCTTCATTGATGACCGGCCCTTGAATCTCGAAAGCCCGCGGCGGCTGGGGATGAACGTCATCCACTATCAAAGCGCGGAGCAATTGCGTTCCGAGCTGAGGAATCACGGTGTTGAGGTATAGTTTTTGAGCCACTGGATCGGTTGAATACGCGCGCGAGAACAGGGGGATCAAGTCCGTGGATAATAACCGTTCCGGATCTGGCTACGGCGGAGTGGCGGAACCCTGCGCGGTAATTTTGTTCGGCGCGTCTGGAGATCTCGCCAAGCGCAAAGTTATTCCTGCCCTGTACGATCTTGCTGTGCACAATTCCCTGGGGCCGCGCTATGCAGTCGCGGGGTTTGCCCGCACGCCCATGACCGACGAGGCATTCCGGACCACCGCAGGCGATGCGGCCAAGAGTATCTCCGAAGTAGGGCCCATCGATCCAAAGGGCTGGAGCGAGTTCGCCTCCAATCTCTATTACAGCGCCGGTGATTACGGGGATCAGGAAGCGTACGCGAGACTGGCAAACCGCCTCGCCGAGCTTGAAGCGGCCAGGAATCTCGGCGGGAACCGTCTCTTCTATCTCTCGACGCCGCCGGAGGTCTATCCCAACATCGTCGAGCAGTTGGGGCGGGCCGGGCTGGCGCATCCGCCCTCGCCAAATTCCTGGGTGCGGATTATTATTGAGAAGCCTTTCGGCCGCGACTTGGCCTCAGCCAAAGAGCTGAACAAAATCGTTTTAAACGTGTTCGATGAAAAACAGGTCTATCGCATCGATCATTATCTCGGCAAGGACACGGTTCAGAATTTACTGGTGCTGCGCTTCGGCAACGGCATCTTCGAGCCGCTTTGGAATCGCAACTATGTGGACCAGGTTCAGATTACCGCTGCGGAGACGCTGGGCGTGGAGCGGCGCGGAGGCTTTTACGAAACGGCAGGCGCATTGCGGGACATGATCCAGAGCCACGTATTGCAACTGACCTCTCTCGTTGCCGTCGAGCCCCCCGCATCGTTCGACGCGACGGCCGTCCGCAATGAGAAGCTGAAGGTGCTGCAGTCCATCCGGCCGTTCGATCTGGAAATGGTGTCGCAATATGTTGTTCGCGGCCAATATGCACCCGCACAGATCGACGGCACGCGGGTCCCGGGTTATCGCGCGGAGCCGGGCGTAAATCCAAACTCTCGCACGGAAACTTTTGTGGCGACGCGCTTGCTGATCGACAACTGGCGCTGGGCCGGTGTGCCGTTCTACCTGCGCACGGGCAAGCGCCTCGCCAAGCGCACCACCGAGATTGTCATTCAATTCCGGCGAGCACCGCATATCGTTTTTCGCGGGCGGCAGGTGGAACCGAACCGCTTGATCTTGAATATTCAGCCTGATGAAGGCATTTCCATTTCCTTTGGCGCCAAACGGCCGGGGACGGAGATGAACATCGGCAACGTGACGATGAACTTCAGTTACCGGGAAGGATTTGGCGAAGCGACGCGCAGCGCTTACGCGACTCTCTTGAACGATTGCGTGCGCGGCGATGCAACGCTTTTCGACCGTGCGGACAGCGTCGAGGCGGCCTGGGCGCTCCTCGATCCCATCCTCGACGTATGGACAGCCGCGCGAAGCGCCCCTGTTCCCGAGTATCCCGCGGGAAGCTGGGGCCCCCGTGAAGCGGATCACATGCTCGAACGTGACGGTAACGCGTGGCGTCAACCATAGTTGAGTTTTTGCAGGGGAGAGGCACAGGGGGTACCGGTGATTCTTGCAGGCGACGTCGGCGGAACCAAGTGCAATCTCGCGCTCTTTTCGGAGAGTGCTGGCAAACTCACGCCTGTCTTCCGTCAGCGCTTTGCGAGCAAAGACTTCGCGCAGTTTGACCTGATCGTAAAGGAATTCTCGCGGCAAGCGGCGCCGCATCTCTCTTCCAATGGGATCCTTGCCGCGGGATTTGGCGTAGCGGGTCCCGTGCTGAATAATCGGGTTCGCGCCACGAATCTTCCCTGGATTGTCGACGCGGAGTCTCTCACGAGAGAACTCCATGTGCCGCACATTGTGCTTTTGAATGACCTGGGGGCCACGGGGCACAGCATTGAGCACCTTTTACCCGAGGAATTTTGCGTGCTAAATCCAGGGAAACCGGAACCCGGCGGTACGCGCGCCTTGATCGCGGCGGGTACGGGTCTCGGCCAGTCCTTTCTCGTGTGGGATGGCGAGCGCTATCGAGTCGCGCCTTCGGAAGGAGGTCACGCCGACTTTGCGCCGCATACCGAACAGCAAATCGAGCTGCTTCGCTTCATGCGACGCCGCCATCCGCATGTGAGCTGGGAGCTCATTCTGTCTGGCCGGGGATTCCGCACCATCCACGAATTTCTCGCGCCCGAAGTCAAACATCCTTCGTTCGACGATCCAGACGCCGACCCCGCGCCGGAAATCACCCGCCAGGGTCTTGCGAAATCTTGCCGCGTATGCGCGGACACTTTGGATCTTTGGACAGCGATCTACGGATCGGAAGCTGGCAACCTCGCTCTGAAAGTTCTTGCTCTGGGCGGCGTTTACGTTGCCGGAGGCATCGCTGTCAAGATTCTCGAAAAAATCAAGGACGGTGCATTTTTCCGCGCCTTCAAGGACAAGGGGAACTTCGAAGGACTGCTCAGCAAGATTCCCGTTACCGTCGTGCTGAACGAGTCGGCTCCGCTTCTCGGCGCGGCTTACGAGGCGCTGGCGGTGATCGGCAAATAACCGCCACGACGCTCCCTAACAAGCTGCTTTTTGCTCCTGCTTTTGTAGCGCCGGGCGGAATTCATCCCGCTTGCCCCGAGCCTCTCGGGGGCCCGGTCGGGAGCCCGGCATCTTGCTTTCTTGTATCGAAACACTTTTCTCCGAACCCCTTTTCCCGCTGAATCCCGCTTGCTACGCTTGGCGAAGTGGCCTTTCTCGAAGACACCTTCGGTGCATGGAAGCCTGTTTCCCGTGCCGCTGGAATTGGCTGGGTTTGCTTCTATGCGCTCTTTCTCCTGTACGCCGCGCTTGACCGCAGCGGCTTTCTCTTTCTCGATTACGTCAATCTGATGATTCACGAAGGCGGGCACCTGTTTTTCAGCTGGTTCGGCGAAACCATTATGATTCTTGGCGGAACCCTCGGGGAGCTCCTCGTGCCGCTCCTCTGCGCGGCCTATTTCTTTTTTCAACGCGAAACCACTGGATTTGCTTTTTGCGGCTTCTGGTTTTTCGAAAACTTTCCTTACATCGGCACCTACATGTCCGACGCCCGCGATCAAGCGCTGCCGCTCTTTGGTGGCGGCGAACACGATTGGGGCTTGTTGTTCGCGCAGTGGGGAGTCTTGCAGCACGATCGAACGATTGGGGGCATCGCTCGCGATATCGGATGGATCGGCATGTTCGCAACCGTCGCGTGGCTGGCCTACCGCGTCCGCCACGACGCCACGCAAAGTAATGATTCGAGAATTTCTTTGTAGAGGCGAGGGAATTTATCCCGACCGGGTCGGGACCTCGCCATCTTCTCCCCTGCCCTTGTAGAGGTGAGTTCACCTCGCCACCAAGATACAAGGGACGTCCGCCGCAGCGGGCTGCGCCCCACAAGCCCGGACGCCTCGGATGTGTAGCGCCATGGGCGCGCCACAAGTTCGCGCAGTCTGCGTCCCGGCGTCTTCTACTGGGACACCCACCCCGTCAGGGCTGGGAAATCTAGCAAAGAGAAAGGCAAGCGCCGTAGGTGCGGCACATAACCTGAACCGTTACCGTTTCAACGGCACCGAAGAATCCGCCGCACAAGACATCCAGAGTCTCGCCGCCGGAACCCTCGATTAACCCTCCGGTGTCAGGCGCCAGCCTTAGCTGCGCGACTCCCGTACTTCCTCACCGCCTGCTCGATGGCTGGGGTGGCTCGAGCCAAATCTTCAACGGACATGACTGGGTGAAATTCCACGTGCGCGTTGAATGCAAGGAACCAGGGTTCAGCGAATGCCGGTATTTCCGAAGTATCTTTCATGTTCACGACGAGAAACCCGCCCCGCTTGCCCTCGTTTGCAAAAAAGTACGCAGCCTCGGGCTTCTGCTCGGCCAGGATAGATTCCATTGTCTTGGGAAAGGTGCCGGACTTGAACACCTCATTGCTTGCTTCCACGGGCAACGACACTTTCATCAGCATACGCATGGTATGTGCCTCCGTAGCTGGGATTGAACCGCAATCTCCGATTTTTTCTGACAGCTCGCAGTGTCCAGCGAGAGTAAGTGCAGGAAGTCTCGACGAGGGGCACCGCGTTCTGCAACTCCGCCAGACGCTACTCCTCGCCGCAACAGCCTGTCAAGGATCAATCCCCTGATTCCAGGCCCCCGCAGCGTTCCCCACATGCCGGTGGCGTTTACCCCGACCGGGTCGGGGCACGTAGGTCCCTTGATTTCTCGCCCGCCGGCGTGCTTTCGGCAAGCGTGCGTAGCGCATTTGGCGTTCACGAACTAACTGCACTACTCGTATCGCAGCGCCTGTGTCGGCGAAATCCCTGACGCTCTTCGCGCGGGCACGTAGGCCGCCAGGATGGTCACCAGAAACAGCGACGGCACGACGACGATATAAGCCACAATGTCGACTCCTCCGGCATTGAACAGCATCGAATTCATGAGCTGCTCGACGCCGAAACCCATCGCCAGCCCGATCACCGTTCCAATACCCACCAGCACGAGGCCCTTGCCCATCATCAACCGCAGCACGTCCGAGCTTCCCGCGCCAAGGGCCATGCGTATGCCGATCTCGCGGGTTCTGCGGCTCACGTTGTACGCCACCAGTCCATACAAACCGGCGATGGCCAGAAGGAGGCCAACTACGCCCATGCTACCCACCAGGTCCATCGCAATCCGTGGCCCTTTTATGGCTTGGTTCACGTATAAATCCTCGTAAGACCTCGTCTGCAACATCGGCAGGTTCGGATCGAGGGTCCGGACAACGTCCTTCACGGACTTGACCAATTGCAGCGGATCGCCGCTCGAGCGCAACATCAGGACCATTCGCGCGACAGGATGCTGGGCCAGCGGCATATACACGAAATCCATCGGCTTTTCGGTGCCCCCTTGATACTTGATGGTCTGCGCGACGCCTACAATCTCAACCAGCGTCCCGGTGCGGCTATCGAGCCGGATGTGTTTGCCCACCGCATCGGCGCCCGGCCAATAGTGATTCGCGAGCTGCTGATTCACGACGGCGACACGCGGGGCCTCCGCGGTATCGGACGCCAGGAAGCCGCGGCCGCGCAAAATCGGAATCCCCATCGTCTCGAAGTATCCTTCATCCACCGTATCCATCGTCGAATTAAAATTCTCGCGATCGCGCGGCATCTGGAAGCCGTCCGGCACGAACGCCACGCCGTCAAAGTCGTCCTGCCCAAACGGAACGTTCTGCGTGAGAGCCTCGCTCTGAACTCCGGGCGCTTCCCGTACACGTTCGGCCAGCAGCTTATAGAACTGCTGCGTCTGAGCTGCGTTGTACTGCATCAGGCGCGGATCGAAGCTGGTCATCAGCAGATGGTCTTTCGCGAAACCGGTTCCATCCAGCAGGCTATGCTGGAAACCCCGCACCATCAGGAAAGACGCCGTCAGCAGCATCAGGGACGTGGAAACCTGCGCCACCACCAGCACATTCCGGCCCCACAGGCGCTTGCGTCCGGGCACATCCACGTCGGCCGACTTGAGTCCGTTCACCAGGTCCACGCGCGTGCTCTGCAGCGCCGGCGCCAGGCCGCAAAGGAGCGCGCTCAAGGCGGACAACGCGAGGCTTGCCAGCAGCACGCGCGTGTCCATCTGGAAAGGGATCGAGACCGGCAACTCGGTCTGAAATATTATGCTTTGTTTAGTGTGGAACCACTGTACGACGCCGTACCCGATGGCAATCCCGGCCAATCCACCCAAGGACGCCAGAATCAGGCTTTCCGTCAACAGCAGCCGGATGAGCCGGAAACGCCCGGCGCCAATCGCCAGCCGTACAGCGATTTCGCGCTTTCGCGCGCGGGCACGGCTCAAAAGAAGTCCCGCAACGTTGGTGCAAGCCACCAGCAGGACCGCCAGCGCAAGGATCACAAAGATCACGCCGAATTTCCAATTAGCGTCGTCCTCTCGAGTCCGCATTTCGAACTGGGTGTGTACCGCCGCGCCGCGGCTGCGATTGACCTTCGGATACTCGCCTTCGAAATTTTTTGCGAGCACGGCCAGTTCAATCCGCGCCTGCTGCAGCGTCGTGCCCGGTCTCAAGCGCGCCCTTACAAGCAACTCGCGATCGTCGCGGTCCTCGAAAAAATTCTTCTGGCGGTCGGTCGAAAACACCCGCGCCATCGCCAGCGGCATGTAGAAGTCGGGATGCCCGAATATTAGCATCCCGGGGAAGGATTCCGGTGCGACGCCAATCACGGTGAACTCAATGCCGTTCAGGCGAACCGTCCTGCCGAGGACGCCCGGGTCACTCGCGAATTCGTGCTTCCAAAAGTCCGGCCCGAGCACCACCACGGCATCGCGACCGGGCACCTGATCTTCGTCCTCCCGAAAACCGCGCCCCAGCCGCGGCTCCACGCCGAGCACGTGGAAGTAGTTGCCGGAAACCATCATTCCGCCCCTGACCCGCGGCGTGGCTGCGGGTTCGGCGCTGAAGCCGACCGCCTCCATATCCGCGCTGGCGATGACGTCGCCGTAGCTCTTCGTCTTGCCGCGGATGTCCAGGTATTCGCGATAGGAGAAATCGTCGAAGCTACTATCGTGTGTAGTGCTCACCAGGGTGACCACGCCGCTCGGATGCGGCACAGGGTAAGGCCTGAAGATCAGCGCATCCACCATACTGAAAGTCCCCGAGGTCATCCCGATCCCCAGCGCCAGCGTGATCACCACGAATGCGGTAAGTCCGGACGTGCGCCGCAGGCTCCGGATCGCGTACCGCGCGTCGTCGAGGAAATCCGTCAACCAATGAATGCGGCGCATGTCTCTCATCTCCTCTTTCCGTTGTTCCAGTCCGTCCATCGCACGCATCGCCGCGTAGCGCGCCTCTTTGGGGGAAAGCCCATTGGCGATGCCTTCCTCGATTTTTTGCTCCAGGTGGAACTGGAGCTCCTCGTTCAGCTCCTGCTCGACGTGGCGGCGGCGAAAGAGGGAGCGCAGGCGAAGCGGGATGGTGTACAGCCAATGTTGTGGGCGCATAGGATCTCCTTAGGTGCGCGTTGCGCTCAGGCTTCCTCGAGTCTGACGACATGGGAGATGGCGGCGGAGAGGCGGCTCCAGTTGGCGGCCTCTTTTTCCAGATGCTGGCGCCCGAGTCTGGTCAGCGAGTAAAACTTTGCGCGGCGATTGTTTTCGCTGAGCTTCCATTCGGCGGTGATCCAGCCTGCTTGTTCGAGCTTGTGTAAAGCGGGGTAGAGGGAGCCGTCGCTAACTTGCAGGACCTCGCCGGAGATTTGTTTTAGGCGCTGGCTTATGGCCCAGCCGTTCATGGGTTGAAGCGCGAGAATCTTTAGGAGAAGAAGGTCGAGTGTGCCTTGGACCAGGTCAGATGGTTTGCTCATGGGCTCTCCTCGGTTACCGAGCGTATGATACACAAGCTCCCCTCGGTAAGCAAGGGGGAGCCTTTCGGCAAGGTTGCGCGGACGGATGGGGACGCTTCGGCAACTTCGTCAGTTGGTCAAACGTGAGTGCATGGAACAACGGAACCCGATCCGCACCGTGATGATAGAAGCCCTTCAATTGGCGAAGACGTCTGTTGCCGTTCAGTGCCGGATAGTCAGATTATCGGAAACCAACCCACTATGCTTTTTCCCCGCAGTGCGATGAAGCACCGGCCTTCCGCTGTTCCGGAACTATCTTCTTCTCCTTCAATCACTTCCAAATTTTCCTTGACCAGTACAGTACTAATCTGGTAACATAAGTTGTGATAGTCAGCCATTATACCCGCCGTTCCACCCCGCTTCGTCATCGTGACGAAAACTCCGTCACCGTAAATCCTTTGGAACGGGCATTTCCAAAAACACGAGGCTCAAAATTCTCTAGAATCCGCAGATGTGGAAAAGCCCCTATCAACCCGTTTAGAATCAACACTTGCGAAAGTGTAACAAAACAAACATCTTTAACTATCTTTAGAATCAGCACTTATGAAAAACATAGGGGGGTGGGGGTGTTATTGTTAACTAGAAATCCCAAGAAGGATTTCTATCCCGAGGGAGCATCGCGACCGTGGGACCTCTCCTCATTTCCGATGAGGGAATCTGTCCTGCCTGCCCCGAGCTTCTCGGGGAGTGAGCGCAGCGAGTCGAAGGATTTCTCTGCTAAACTACACCGACACGACTTTTCAAATGGCTGACCCCGCTGGGGTTTTTCCGATTCCGCGCAGAGCCCAAGGAGCCGAGCATGAGCAGTGCCGTCACAACCCAAGCCCCCGAGCTGCAAAACTACGTTAATGGCGCCTGGCGCCGGCCAACCACCACCGAGTACGCGAACGTCACCAATCCCGCCACCGGCGAACCTCTCGCGCGCGTCCCTCTTTCCCATGCAGCCGATGTGGACGCCGCCGTTCAGGCTGGCGCGGAAGCTTTTCCAGCCTGGCGCCGTACACCTCCGGGCGAACGCGTCCAATACCTGTTCAAATTGAAAAACCTCCTGGAAGAGCATATCGACGAACTCTCGCGCCTCATTACTCTGGAAAATGGCAAGACATTTAACGAGTCCAAAGCCGAGCTCCGCCGGGGCATCGAAAATGTCGAGGTCGCTTGCGGCATTCCCATGATGATGCAGGGCTACAACCTCGAGGACGTTACGCCGGGCGTCGACGAAATGCTGATCCGCCAGCCGCTCGGTGTTGTCGCG
>JBIOGB010000020.1:0-66819 GCA_044447665.1 Candidatus Acidiferrales bacterium | reverse complement strand
TGAAGGGCTGAATTTTGCCGCCACGCAGAAGGCGCCCTTCGTGCTCATCCTGGAAAACAATCAGTGGGCCTATTCGACGCCGGTGCGCCGCCAGGTACCGCTCGAAAATCTCGCGGACCGCGCGAAGGCTTACGGCATCGCAAGCTACATCGTGGATGGCAACGATGTAGCCGAAGTGTATGCGACGGCCAGGGAGGCGGTCGCCCGCGCTCGCGCCGGAGAAGGCCCCATCCTGATCGAAGCCAAGACTTTCCGGCGGCTGGGCCACGCGCAACATGACCCGGCCGAGTACGTGCCAAAGGAAATGCGCGCTTACTGGGAAGCGCGCGATCCCGTCGAGCGCCACGAAAGATTTCTCATGAACGAAAGGCTGCTCGATGCCAAAGGCAAGGCGGAGATCGAAAAAAAGATCGAGACGCTCCTCGCTGCGGAAAGGGAGTTCGCGGAGAATTCCCCGATGCCGCCACCGGAACTGGCCGAGCAAGGCGTCTACTGCACCGGCGACGATTGCCACAAGATCGCGCCAAAGTGGGAGCGGCCCAAATCGGAAGTGATGCCGCCGAAGTCGAGCGTCGCGGCGGTCTGGACAATGGAGGGTTTTGGCCAGGGAAAAGCCTCCGGCGGCGCAAACGCGCCGATTCATTTTGGAGACGCACCGACGGAGAAGCCCTCGGGCGAGAGCAAGCCCGTCTCTCGTGTGACGCCAAAAACCTCCGCGAAAAAACTTGCGAAGGCCCCCGCTCCTAAGCCAGCCGCAAGCCGAAAGGCCCGGAGATAGCCATGGCCGCAACGAACGGATCACCGGTAACCTTTCTTGAAGCCATCCGTCAGGCCATGTTCGAAGAGATGGAGCGCGACCCTGCTGTGGTATTGCTCGGAGAAGATGTGGGCGTTTACGGCGGAGCATTCAAGACCAGCGAAGGCTTGCTCGAGCGCTTCGGTTGGGAGCGCGTGATCGACACGCCCATCAGCGAAAGCGCCATCATTGGCGCGGCCTGCGGAATGAGCTATCTCGGCTTGCGCCCGATTTGCGAGATGCAGTTCATCGATTTCATCGTCTGCGCCTTCAACCAGATCACGAATTTCGTCGCCAAGGGCCACTACCTTTGGAACGCCCCCGCGCCCATGGTCATTCGCGGGCCTTCGGGCGGCGGCGTGCATGGCGGGCCGTTTCATTCCGCGAACCCTGAAATGTATTTCGTGCACACACCTGGGTTGAAAGTCATCTATCCTTCCACGCCATACGACGCCAAGGGCCTGCTCAAAGCCGCGGTGCGCGACAACAACCCGGTCCTCTTTTTCGAACACAAATTCCTCTACCGGCGCATCAAGGAAGAGTTGCCGCGCGAGGACTACACCGTGCCCATCGGCAAGGCCATTGTGCGGCGCGAGGGGCGGCACCTGACGATTCTTTCCTACGCCGCGATGATGCATACTTCGCTGGAGGCCGCCGAGGCGCTGGCGAAGGAGGGCATCGAAGCGGAGGTGATCGACCTGCGCACTCTGCTGCCGCTCGACGAGGAGACGATTCTGCAATCCGTGAAAAAAACCAATAAATGCCTCGTCGTGCACGAGGACACCCGGACCGGCGGGATTGCCGGCGAAATCGCCGCGATCCTTTGCGAGAAGGCTTTCGGCGATCTGGACGGCCCGGTGCTGCGCGTGACCTCGCTCGACACGCCGGTGCCCTACGCGCCGACTCTCGAGGAAGCGTTTCTACCCAACGCGAAAAAGGTTTTCACCGCTGCCAGAGAGCTGGCACGGTACTAGGCTTTTGTGCGGGCGCGCCATGCCGTGCCCTTCTTTGATTTTCGAATTTACACAGGAGAAGCAAATATGGCCGTCGACATCGTAATGCCCCAGATGGGCGAAAGCATTTTTGAAGGCACCATCACCAAATGGCTCAAGAAGCCCGGCGACAAGGTCGAACGCGACGAGCCGCTCTTCGAAATTTCGACCGACAAGGTTGACGCGGAAATTCCCTCGCCTTCCGCCGGCGTGCTGAAGGAAATCAAGTTCGGCGAAGGCCAGACTGTGCCCATCCAGACGGTCGTTGGCGTGATCGATACAGTTGGCTCTTCCGCGGGAGCTGCGGCAAGCGTGCCGGCGGCTGGTCCAGCAAGAGCAGAAGCGCCCGCGAGGCCCGCATCCATCGCCTCCGTGCCGCCGCCTGCGCCAAAGCCAGCAGCCCCCGCCCCTGTTGCTGCGGCGTCAACGCCTGCGGCGGCGGCGCAGCGCCCAGCAGCTTCGACCAGCGAGCGGATTCACAGTTCGCCGCTGGTGCGCCGCATGGCCAAAGAGCATGGCATTGACCTTTCAACCGTGGCGGGAACTGGTGCGGGCGGCCGCATCAGCAAGCAGGACCTCGAGGCCGCCATCGCGGGCGCCTCGCAGCCGGCAACATCCGCGCGCGCTTCCCGGCCTTCCGCTCCTCTGGTCATGCCTCCGCCCTCGTCTCCCGCTGGGGCGCCGGCTCCTCCGGGTGTCTCCGGCGCACAGGTGCAAGTGGCGCTCGAATCCGCCGTGCCCCGCGAAAAAATGTACTTCGGACAATACGAAGTCCAGCCCATGAGCGTCATGCGCCAGCGCATCGCCGAGCACATGGTCGCCTCCAAGCGCGTATCGGCTCATGTGTACTCCGTGGACGAGATTGACATGACCCGCATCGCCGCGCTGCGCGCCAACTCCAAGGACGAATTCGAAAAGCGCTACGAAACTAAGCTGACCTTCATGCCCTTCTTCGTGAAAGCGGCGGTCGCCGGTCTCCGCGCCTATCCCACGCTCAACGCCTCACTCGATGGCACCAACGTCGTGCTTCACAAGGAGATCAACATCGGCATCGCCGTGGCCCTTGATTGGGGCCTCATCGTACCGGTGGTGAAAGGCGCCGATGAGAAAAACCTCCTCGGCATCCAGCGCAATCTGAACGACCTCGCCGAGCGCGCGCGTTCGAAAAAGTTGAAGCCCGAAGAAGTCCAGGAAGGCACTTTTTCCATCACCAACCCCGGCGTTTTCGGAGGGCTATTCGGATTGCCGGTGATCAGCCAGCCCAACGTCGGCATTTTGGGACTCGGCGCCATTGAAAAGCGCCCCGTCGTGGTCGACGAGGCCATCGCCATCCGCTCGATGTGCTACGTCACGCTGAGCTACGACCATCGTGTGGTTGACGGCGCGATCGCTCACCAGTTCCTTCACAAGGTGAAGGAGACCCTCGAAAACTGGAGCGAGCCGGTCCTCTGACGTCGCGACTCTTGACACGCGACCGGTGAAATGTCCGAAGGCGCCGGAACGTTTCGGGGTCCTTCGGCCCTCCGAGATTGTCCAGGCCTCGGGTTTGCAATGTGATTGTCTGGATCTCCAAGCTGCGTGAGTGAAAATATTTCCCCGGGCCACGGCTCACGAGTTACGAACCACGACTCACCCGCTTGGCCGGAGGGCGGCGACGGGTCACCCATTACTGCAACATAGGCCGCAGCTTGGCGACCCACACCGCAAACCCTTCCATAGGGACGGGCTCGATCCCCGCGTCGCGCAGCGTCTCTCGGACGAAAACGTGGCGTTCGTTTCCTTCTTGCAGCGCGACATCCGTCACCGCTGCGAATTCGGAAGCAAAACGCGATTTGGATTTCACGCGGTCGGCAGTGTAGGCCAGCAGCTTGGCGTCGGCCGGAGCGCGCGTCACGCTGAGAGCCTGCACGAAGCCCCGCGTGCCGTTCCGCCGGTAGGCGTAGTCCAGCCGCATGGGGTCGCCCGGAAAAGTAAACTCCTCCGCCCGCACCGATTTTTCCAGCCGCTCCCACAAGCGCGCCTGTTTGAAGACCTGCGCGCAGTAGTTGCGAATAACGCCGCGGCTCCCCGGCGCTCCCACTCGCCCCGCGGCGCGCTGCGGCGCCACATGGTCGGCGTACAGCCGCTCCAGCTCCGCGTCGAGATCCTCCGCGAAGACGCCTTTCTGGGGGGCGAGCTGCAGCGCGTTCGACAGCGTGTCTTCCCACTTTGCCAGCAGCTTCTGCCAGTCGCCGCCCTCGGCTGTGTGCCGGGCATCCCGAAGCCGGTCCTCGAGGTCATCGCGCAACCCGCGCAGCAGGCCTTCATCGGCTGCGGGATGCAGCCGGCGCACGCGCGCAAATTCCTCTTGGTCCTCGATCAGGCGCAACCGGCGCTCGCCGCTTGCGGGGTCGAAGAGCAGCACGCCGATATTTACCCACTCATCTCGGACGAGATTGGGGCTGTAGCGCAGAATGACGTACACATAAACGCGTTCTGTGGAAATGGTCATAGTTTCAGGCATGGTTCACATCCAGTTTGGGAAGGGTTGCCGGCTGGAGCTTCGTGCCGCCAAGAGCAGTTCCGGAACGTAGGTTCGCCGGCGGGATAATTTTTCGACTAAGTGCAACAGCGGATCGAGGTCGTCTTCGTACCATTCGGGCGGAATTTCTCGCAAGATTTCGTCAAGCGCTCGATCCGTGACCCGCTTTTCGAGCCGCTCAAGCCACGGTGCAAACGATTCCTGGCCCCTGACTCCTTCGTAGACGCGGTTGCGCGCGTAGAGTCCGCGCAGGGGGGCATCCGGAAAATTCCACTCCCCCGCGTTGAAACAAAAACCCTGGTCAATCATCACGGTGCGGTACGCCTTGCCGGGCGTGTCTCCGCCATTCGCCTGCTCGCGAAAAAACAGCGTCTGCCTTCCGTTCGTGTTGCAGGTCCACTTGTCAAAAACCAGCATTCCGGCAAAGTCGTGAAGATTTTCTACCTCACGCAACTGCTCGTCCGGCAAGAAATCGTGCAACGTCAGCCGCCGTGGATCTCCCGGATACCGCGAGCCAAATTGCAGGCCCGGCTGGCAGGGGATGCTCGCACGCGGCATCTCCATGGCCAGCCCCGGTGTCAGCCGGATCAGTTCTTTTGGCACTTCGACAATCACCGCCGGCGTCGTTGGCAGCCCCAGCCGCGCCGCCAGCCTCGTTCCCAGCATTTCATTCACCAGGATTCTCCGGTGCTGCGGATTATTTTGGAACTTTACGACGTAGTAGTGCCCGTCCGAGCAGCGCATCAGGTGCGCTTGCGCGCCCCCGCGCATCCGGCGTATCTCTTCGACTGCACGTAACATAAGGATTTATGCTATCGGCACTTAGCCTTCCCGGCAAGCTTCCTTAGCGTTGCGAGCCCGTCGTTTCCCGAATCGAAATCCCTGCCGCACATAATGGGAAGGCGCTGCGCCATCACGCAATTCCGAATTGGCATCCGCTCGTGCAAGAAACGAAAAGGGCCTGGACTACCGCCCAGGCCCTTATCCTGAAAACACGCTACCGAAAACGGATTACCTTCTCCTCTTTGCCGCTTTCTTCTTGCCGGATTTCTTCGCGGCCTTTTTCTTCTTGGACTTCTTCGCCTTCTTTGGCGCCTTTTTCTTGGAAGCTTTTTTGGCCCGTTTCGCGGACTTCTTCGCCGCCGGCCTGGGAGCCGCCGCTGCCGGCTCCTCCGGCTCCTCGCTGATTACCACCAACTCTTCTTCTACCGTCTCGACAATCTCGTCGCCGCCCAGTTCTTCGTCCTCTTCCAGTCGGGACAGTTCATTGTCGTCTTCAAAATTGTCTTTCTCGAAATCCATTCCATCCTCCCCATGGGGAATCTTCGGGCCGCCGGCCCGCGGGACACTCGACCGGCCGCAGAAAACTGCCTTCCGGCCGTCCGCCGTTGTTATCGTACTCACGAAGCGTTGTCAAGCCTTCTGGAGGGCAGGTAAGAAAATCGTTGATTGGCCGGCTGGAAGTTGCTCGCGCGTGCTTGCCTAAAAAAGCATCGCCGTGCCGGAGACGCCCCGTAACCCATTATAAATAAATCAGTTAGTTGTGTGCCGCGACAGTTTGCCCGTTCCCGCCCGTGGCTGCTGAAGGAGGCTGGCTATTCTTCTTTGACTTCGTCTTGTGGCGTGCAGGCACCGCTTCCGGGGCCCCGCCGAGGGTGTAGATGCGCAGCACCATCCCCCGCCTCACGTGGTTGCTCTTCATGCGGTTCCACTTGCGCACGTCCCCGGTATCCACGCTGAAGCGGTCGGCGATCCCGCCGAGCGTGTCCCCCTTGCGCACCCGGTAACTCACCAGGCGCCTCTTGGTTTCCGATTGCGGCTGCGTCGCCGGAATGATCAGCTTCTCGCCGGGATCGAGCGCCGCGCCACGCTCCAAATTATTCGCTTCCGCGATCGCCACCGGCGTAACGCGATATTTTTTCGCGATCGCCGTCAGCGTCTCGCCCGCCGCCACGCGGTGCCGCCGCCAGCTCACCCACTTGTCCGGCGGGATGTCCGCAATCTCCGCGGAAAATTTCTCCGCCGTTCCCTGCGGCAGATGCAGCTCGAAGGAAGGATCGTTGGGCGTCGCCATGCGCAGCAGCGAAGGATTCAGTCCGCGCAGCGTCTCCACATCCACGTCGATGGTCTCCGCCACCAGCCGCAGATCGATCGCGCGGCCCGGCTTCACCACGTCGGTGGGAACAGCAGCCTCCGGGTCCGCCTGGATTCCGTAATGCGCGGCGTCCTTGGCGATCAGCGTCAGCGCCACGATAATCGGCACGTAATTTCGCGTTTCGCGCGGGAGCACGTTGCGTTTGTACAGTTCCCAGAAATCCGCGTAGCCCGTGCGCTCGATGCCCTTCTGCACATTTCCCGGCCCGCAGTTGTACGCCGCCATCGCCAGATACCAATCCCCAAAATTCTTGTACAGATCGCGCAGATGCTGCGCCGCGGCGCGCGTGGCTTTCTCCGGGTCCTGCCGCTCGTCCACCCACCAGGTGTGCCGCAGCCCATATTCCTGCCCGCGATAGCTGACGAATTGCCAGATGCCCCGCGCCCCGGCCCGCGAAAGCGCCAGCGGCTGGAAGGCGCTCTCCGCCTGTGCCAGGTAGATCAAATCCTGAGGCATCCCTTCCTCATGCAGCACGCGCGAAATCATTTCGCGATAGCGCCCTGCGCGGTTCAGGCCGGTCTCCACGATCGCGCGCCCCCGCGGCGTCTGGAAAAAATTCACAAACGATAGCACTTCGTCGTTCACCGTCAGCGGCAAATCGTGCGAAAAATTCTTGGCCGCTTCCTCGGCGCGTTCCTTCAGCCGCGGATCCACTGGAAAAGTCATCTCTGCGACTTCGTCGATCGGCGCGGGCACCGCCGGCGCTTCCTGAAAACCATCTCCCGCCCGGAAGGCTTGCAATTCGTAGGTGTACACCGTATCCACCACGCGGTGGAACAGCTCGCTCAATCTGGGGTCGCCGTTCGGGTCGTAGCCGCTCTCCAGCATCCAGTCCACGGCATCGTCAAAATCCCGCCGCGCCGCTCCCAGGTGTCCCGCTTTGTAGTTCTGTTCGCCCGAGGCAAACTTCTCTTCGACCCGTGCAATAAGATACTCTTTGCCGCCCGGCACAGGCGGCAGCAGCGATGCCGTCGGCTTCGCCAAAGAATTCCTCAGCGGGAGCTGCGGCAATGCCGTTTCGGTTTGCGCCGTGGCGGTGGCCGTCTTTGCCTGCGTCGGCGCCAGCGCCGGAACGTGCTCCTGCACGGGTTTTTTCCCAGCGTCTTCGCAGCCACACACACCGGCCACCAGCAAGGCTGCACTTCCCAGGAACCAGGGTCTTCGCGTCATCCGTCCATGGTAAAGAGCGACTCGCCCCACGGTCAACGCTTTCCCTGCTCTCCCTGTTGACCCACTCCGCACAGTCATACTGCGCAGGGCCGGCGGCCATTTTGGCCCGCCGGCCTCACCCCAACGGTCAATTTGGCACTGCTCTCCAGCGCTTCGGCTTCGTATCTTTCCCCTAGAGGTGTCACCTTTGCATGCAGACCCTCATCGCGGGCTCATCCGCCGCTACTACGAGGAGCTGTGGAACTCGTGGAATTTTCCCATCGCTAACGACCTCCTTACGGACGATATCGTTTTTCATGGATCTCTTGGTGTCAGCGTCCAGGGGATGTCTGCCTTCCTGGGCTACATGCGTCGAGTCCAGGGGGCTTTCCCCGATTTTCACAACACCGTCGAAGATACGGCCGCGCAATCGGACAAGGTTTTTGCTCGTCTGACCTATCGCGGCACTCATCGCGGCGAGCTCTTTGGCATTCTGCCGACGAACCGGAACATCACTTATGCCGGAGCGGCCTTCTTTACGATTTGCGAGGGAAAAATCTCCAGGGGTTGGGTCCTGGGTGATGCCCTCGGCGTTTTGCGGCAGTTGGAGGGAGCCTCGCATGCCATCCAGAAACGCTGAACGGAAGGACTTTGCAGATAACTCCTGCCGGACCCGGCGATTGCGAATGGGCCGCTTCTCGACGAAGCCTTAGCCGCGCGCGAAATTGTGAAATGCGACACCGCCCGGCTGGCCCGCTTGATTCAGCAAGTCAACGGCGGCTCCATGCTGGACTGGGCTGTCTTCCGCGAAGGAACTCTGGCTGCCTGGCTTCGCCGCGACCTCGAAGATTTCCTCCTGCCTTACCGCCAATCGAGCAAGCGCAAGAAATAGCTGTCGGGTTTGCCTCTTCTTTTACTGTCACGAACCACGGGTCGCTCCTAGCCGGTGCCGCCGTGGACACGCCGGAAGAAAGCACTTGAACAACCAGGCGGCTTGTGCTATTCTGTTTTTGCGTTTGTTGCTCTTGTATCGCCTTTGGATTCGTAAAGCGGTCGCAAGGTCAAACTTGCGGCCTTTTTTGTTTTGTGGACCGCTTTGCGGTTGCACAGAACGAGGCCGAAGACGGCCGATGCTCTCTAGAGGGGCTCGGAACTAGAAGCACCAGATAGCTCAATTTAGAAATGTTCAGCCGCAAAACGGCTGACAGAAAAGAGTAAAGCAGTGAGTAAAGAACAAGGAACAGTGAAGTGGTTCAATGCCAGCAAGGGCTTCGGGTTCATCCAGCGCCAGAGCGGTGAGGACGTTTTCGTCCATTTCTCCGCGATTGTGGCTGATGGCTATAAGTCTCTCAATGATGGCCAGGCGGTTGAATTTGAAGTCACCAAGGGACCCAAGGGCCTCCAGGCCTCCAACGTCCAGCCCCTCTAATCCACTTCACAAGAATACGGAACGGGCGGCGCGCTTCGGCGTACCGCCCGTTTTTGTTTTCCAGCCTCTGCTTCCCTCGTCCCTGAGAGCACGCCTGACCCGGCCGGATCAAAACTGTTATTTTCGGAAAAAAAGACAGTAATCCTTGCGCCACACGGAACCTTCAGGACTATTGTTCCGCGCGGCGTGCCGACGCACCATTTACCTTAACCGCCCCGCTACCCTCCTTGTTCGAGATCAGCCGGCGGCAGGCCCCAAGATGTCCGCCGATGAACGGTCGCGCGGTAACGCATCACATTAACCGCATCACGGTCGCGAAGAAGAGACGGAACCTCATGGCAACGCTGAATCGCAAAGAATTGGATCACCTCGAGCGCCGCGAGTTGCACCTCACCGTTTTGGCCGTCGTGTTCGTTCTGGTGCTCGCCAGCGGTCTGGCCTTATTCATGTACCCGCTTGTTTTTGTCCGCCCGGATGAACCCAATAACTGGATGCTGCGCGTCGCGTTTTTTGGTTTCTGCGTTTTGACGCTGCTTTTTGTCGGCTATCTGCTTGATCACCAGCGCACCGTGCACAAATTGAAGCAACACTTGCTCTCCGAGCTGGAACGCAACGTCGAGCTCCGCCATCAAGCTGGCGTGGACTTGCTGCAATCCATGCCTGACCTCAACCATTTCTGGGATCGCCTGACAATGGAGTACCGCCGCGCCATGACCATGCAAAAAACTATTTCTCTTCTGCTCGTTAAAGCAAAAGCCTCCGCCGCCTCTTCCAAACCGGATGGCCAGACCGACGCCTGGAGCGAAGCCGCGAAAGCCCTATCGCGCAAGCTCCGGCCTACCGATTCGATCTACCGCCTCGCTCCCGATTTATTTGGCATTGTCCTTCCGGAAACCGACACGCTCAATGCCAAACGCATTGCCGTGCGCCTGCAGGAAGAGCTTCAGGCGGTGCGCGCCAATCATGGCGCAGTCTTCGACATCAGCGTCCACAACTGCCCGGAACACGTGAAAAGCGCCCACGAGCTCGAAGACATCGTCAAGTCGCTCCTCCCCGAAAAGCCGGCCTGGATGGATCCCGTTCCCACTGCCTAGCGGTCTGTGGTCGCTCCGCCGAGGCCCGGCTTTCGAGCTCATCGCGTCCGATAACCACAAAAGCGAATGGGATCTGGAATACAGATTTGCTCTGTGCTCAACCGAAGCAGTTTGCGCCTGACCAGTTCCGTTTTCGAGCTAGCCCGCCGCTTTTTTCGCCTTAGCCTCATCGAGGATTTCGCGCACGAGGCGGCCGAGCATTGTGGGACTGTATGGTTTTTGCAAGTAGCGCGCGTTCTTTTTGGCGGTGGCGACCGCGTCAGCATCCTGAGAGTAGCCGCTGGTGAAGAGGACCGGCAGATTCGCAAAGCACTCCCCGAGTTTCACGGCGGCGGCGGGGCCGCCGAGTTTTGGCATTACCACGTCGAGAATCGCCAGCGCCGGCGTTTCATTTTCGCAAAGTTGCAATGCTTCCTCGCCGTCGCACGCGGAGAGTACGCGGTAGCCGAAGCTAAGCAGGGTCTGTCGCGCCATCTCGCGAATGGATTCGTGGTCCTCGGCGATCAGAATTGTTTCTGTCCCGCGCATCTCGGCAAGCGAGATCATCGGCGTGCGCGCCGCCGCGCTGTCGGCAACCTCCGCGTTTGTCGCCGGTAGGTACACCCGGAAAAGTGTGCCCTGCCCCGGTTCGCTGTAGGCATGAAGAAAACCGCCGTGCTGTTTGACGATGCCGTAGACCGTCGCCAGGCCCATCCCCGTGCCCTTGCCCTGGCCCTTGGTCGTGAAAAAGGGTTCGAACATGCGCTCGCGCGTTTCTGCGTCCATGCCAATTCCGGTATCCGAGACGGACAGTACCGCGTACGCTCCCGGACTCACATGAGGATAAAAGCGGCAGTAGGCGTCGTCCAGCTCCACCATCTCTGTTTCGATGTGCAGCCTGCCCCCGCCGGGCATCGCGTCACGCGCGTTCAGGCACAGGTTCATGAGCACTTGTTCGATCTGCGTCGGATCGGCTTTGATCGTATCGAGCTTCGCGGTGGTCACCTTGATCTCGATATCCTTGGGAATGACTTTTTCCAGGAAGCTCAGCAGCCCGCTGGTCACGTCGTTCAGATCGACGGCTCGCGGCTGCAACACTTGCCGGCGAGCAAACGCAAGCAGTTCGCGTGTCAGTGCGGCGGCCCGCTCCGCTTGTTCGCGGATGCGCGTAAATCGCTCCGCTAGTTGCGGATTGCTTTTGTTCTGTTCGTAACCCAGCTCTGCCCAGCCGAGGATGGCGCCCACCACGTTGTTGAAGTCGTGCGCGACGCCGCCGGCAAGCTGGCCGATAGCCTCGAATTTCTGCGCCTGCCGCAACTGCTTCTCCACGGCGCGAAGCTCGGTGACGTCTTCGGCCATGGCTTCGAGCGAGTCGGGATGGTCCGGAATGGAGATGCGCCGGAGATGCAGCCGGACGGCCACGATCCCGCCGTCACGGCGGCGCCACTCCGTTTCCGCGCCGTGGACCTGGCCGCGTTCCCGGCAGGTGGCTAGAAACTGCGCATAGTGCTCGGGGTAACGGAAGATATCACGCACCAGATTTAGGTCTTGCAGCTCTTCCGCGGTGGAACATCCGAGGATGCGCAGAAGAGCCGGGTTGCCGTCCAGGAAAACCCCATCCCTGGAGGCCCGGAAGATGCCGTACACGGAATTTTCAACGAGGTCGCGGTTGCGTAGTTCGGTGAGCTCTAGCTCTTTCTTGGTCCGTTTTTGTTCCGTGATCTCCTGCACCACCACGCTGACGGCAAAAATGGCGCCTTCGCTGCCGCGGAGCGGATGAAAACTGACCAGCCAATTGCGAAGGACCCCCGGTTGTGCCTTCGTCGTGCCTTCCACTTCTACGTTGGAAATCGATTCCCCGTGTGTCAGAACAGTTCTCAGATAGGGTTCCGTGGCGTCAGCAATGTCAGGATTGAATTCGCGTGTCATGCGCCCGGCGTGCTCCTCCGCCGGCAAGCCATTAATGCGCGCCAGCTCTTCGTTCACGCGCATGTAGCGCAGATCGGGACCATAAACTCCTAGCCCAATCGGCGCGGTTCGATAGATCAGTTCGAGCTCCGCGAATTGCCGCCGCATATTGGCTTCACTCTCGGCGAGTGCCGCGTGGGCTTGAATGTTCTCGCTTCGCAGCGTGCTCTCTTGGATCGCGCGCTTCAATGCGATCGGCAGGCGGGAAATATGATCCTTCAGGATGTAGTCGCTCACCCCTTGCTTGATGCATTCGACCGCGGCTTCCTCACCAAGCGTCCCGGTCACGAGCAGAAACGGGATTTCGTTGCCGGTGGCCCGAAGTACCTTGAGCGCTTCGAGGCCTGTCCAGTTGGGCAACCGGTAGTCGGCAAGCACCGCGTCAAACGTTTGCTCCCGGATGGCATGGCGGAATTGTTCCGCGTTCTCGGCCACCGTCGGCTCCATCAAGACCCCGGCTTCCTTCAGCTGGAACAGCATGAGTTCGACATCGTGAGGCGAGTGCTCCAGGATCAGCACGCGCAGGGGCGCCGTTGTCTTGGGAGCGCGCGCTTCTTCCAGTGTCCGGGGCTTCATGGGTCTCTCCTGGGGGTTTTCACGGTGAACGCGGCTGGGGGCGCGGGGTGATTGACTACGAGCCAGTACAAACCAAAGTGATGCACCGTCTCTTGGAATTTTTGCAGGTCAACAGGTTTCTGGATGTAGCTGTTGACGCCGAGCTGATAGCACTCGATGAGATCGCGGTCCTGGTTCGAGGACGTGAGAACAACGACAGGAATCGAGCGGGTGCACTCATCCGCCTTGATGGCGCGTAAGACTTCGTGGCCGCTGACGCGCGGGAGTTTCAGATCCAGAAGAACCAGCCGCGGGGGATGATCGAAGCTTCGCGAGGCGAATGCGCCACGGCAGAAAAGATAGTCAAGTGCTTCCGCTCCGTCACGCGCAACCTCGATGCGATTGGCGAGCCGCGCCTTGCGAAGAGAAAGCACGGTGAGCTCGGCGTCGGCCGGATCGTCTTCGACCAAAAGGATTTCGTATTCTTGCGGATTCATGCTCTCGCTCCCGCCATTTCCCTTGTCTGCACTCGGCTCTCCGCTCGCGCGGGAAGCGTGAAATAAAACGTCGCACCCTGGTCCGGCAGCGAATCCGCCCACACCCGCCCGCCATGTTTGTGAATGATGCGCTGGACAAGCGCGAGGCCTATCCCCGTCCCCTCGAATTCGTCCTGTCGGTGTAACCGTTGAAACACTCCGAAGAGTTTGTCGGCGTAGCGAGGATCGAAGCCCGCGCCGTTGTCCCGCACGGAAATAACGGTTTCGCCGTTTTCGTCCTTACTGCCGATTTCAATTATCGCGCGGTCCTGCTTACCGGTGAATTTCACGGCATTGGAGAAAAGATTGAACAGCACCTGCCGCACGAGGAGGGGATCGCCTTGGACTTCTGGAAGCGGTGATATCTTCCAGTCGATCAATCGTCCTTCGGTTTCCTGCGTCAACTCCGCGCGGACTTCTTCCGCGAGGGCCCGCAACGAGATTGCGTTGCGTTGCGGAACCTGCCGGCCAATCCGGGAAAGATGCAGCAGGTCTTCGACCAGCGAAGACATGTGCGTAGCTGCGCTCTGAATGCGATCCAGGTAGTGCCGGGCGTCGGTGCTTAACTGGTCGGCATGGTCCTTCTGCAGTAGGCGGGAGAAGCCCTCCATATGGCGCAGCGGCGCGCGCAAGTCATGCGAAACGGAATAGGTGAAGGCTTCGAGTTCGCGGTTAACTTCCTCAAGCTCGGCGGTCCGCAGGCGCACGCGGTCTTCGAGATCTTCGTTGAGGCGGCGGATGACGCCTTCTGCGTTTTGCCGTGCGCGAATCTGCGCGTGGAGGCCTTCCATCACGTTGCCGAGTTCCGCGCGCTGCTCGTGGTACTTTACGCCCAGGAGCTCCTGAGCCGTTTGCAATCCGTCTTCAATTCTTTCGCGCGTCATTATTTCCCGTTGGATGAGGTGGCCAGCGACGATCAAGATGGAAAAGGAAAGCAGCCCCGAAAGCAGAATCACGTAACGCGTCTGGCGCGCGCCGACGCTGACAGCCTGCGACCTAGAAGCCAGCAGTGTCCGCTCATTGCTTTCTAAGTTTTCAAAAAGCTGGCGGACTTGCGCATCGAGTTGGCCGTCAATGAGCGATTCGGCCGTCGAACCAGAATCGGCAGCTCCCCCCAGCGCACTTCTCTGCATCGAATTTTCGAGGAGGAGCTCATAACTGGAAATGGCGAGCGTCAGCTCGGCAAGGAGGCCCTGTTGCAAGGGATTATCCGCCGTGAGTTGCTGCAGATGTTTCATGGCCTCGTCGAGTCTGCGTCGATCCTCCTGAAATCGCTGCCGAAACCCCGGATCGTGGGTCTCCCGATACCCCCAAACCTCGTTTTTCAGCCAGGCACGATTGAGCCGCTCTTGCGCGATGGTCCCGAGGACTTCCTGAGTGTGTGCCACCCAGTGATTCATGCCTTCGGATTGCGTGGCGCTCCGGAAAGCATAATAAAAGGCGAGGAAAAGGATGCAGAGGACACAAATCCCCGCAACGGTTAGTCTGCGCCGGAATCGCAAAGCTCGACTCATAGGGTTTTACTCATGCACAGCGGAATCGCTGCCCTGCACTGCAAGCTGGACACACACACCGGACGTTCGTCTCAAATCCGCTTCGACGCTATCGAGGAATTCCGGGAAGGACCTCTTGTCTTGAGCCGCCCAAATTCCCGCGCTCATCCCTAATTGGATGGGACCTCCGGGAGAACGTGTCTGATTGTCTATCTCGAGATGCTTTTCGACCCGCTGGCGCAGCACGGAGGCAGTTGGCGCAATCGCATCGATCGCCAGCATCGCAAATTGCGCTTCGCCTATTCTGGCCACCAGGTCGCTGCGGCGGCAGCATTTGGCAAGAGTCTTTGCGACATCACACAGGGCTCTGTCGGCGTCGCCGGAACCGAATTCTGCGCTAAGCGTTCCCAGATTTTCAATGAGCGCGCAAAGCAAGACCAGCGTTCCCCCGGTTCGATGCGCCTCCTGCTGACAACGCGCCCCCATCGTGAGAAAACCGTCACGCGTATAAAGTCCGGTCAGGGGATCGCGCAGCAGATCGGCCAGGCCTTCGAGGGTATTGCGCTCCAGCGCGGCGCGCAGGGAGCGGCCCAGGTTGCGTTGATCGATGAAGCCCTTCAAAAGATAATCTATGGCCCCCTCGGTCAAACTTTGCGCGGCATGCTGCTTGTCCATTGGATCCGCAATAACAATCACCGGCACGCCGGGCGCGGTTCGTTGCACGAGGCGCAAGGCGTCGTAGGGCTCGCGAAGACTGAGCGACATGTCGAGGAGGATGACTTCGGGGTCGGCGATCTTGAGCGTCGAAAGCAGGGTGGCGACGGTGGAAACGACGGTCAGTTCAATAGCATTCTCAGGTTCGGGGAAAATCTCGCGCAGTGTTTGCGCCGTCCCGCTAGGGCCTCCTTCCGCCATCAATACGCGAAGTTTTCTTACGCTCATGCCCGGGCCTCCACTCCTGCGGGGAAGGGCCGGAGCGCGGCTTTCCAGAAAAGCCAGCCGAAATTGACTGGAAGAAAGACGTATACGGTGAATTCGGCGACAATCCGCCCGTTGCGAACTTTCATCGCGAGACTTCCCTGTCGACGAGACTGGAGAGGGCAGTCTTCTAGACACAAACGAATAGGAAGGGGGTTTCTCCATTGTCCCGCGCGGGGCGGTGGAGTCAAGCTAGGTGGAGCGAAGTGGTTACGGAGGCGCTAGTTAGGAACCGAGCGCGATTCGGAGCGGCCCAGGAAGAAGGCAACCGCCCCGGCGATCAGCCCGCCCGCGATGATGACGCCCTCCCAAACAAGACCCGCCGCAAGCACCAGCGGACCAGCTGCGCCGAACGGCGCGAGGAGCGCCACAAGCGCGGCTTCGCGCACGCCGATGCCGCCCTGCGTGAGCGGCAATACCGCGGCCAGCTTGGCGAGCGGCCACGCAAAAAGCCAGACCCGCAGAGGCAGGACCAAACCGCAGGAGACCGCTAGCAGCGCGGTGAGGATCAAGAAGGCGCTTTGAACGAAAGTGCCAAGCAGCCAGCCCAATATCAAAATTTGCGGACGCCGGGACACGCTGCGCAATGCGTGGCGCAGACGCGCCAGTCGCCGCCGGAAATGAATGGAGCGCCCGCCCAGGAGCGGACGCTGCAAAAAGAAAGCAAGAACAAGCATCGCGAGGATAACTCCGCCGAGCGCGAACCACGCTCCGCGCGAGGGAAACCTCAGCTGCGGAGGCAAAGAGCCCGGAAGCAAAAACAAACCGAGCAAGACCAGACCGGCTTGCGCCGCCGCGTCGAGAAAGCGGTCGGCGACATTGCCAGTAAGAACCGCAGCGGGACGCGGGCTGCGCCGCAAACCAACCGCGAGGCGCACCACGTCGCCTCCAATAATGGACGGAAGAAAAAGCGTGCCGAAGAGCCCGCCCGTGTAGCACTGCGCGCTGGTAGCCAGATCGAGTCTTGCACCCGCGGTGTTGACCACCATGCGCCACTTGGCGATCCCGATCGCGTGCGCCAGCAGGTACCCGATCAGCACGGCAAGGAAGCGCGTGAGCGGCACTCGCGCCAGCGCCGCGCGCAACGGCGCAACCGGCAGGAAATGCAGCAGCAAGCCCAGAACAAGGAACGCCGCGGACCAGCGCAAAAGGATGACGAGCCAGCCGCGGGAGGCTGCCGAGGAGTGATGAGCGCCGATCATTTAGAAATTTTTTTCAATTCGCATCAGCCGCCGAAGATTTCGTTGATTTTTTCCGCGAGCGCAAAATCGTAATCGCTGATGCCGCTGACGCTGTGGGTGTTGAGATCGATCACCACTTTGTTCCAGACGTTGAACCATTCCGGATGGTGGTTCATCGCTTCGGCGACCAGCGCGACGCGCGTCATATTGCCGAACGCAGTGACAAAATCCTTGCACGCAAATTCGCGGTGCAGCTTACCGTTCACCACGCTCCATCCTTTTGCCTTGGCCAGCAGGGCCTGAATTTCGGCGCTGTTCAATTTTTTTGCGGGCATGGCGGCATCCTCCTGATCCTGCAACACGCGGCAGGCAACATTATGCGGCGCAAGCTGCGCGCCAGCAACCACACCGCATCCGCCGCGCCGTCTTTCCCCTCGACATTGCTTCATCGTTGAATGCGCGCAGAAAATCCTTTATCGTAGGGGTTTCCTTTGCAGCCAAAATGCGCGTTGTGAGCCAGTGTCATGGCAGCCGCGAAGCGGTCGACGCGCAACGTGAAAACGGAGAACGACGTGAAAAAGAAAATTCGCGCCATCCAGTATGGTGTCGGACCGATCGGGGCTTCCATCGCGCGCCTGATGCGCGAAAAACAGGCCATCGAAATCACCGGCGCAATTGACACCGATCCGGCGAAGGCCGGCCGCGATCTGGGCGAAGTGGTCGGCGCCGCCGACGCGCCGTGGGGCGTGAAAATTTCTCCCGATGCGCGCGGAGTTTTGGAACAAGCCGCGGACGTGGTTATCCACTCCACTTCATCGTCGCTGCCGAAGGTCATGGACCAGTTGCTCGCGTGTCTTGAAGCGGAATCGTGCATCGTCTCGACTTGCGAGGAGCTGTCGTATCCCTTCCGCACGCATCCGGAGCTTGCGGCGAAACTCGATGCGGCAGCGAAAGACTGGGGCGTCGCGCTGGTCGGCACGGGAGTGAACCCAGGGTTCGTGATGGACAAGCTCGTCGTAACGCTTGCGGCGGTTTCGCAGCGCATCGAACACGTCAGAGCGCTGCGCGTCGTGGACGCCTCAAAGCGCCGATTGCCGCTACAAATAAAAATAGGCGCAGGCATGCCGCTGGAAACCTTTCGCACGCAGGTGGTGGAAGGCTTGATCAAGCATGTAGGTTTGCCGGAGTCGGTGGCGATGGTGGCGGACAGCTTGAATCTTCCGGTGGACGAAATCACAGAGTCCATCGAGCCGGTCGTGGCTGAAGAGCGCATACAAACGGAATACCTCACTGTTGATCCGGGACAAGCGGCCGGTGTCCATCAGATTGCCCGCGGCATCTCGAAAGACGGCAAGGAGCTTGTTTATCTCGAGCTCCAGATGTACGTCGGGGCGAAGGATCCCGCGGATACCATTACGCTCACCGGGCATCCCAACATCAGCCTGATGATTCCCGGCGGCACGCATGGCGATATCGCCACCGCGTCAGTGGTCGTGAATTCGATTCCCGTGATTCTCGATGCGCCGGCGGGCCTGCGCACTTCGCGCGATTTGCCGATCGGCTTTTTCTCTCCGAACGCGCGGCCGTAGGGGTACCTACCGCCCCCGCCGCTTACTTTTTGCACTCTCCATCAATCGCAATGGTTGGGTCGAGCCAGTGCAGGTAGGTGCTCATGGAGTGCCAGCAGACCGGGTTCCACCTGACGACGCCGGCGGACGAAAAATCGTAGGGCGTTTTGACATGTTCGTAACCGAAAAGCACGGGAATGCGTAAGGGAATCTTGGGAACGATGTCCTGCCGGTTAACGATGCGCCACGAGTCGGGCGGCAACAGATCGAACAGGCGAGCGAACTCCCCATTACCGACGCGGGGCGACGCGAAAGTACAAATGGTCGTTATGTCGAACTTGTTTTTTTCCTCGTTCTCCATTGCAAACAAGGTAGCCAGGGCGGCGCCCAGGCTGTGGCCGGTTACGACGAATGACCGCCTGGGGCCTCGCGCGCGGATTCTGGCTCAGCGGCAGCCCTGGGGGCAAATGTGCCTTCCGCGCTCGGGTGGCGCTTCACGACTTTGAGCGTGCTGTAGATCTTGTCGAAACCCCCGGAGACGCGTCCTGCGTGTGGCACCTGGCGGAACGCCACGAGACGCACAAAGGCGTCGTCCAACCACTCGATCAATCCTTCCGTACCGCGAATCGCAAGGACAAAATTGTGCTTCTGTTCCCGGTGCCGGGCAAGGATGCCGTAAAACTTGGGAATTTTGCTCCACCAGACGAAATCCGACATGTTGAGCCACGCCACCAGTTCGTAGGGCTCGGGGATATCTCCCGGGGCGGGCTCCGGTTGCAGAGCGCTGCGATTGCGCTTGAACATGGCGTAAGCCGCATTGACAAACCGTCCGTAGAGGACCGCTTCCTTCTTATCGAGTGTCCGCTTCATCGGAGCGCACTCCCCTTATCAAAGGAGATACGTATAGAACGACGTCTTTCTGCGGGGCAGCCTAGCACAGCTGCGACTTGTGGAACGAAGTCCCGGATAGAGAGAGGGGGGACACCCCCCTTTTTCGCGGATGTATGGCAAGCAAAGGACTTTAAATCCAATGATTTTGGATGTGTGGCAAGCAAACGGCTTATTGCGAAAAAACGCGCAATTTGTGCGTTCTTTTTGCGCTCGCGGAGTGCACTCTCGACCGAGGAGTGGGAAAAAGAGAGGGGGTATACACCCCCATTGCAATGGAAAGAGTCCGCAGGCGCTTGAAAGCAAAGGGGTTGCGGAGCGTCCATTGCGCAAAAGAGTGCGGAAGCTATTGGAAGCAAAGGAGTTGAATAAACTCGACGAGTTAGAGGACGATGCGCGGGCGTCGTTCTTGCGAAATGTGACTGGGCAAACACGGGTAAGAATAACAGAGAAGTGCCCTGCGTGTCAATTACTTTGTTGGTACCGTTCGAATGAGCTGTGGAAAATTGCCCGGGAGGAAGAGAAGACAAATCTGAGTCAACACCCGCACCCTTGAAAACCTACAAAGGATGCGGCACCCAAATTCATCTCATCACGTTAGGGGTGCTCCACCCGCCGGATGGCCCATAAATTTTCGGCCTGTTTGTTTTTCTTGACGGCAACGGACAACCGGAGGATAACACCGCTGGAATTAACCGCGGAGTGATAGAACGAGGCGCACCCAGATTCGTTCGGGCGCGTAGCGCCTTCGCCACCCGCCCACCTGGATGAACGCAAGGCGAAGAGAGATTTCTCTCTGCGGAGGCCGACCCTTCACTGGAGTGAAGGGGAAGAAAGAATCGGCCTGCTCCGTTCGGTCCCGCAGTATCATCCGGGATGCACAGAACGCAAATGACGGGCGGTGGGGTGGGGTTATGTCGGGGCTCCCGACCCGGCCGGGACAAGTTCCGCCCGACCCCCCTAAAGAACGCAAGATGCCGGCCTCCCGACCGGATCGGGATGAATTCCGGCAGGGCGCTACATAGACCGAGGACGGGCACAATCCCGACAGGAGTCGGGACAAGTTCCGCTCCGACCCCCCCAAACATCAGAGCAGGATGGCGAGATAAACTCGCCGCTACAGAAGCGGGAGGGAAGCAAGGGGGAAGGGGGCGCCCTTCTCTGCAATGCGACCAGGATGCACACCGAGCAAACTGGGATTGCTGTGTAGTGCGAGTTTCAACGACAAATCCTTGCTTACGCGGCGGTCCGTGACGGAGTGTCAGGTTCCTGCACCCGCAGTGGGTGAAAAGTTGTCATGAGCCACTTGAGCCGCTTTCTTCGCAAAGTTATAGGTGGCCCTGAGATTTGCGCCGAAGAACCTCACTTTGCCCTGAATATCCCGCTCGAGCAAGGACTTGCCATCCTTGCCGGTAAATTCGCAGTGGACATTGATGGAGGTCGCTCCCGCGACCGTCGTTACCTGACGTAACTGCTCACTTCCCTGCTTGAAGCCGCGGACGGTGCTGTGCAAGACGACGAGATCGGGAGCGTTGGCGGCGTTGCGGTCGCCTTCGCGGTAAACGTGCTCGAAGCCGCCCTTCTTCTGAAGTTGTTGTATGAGGTATTCATACAGGGCAACTTGAAATTCAGCCGGCAGCTTGATCTCGTCGGATTGAATCATAGCAACGCTGATAGACGACGCCTTTATTTTCACGGGCGGCTTGTCCTGCGCCCGCAAACCGGGTCCCGCGAAGAGCGTGATGCTCAGCAGGAGGAATATAATTCCGCGTTCGAAGATTCGCGTCATGGCTTCGGCTCCTTGGCATCCGGCGCTTTGGTTGATGTTTTGTCCGCGTCTTCTTGAACCGGAACGCTGGTGTGTGCGCCGTGCGCGACCAGCTCCTTTTTGAGCGCCTCCGCTTTGCCGACTCCCATCGTAAAGATGGCACCATGCAGGCCCCCATCGGCATCCCGATACTGGATCGTAAGCGTCTCCAGCTTTGTGCGGAAGAGACTCATGAACCTGCCTGACCCGTAAGGAGCGACCATCGTGAGGGTACCCAAAGTCCCATGAATCAGGCGCTGACTATCATTGCCGGTGACAACATCCTGCATGGAGGCCGCGGCCACATCCACGTTAGTCTTGCCATGGGCAAAGCGCAGGTTCCCGTTTTCGATGGTCACGCTTCCTTTCGTCTTGTTCTTTACTCCCGTGAGGCCGGTGATCTGGTCAACCTTGATAGGCGCCGCGGGTTGTTGCGCGTTGCACGGCAGGATGAAAGGGCTCAACCCGAGCAACAGAACAGCAGACACTACTCGTTTAATACCCAATATCATTTCGGCCTCCTTCTATGCTTCTCCGTGGGGTTCTCACGCCGCCTGGCGTTCCTGCAGGGACCCGGATTACCCGTCTGATCCATAGTTTTTCGGCCACGTTGTTTTTCTTGACGGTAAGGGGCAGGGGGAGGATAGCACTGCTGGAATGAACCGTGGAGTGATAAAACGAGGGGCACCCAAATTCGTCGGGGCGCACCGCGCCGGGGCCACCCGCCCAGCTAGTGTGAATAATCCAGGTCAAAGCGCTGGGCCTTGAGGCGGAACGCGGTGGAGATGAGGTAGTCTAAACGGACGACGATGGCCATCCGGCTGGGCGAGGATGTGCGGGAGAAGAAGCGGGCGGCGCTGCTGAGCGTGGGCTCGGCGACACTGCTGGTGTCGCTGAAGGCGTTTCTGGTGTTCCGGACGGGAAGCCTGGGCGTGCTGTCGGAGGCGCTGCATTCCGGGCTGGACCTGCTGGCGGCGATCATCACGTTTCTTTCCGTGCGCATGTCGGATTTGCCGGCGGACGAGAAGCATCCGTACGGGCACGGGAAAGTTGAAAATTTTTCCGCGTTCGTCGAGACCGGGCTTTTGATTCTCACCGCGGTGTACATCGTTTACGAAGCGTTTAACCGGCTGTTCTTCCGCACGGTGCACATTCGGCCGAGCGTGACGGCGTTTGTTGTGCTGTTCTGCGCGCTGGCGATTGATATTACGCGTGCGCGGGCGTTGAAGAGCGCGGCGAAGAAACATTCAAGCGAAGCGCTAGAGGCGGACGCGCTGCATTTCGCGACCGACGTGTGGAGCACGACGGTGGTGATCGCGGGGATCGCGCTAGTGTGGGCGGGCGAGGCGTGGAACGTGCCGTGGCTGGTGTACGCCGATGCGCTGGCGGGGCTGGCGGTCGCGGCGGTGATTTTGTGGGTGGGGTCGCGGCTTGGGCGGCGGACGCTTGATGCGCTGCTGGATGCCGCGCCCGAGGGACTGCAGCAGGAGATCGCGCGCGCAGTGGGGCGGATGGAAGGAGTGCTGGACGTGGACCGCGTGCGTGTGCGGCGCGCGGGAAACCGCCACTTCGTGGACGCGACGGTGAGCGTGGCGAGGACCGCAAGCCTCGAACAGGTGCACGCGCTGAGCGACGCGATCGAGAAGCGCATCGGCGAGATCGTGCCTGCCGACGTGATGGTGCACGCGGAGCCGCGCGCGCCGCAGGGCGAACACTTATTCGAGGCGATCCGCGCAGTGGCGCAGCGCAAAGGCCTGGCGATCCATGACGTGACCGCGCTGCAGCAGGATGGAAAATTGTTCATCGAGCTGCACCTGGAAGTGGACGAGAATCTGAGCCTGCGCGAGGCGCACCGGCAGGCGACCGAATTGGAAGAAGAGATTCTGAAGATTCGCGACGGCTCGGCGGACGTGAATATCCACATCGAACCGCTGGGGAAACATATCGCTACGCCGGATGCGGAAATCGGGGAGATGGAGCAGCTTTCGCAACTGGTCGAGGATTTCATCAACACGCTGCCGGCGGAATATCCCGAGCTGGCTAATTGCCACGATGTGCACGTGCGCCGGGTGGAGCACCGAATCCTGGCTTCCTGCCACTGCACCATGAAGGGCGGGCTGCCGATCACGCAGGTGCATGACGTGACGGCAGCGCTGGAGGTCCGCGTGAAAGAAAAATTTCCGCAGATCGCGCGGGTGACGATTCATCCAGAGCCGGCGGAGGAGAGATAGAAACACGGGCCTCAGCCTGCGGCGGAGCAGGGAGAAGAGCGCGAGCTGGAGTCTGTGTCCTTAAGATTCGGAAGGGCGAGAGAAAAGCTGGGCGGCGAGAGCGATCAGCGCGGGGAAAGAGACGAGCATGTAGCGGGGCTCGGGCGCTTCGACCGTGGTGAGGAACGCGGTGCGAAGCACGATGAATGCAGCAAAAAATAGAACGGCCGGCCGCGCGGAGGGATGGCAGCGCCAGAGGCGCAGCGCGCCCCAGAGAGCCAGCGCGACGTAGAGAACATTCAGCAAAAATAAAGTGATGGTGACGGATTGATCGACGGGGTCGTCTTCCCAGGTTTGCGCGAGCGGGAAAACGTGGCCGGAATAGGGCAAGCGCTCGATGCGCGGAGAAAACCATAAGGTGAAGGCGCGAGCGGCCGGCAGCAAAAGATAAGTACGAAGCGGATGGCGGGCGGTGCGCTCGCGCGCGAGTTGGGCAAAGGCGGCGTCTTCCTCCGGTGTGAGCGTGACGTCGTCGTTGTATTGTTCGAGGATGCCGGCGACGCGCTGCTTTTCTTCGGGCGTGTCGAACGCGCGAGCGGGAATGTCTTCAAGATTGATCACTTCATCGTCCAGCTTCCAGGTCACGCGATAACAGTCGCTGACGCGGAAAAGCCAGGTTTTTTCCCAGTTCATGAAACCGCGGGGGACGAGCTCACCGGGGAGATTCGAATCCCTGGGCGCGAGAAACTGCGGTTCATTCAACGTGACCATGTTGCGAACGCCCCAGGGCGCCAGCGGCAAGAAACAGCTTGCGGCGAGGACCGCGACGACACGGAGCCAGCGCAAGAGTTCTTTGCGGCGGAGAAAAATCCGGAAATAAACCAGCGCGGCGGCAATCAAGAGCAGAGGAGTTTCGGGGCGAAAGAGAGTTCCCATTCCGGCGAGGAATCCAGCGCCGATTGCGGTGTACTCCACGGAACGGCGGGGGTCGGCATGCGGGGTATCCAGCCGAAAGAGAGGTTCCTCGATTCTTCGGAGCAGCAAGACGAGGTAGTACAGAGCACCGGCAGTAAAAAACATCGCCCAAACTTCGGTGAGGGGGACGGCGGTGTAGTTCGCGGTGAAAGGACAAAGCGCAGAAAGCCAAAGCGCGGCGGAGAAAACGCGGCTGGGCCGCGAGTTCCGGTTCGCGATTGAGGCGAGCATGGCGGCGAGACCGGCGATGACGACGCAGCCGAGGAGATCCACGGCGACTTGCGCGAGCATGACCGGCAGGCGGGCCGATTCGCCGGTGCGGCCAGTGAGGGCGTAGAGGATGGCGAGAAACGCGGGGTAGCCGGGCACGCGAATGTCCACGGGCGTGACCACGCCTCCGACGTCCATCGCATAGGCGCCGTGCTTCAGCCAGTTGGCGGCGATTTGTTCGTAGAGCACCGTGTCGCCGGACGTAGAGGGAAACTTCAGGACAAAGAAGAGCCGGAGGCAAAGTCCCACGGCAACTGCGGCAAACGTGCTGGAGAAAATTCGCTTCATTGACGGAACGCATCTTACAATAGGGCAGACGGAATCGAGCAGACGGACCCAGCCCCGGCCTGACTTTGCAAGTGTGACCCCGTCCGGGGTCAGCAGGTCTCTGCCGTACCGCCAGGTTAAAAGGAATCATGAAGGAACGCAGGCCCATATTTTACGACGCGGAGCGTGTGCGCTGGCGCCGGACGCGGCGAGGGCTGGAAATCACCGGCGCGCTGCTGACGATGCTGCTGGCGTATTTCTTCGTGACCATTGCGGCGAGCGTGGACCTGCCGGCAGGTTTGCTGCCGGACGTGAAACCCGGATATCACGCGCTGAAGCAGAAGAAGAACGGCAAACCGGTGCAAGTGCGCGAAGGGCGGCACCGCCGGCTGGCGAATCTCGGAAAAGTTCCGGCCAGCTACGATCCTCTTCGCGCGGCATTTTACGTGAGCTGGGACGCCAACAGCCTCGCCTCTTTGGAAAAGCACTACAAGGATATCGACCTGCTCATGCCGGAGGAGCTGCACACGGTCACGACGGACGGCGCATTGACGATCGTGGATTATGAGCGGTACCAGACAGTGCAGGCCACGCCGATGGAAGCGGTAGCGCTGTTGAAAGACGACAAATTGCACCAATGGATGAAGTCCACAAACATTGAGCTGCCCATGATGGCACAACTCAACAACTATGACGGCGTGGTGTGGCACGTGAAAGAGCTCGCCGGGCTTCTCCGCAAACCGGAGGCACGGAGAACGCTCGTTCAGAACACCGTTGCGTACGCCGTGCAGGCCCACGAGGCCGGCATCGTCGTCGACATCGAGGAAATTCCGGACCAGAGCCAGGCAAATTTTCGAACTTTTATCGGAGAGCTTGCGCCGGCGCTGCATGCGGTCGGGCTGAAACTGATGGTGGCGTTGCCCGCGCGGGACGATGCGTACGATTACGAATATTTTGGAAAACAATGCGATGCGATCGTGCTAATGAACTACGACCAGCACTGGCAGACGTCGCCTCCGGGACCGATCGCAGCGCAGGACTGGTTTGTCGAAAACCTGCGGCAGGTGATGGAGGTGGTTCCCGCGCAGAAAATTGTCGTGGGCATCGCCAATTATGCCTACGACTGGGCCGAGGTTCCGAAGAATACAGAGAATTCCGCTCAGGAGTTCAGCGTGCAGACGGCATTATTGCACGCGTACGAGTCCGAGACACAGGTGGAGTTCGACGCGGTTTCCCTGAATCCGCACTACTCGTATTCCGATGAACAGGACCACGTGCACCAGGTGTGGATGCTAGACACCGTCACAGCCTATAACGAACTGCGCGCCAGCGACCGGCTGGGCGTACAGGGAACTGCGTTGTGGCGGATGGGTTCTTCGGATTCGTCCCTCTGGCCGATTTGGGACGCGTCGCGGCCCGACGATGCGACGCGGCAGAAGATCGAGGATATCCCCCCGGGGCCGGACCTGATTTTGGAAGGCGCCGGCGACATCTGGCGTATCGCCGACACACCCAAGAGCGGGCGCCGCAGCTTCACTTACGATGCCGCCAGCGATCTTTTTACCGGCGAAAAGTACGAAGCCTATCCTCTGTCGTATGACATCGAGCAAATCGGCGCGGCGAAGAACAAAATCGCCTTGTCTTTCGACGATGGCCCGGACCCGCAGTGGACGCCAAAGATTCTCGACGCTCTGAAGGAGAAAAACGTAAGCGGGACGTTTTTCGTGATCGGGGACGAAGCGAATCGCTATCCCGGAATCTTGAAGCGCGAGTACGCCGAAGGCCACGTAATTGGTAACCACACGTTCACGCATCCGCGGTTCGATGAAATCTCGCACACGCAGATCAAGTGGGAGCTGAACCTGACGCAGCGGCTCTTTGAAAGCACGCTGGGGATCAAGTCGCTGCTTTTCCGGCCGCCATACGGAATCGATCACCAGCCGGAATACGCCGAGGAAGTCGCGCAACTCCCCCTCCCTCAGGAAATGGGATATCTGATTGTCGGCCAGCAGATCGACCCCAACGACTGGCGGCAGCGCAATGGCAAACAGGTCCCCGCACAGGAAATCGTCGACAACGTGCTGCGGCAAGCGACCAAAGGCAACATCGTGCTTTTTCACGATGGCGGCGGGGACCGCAGCCAAACCGTCGCGGCGCTGCCGCAAGTGATCGACAAGCTGCGCGCGAAGGGCTACCAGATCGTGCCCGTGCCGGAGTTGATTGGGAAGACGCGCGCGGAAGTGATGCTGCCTTTGTCGGCGGAAGAAAGATTTGAAGCACGCGCGGACGGATTCATATTTGGGATCGTGCAATGGTTCCGCTTGGGCATCGCCACCATTTTCGTCGTGGGCATCGTGCTGGTGAGCGGGCGCGCTTTGATCATCGGGCTGCTCGCAATAATCGAGAAATTGCGGCCGGACCACGCGGTGCTGTCCGAGCCGCCACCCAGCGTCACGGTCCTGATTCCTGCACATAACGAAGAGAACGTGATCGTACAGACAGTATCTTCCGTGCTGGCTTCGGACCTTCCGTATCTGCGCGTGATTGTGGTGAATGACGGCTCGGTGGACCGCACCGGCGAATTGCTGGACACACATTTCGGCGCGGATGAACGCGTGCGAATCATTCACCAGGTAAATCGAGGGAAGGCCGCGGCGCTGAGTCTCGCGATGTCCCTGGTGGAAACGGAGATCGTGGTTACGATTGATGCGGACACGGAAGTCGAGCCGGACGCGATACAAAAATTATTGCGTCACTTCTCGGACCCGAAAACCGGAGCAGTGGCGGGAAACGTGAAGGTGGGGAACCGTTCGCGCTGGCTCACGCGGTGGCAGGCGCTGGAATACATCACCAGCCAGAACATGGAGAAGCGCGCATTCGATTTGCTCAACTGCATCACCGTAGTGCCGGGAGCGCTGGGCGCGTGGAGAAAGAAAGCCATCGACGAGGCGGGAGGAATCACGGCGGATACGGTAGCGGAAGACGCCGACCTGACGATCGCGATCCGGCGGATGGGCTGGCGCGTGAGCTACGACGAAGAGGCGATCGCCTGGACCGAGGCGCCGGAAACGCCAGGCGCGTTGATCCGCCAGCGCTTCCGCTGGACCTTTGGCACGCTGCAATCTTTTTGGAAGCACAGCAGCACGCTGTTCAGGCCGAAATACGGAGCACTCGGGTGGATCGCACTGCCGAACATTTTCGTTTTTCAGCTTGCCCTGCCGCTCATCTCGCCGATCATTGACCTGATGTTTCTCGGCTCGGTGGCGCTGTGGGGGCTGGCACAATTACGCATCGCGCAGTTGCCGCAGCTGTGGACTACTGCGGACGTGGAACGCTCGGTATTGTTCTTTCTGGGATTTCTGCTGATCGACGTGTTTACGTGCATTGTGGCGTTCGCGCTGGAGAAGAATGAAGATTGGACGCTGCTCGTTCCGGTGCTGCTGCAGCGCTTCTACTACCGACAGCTAATGTACGTGGTGCTCTTCCGCTCGGTGAAAGAAGCGGTAAGCGGGCGGCCGGTGGGCTGGCGCGGCGTCGAACGGGAAGCGCCTCCGTCCGTAGCTCCGGCCTGACGCAGTCCAGCGTCCGAAGGCTATCCACTCGCGAGGCCGGCTTGCGAGACGTATAGGCGATATTCCGCGGATATTCATCTAGGATTTCTATTTGGACGGGGATTTGTTGTAGGATAGCGTTCTGCTGGAGGGAGGGTTCCATGGCCATCAGCTTCACTCTAAATGGGAAACCGCAAACGGTGGATGTCAGCCCGGACATGCCGCTCCTGTGGGTGCTGCGCGACACGTTGGACATGACCGGCACAAAGTTCGGCTGCGGAATGGCGCTTTGCGGTGCTTGCACCGTGCACATCAACGGCGAGGCCACGCGTTCGTGCATCACGCAGATTTCGAGCGTGGCGGGAAAGAAAGTCACGACCATCGAGGGTCTGTCCGCCGACGGAAGCCATCCGGTGCAGCAGGCGTGGATGGAAGAAGATGTGCCGCAGTGCGGCTACTGCCAATCCGGACAGATTATGTCCGCGGTGGCGCTGCTGAGCAAGAAGGCCAATCCCAGCGACGCCGACATTGATGACGCGATGAGCGGCAATATTTGCCGCTGTGGAACGTACCAGCGCATCCGCAAAGCCATTCATAAGGCTGCGGCAATGCAATCCGGTAAATCAACATCCGCTGCTTAAAAGCCCACCCAAATTTTTAGGTACCCGAGGTGCCTCATGGCTCCAGCTTCCGTTGTGAACCGTCGTGAGTTTTTGAAAAAAGGCGCAGCAGGCGGCGCGGCACTTGTGGTTGGGTTTTATCTCCCCTCCGATTCGTTCGGCGACCAAGCCCAGGAACAAGAAAAAAAGTCGCCGAATCCTTTCAACGCCTGGGTGCGCATTACGCCCGACGACAGCGTGACAATTTTGATCGACAAATCCGAGATGGGCCAGGGCATTCTTACCTCGCTGGCCATGCTGCTCGCCGAGGAACTCGAATTGGATTGGAAAAAGATTAGAACGGAGTTTGCCCCTGCCGCGCCGGTCTTCTTCAACCCGCTCTTCGGCGCCCAAGGCACGGGCGGAAGCACGAGCATACGTGCGTCCTGGGGACCGCTGACGAAAGCGGGCGCCGCCGCGCGCGAGATGCTGATTGCTGCAGCGGCTCAGAAATGGCACGTCGAGCCATCGGCGTGCTACGCGGAAAACGGCGCGGTCGTGCACACCGCGACGCAGAAGAGGCTGGGCTACGGCGCTTTGGTGGTAGAAGCCGCGGGACTTCCCGTGCCTGCCAATCCAAAGCTGAAGGATCCCAAAGATTACAAGTACATCGGCAAGCCGACGAAGCGGCTCGATACTCCGGCGAAGGTGAACGGAAAGGCGGGATTCGGCATCGATGTGCGCGTGCCGAATATTCAGCACGCTGTCGTGGCACGCTGCCCGGTCATCGGCGGCAAAGTGAGAAGTTTTGACGATTCGAAAGCCAAAGCCGTCCGCGGCGTGAAGCAAGTGCTTCAAATTTCCTCGGGCGTGGCGGTGGTTGCGGACAATACTTGGTCCGCGATGCAGGGCCGCAGCGCGCTACAAATCGAGTGGGACGAAGGTTCGAACGCGGCGGTTTCGAGCGAATCGATTCGAAAGCTTTATCTGGAACGCGTTGAACAAGCCGGCGCGATTGCCCGAAAAGACGGCGACGCCGACGCCGCTCTAGCTAGCGCCGCTAAAAAGATCGAAGCCGTTTACGAAGTTCCGTTTCTCGCTCACGCCACCATGGAGCCGATGAATTGCGCCGCGGACGTACGCGCCGACGGCTGCGACGTTTACGCGCCGACACAATTCCAGACATTTGCGCAAATGACCGGAGCGAAAATCACCGGGTTGAAGCCGGAACAAGTTCGCGTGCACACTACTTTTCTCGGCGGCGGATTCGGCCGCCGCGCGGAGCAGGATTTCGTCGCCGAAGCCGTGGAAATATCAAAGGGGGCGGGGGCGCCGGTGCAGGTGACGTGGACGCGCGAAGATGACATCCAGCACGATTTTTACAGGCCGGCCGTATACAGCAAACTCGTCGCTGGACTCGATGCCGACGGCTGGCCCGTGGCGTGGAAGAGCCGCATCGTTAGCCCTTCGATCATGTCACGCTTTTTCCCCGGCTCCGTTAAAAACGGCCTGGATAATAGCTCCGTGGAGGGCCAGGCCAACATCAAATATGGAATTCCCAATTTTCTCGTCGAGTACGTGTTGACGGAAACGGGCGTGCCCGTGGGCTTCTGGCGTTCTGTGGGAAATTCGCAGAACGGCTACATCGCGGAATGTTTTGTCGAGGAGCTAGCCAAGGCTAGCGGAAAAGATCCGTTCGAATTCCGGCGCAAACTACTCGCGAATGCCCCGCGCCATCGCGGCGTGCTGGAACTGGCCGCGGCAAAAGCCGGCTGGGGCCAGCCGCTACCGGCGGGGCGCACGCGCGGCATTGCGGTCGTCGCATCATTCGGCAGCTACGTGGCGGAAGTCGCCGAAGTCAGCGTCAACCGCGGTTCCGGTGAGATACGAGTGCACCGCGTAGTCTGCGCCGTCGACTGCGGGCGTTACGTCAATCCCGATACGATTGCGGCGCAGATGGAAGGAGGAATCGCGTTCGGTCTCACCGCGGCACTCAAAGGCCAAATCACCATCGATAAAGGCCGCGTCCAACAAAGCAATTTCCACGATTACGAAATGCTCCGGCTGAACGAAATGCCGAAGGTTGAAGTTCAGATCGTGCCGAGCAATGAGGCGCCGGGCGGCATTGGCGAACCCGGTACGCCACCGATCGCGCCCGCGGTGTGCAACGCCATCTTCGCAGCCACCGGCAAGCCCATCCGGCGGTTGCCGATTCGCGCGGAAGATCTCGCCTAGCAGAGCAGTGCCGGCTCGATGCAGAATGGCTCGTGCCTTCTGCGGCCATTCTCATCGCGGCTATATCTCTCGCCATCTGGATCTACCTTGTTTTTGCGCGCGGATGGTTCTGGCGCCTCGGCGAATTTGATCAGGACAAGATAGAAGCTACGCCACCAAGAGTATGGCCGCTCGTCATTGCGATCGTGCCCGCGCGAAATGAAGAGGCAACGATTGAACGGACAACCGCCGCGCTTGCCCGGCAAGATTATTCGGGCGAATTCACGATCGTCATTGTGGATGATCACAGCGAGGATCGCACTGCTGAGCTCGCGCGGCGCGCTGTGGCGGAGTGTGGCGCGTCGGAGCGAATCTCGATTCACACGGCGGCGCCGCTTCCTGCGGGATGGACGGGCAAACTCTGGGCGCTCAACGAAGGTGTGACGCAGGCAGCAAGAGAGGCTCCGGAATTTTATTGGTTCACCGACGCGGATGTCCTTCATGCACCGGACACACTGGAGCGGCTCGTCGCGCGAGCGGAATCTGGCAAACTCGATATTGCTTCTCTCATGGTGATGCTGCAGGCGCGGACGCTCCCGGAGCGCGCGCTGATTCCGGCGTTTCTCTATTTTTTCCTGAAGCTCTATCCGCCGAGCTAGATCGCGGATTCGAACGCGCGCACAGCAGGGGCTGCGGGCGGTTGCATTCTTCTTCGGCGTACGGCGCTCGAGCGCATCGGCGGGCTGGCAGCGATTCGCGGCGAGGTAATCGATGACTGCGCGCTGGCGCGAGAGGTGAAAAACAGCGGCGGGCGAATCTGGATGGGACTGACTCGCGCGAGTGTCAGCCTGCGGGAATATGGAAGTTTCAGCGAGATCCGCAACCTGATCGCGCGCACGGCCTTCACTCAACTTGGTTACTCAGCGTTCGTATTATTCGGCACGCTCGCCGGAATGTTTTTCACGTATATCGCACCGGTTGTTGTTCTCTTCGCGCACGATCTAGGAGCACGCATCCCGGGCGGGGTCGCTTGGGCGCTGATGTCGCTGTCGTTTCTTCCAACGGTGCGCTTCTATCGACTCTCACCGTTTTGGGCGCCGCTTTTGCCCCTCGCTGCCCTCTTCTATTCCTACGCGACTTGCGTGTCTGCCATGCGCTATTGGCTGGGACGTGGCGGGCAGTGGAAGGGCCGGACGCAAGCGCGGCGTGCGACCTGAAGATTAACGCCCGACTTCATTGCTTGTGTTCAATCACCTCGAGTTTTGGTATCCTTGCAAATATAAGGTACAGGGCTGTATCCCGTTGGCCGCTCAGGGGCCACCTTCCAAGAAGGCAGGGAACGGCACCGGAGGCCGCCATGAGCGTTGTTCCGAATGCGGGCAACGGAAAAGTCACCGTGCCCGATCTCCTGCAGCGGAAGTCCCTTGCTGCGGGCTCTCCATCCATCACGAAGAAGATCACCTGTTTGACGGCGTACGACTATCCGACGGCGCGTTTACTGGATGAAGCCGGCGTGGACATCATACTTGTCGGCGATTCGCTCGGAATGGTCGTGCTTGGGTATGAGAGCACGCTGCCGGTGACAATCGAGGAGATGCTGCACCACACGCGGGCGGTACGCCGAGGCACGCGCCGCGCGCTGGTAGTGGCGGACATGCCCTATGGCAGCTATCACGCGGACAACGCGGAATCGCTACGCAACGCCGTGCGCTTCGTGAAAGAGGCGGGCGCGGAAGCGGTGAAGATCGAGGGCGGCGAACGGCGGCTGGAGCTGATTGCGCGGCTGACGGAAGCGGAAATTCCGGTGATGGGCCACGTCGGTTTGACGCCACAATCGCTTCATGCCCTGGGCGGATACCGCGTGCAAGGCAAAACGCCCGATGCGGCGGAACAATTGCTGCGTGACGCGCGGGCGGTTGAGGCGGCGGGGGCATTTGCGGTGGTGCTCGAGGCAGTGCCGCGCGAGTTGGCGGCGCAGATTACGCGCGAACTGCGCATCCCGACGATTGGGATCGGTGCGGGACCCGACTGTGACGGCCAGGTGCTCGTGATTCATGATTTGCTGGGCTTGACGTTTAATGGGCCGCCGAAATTTGCGCGGCAGTATGTCAACGCCGGCGAGCTCATTTCGGATGCCGTGCGCGGATATTGTGAGGATGTGCGCAACGGCAGCTTCCCGTCCGATGCGGAGTCGTACCATGCGCCGCAAACGGGGAAAAACCGGGAGACGATTTACTTCGCAAGCTAAATTGAAAACAAAAATTGCAAATCAAAGAGGGTGAACCATGTCACCGGAAGATATTCGTCAATTGTATGACTACAATGCCTGGGCCAATCGGCGGGCGATGGAAGCCACAGCGGCCATCACGCCGGAACAATTTACGAAGCCGCTCGGGTCGAGCTTCGCATCAGTTCGCGATACGCTGGCGCATATCCACGGTGCAGAATGGATCTGGCTGGAACGATTTCAGGGGCGCTCGCCCGCTTCCTTGCCAGATGGCAAAGAATTCACAAACCTTGCAAGCCTGCGCGAGCGCTGGCTCGAACATGAGGCGCGGCTGTTGAGCTTTGTGCGCGGTCTCACGCAAGCGGATCTGGATCGCGTGATGGAATACAAGACTTTGAAGTTCGGTGTCTATCGTAATCCGCTGTGGCAATCGATGCAGCATCTCGTCAATCACGGCACTTACCACCGCGGCCAAGTGACGACGCTACTGCGGCAGCTTGGCGCGCAGCCGATCTTGACCGACCTGATGCATTTTTATCGTGAGCGGGCGACGGCGGCAAGCGCTTAGCTTCATTACTTTCCTTCTTGTGGAAATAGTCCGGACCATCGCCTGGATGAAAGAGCACGCGCGGCAGGAGCGCGCCGCGGGCCACATCGTGGGGTTGGTGCCCACGATGGGAGCAGTGCACACTGGGCATCTCTCTCTCGTGAAGCGCGCAAGACAGGATTGTTCGCCGGTGATCGTTTCCCTTTTTGTGAATCCCAAACAGTTCGGACCCAAAGAGGATTTTGCGAAATATCCGCGGTCGTTCGAGGCGGATGTGGAAAAGCTCGCCGGGGCGGGCGTCGACGGACTTTTCGCGCCGGAGCCGGCGGAAATGTATCCGCCGGGGTTTTGCACCTACGTGAACGTGGAAGGATTGAGCGAGCGTTTTGAGGAACGTTTGCGTCCAGGGCATTTCCGCGGCGTGACCACAGTGGTTTTGAAACTTCTTGAAATTGTTCAGCCGCACTTTGCCTACTTTGGACGAAAAGACGCGCAGCAGGTGCGGCTGATCCAGCAGATGGTGCGCGATTTGAATCTGGATACCGAGATCGTTGTTTGCCCAATCGTGCGCGAGCCGGATGGGCTGGCATTTTCTTCGCGCAATGCGTATTTAAATGCAGAGGAGCGCCGCGCGGCGACGGTCCTGTATCGCGCGCTGGACGCGGCTCGGAGCGAGATGGCGGCGGGGGTACGCGATGCGCTCCGGTTGCAGGCCGCGATGCGGAAAGTGTTGGACTCGGAACCGCTCGCGAGCGTGGATTACGCGGAAATCGTGGATGCGAACACCTTCGAGCCGGTGATACAGGTACGCCGGCCTTGCTATATGCTCCTTGCCGTTTTTATCGGAAAAACGCGGCTCATTGACAATTTGCTCGTCGAGCCAAGAGCTGCGGATACCGATGAATTTGTTATCCAGCTCTAAGCGATCGCAAAAAATGGGGTGCACCGTGAGGCTGCGAATGGGAGGGCTATCTACTTCCGGGAAGCTGTGGCAAGCACCTCGGCGGCGTGGCCCTTGGCCTTGACGTTCTCCCAGATTTCTTCAATCCTGCCATCGGCGCCGATCAAATGGGAACTGCGCGCGATTCCCATGAAGGATCTGCCCAGGAATTTCTTCATCCGCCAAGCTCCGTAGGCTTCGATCATCCGGTGTGAAGGATCGCTAAGGAGCGTGAAATTCAGCTTTTGTTTGGATTTGAAGGCGGCGAGGGCCTTCTCCGAATCCGCGCTCGCGCCAAGAATGACCACGCCCAGTTTGTCGAATTGTTTCTTTGCGTCACGAAACTCGGACGCTTCGATGGCTCAACCGGAGGTGTTGGCTTTTGGAAAGAAAAAGAGGAGCACGCGCTTGCCGCGGAAATCCGCTAGAGACACTTCATTGCCATTGTCAGCTTTCAGGCGATATTCCGGAGCTTTGTCACCGACTTTGAGCATCGGCACCTCGATCAAGACAATAATCTACGCAAAATGTCGTTGACAGCCTGCGGGTTGGCCTGGCCGCGCGTGGCGCGCATCACCTGGCCAACAAAAAACTTGAAGACGCCTTCGTTGCCGGCTTTGTATTTGGCGACGTTATCGGGATTTTTCGCGATCACTTCGCGTGCGGCTTTTTCGATCGCCGATGTGTCGCTGATCTGGCCGAGGCCCTCGGCGGCCACAATCTCCGCCGCACCACGGCCGGTTTCGAACATGGTGGCAAATGCTTTCTTTCCGACGGAGCCGGTAATCTGGCCGGAATCGACAAGCTTCACCAGTTCCGCGAGCGCCGCCGGTGAAACTGGGCTTGCTGCGATTTCTTTGTTCGAATCATTTAGACGGCGCAGCAGTTCCGTCTGCATCCAATTGGCGGCGCTCTTGGCGACCGCTCCGGTCTTTACGACAGCTTCGAAATAATCCGCCAGCGCCCGCGAGCCGGTAAGAACTTCGGCATCATAGGGCGTTATGCCATAGACGCTGAGGAAGCGAGAGCGCTTGGCTTCCGGCAATTCTGGGAGTGTGCGAAGAACTTCTTCGCGCCAGGCGGCGCTGATGTGCACCGGCAACAAGTCCGGCTCTGGAAAATAGCGGTAGTCGTGCGCTTTTTCTTTCGAACGCATCGATTCGGTGCGGCCTGAGGCCTGGTTCCACAGCCGCGTTTCCTGCGAAATGCACCCGCCGCCTTCAAGCACACCAATGTGGCGCTCGATTTCGTGTTCGAGCGCTTTCTGCAAATAACGAAAGGAGTTGAGATTCTTGACTTCGACCTTGGTGCCGAATTCCGCCGAGCCGCGGTAGCGCACGCTGACATTGGCGTCGCAGCGGAGGGAGCCTTCTTCCATGTTGCAGTCGCTCACGCCGGTGTAGAGAAGGATCTGCCGCAACGTCGTGAGGTACGCATAGGCTTCGGGCGGTGTGCGGATGTCCGGCTCGGAAACAATTTCGGTGAGCGGCGTGCCGCAGCGGTTGTAGTCGATGTAGGCCTTCTGCGCGGACTGCGCGAAGCCTTCGTGAAGATTTTTTGCCGCGTCTTCCTCCAGGTGAAGGCGCGTGATGCCGATGCGTTTCTTCGCGCCGCCGTGTTCGATTTCGAGCCAGCCTCCTGTCGCGAGGGGCAGCTCGTACTGCGAGATTTGATAGCCCTTGGGCAAGTCGGGATAGAAATAGTTCTTGCGCGCGAAGCGGGAACGCTCGTGCACGGTGCAATGCAGGGCCAGGGAAGCGCGCATGGCCATTTCAACCGCGCGCTTGTTCAGAACCGGGAGCGTACCGGGGAGCCCGAGGCAGACCGGACAAACATTGGTGTTCGGCGGATCGCCAAAACGCGTGGAGCAGCCGCAGAAAATCTTGGTCTTGGTGAGCAGCTGGACGTGCACCTCGAGCCCGATGACGGGCTCGTATTTGGCCAGCAGTTCGGGCGCGAGGGCCGCTCCTTCTGACGCTGATTTCGCCATAACGAGACGAAGATTATAGCATCAGCGCGGAAACAGCACGGGCAGGAGCGCCGCCGTCAAACATGGGCGGCGACAGGCTTTTGAAGTGCAGGAAAAAGACGCTCGGCCAAAGCGAAACCTCCGAAAAGCAGGGTCACGTAGAGCACGTCGCTAGCGAGGGTGTTCCAGAAGAGAGGAGCGCCAGCAATGTAACAAGCCACGAGGCCCAGCGCTGTTTTTGGAAATGTGCCCAGGAGCAGCCAGACGCCGAAGTTGGTGACAAGGAAGAATTGAATTGCGCCAAGCAGAGTCACGCCGGCGACGCACCCCAAGGTCTTGCGGTCGCGCAGCAGGAACCCCAGGGCCACGTTCACCAGAGTGCTGGCGTAGACCAGGGGGATCAGCTTATGGAAACCGATGAAAAGATCGCCGGCGATGAGAGTCAACAAAGGGAAGAAAAGCGCCAGGCGTTTGTCCCGTATCATCGCGCCGGAAAACAACGCTATTGCGCCAATCGGTGCGAAGTTCCAAGGGTGAGGAACGATTCGCAGAACGGCGGCGAGCACGATCATCGCCAGCGCAAGGGTGGTGCGAAAAAACAAAGTATTTCTGTCAGAAATTGTCGGCTTCATTAGCGTGCTACCTCCTCCAGCGGCAATAAATCACAGAACACAAAAGAATCCCGTTCGACGATTTCGCCAGCGCGAACAGGGATCGGCGCGCGAAAAATCGGCCCATCGGATACGAAGGTATGAAATTCGCCATTTTCGCCGCAGGGATCGGCTAGCGGCGGCAAGTCTCGGAAAAAAGCCTCGTCCAATCCGCGCCCGGCGAAACTGCGATCGAGAACTTTGCTGTCTATGCAAACGGCGATGGCATGAAAATTGGCGGCGTGGAAAGTGCGAATGAGTTCGCGCGTATCGCGTTTCCAGATGGGGAATAAGGCGGTCATGCCGATGCGCGCGAGGTTTTTTTCGCGATAGGTGCGAAGGTCTTCGAGGAAGATGTCACCGAAGGCGACCCTTCGAACGCCCTCGTCGTAATGCTTGCGCAAAGCTTTTTCCATCCGCGCTTCGTAGACGGGATTGACGCACTGCGGCGGAATGAGAACTTCGTGGAGCGGCAGCCCGATCGATTCCGCCTGCCGTTTCAGAAGCTCACGGCGCACTCCGTGCATGCTGATGCGGTCGAACCCCTCCGTCACCGTGGTGAGGAGGGCAGTGATCTGGATGTCGCTCCGCTGGAGCAGCGCATGCAGGGCCATGGCGCTGTCTTTGCCGCCGCTCCAGCAGAAGAGAATGGGTTCGCGCTTCTCCGCCTCCGCGCTGTCCCCGGGACGTAGGTCATGTGTGGCCATTGCGCTACGCGCCTCAACTACCGCACCGGGAAGTGAAAACGGATTCCCGTCATGAAATTGAGGTGCAGCGCGGGGAAGCCGAGCGCTTCCTCGTATTTCTGGTTCAAGAAATTGTTGAGCCGGCCGTGGATCTCCAGGCCTTTGGGAAGTTCGTAAGAAAAACCGGCGTTCGCGAGGACGTAGCCTCCATTGCGGAACAAGCAAGGAAAGCCCAGCGAACACGCGAACGTTCCGTCATTCGGCTCGACGTCGAGCACTCCGCCGCGAATGTAAGCGTTGGTGTTGAGCATGAGGCGCCGGCGCCGCCAGGTGATGTTGTAGCCGGCGGAGCTGCGCGGGCGGCGGATAAGCGGCTGGCCAACCTCGAATGGAGTTTGCACCAGCGTGCTGCCATCGAGCGCCAGAATGGCGGAATCGAGCCAGGTATATTCAGCGGCCAATTCGACGGAGCGGAAAGGGCGAAGACGAAGACTCGTTTCCAGCCCTTGCGCACGCGAATTCGCCAAGTTGTCGGAGCTGAAGGTGCTGAGGTTTTGCAGGTTGCCGCCTAGCACGACGATCTGGTCCTTGAAGCGGTTGTAGAAATAAGTGACATCGAAGACGGCGCGGTCATTGAAGAACCTTTGTTCGATGCCAGCGTCGAAGCAGATGCTTTTCTCCGGCTTGAGTTTGGGATTGTTGGTGAAGGCTAGGTCGAATCCGTTCGGCGCGCGGATCCCGGTGCCGAAGCTTCCGTGGAGGCGCGACGCACCGAGTTGGCCGGCCGAATTCGAACCGCGCAGCAGGTAGGCGGCGGCGACGCGAGGATTGATCTTGACCACGGAGCTTGCGGGCAAGAACGGGCGCGACCCGAAGGCGTCCGGAGGCAGCGCATCGGTACGAAGATCGTCCACGCGAAGTCCGGTGGTAAGGAACAGCCGGCTCACCGGATTCCAGCGATTTTCCGCGAAGTAGGCGTAGCTCGCGCGCGGAAGGACGAAGGGAGTGTTATTGGCGTCGGCGATGAAGGTGTCCTGGATTTGTTCGTGGTTGTATTCGAAGCCGTAGACGAAAAGGTCTTTTTTCGAAGCCGCCCACTCGCCATGCGTATTGGCCACGATGCGCAAATTCTTGAGGTAAGAATCACCAAACGGCGAATGAAAAAAGGAGCGATCGGGCGACACGCTCACCGAGAAAACCTGCTTTAGATGATCGGTGAACTGCTCGGAATAGTTGGCCTGGTAGGCGAATAAATTTTGTTTGTCGCGGGAAACCGTGTCGATGCCGGGAAAAAGATGGTCGGGATCGGAACCGTACGGGCCAGGCGCGCCGGCGTCATTTGCATTTCCAAAAAAATGGAATGTGAATTGACGTTTCGGCGTGCGCGAATATCCGAGACTCAGGTACGAGCTTTGATTCCGGTAGCGGTCGTTCGCCACCACACCCCCGGAATCGAGCCGCGAGAGGTTATACGCCCAACTGAAGCCGCGCGTGAGGCCGCTCCCTCCGGTGGCGAATCGCCGCGTGGTGAAGCTCCCTCCCTCCGCGAGGAATGAAAAATGCGGCGGGCCTTCGCCTCGTTCGCTGACGATGTTGATTGCGCCGGCGACCGCATTGGAGCCGTAGAGCGCGCTTTGCGGGCCGCGCGACACTTCGATGTGGTCCACGCCATCAGTGGCCAGCGAAGCGAAATCAAAATCGCCGCCGAACAGATTTACCTGGACTCCATCGATCATCACCAGGTTGTAGTCCGAATTGCCGCCGCGAATAAAAACGCTGGTTGCGCCGCCGTACCGGCCACTTTGATTGACTTCCAATCCGGGAAGCCCGCGCAACACTTCGAATACACTCGCTGCGTCGCGGTCCTTGATTTCCTGTTCCGTGACAACGCTGACCGAGGATCCGATCTGGGGAGCGAGCGCACCTCCGATGGATGCGGACACAACGACGCGTTCTTCCAGCGCGCTCAGTTTCAGGTGGAGATCGGCCGTCACCGTCTCTCCGGCCGAAAGTTGAATTTCGTTGAAGAAAGTTGAAAATCCGGACATGTTGGCCACCAGCGTAAATGTTCCGGCGGCCAAACCTTCGAATTGGTATTCTCCGCTGGCGCCGGTTTCCCGTTCTTCCACCGGGGTCAGTCCGGAAAGCAAACTGACGCGAGCGCCGGAAACGGTGCGTCCATCGGGATCAAATACCTTTCCACGAAGCAGGGCTTTTTCTGTTTGCTTCCGAATTCCGGTTGATTGTCTCTGAGGAGCAGTGGATTGCGAAAAAGCAAGGCACGGAGCAAAACAAACAACTGCAAAAAACAAAAAAGAGAACTGGCGGCGTTTCGTCATTTTTTCCTCCGCTCCCTCTCGCGCGGGAGTTGAAGGTTGTCCTGGCGATCAGCAAACGATCGCGCAGGCTGCGGACTTCGCCGGTCTCCTGGCTTGGCGGTACATCCAGCCTCGATGTCCTCGAGGCCGGCACACAGCCTTCCCGCGGCGCCGCCCCTGTTCGAGCGATTCGCCGCAGTGGCCTGCGTGCTTGCTTTTTCCGCCTTACAGTCGCGCGGCGGCGACGGCTTTTTCACATTGACTCCGGCTAGTGCGGAGTCGACGCACCGTCTTCCCGTGCACGAAGTCCACGGTGATTGTGGTGGGGCGTTGCCGCCCGCTGCGGGTTACGTTGTGCCGCGACGCAAATCCGCGGCTTCGGGGTAAACAAAAATCCGTCTTCGAGTTATCCAGACAATACGTTGACCCGCGGGCGCCCCGTGGAACCAAGTTCCACGCTGAGCGGCGTCTGGAAAACCTGTTCGAGCAATTCGCGCTGGTAGACGTTTGCGGGCGGACCGATGCGCAGGCTCTTGCCGCGTTGAAGCAGCACAATCTGATCCGCATATTCCGCCGCAAGATTCAGCTCGTGAGTCACCACGACGACGGTGTAGCGGTTTTCCGCGGCCAGCCGCCGCAGCGCATCGAGCAGATCCACCTGCGCGCCGATATCCAGGTGCAACGTCGGCTCGTCGAGCAGCAAAAGCAGCGGCTGTTGTGCCAACGCGCGTGCCAGGATGACTCGTTGCTTCTCGCCACCGGAGATTTGGTCCATCCACCGGTCGCTAAGGTGCTCGGCACCAACTTGCGCGAGCGCATTGCGCGCGATGATCACGTCGTCTTCGGTTTCAAAGCGCATCGGCCTCCCATAAGGATGCCGTCCTTGGAGGACAAACTCCCACGCGCGCGACGGAAAGAGCAGCCGGCTCTCCTGTTGCACGACGGCGATGCGCTGGGCGCGTGTCTTTGGGGAAAGCGAGTGGGTGACAAAACCGTTGAGCAGGACGCGGCCGGAAAGCGGCTGGAGCGCTCCGGAAATCAGTTTTAGCAAAGTGGATTTTCCACTCGCGTTGGGGCCAAGGATGGCGAGGATCTCTCCGGGACGCGCCTGGAAACTGGTGGCCTCGAGCGTGAAGAGCGGCGCTTGCGAGGGATTCGCCGAATACGCGTAGCTGACTTGCTCGACGCTCAGGCGAGCATCGCTGCTCACGCGTGCCGTGTCAGCGGAGGTGCGCGCCGCGGCTTGAGCGCTCATGCCAGCCTCCGGCGCAGGAGATAGATGAAGAGCGGCGCGCCCGCCATGGCGGTCATTACCCCAACAGGAAGTTCTGCCGGCGCAACCACGGTGCGCGCGAGGGTGTCCGCGATAACCACGGCGATGGCCCCGCCGAACGCCGCGGCCGGCAGCAACATCCGATGATCGGAGCCAAAGATGAAACGCATCACGTGCGGCACAAGCAGCCCGACGTAACCGATCGCTCCGCTCACCGAGACCGCCAAACCAGTCAGCACGGAGGCAGCGATGTAGACGACAAGGTGGACACGCGGCACATCCACGCCCAGGTGCATGGCTTCTTTTTCACCGGCAAGGAGCAAATTCAGGTCCGACGCTGTCGTGTAGATGGCGCCCGCCGCGGCGACAAATCCCACGCCCAGAACCCAGCGCAATTTCTGCTGCAAGGGAGTGGAGAGGTCGCCCATGATCCAGAAAGCGATTCCGTGCATGTCGCGCCCGATCTGCGTGGTCATCAGAAACAAGATGATCGCGGAGAGAAACGACGCGCTGATAATGCCCGCAAGAAGCAGAGTGCTGCTGTCAATCTGGCCTTCGCGCCGCCCGAGGAAATAAACCGCCGAGATTGTCGCCGCAGCGCCAAGAAAAGCGCCAAGGGGCGTGAACAGCGCGGCAAGCTCCGGAGAGATGGCCAAATGGGGCTCCGCGATAATCGCGAGAATTGCTCCCAGCGCCGCGCCGCTGGAAACGCCTAGAACATAAGGATCCGCCAAAGGGTTACGCAAAAGCGCTTGAAAGCTTGTGCCCGCGACGGAAAGCGACGCCCCCACGACAATTCCGAGAAGGATGCGCGGTAGCCGGATGTCAATCACGATCATGCCGTAGTCTGTTGAGAGTCCGCTGCTCTGGCCCAGCATCACCCGGATCAAGCCCCGCCCCAAGCCATAGAGCGACACCGGCACGGCACCGAGCTTCAGCGCAATCACCACGACCACGAAAAGCACCGCGGCGAGCGCCGCACAGCGCAACAGGAGGCGTTGCAGACTCAGCGGGCGCATGCGCAAGCCTCCCCGGAAGCAGCTTCCCGGTTCTCCGCCCCGGATGCAGAATGCGCCGCGGGATGTTCATTGACCGGTGGATTCTCTTTTTTGATTTTTTCCTTCTCGGGCATATCGACAAAAGCTTCCGGGTGGAGCTGACGTGCGAGATCTTCGATGGCCGAAACGATTCGCGGCGCGGGACGATTCACCGCATCGCTGATTAAGGCGAATTTCCGGTTGCGCACTGCGTCCAGAAGCCGCCAGCCCGGCAAGCCGGAAAAGGCGTCAATATCGTGCGCGAGGTTCTCCCCGTGGCCAGTCGCAAAAACCAGATACTCAGGTTGCAACTTCACGACTTCCTCGAGATTCACCTGCGGCCAGCTTTGCGAGGAATCCACGATCGAGACAGCGCCGGCACGGCGCAGCGCATCGGCGATGAATGTGTGCTTGCCGATGGAGATGAGCGGTTCCGCCCAGACGATAAACAGCACTTTTCGCGGCGGCAGCGGGGCGAGGCGCTGCTGCAAATCGGATAGGCGATGTTCCATCTCCGCCGCAAGCGCGCTTCCCGCTTCCGGTGTGCCCAGTATTTCGGCCAATCGCTTGGTCGAGGAGATGATTTCGCCGACGGTGTGCGGGTCGGTCGCATAGACGGGAATGCCCAGCCCATCCAATGCGCGTACGGTGTCGTAGCGATTCAAACTTTTAATGACGAGAACAAGATCCGGCCGCAGCGCCGCGATCTCCTCAAAATTTGGATTAATGGCGCCGCCCACTTTTGTTTTCTTTTGCGCACCCTCGGGGTAATCGCAATAATCCGTGTCGCCGACCAGGCGATCCTGCAGGCCGAGGGCGTAGACCGTTTCCGTCAGACTGGGCGCGAGCGAAACGATGCGCTGTACCGGCTGCGGAATGCGTACTGGGCGGCCCGTTTCGTCCACGACTTTTCGTCCGGACGGGGCCGCATCGGGGCTCGTCGCTGGCGATTGCGGGTGCGCCGATCCTGCACCCAGAAAGAACAGCACGAGCGCGGTGAGCGCGACATTTCGATACCCGAAGCGCAATTTCCCTTGCACGAAACTCCTCTGCCGAATAGAACCGAACGGCCGGTTCACAACAAAAAAGCCCCGCGAGATACGCTGGGGCTTTCGCCGGCGCTCTTTCTCGCGAAGAACGCGGGCCGCTGCGGCATGGGAGGGTAGCCTGGCTTACGGCCTTTAGGCCGATCACAGTGGCGGGACCGCGGCCGATTTGCACGGCCTTCCCCGCTTCCCCTGCCCGCAAATTGAAAGACGAGTGTATTCCGCGTGAGCGGGAGTGTCAACGTGGGTTCGAGATAGCGCTCGTGCGAGCTCAGCGGTTCTTCCAGTTTGGTTTGCGTTTTTCGACCAGGGCGCGCAGGCCTTCCTGCGAGTCTTCGAGCCGGTAGAGTTCATTGAGGAAGATATTCATCGAGTGTTTAAGGCCATCGCGCAAGGACATGCCCATGCCGCCGAGAATCGCTTTTTTCGCCATGCTCAGCACCGGGCCGGAGTGCTCTGTGATTCGCGATACCAAGTCATTCACTGCTTGCTCGACTTTTGACTCGGGAACGAGGCGGTTCACCAGGCCTAATTCGAGCGCGCGCTCCGCCGTCACCGCTTCTCCCGTCAACACCAGCTCGAGCGCCGTCTTCGGTCCCACGAGAAACGGCAGGATCGTCGAAGCGAGAGGTGGAAAGATGCCGATGGAAATTTCCGGCTGCGCAAAGCGCGCTTTCGGCGTGGCGATCACCAGATCACCGAATGCCGCCAGCTCCGCGCCGCCTCCGATCGCGGGGCCGTTTACTACGCACACTACCGGCTTGGACACTTCAAGCATGCCGGAGAATGCCGCGTGGAAGGCGTCGAGCATCTGGAAGACTCTCTGGGACGTGTATTCGCCAATATCGATGCCTCCGCAAAATACCTTGAGGGCGGAATCGAGAACGATCAGCTTCACGTCATCGCGCTCCCCGGCAAAGCTGATTCCATCCGCCAGCTCGCGCAGCATTGCTTCGTTGAGAAGATTGTGCTCCGGACGGTCCAGTGTCATGCGCGCGACGCCGGCGTCTATGCGCATTTTGATGGACTGAAATTGTTCCGGCTTGCGTCTCTCGGGTCGCGTCAGAAATTCTTCGGTGTTGACTGGTTCAATCATGGCTGCCCTCCTCGGAATTGCGCGCGCCGGTTTTATCTCAAAGCACTGGAATAGATCCAAATCTGATGCTAGCACGGCGTTTCCGGGAGTCCCGGAGGAGAGAGCAGGGGCGTGCGCAAACAGTTTGCAGGGTGTGACCGATGGTTGGCCTCCATAGAAGAAGAAAACTCTGTTACTTCACGATTTCCCTTTCGAGGTTATGCTCAGGGCCGTCTGAAGGCTGGCGGAAACTGAATGCATACAGCTATTGATGAAAAAAGGAAGACCTGCAGCATTCCGTGCTTCGTTCTGTCTTGCGTGGTAACTCTCGCGACCGCACTACTCAGCAGTTCAGCGTTTGGGAACCAACTCTTTGCTCGCTTTGGCTCTATCCCAATCCGGGCACGCTTGATTTCCGTGTCATCCCGGGATCATGGCATTCGAAATGTTCGAACTCTTTGTGGCAACATTGGGAGAGATGATCTCATGACCACGGACGCCGCTATGGCCGTGCGCTTCACCGGCGCGACAGATTCGCAAGGATTCCCAGCCGCCGCGGCGTGGAAGTTAGCGCCGGCGCTTCGCTTCCACGCGGATTGGCAGGGAAAAAATCCCGATGCGCTTCGCGAAACAGAAGTGCGTCTGCTGTGGACACCGGAGATGCTTTATCTGCGTTTCCGGGCGCGCTATCGCACAATTACCGTATTCCCAGATTCCGAAGCGAACGGACGCCGCGACCATCTCTGGGACCGCGACGTCGCGGAGGCTTTTCTCCAGCCCGATTCATCCGAACTGCGAAGCTACAAGGAATTCGAAATCAGCCCGAACGGGTTCTGGATCGACCTGGACATCACGGCAGGTGAGAAGCGCGATCTGCACAGCGGGCTGAAGCGCCGCGTGCAGGTCGACGAAATCAATAGACTGTGGGCGGCAGAATTGTCCATCCCGATGAAAAGTCTGGTCGAACGTTTCGACCCGGCCGCCACTTGGAGAGTGAATTTTTATCGCGTGGAAGGCGGCGCAGAGCCGCGTTTCTACTCGGCCTGGCGGCCGACCCATTCGCCAGAACCTAACTTCCACGTTCCTGAAGCCTTCGGGCGAATGATCTTTGTGGAGCCCCCACCTGCGCGCACACTCAAGAATGCCGCTCTTCACTAGCTCAGAAGATTCTCGAGTCGTGCCGGCATCCCGCGGAGACGGGGAAATGCTGGCGTGCCGCGTCTGATTTTCTTATCCTTTCGGAGTGAAGCCGCTGCCTCCATCTTCTGCGAAGCTCGCACATCTCTCACCTCTGCCTTTCTTCTTTTTCCTAGCAATTATTCTGGGGATGGTTTTCAGGCCCGTCCTTCTCCATGCCGCTCCGCAACAATCAGCCGCTGCTCCCGAAGTCACAAAGATCGAACCGCCTAACTGGTGGATCGGCCTCACACCCCAAGTGCTTCTGCTACTCACCGGGCACGGCTTGGAAGCGACGCACGTCGGTTGCAACCTGCCGTCCGTCCGCGTGACGCGGACGCAAGCGACGGCGGGAGGCGACTATCTGTTTGTTTGGCTGAAGATCGGCCCGGAGACGCGATCGGGGACGGCCGTCTGCCGCATTAGGACGACGGCGGGTCCGGCGGCTTTTGAGTTGCCGCTCGCCGCCCGGTCCGGCATCACGGGAAAATTTCAAGGGCTTTCCTCCGGTGAAGGTCCTTACTTCATCACGCTGAAACCTCCTGGCGACGCAAACCCGTCAGACGACAAGACTGGCGCGGTGCATTCACCGCGTGATCAATTGGCGGCAGGTGCTCATGTCGCCGGCGATCTGCGCGAGATTCGCGGCCACCTCGCCGAACTGAAAAATCACGGTGCAACTGCACTCCGATTATCGCCGTTAGCCATGCCGGATTCGGATAATCGGTCCCGGGATGCGTTCGATTTCTACTCAATGGATCCAGTTCTGGGTTCGCTGAGGGATTTTCAAGAGCTCGTCGCTTCCGCGCACACGCAGAATATGAAGGTCATTCTTGACCTGGATCTGCTCTACATAGGCGAGCATCACCCCTGGGAGTCAAAGCCTCCGCTTGCCGAATGGCTGGGTGTGGCCGCAAATCCGCGAGGCAATTTTTCGAAGCCGTCCGGGGAGTCCTTCAAACAAGTGTTGGACACGGAAAATCCGCTTGTCGCGCTTTATTTACTGCAAAACAGCATCTGGTGGGTGGAAACGGGGGGCCTTGACGGAATTCACGTCACTAGCGCCAGAAACGCCACGAGCCAATTCTGGCGGAGCTGGCGCACAGGACTACAGAAAATCTATCCCCACCTTGCAATCATCAACGAATAATCAAACCGCGAATGTGCCGGTACGCCTCCATCTGCGTTGTTAGACCGCTGCGGAATCACGCGGTGAGCCATTCTTCAAAAAAGGCGGAGGCCTTTGCGCCCTCGATGCGCCGCCGCACTGCATCCATTACGCGGCAGCGTATGGCTCCCCGTTTTTCGTAAAAACCCAGCCAGTAGGGAAGGTGCAATTCCACTGGCTCGCGAACGATGGCGAGTCCCCGCCCACGCAACTTGAAAAAGCCTTGTTGAAAAACCATGCGCAAAACTTTTCCCCGAAGCAATTCTTCTCCTCGCGCTTCCGTCAAGGAAGGCTGCAGAATATTCCTCGTTTCAATCGAGAGGAGTTCTTGCGGACCCGGCAGCCCGGGAAATTCCAAGAGATCGAGCGAGCCATCAACCGCATCTAGCGCAAACCAGCGAGTTTGCATCGTCCCGCCCAATTCATAACGCGTCTGGTAAAGCCAGCAGGGCACATAGGCGTCCGCAATGCGCTGGAGAGGCCCGTTGTGCATTTGCCAAAGCTTATTGGCGAATCCGCCGGAAGAAAATGCGCATATCACATCGTCCCGCGAAGCGTTCGGTTTCAAGCTTCTTATCGCTTTAGTTTCCATGAATCGGCCCTGCATATGCCTGCTAACGAAAATAGATCCACAGCCCAATCACCGTGACGAGCAGCAGCCCGGTGAACGCCAGATTGACGGCAAGCTCGGTGCGTGTCTCTCTTCGTAAATGCGGTGTCTCCAGATCGATTGTGTCTAGTTTTTCACCCACCGTTGCGAACGTCAGCCCCGCGATTTTCTTCCGTTCTGGCGCAGGATAAAGCATGCTCACGCCAACCAGAACGACAGCGCACACGACAAACATCAAGATCGCGTAATGCAGGAAATTCAGGTCCACCAGCCGGCGCAGCGCGCTCGATTCGTAATGCCGCGTCTTGTCCAGCACTTCAAAAATAAATCTCACCGCGCCGAGGACGAACCCGGTCAGAAGAGAACTGATGGCCCCCTGGCCATTGAGCCGCGGCCAGAGGATGCCGAAGATGAAGCACACCGCGATCGGCGGGCTGATGTAGGCCTGCACGCTCTGCAGGTAAAGCCAGAGCTGTTTGCTCAGCAAATGAATGTAGGGAACCCAGAGCAATCCCAGGACGACCATGATGACGGTCGCGATGCGGCCAAAGAGAACGAGCTGCGCTTCGTTCGCGCTGGGGCGGAGTTTTTTGTAGAAGTCGAGTGTGACCATTGTCGATGCGGAGTTGAAAACAGAGCTCATCGCTCCCATGAGCGCGGCGAGAAGCGCTGCAATCATGAGCCCCACAAGACCCGGCGGCAGCAGCCTGACGATCATTTCGGGATACGCCGCATCGCCGTTCGTAACCTTGCCGTTGACGACCGGAAAAATATCAGGGTAGAGAGCGAAGGCGGTGAGTCCCGGGAGTACGAGCAAAAATACCGGCAGAATTTTCAGGAAGCCTGCGAAAATCGCCCCGGCCTTGGCGTGCCCCTCGTCTTTCGCCGAGAGCACGCGTTGAACGATAACCTGGTCGGTGCACCAGTACCAGATCCCGAGAATCGGGGCTCCGAAAAAAATGCCCGTCCAGGGATAGTCGGGATCGCTAACGGGCTTGATCATGTGAAAGTAATCGGCAGGAACCGCTGCGCGGAGACCAGCGAAGCCTCCCACTTTCTCGAGTCCGATAAGAGTCAAAGCACAAGCGCCTGCGAGAAGGATGAGCGTCTGGACAAGATCGGTGTAAATAACCGCCGCGAGACCCCCGGCAACCGTATAAATGCCGGTGGCGATCACGAGAACAATCGCTGCTGTCCGCGGATCCGTCCAGCCCATGACGCGATCCATGACAAGGGCCGCTGCGTAGAGATGCACGGAAATCTTCGTGAAGATATACGCGATGACGGAAATGCTGGCGAGATAGGTCGCGCAGTTGCGGTTGAAGCGGCGTTCCAGAAATTCCGGCATGGTGAAAACATTCGATCGAAGATAGAAAGGAACGAAAACCCAACCAAGCAAAAGAAGAATGAGGACGGCGAGCCATTCGTAGTGCCCGGGAGCGAGGCCAGAGCTGGCGCCGGAGCCAGCGAGGCCGATGAAATGTTCGGTCGAAATGTTCGAAACGAACAAGGAAGCGCCAATGGCGAACCAGCCGATGTTGCGGCCGGCGAGGAAATAATCCTCGGACGTGCGTTCTTTCCTGGAAAAGTAAAAGCCGATGCCGAAAACCAGGGCGAAGTACAACCCGATGATCACCCAATCCACGGTTTCGAGATTCCGGTGGGTAACCGCGACCGATGCCAAAAGCATCCTTGCCTCCTCGGCATTCACCGTCAACTGCCGTGCCGAATCGATGCGCTGGAATCGCGGCTTGTGAGCAAAAATCGCCCGCTGGCCACAAGCATTCGCGTGCGGAGTCTATAACAGGGTACTGGAAGGCTCAATGGGCTTCGAGCGGCCCACTGGACCCGAATCAGAATCTCTTAATCCTAAGGGCGCAATTTTTTGTTTTTTTCGCTACCATGGGGTTTCCCCGTACGTCTGAGGACAAGAGGATTGTGCCAGCGAAGCCCCTATCCCCGATTGCCGCCGGCCGTATAACCGGGTGGAAAAACATAAACCATGGAGCAAATATGACCAACACGATTACGAAAACACTGTTTTGCGTGCTTTTCTGTGCGGCGGCGCTTATGGCCGCCGATAAGAACGTGTTTGATTTCACGCTGAACAGCATTGACGGCCAGCCCACATCGCTCGCCTCATTCAAGGGAAAGGTGGTCATGCTCGTGAATGTCGCCAGCCGCTGCGGCTTCACGCCGCAGTATTCCGCGCTCGAATCCATCTACGAAAAGTACAAGGATCGCGGCTTTGTGATCGTCGGCATTCCGGCTAATAATTTCGGCAAGCAGGAGCCCGGCACTAATCAGGAGATCAAAACCTTCTGCGCCACAAAATATAAAGTGTCCTTCCCGATGATGTCGAAGGTTTCCGTGAAGGGCGATGACATCACGCCGCTGTACCAGTTTCTGACCGACAAGTCTGCCAGCCCGAAGACCGGGGGCGAGATTCAATGGAATTTCACGAAATTCCTCATCGGCCCGGATGGTCGCGTCATCACCCGCTTCGAACCCGAAGTGACGCCGGATTCGGCCGAAGTTATTGCAGCAATCGAAAAAGCTCTCGACGACCTCAAGCGGTAACCCTGCAAGTCAAGTGTGGGATACTGTGCGCAGCTGCGTTGGACGCTGACTCGCGCCGGTATCCCGTCAGCCCACGCCTGCGTTGACGCGCAAACAGGCCGTTTCTCGGCGGCCTGTTGATGAACTATGCCCATCGTCTCACTGCAGAATGTCGTCAAGGACTACTTCACCAACGGCCAGCGCGTGCGTGCGCTGGATGGGCTCTCGATGGAAGTTTCGCGCGGCGAATTTGTCGCGCTTGTAGGCCGTAGCGGCGGCGGCAAATCGACGCTGCTCAATCTGGCAGGCGCGATGGATTTTCCCACGTCGGGCCAGGTGCTCCTCGACGGAGTTTCCACTTCCTCGTTGAAAGAAGCGGGCCTGACGCAGCTTCGCCGGGAAAAAGTCGGCTTCATCTTTCAATCTTTCCAGCTGCTGCACACGTTGACAGTTCTCGAAAACATCGAATTGCCGCTGCTGCTTGCCGGCAAAGCGAATGCGCGTGCCACGGCTCGCGAACGTCTTGCCTGGGTCGAGATGGAAGATCTCGGCAAGCGCTATCCGCATCAACTCTCCAGCGGACAAATGCAGCGTGTGGCGATCGCGCGCGCGCTGGTTCATTCGGCCAGCATTTTGCTCGCTGATGAACCTACCGGGAATCTCGACACGATAACGGGTAACTCGATCCTGGAACTGTTGCGGCGGCTGACGCGCGAACAAAAAACGGCGACGCTCATGGCCACGCACAGTCCAGAGGCTGCCGCGCTTGCCGATTCGCTTGTCCGCTTGCGCGACGGAAAAATGGAAGAGAGCGCGCGGCGCTAAAATGTCTCGCTTGCTCCTCTTTTACCGGCTGATGGTCCGTCCGTTGTTGCAAGAACCGGTCCGCGCGGCCCTGACCATCTTCGCCGTGGCACTTGGCGTGGCCGTCGTCCTGGCCATCGATCTCGCCGGAAACTCGGCAACCGGATCATTCCGCTCTTCTATAGAGACGCTGGCGGGGGACAATGATTTCGAAATCAGCGCTGCGGGCGGCGTTCCGGAAACTGTTGTCGGAACGCTCGCGACTCTGCCGTACGCGCTGCGCGTTTCTCCTCGCATGCAGGATTTCGCCGTCGTCGTCGAATCCAAACAGTCTTTGCCCCTAATAGGTCTCGACATAGTTGCCGAAGGCAACGCCAATGCAGCCAGCGAGTCAAGCGTCACGAATATCGCCCAGGCCGGAGAGACCCTGAAGCATCTTGGCGAAAACGACAGCGTCTGGGTCGGCGCGAGCCTCGGCCGCAAACCCGGCGAGCGCCTGCAATTGCTTATCAATGATCGCGTCGCGGACTATACGGTGCGCGGGGTTTATCCCGATTCGAACGGAAACGAAGCCGCCATCGTGATGGATCTCGCGGCGGCGCAGCGCGCGCTCCATCGTTTCGGCCGCGTCGATATCATCCTGATGAAAGTCCCGCAAGCGCCCAGCCTCGAAGAATGGCAGCGGCGCCTGCGAGCGGCGTTGCCTTCCGGCGTCGACGTGAATCCTCAGGGCACGGGCACAGTGGAAAACCGGCGCATGCTTGCGGCGTTTCGCTGGAATCTTCGCCTTCTCAGCTACATCGCGCTCGTCGTTGGCGCTTTCCTCATCTACAACACCATCTCCATCTCCGTCGTCCGCCGCCGAGCCGAGATCGGCGTTGTCCGGGCGATCGGCGCCAGCCGTGCCGCTGTGCTTTTCGCATTTGTCGGGGAAGCCGCTTTTTTTGGCTTGGCCGGCGCTGTAATCGGCCTCCCGCTCGGCCGCCTGATGGCCATCGGTGCCGTGAAATTGATGTCCGCCACCGTCGAATCTCTTTATGTCAGCAGCCGGCCCGGCCCGCTCGAACTGGACTTCGCATCCGTCTTGCTCTCCTTTGTAATCGGAATCGGAATTTCCGTGGCATCTGCTTATTCGCCTGCTCATGAAGCCGCACTGGTGTCTCCCGTCGAAGCCATGGCGCGCGGCCGGCGCGAATACACTTCCCGCGTTCACAAAATGCGCGATCTTTGGCTGGCTTTCGTGATGGGCATCGCCGCAGCCGCGGCTTCCCGCGCTCCCGCCGTCGCAGGCAAACCCCTTTTCGGCTATCTCGCGGCCGCGCTGCTCGTCATTGCTTCCGCGCTTGCGATTCCCGCGTTTGTCCATGCCCTCGCGTCAATGTCGTCCAGCGTGCTCCGTAGAATTCTCGGCATCGAAGCGCTTCTTGCTTCGCGAAGTCTTGTCGCTTCGCTTCGCCGCACTTCTGTTCTCGTCGGCGCGCTTTCCACGGCCATCGCCATGATGACCGCTGTCGGAATCATGGTAGGGAGTTTTCGCGAGACCGTGGTGCTCTGGATGAACGGGCAATTGCCTGCGGACCTTTATATCCGCCCGGCCGGACCAGCAGCCGCCGGCCGCCATCCGATACTTTCTCTCGATCTCGCGGAAAAGATCGCCGCGCTTCCGGGTGTCGCGCAGGTCGATCGTCTTCGCGCGTACGAAATCAGCTACGACGGGTTGCCCGTGGAGTTGGCATCGGTCGAGGCAAGCGTCTTGGGTGCGCATCATAAGTCCGACTTTTTTTCCGGCCGGCCGCCCGCAGAGGTATTCACTCAGCTCCATAACACCAACACCGTCATCGTCAGTGAACCCTTCACCTACAAGCATGGTGTGCGCGCCGGCGATTCCATCACACTCTCGCTCGGCGAATCACGGCCGGCCTTTCGCATCGCCGACGTCTATTACGATTACGGCAGCGAGCGCGGCGTCATCCTGATGGATCGCGAAACGATGTTGCGCTATCTGCCTGACCCGGCCCCCTCCAATCTCGCCGTCTACGCCTCGCCCGGCGCTTCTCTCGAATCCGTTCGGACGGAAATTCAGCAGGCTGCTTCGGGTCATCGCATCCTTATCTTCTCCAATCGTGACTTGCGCTCGGAGGCCGTTCGCATTTTCGACCGCACCTTTGCGATCACCTACGCCCTCGAAGCCATCGCGGTTCTCGTCGCCGTCATGGGAATTGCGGGAGCCCTCCTCGCTCTCGTGATCGACCGCCGCAGGGAGCTCGGGCTGTTGCGGTTTCTTGGCGCCGCCGCCGGGCAGGTGCGCAAGCTCATTCTTCTGGAAGCAGGTTTGCTCGGACTGCTCGCGAATATCGTCGGGCTAGCGCTCGGTTTCGCGCTTTCGCTCATCCTCATCTACGTAATCAATAAACAGTCTTTTGGCTGGACGATTCGTTTCCACTGGCCGGTCGCCGTGCTCTTGGCCGGACTCACCATCGTTTACGCGGCTACGATTCTGGCCGGCCTTTACCCTGCGCGCGTGGCCGTGCAGCTCAATCCCCTCGAGGTAATCCATGAGGAGTAAGCTCGCTTGTTTCCTCGCGACGCTGCTGGCTCTGCCGTCCCACGCTGCGCAATATCGTTCCGCCTTGCCCGGATATCACTTCACATTTCCTCGCGATCATTTCAGTCATCCGGATTTTCAAACCGAGTGGTGGTATTACACCGGCAATCTCAAATCTTCCAGCGGCCGTCGCTTCGGATTCGAGCTCACGTTTTTCCGCCAGGCGGTGAGTCGCGATTCTGCGAAATCCGCCGCCTGGGACGTACGCGATCTCTATCTTGCGCATCTCGCGCTCAGTGATCTCGATGGACAGCGCTTCTATCACACCGAGCGCACAAATCGTGCCGGACCCGGCATCGCGGGTGCCAGCGAAGCGGAAGGACGCATCTGGAACGGCAACTGGCAAATTCACTGGACAGGCGATGATCAGGAACTCCAGGCTGTTTATGATCCGTTTTCACTGCACTTCACTTTGCATTCAGAGAAACCTCCGGTAATTCACGGTGAAGACGGCGTCAGTCAGAAAGCAGCCGGAACAGGCCGCGCGTCGCACTATGTTTCGCTTACGCGGCTCGCAACAAAGGGATTCATCGAACTCGACGGAAAGAATTTTGACGTCATCGGCTTTACGTGGATGGACCATGAATTTTTCACTCATCAATTGGAAGCCGGCCAGATCGGGTGGGACTGGCTCAGCATTCAGCTCGAAGACAGAACCGAGCTCATGCTCTTCCGCATTCGCCGCAAGGATGGCTCGATAGACCCGTACTCCGCAGGAACATTTGTTGATGCTGCAGGCCGCACCACGCATCTACGTGCCGGTGATTTCACCATGCAGCCTCAAGGCAAAACGTGGACGAGTTCCGCCACGCGGGCCGTTTATCCGATTCAATGGAAAATTGCAATCCCGAAGTTAGGCATCGAAATGGAGGCGACCACGCTTCTCTCCTCGCAAGAGATGGCCGAAAAATCCAAACACACTCCCAGTTATTGGGAAGGCGCGGTGATTTTGACGGGCCATCGCGGAAATCAGGCCCTGGGCGGCGCCGGCTACCTGGAGATGACCGGCTACGACCAACCCTTTGCGTTTGCGCCTTGAAACACACGACTAGGCATTGCACGCATACTACATCGCTGGATTCTGCCGCTTGACATCGGCAAAAATAGTAAGTAAAAGAAACTAAGCGTAAGTAGTCGTAAGTTCTATGAAAACGAGCAATCGTCAGGATTGCTCTCGGGGGGTGTTCATGCAATTCCTGTTGCGGGGTTTGTCCTCATTCCGCTTCATCGCAACTCTTGTATTTCTCTTGGCACTGGCGTTCGCTCCGGCTATCCGAGCGCAAGCTACCTACACGGCGCAACTGACGGGCGTGATCACCGATTCCTCCGGCGGAGTCATCCCCTCGGCCAAAGTCATTCTCACTGACGAGGCAACAAACGTCCCGGTTTCTACCACCACGAATGACAAGGGCATCTACGTCCTGACCGGTCTGCGCCCCGCGAAGTACACACTTCGTGCGGAGGCGCCGGGTTTCACCCCAGTGGAACGCCGCGGCATCACCCTGGCCGTCAGCCAGGAGACCACGCTTGATCTCTCTCTCGCGCCACGGGGCGTCGCGGAAACCGTTACCGTGACCGAGCAAGTGCCACTGCTCGATACAGGCAGCGCTGCCCTTGGCACCGACGTCACGTACGAATATTTTCGCGATATGCCGCTGATTAATCGCAGCATGTTCGGCCTGGTGTTTCTTGCCGGGGGCGTTACGGAAACAACAGGTTCCGGCACACAGGACTCATATCCTACCGGTACCAACTTCGTTTCCAATGGTCAGCGCAACGCCACAGCAGAGGTGCGCGTGGACGGCGCTCTTGCCAGCGCGCCGGAACAGGGTGAAGGCGGGACAACTAACGTGTATTACCAGCCGTCCGTGGAAATCGTGCAGGAATTCAAAGTCGAGAACAACAGCTTCTCCGCGGAATACGGCAACAACGGCGGAACCGTTGTCAATATGGTCTTAAAGGAAGGCGGCAACAAATTTCATGGCAGCGGCTGGTGGTTTGGCCAGCGATCCGCATTGGATGCCAACGACTTCTTCAATAATTCCAGTGGCGTTGCGAGACCGGACCACTTGCGCGACCAGTATGGCTTCTCACTGGGCGGACCCATCAAGAAGGATAAGACCTTCTTCTTCCTGGATTTTGAAGAGACGCGGCTGCACGACCCGGTAAATTTCAACGGCACCGTACCCACCGATAATCAACGAAACGGAATTTTTACTGGTACGCTGACGGCCGATCCTAATACCGGTCTGCCAACTGCACAGCACATTTTCAATCCACGTCAGCCAACGTGCGTAATGGGAACTTGCACCCGACCGCAATTTACGAACGATGTGATCCCTTCGCAATTCATTGATCCAACCGGCCAAGCGCTCCTCAAACTGTACCCGGAGCCCAATGTAACCCCGGATCAGTTCGGATTGAACAACTATCGTTCTTCCACGCTCACAAATGCACCAGCTCGCGCGTTCGATGTAAAGATTGATCATCATTTCAACGACAAAATGCGAGTCGCCGGGCGTTATAGCCAATCGTACAGCGAGTTCGACGTGCCATTTGTCTTGGGGAGCGGATCGTTTAACGATGGATATACTTCATCGACGAGCGTGCACAACGTGGGATTGGAGTACAACTGGTCGCTGACGCCGACGATACTGTGGACCAGCCGGCTCGCCTTGGACCGTGTCAATGCGCCTGTGAATACTTCTTTCGGAAATCTCAATCTTGCTTCCGTGGGATTTCCTTCGATTCTGGCGGGTGCCAACGGTCTGAATCGCATGCCGGCCATTAATCTGGATGGTACAAATAACTGGCTTTCCATGTTCACGCAATGCTGCACGGACACCAAGTTCGCCCATACCTTGTATAGCTACTCCTCGGCTCTAGCCTTCGTGCGCGGAAGGCACACCCTGAAGACCGGGTTCGAACAACGCCAATTCTTCAATAATTTCTGGCAGCCGAATTACCCGACGGGTTATTTTTCTTTCCCGCAAAATGTTACCGCCTCTGTACCAGGCGGCACTAGCCCGACGGAGGGAAATTCATTTGCGAGCCTGCTTCTGGGCTACGGCGATCCTGGCTCGAGCTTGATCAACGTCTTGCCACAGGTCGCGGATAAGTCCATGGAAACGGCGTTTTATGTGCAGGATGATTGGAAGATTACATCGCGCCTAACGATCAATCTGGGCCTTCGCTATGAATGGAGCTCGCCCTACACGGAGCGATTCGATCATCAGCAGTACAGCGATTTTACCGGAGACACGGGGGTTTCCATTGTGTTGCAGCCAGGCCAAGCACCGACGGAGCTCAAGGGCACCACGCTTTTTCCGGGTCAAGGCGGACTGGGAAGAAGCGTACCTACGGATCGCAACAATTTTGCTCCTCGCGTAGGGTTTGCGTTCTCCCTCAATCAAAATACGGTGATTCGTGGAGGTGCGGGCATTTACTACGGCTTGAGTCCGGCAACGAACTACCAGTATCCAGGAACGGCATTTAGTGCCAGCGCACCGGTGCTCTTCACGCAAGACAACTTTCAGACCAGCTACGCCACGCTAGGTAATCCCTTCCCGCAAGGATTGCCAGTTCCGCAAGGCCAAGCGTATGGGAAGCTCGCCGAGTGGGGGTACGACAACAACAACAATCTCGGCACGGAGCAAGCGCGCAATGCCGACATCTACCAGTGGAATCTCGGCGTTCAGCGGCTACTGCCGGGACAAATCACCATTGGCGTCGACTACTCAGCGAATCGCAGCACACATCTGCCGTGGGGCGGATACTCCAGTACGCGGAATCGAAACTTCCTCTCGTCTGCGATGCTGGCACAATTATCCGTCCAGCAACATGCTCTCGATCCAACTTGTGATGCCGATAGTTGCGTGTCCAATTACTTGCAAGGCCCGGTGGCAAATCCTTTTCTGCCGTATTTTCAGCCCGGCGGCATGTTTCAAAACGAAACGGCTTCACCGTATGCACTTCAACAGGTACCTCTCATCGATCTGTTGCGGCCATATCCGCAGTTCAGCGCCACATTCCAGGGTCTGCCAAATTTCGGCGCAAATTCCTGGTACCACTCGATGCAGATTCGCTTTCAGAAACGAGCCAGCCACTACGTCAGTTTCGAAGGCAACTATACGTTCTCGAAGTCGACGGATACATCGTCGATAGGCGCGAATGCCTTCGTGGGGGGGCTAAACACGGTGGGAGGGCTAACCGTCGGCAATCCGCAGCAACTCGATCATCTGAACTTGGAACACGCCATCAGCGCGAACGATGCAACTCACCGCATGGTGCTTGCCACCATCCTCGAAGTTCCCGTTGGCCGCGGACGATGGGTTGGCCAGGACATGAATCGTTTTCTCGACGGCGCAATCGGCGGCTGGGCAATCTCGGGAATCCTCACCTTGCAGAGCGGCCAACCGCTGGCCATTGCGATGTCCCAGCCGCGGCTGGCCGATGGGAATCAACGCCCCGACGTTTTGTGTCCGCAGGTTTCCTCCGGAATCAGTTATCACCACGCCGCCGCCACCGGAGAATCGGTGTTTAATGCGGCATGTTTCGGTGATCCTGGCGACAATATTCCGGGTAACGCTCCACGCTATTTCTCCAATCTGCGGGGAGATGGAATTCACAATACAGATTTGTCCATCAGCAAGGAATTCACGATCCGCGAGGGAATGAAACTGCAATTGCGTGGAGAGTTCTTCAACTTTACGAACACACCGCGGTTTGCGTTCCCGGATTTGGGTGTCGGGAGCGGCACCTTCGGCCAGGTAACGTCTACTGCTCCAGGAAGTACGCCGCGCCACTCGCAATTTGGCTTGCGCTTCGAGTTTTAGGTCCACGCGACAATGCGCTACACGCGGATCGCGTCTCTCGGGTGTGTCTTGCTGCTCGTCGCGGCCGCGCGCTGCGATGAGCCCGCCCAGAATTGGACCCACTATGTCCGCATCGGCGCTTACGGCCTTGAACGCAACGATGCCGAGAGCATCGTCCGCAACGCCCAGGCCAGCCACGTCTTTGGCATCGAGGTGGACAACGATATTCCCGGTCGCTACGAAAGTTTTCTCGATCCCACCGAAAAGCTGAAAGCCATTCGCGCGGTCGCCCTGCGCGCGCACGAAGCCAAAAATAAGGCCTTCGTCTACATCGCCGGCACGGAGTGCATCACCGCCAACGCCGACAGAACTCCTCACACCCTCGCCAAAGACCACCCCGACTGGCTGCAGCGCAAAATCACCGGCGAGCCGGCAATCTTCGGCGGCGTTACCGCATTCTGGATCCGCAAAGGTGACGAAGACGTCTGGGTCAGTCCTTATGCAACCGAATGGCGAAAAACCTACATGGAGCGTGTCCGTCAGATTGCAGCTACCAGCATCGACGGCATCTACGTTGACATTCCCTACTGGATGACCCACTTCGACGGCTGGGAAAAAACCTGGGCAAGTTTTGACGACTACACCGTTGCCGCTTTCCAGCGCAAGACCGGGCTCGATGCTCGCCACGATCTCAAGCTTGGCGATTTTTCCGACGCCAACTTCCGCAAGTGGATTGATTTTCGCATTGAGACCTTCACGGATTTCATGCGCGATATTCGCGGCAACGCCCGCGCCGTCAACCCAGCCATCATGGTGATCCCGGAAATCTACCCGGGCATCGAAGACGAAGCCGTGCGCGTCGGCGCGGATGTCTACCAGTTGTATGGCGTCGTGGACGCCATCGCCCACGAATACGAATTCGGTTCCGGCGATCACATGGCTTCCTCGCGCTCGCAGCTCGATTGGTTTCTCTACCAGGCGGGTATGCTGTCCTTCCGCGCCTTTGCCGAGGGCAAAGCGACCTGGATTCTGAACTATTCCTGGGACGGCGACAAAGGCGTTGACCCGCGCGAGGCCATGAAAAATCTTTTCATGTCTCAGGTGATGGCGGGTGTCAACGTCTGGGACGCGCCCGGTCATTCCATGGCCGGCTCAAACGACCTCGCTACTCGCAAAACCGTCTTTCAATGGATCGAGCAGCACGAAAAGACTTTCTATCGTCCGCGCAATCCTTTGCACCCCGTCGGTGTCTATTTTTCTCCCGCGAGCCGGAACTATGATGCGAGCGATTTTCTCGCTTCTTACCGCGGCACCCTTCTTCTGCTCCTCCAGAAGCATCGGGAATTTCAGATCATCACCCCGCGAACCCTCGCCGAATTCCGCGGAGAGGTTCTCGTCCTTCCGAATGTCAGCGTTCTTCCGGAAACGGAGAAAGCGCATCTACAAAACTTTGTTTCGAAGGGAGGCCGTCTCGTCGTCACCGGCGCCGATGCGACTAGCTTTGCAGACTCAGACAGAATCATGCGCTTTCCCGTCTGCCCCGGAAAATCACATCTCGCCGCGCTCGAAAAAGATTTCGCCGAGGGCTCGGCGGACAATCCAAGCGAATTCCTTAAAAGTCTCGGCGTTTCGAGCGAACTCCTGGTCGAAGCTTCGTCCTTCGTCGCAGCCAACATCGCCTCGGTAGACGGCAAACCGCACGTTTTTCTCGCCAATTTCGCCGGCCTAGTTCCCCACAAAATTGCGGTCCCATCGCCGCAAAACGATGTCCACATCTCCGTGCCAGCGGGAAAAAAACGCACGCTGCAATTCCTGCCCTTCCTCGGCGAGCCACAAGCAGTAATCGGTCGCGAGACGGGTGACCGTCTCACTTTTCTTCTCCCGCCGATTGAGCGCGGCGCGGTTGTCTGGCTGGACGATGTGCGATAGAAATCCCCGCAGAGTACCCTTGTCCGGACGTATTTTGAGTGGCGCGATGTCTTGCCGGAGCAATTTGTGAAAATCTCCCCCGGAAAATGGAAAGGACTTCAAGCGGTAGCGGATGCCCGCGGCGTTATTGCCGCTCTGGCGATCGATCAACGCAGCGCCCTGCGAAGCTTGTTCGCAAAAGCCACCGGTATCGAACCCGGCGCCGTCCCCCGCGAATCGCTCGAGCAGTTCAAGGAAGCCGTCAGCCGCATCCTGACGCCGCACGCCAGCGCGATTCTGCTCGACCCTGAGTACGGCCTTCCCGCTGCGCGTCAGCGTGCGAAAAATTGCGGCTTACTACTCGCCTACGAACAAACCGGCTACGACAAATCCATTCCGGGCCGGCTCCCCCGCCTCCTCGACAACTTCTCCGTTCCCCGCCTCGTTGCCGAAGGCGCTGACTGCGTCAAAGTCCTTTTGTATTACTCGCCTTTTAGCCCCCCGAACATCAACAATCAAAAACACGCGTGGGTCGAGCGCATCGGCGCGGAGTGCGCTGCCGCCGAGGTGCCTTTTTTTCTCGAGCTCGTCAGCTACGACGACGGCATGGACGAAAAAAGCATCGAATTCGCGCGCATCAAACCCCAGGTCGTCATCCGCAGCATGCAGGAATTTTCCAAGCCGCAATTCGCTGTGGATGTGATAAAAGTCGGCGTGCCCGTGAACATGGCCTTCGTCGAAGGTGCGCGTTCCAGCCCGATCAGCGTGGCCTACTCGCGCGAACAGGCGAAAACCCATTTTTCGCGCGCGGCCGCCGCGGCCGGGAAACCTTTTATCTACCTCTCCGAGGGCGTCAGCAACGAAGTTTTCAACGAAGCCCTTGATCTCGCGTCCGAAGCCGGAGTGAATTTCTCCGGCGTGCTCTGCGGACGCGCCACCTGGAAGGACGGTGTTCCCATTTTCGCTTCGCAGGGGCTCCACGCCCTGGAAGACTGGCTGTCCACGCAAGGGGTAAAAAACATTCAAAACGTTAACGCGCGGCTCACCCACGCGAAGGCCTGGTTTGAGTTTTACGGCGCCGCGTCGGCAGCCGCATTGCTCAATTAGAGATTCGCAGAAAAATTTCTTTTATGTTTGTTTGCCTCAGCCCCAACCCGGCCATCGATAAGCGCCTGCGCCTCTCCCGGCTCGTTCCCGGCTGCGTGAATCGGGCCACAGAAGTTCACCCCGCACCCGGTGGAAAAGCCGCGCACGTCGCGATGGTGCTGCGGACGCTCGGCGCTGATCCCCAATGGATCGGCTTTGCCGGAGGGGCCAGCGGCCAGGATCTTCTGGCAGGCCTTCGCAAAATCGGCATCCGCGCAAAAGGTATCGCCGTCGAGCAATCCACGCGCGTAAATTTGGAAATTATCGACGATTCCGCCAGCGTGACCGAGATTCTCGAACCCGGCGCCGCTCCTTCCGAAACCGAAATCGCCTCCTTCATAGCTGTCTGCGAAGAAGCATTTGCCCACGGCAAGAGCCAGACCATTGTCATCGCTTCCGGCAGTCTCCCGCCTGGCGTGCCTGAGGATTTCTATGCGAATCTCATTGCTCGCGCGCACAGCCACGGATGCAGGTTTTTTCTCGACACCAGCGGCGAGCCTCTCCGCCGCGCCCTCGAAGCAGGCCCTGATTTTGTGAAACCCAATCGCGAGGAAGCGGAATGGCTCACCGCGAGCGTAATCGCTGATCCTTCCTCGGCCGTTGTGGTGATTCGCCGCCTCCTCGCCGCGGGAGCAAAGAGCGCCGCCATCAGCCTGGGCGAGCGCGGCCTGTTCTGGTGTCCCGGGAACGCCCAAACGGTATACTTCGCTCCTCCGGTTGCCGTGCAGGTACACTCTTCCGTTGGCTCCGGCGACTCTACCGTAGCGGCATTTGCGCATGCCGCCGCTGCCGGATTACCCACAGAAGAAACTCTGCGCCTGGCAGCCGCTTGTGGCGCGGCAAACTGTCTTGCCGACTCGCCGGGTGCTCTGCGAGCCGGCGATGTGCGCAGGCTGCAAAAGGAGATCCGTGTTGAGGCGCTCCGATGAACCTTGCAACCCCGCTGCTTGCCAGCAAGGGTTGTCTATGTCAGAGTGGAAAAAACGTAATAAAAGCAATACAATCGTAATAATTCGAAATAAAAGGTAACCACCGCAAAACCCCATGCTCAGCGAAGAACGCCGCCGCGAAATCCTCGAGCTCCTCCAGACCGAAGGCCGGGTTCTCGTCCGCGATCTCTCCAAACGCTTCCGCACCTCGCTCATCACCATCCGAAAGGATCTTGAATTTCTCCACCACCAGGGCCACCTCGAGCGCACCCACGGTGGCGCTCTTCCTCTCCGCACTGGGGCTTTGCGCGACCGCACGCTTCAGGAAAAGGAACGCCTGCATCGCCGGGAAAAACTCCGCATCGCCGCCGCGGCCGTTCGCATGATCCGCCCGGGGCAGGTGGTGATTCTCGACTCCGGCACCACCACCACGGCCATCGCCCGCGCTTGCCGTCAATTTCGCAGCCTCACTGTCATCACCAATGCCACCAACATCGCTCAAGAGCTCGCGGGCACTTCCGTGGAAGTCCTTCTCACGGGCGGCACTTTGCGCAAAAATTCGTTCTCGCTCGTCGGGCCCCTGGCGGAGGAGTCGCTGCGCCGCCTCAGCGCCGACCTGCTCTTTCTTGCTGTTGACGGCTTCGATGTCCGCTACGGCCTGACTACTCCAAATCTTCTCGAAGCGCGCGTGAACCGCGCCATGGCCGAGGCTTCTCGCCGCACCATTGTCGTGTGTGATTCGAGCAAGTTCGGCCGCAGAAGCCTCTCGCTCATCATGCCGGTTTCCGCGGTGCACGAAACGATTACCGACCGCAAAATCACGAAACCTTATTTGAAAGCGCTGCGCGAAGCGGATATCGAGGTAACACTTGTCTAAACGCTTCGCAATGCGCCGCGTGGTATGCGGCTGAAGGGATTCGTCGTCGAGGACACCATTTCATGGCTCTTACCAAGACACAAGTGCAAGGTTCCGCCACTCTCCAGGAGATCCTTTCTCAGCCCGAAATTTGGCAGACCTCCTTTAACCAACTCCGGAAAAACAGCTCCTTTCAAGACACCCTTGCTCAGGCCGGCTCTCGCAACGAATGGCTTTTTCTCGGTTGCGGCACGAGTTTCTATCTTGCCGAGGCCGCTGCTGCTTCCTGGACCCTGCTGACCGGCCAGCGCGCCCGTGCTCTCCCCGCCTCGGAGCCGCTGCTTTTTCCGGATCTCACCCTTGCGCGTTCCCCCGGTCTGCAAGCCGTTGTCATTTCCCGCTCTGGACGCACGTCCGAAGCGCTCCGCGCCGCGCATCTACTCTCGCGCGAATTTCGCGTTCCGACGCTCGGCGTCACCTGCGCTTCCGGCTCTCCCCTCGAAGAAGCCTGCGATCGAACCATTCAAATCTGCGCCGCCGATGAAAAAAGCACGGTGATGACACGCTCCTTCACTTCCATGCTTCTCGCACTGCAGTACCTTGCTGCCTGCAAGATTACGGACAAGAGTTTTCCCGCCGCTCTCGAAACCATGGCTGCCCATTTTTCGCGCCAAATTCGCTCTCTCGCCGATCGCATGGAAGCGTTCGTCGACGAGCACACCTTCGCGGATTACGTTTTCCTCGGGCAAGGACCCTTCCACGGTATCGCTCGTGAAGCTTCTCTCAAAGTTACGGAGATGTCCTGCTCCTACAGCCAGGTCTACCACACGCTCGAATTTCGCCACGGCCCGAAGGCCATCGTGGGGCCCGACACCTGTCTGACATTTTTCCTCGGCGACAGCGGCGGCCAGGCCGAAACCCAAGTTCTCTCCGAAATGAAAGAGCTCGGCGGCGTGATCATCGCTGTGTGCAACCATTCGAATGACGCGATCCGCCGCTCCGCCGATTTCGTTTTTGAGCTTGGCCTTGCCGTTCCCGAGCTTGCCGTCCTCGCTCCCTTCGTGGTTCCCGCGCAGCTCCTGGGCTTTTACACAGGAATCAAGAAGGGCCTCAATCCCGACCATCCTCGCAATCTCACCCGCGTGGTGCTTCTCGATTGATGCGACTCCTGGAGGCCGTTTCGTGCCCAATTTCGATGTCAGCGTAGTTGGCGAACTGAATCTTGATCTGATCTTTTACGGTTTGCCTGAGACTCTTGAGCTCGACCGCGAGCATCTCGCAAAGGACCTCAGCATCACTCTCGGCAGCTCGTCCGCCATCTTCGCGCACAATTTCGCTCTTCTTGGCAACCGCGTCGGTTTCAGTTCGTCCATCGGCAGCGATCCCCTCGGCGAAATCTGCCTTGAGCGCCTCAGGGAGAGCGGCGTCGACCTCTCTCACGTCCGCCGGTTCCCCGGCAAGACCACCGGCCTCACCGTCATTATTCCTTCTCGCAAACAGCGCTACATTCTCACGTACCCCGGAACCATGTCTCTGATGAAATTTACCGATCTCGATTTCAACTACGTCACCAGCGCCAAACATTTCCACGTCTCTTCTTATTTCCTTCAGCGCGCTCTTCGCTCCAGCATGGTGGACCTCTTCCGTCGTGCCAAGGAAGCAGGACTGACCACTTCTCTCGATACCAATGACGATCCCGAAGACCGCTGGGCGGACGACCTCTTGTTAGTCTTAAAGTACGTGGACGTGTTCTTGCCGAATGAACGCGAAGCCTGCAAAATCGCGCGCACCGATGATTTCTCTCGGGCGATCGAAACTTTATCGCAGAAGGTTCCCTTGGTCGTGGTCAAACGCGGAGCGGATGAGGTCATCGCCCGCCGCGGCAAGGAAAAATTCACATCCCGCCCGCCCGCAACGGTCGTCGTGGATCCCGTCGGCGCGGGCGACAGCTTTGACGCCGGCTTCCTGCATCAATTCATTCGCGGCGCCAAAATCGAGGACTGCCTGAAATTTGGAAATATCACCGGCGCTCTTTCCACGACAAAAGCCGGTGGCACCGAAGCCTTCCGTGACGCTGCTCACCGGAATCGCTTCCTCCACGAGCACGGCCTGCCGTCAACGGATACGCCAACCTCACCGCCCCCAGCGCGTCCGTCCCTCAAATAGGAAGCTGCTATTTTCTGGCTGCGCGTTCATTCGCCGTCGCCTGCAGCAACAAGCTCCCCGTAAACTCCACATTTAATTTCGCGATCGGTCCGGTGACGCTTCCGTAGTCTTTATTGTTGACGTAGTCCATCACCTTATAAGATTTCTCCTGTAATCCCCGCAGCTCCACTTCGCCCTTCCAGCTTTTTGTCCCGCCGTTTGTAGACGCATTCGTATCCGTTTTTCCCGGAACGTAGAACGCGTAGTACATGCTTCCGTCCTTCTCGATCGCGTACCCTTCCGGCGCGTCATACCCGTACACGTACAGGTCGCGAAACGTTCCTTTCGAAAGCATTTTCTCGTTGTACAGGCGAATCCACTTTTTCCAGTGTGCTTCTTTCTCCGGCCCGAGGTAAACGTTTTTCAATTTCGGCCCGTAATCCGGCCACGTAAATTTTGTCCCGAGCACGCCGCCGGTTCCCATCGTGGACGCAAAATCATTTCCCAGATCCAGCTCTTCGTCGCCTTCACCCACAATCCTCGTCAGCTCCACGTGGTCGCCATAAATCGCCGCCCGCGGCCCCAGAATCGCCTTGTACATCTTCATCCGCCTTCGCACTTGCACCGAACCCACTGGATCCGACGTCACCGCCTGATCCATGTAGCGGAACCACGCCAGGCTCGGCGGCGTTCCGCAGGGACAGCTCTGCGTCACGCTGTCCGGCTTCAGCGCCCGTGTCGTTTCAAAAATCGTCTTGTACACCTCGCCCATTGCATACACCGAATCGGTCGGTGATTTGTGATGATGCTTCGGGTTGTAACAGGGCGGCGTGGCATAAATGTTGTCCAGCTTGTGCCCGTCGAAGCCCCAGTCACGGATGAACCGCTCCGTCAGTTGTTTGTAGTAAGCCTGCACTCCCGGCACGGCTGGGCACAGCGTCGCCAGGTTGCGCGTCATTCGCGCCGGCTTTCCATTCTTGTCCAGCACCAGCCAGTCCGGATGCTCCTTCAAAACATCCGAGACGACATATTTGTGCTTGCCATAACTGTTGTGCCCATCCTCCACCGCCAGCGGCAGCCACCACAATTGCAGCTTGAATCCTTGCGCATGAAAATCGCTCACCATCTTCTGAATCGCGTCGCCCCCAAACGTATC
>JBIOGB010000019.1:0-66830 GCA_044447665.1 Candidatus Acidiferrales bacterium | reverse complement strand
CCTTGGTTTCGATGACGCACTCCATCACCAGCTTGCCAGAGGAATTCAGGACCGCGATGGAGATCGCTTCCTTGTGAACATCCATGCCGATATACTTCACGCTATCCATATAGGGCGTTCCTTTCTGGAGGGGGTTGAGGCGAACACTCAAAACCTACTCCAAATGGGGCGCCCTTTTATATTGCGTCGGATAGAATTGACCGCTTCCATGGTAAGACGGCGCAACACGATATTCTCGGGATCGCACAGCCGGAAATTCGGAGGAGAGAAACCTTGAGATCTATGGCGGCTACTGTTTGCATCTTCATTCTAGCTGCGACGTCGCTCGCGCAGAAGCCGGCTGCCTTGCCCGCGGCGCAAGTGGCGCAAGAAGTGCGCAGCTACCGCTTGGACAACGAAGACCGCATCGTTCGGGAGCTGGCGGAATTTCTGTCCATCCCGAACGTGGCAGGCGATACGCCAAATATCCAGAAAAACGCCGCGCGGCTCGTCGAGATGCTCGAGGCGCGCGGCATCGAAACGCACTTGTTGCCAATCGCCGGGCGCGGTCCGGTGGTGTTCGGCAAGCTGACGACTCCCGATGCCACACGAACGGTGATTTTCTACGCGCACTATGACGGCCAGCCGGTCGACCCCGCAGCCTGGACGGATGGCAAACCGTTCGAACCTGTGCTGCGGAGCGACACAATCGAGGCCGGAGGCAAGCGGATTTCCTTCCCGGAAAACAGCAGCGGAAAACGGGCGTCGTACAGTGACGACTGGCGTATCTATGCGCGGTCGTCGAGCGACGACAAATCACCGATCGTGGCTCTGCTGGCCGCGCTCGATGCGCTGCGCGACAGAGAAATTCCGCTGGGTGTAAACCTGAAAGTGATTTTCGAAGGCGAAGAAGAAGCCGGCTCTCCGAATCTTGAACGGACCCTGGACCTCCACAAGAATTTGCTCGGCGGAGACTTGCTCATCACCGCGGATGGTCCGGTGCACCAGTCCGGACGCCCCCTGGTTTTCTTCGGCAACCGCGGAGACATTGGCCTCGACATCACCGTCTACGGTCCGGCGCGGGCGCTGCACAGCGGCCACTACGGAAATTGGGCGCCAAATCCCGCGATGGAACTTTCGCGGCTGCTGGCAGCGATGAAGGACGCGGACGGCCATGTCGTCATCGAGGGCTACTATGACGACATCACGCCGCTAACCGATGCGGACAGGAAGGCTATCGCGGAATTGCCAGACAACGATGCGGAACTGGAAAGCGAACTCGGCATCGCAAGACCGGAAGGTGGCGGCAAGAAATTAGTGGAGTTGCTGCAGGAGTCGTCGCTGAATGTTCGCGGGCTGCGCAGCGCTTACGTGGGAGATCACGCGCAGAATGTCGTGCCCGACCGAGCCGAAGCTTCGCTCGATGCGCGGCTGGTCAAGGGGGAAGACTCGCAGAAAAAGTTCGATCAGATTGCCGGGTTCATCCGCTGATCGCCAAGATCGTGAATGAAGGCGGCTATCGCGCCTCTCGCACGCCGATGGACTTGGCGGTTTCGAAAAAAGTGGTCGAAGTCGTGGAAGCAGCGGCCGGCCCCGCCGTGAAAATGCCTACCCTCGGCGGGACCGCTCCCATGTTCATTTTCGAAGACCTCGGCCTGCCCGTGATCGGCGTGCCCATCGTCAACGCCGATAATCACCAGCACAGCTCGGACGAAAACCTCCGCCTCGGAAATCTCTGGCGCGGCATGGAAATTTACGGCGCGATCCTCGCAGATCTGAACTGGTGAGAGTCACTGCGACAAAAAATTCTGAAGGAGCTGCTTGCCGGATTGCGTGAGCACCGATTCGGGGTGGAACTGGACGCCTTCCACGGGAAATTTGCGATGGCGGAAGCCCATGATGATGCCATCGTCCGTCTCCGCGGTGATGGCAAGTTCGCGCGGGAGCGATTTTCGCTCGACGATCAGCGAGTGATAGCGGGTTGCAGTGAAAGGATTGGGAAGTTCTTGGAACACTCCTTTGCGGTCGTGATGAATTTCGCTGGTCTTGCCGTGAAACAGCTTGGGCGCACGGATGATTTTTCCGCCGAACGCAACTCCAATGGCCTGGTGCCCCAGGCAAACACCCAAGATCGGAAACTTGCCTGCCAGCCGCTGGACAAGCCCAACGCAGATGCCCGCCTCCTGAGGCGTGCACGGGCCGGGCGAAATTACGATTTTCTCCGGCTTCCGCCGCGTGATCTCCTCAACAGAAATCTTATCGTTGCGATGGACCTCGACCGTGCAACCCAGCTCGCCCAAATACTGCGCCAGGTTGTAGGTGAACGAATCGTAGTTGTCGAGGAGGAGAATCATTTCCCTAACTCTCAAAATTCAATTGTATTACAACAGCCCGTCTTTTCCGGCGTTCCTGGTCGCGAGTCCAGGGTGACAAGCCCGATGCGGGCACAAACCGAAGTCTGCGCTACTTGCGGGCATGAGCGAACTCGAGGGCAGTGAGAAGGGCTTTCGACTTGTTCACGCTCTCCTGATACTCGCCCTCTGGGGTGGAATCGGCAACGATCCCCCCGCCCGCCTGAACGTACGCGACGCCGTTCTTGACTACCATAGTCCGAAGCGCGATACACGAATCGAGGTTGCCCGCGAAGTCCAGATACAAAACGCCGCCCGCGTAAATCCCACGGCGTGTGCGCTCCAGCTCTTCAATGATCTCCATTGCGCGCACCTTGGGCGCTCCGGAAACCGTCCCCGCCGGAAAACAAGCCATCAGCGCGTCAAAGCAGTCCACATCCTCGCGCAGCCGCCCGCGCAAGCTGGAGACGAGATGCATCACGTGAGAAAAGCGCTCGACCGTCAACAACTGCTCCACTTTCACCGTGCCGTATTCGCAGACGCGCCCGAGGTCGTTGCGCCCGAGGTCCACCAGCATGATGTGCTCGGCGCGCTCTTTCTCGCTTGCGAGCATTTGCTTCTCCAGCCGCAGATCCTCGGCCTCATCCTTGCCGCGCGGCTGCGTCCCGGCAATCGGCCGGTAAAAGACGTCGCGCCCTTGCACTTTTACAAGCATTTCCGGCGAGCTGCCGACGACGCAAACATCATTTAGTTGCAGGTAGAACAAATACGGCGAGGGATTGAGTGCGCGCAGTTCGCGATAAACCTCGAACGGATCGGCCTGGGTCTTCGCGGAAAACCGCTGGCTCAGCACAACTTGGAAAATATCCCCCGCGCGGATGTAGGCTTTTGCCTTTCGCACGACGTCAAGATATTCTCCATGCTCAAAATTGGATTTCACTCGCAAAGGCGCCCGTTTCTTCGCCTTTGCTTCTTTCTTCGGCCGCTCCGCGGCAACGGGTTCTTCCAGTCGCCGTTTGGTGCGCTTGATTTCGCGCACTGCGGCATCGTATTTCGCCCGCAAACTGCCTTCGCCCTCGGTGAAAACGTTGCGCACGATCCATAAGCGGTGCTGCACGTGATCGAACGCAATGATGCCCTGATAGAACATCAGCATCGCGTCGTACAAACCGATTTCGTCGCGAAGCTGCCGGGGAAGACGTTCGATCAGACGCACCATGTCGTAACTGAAATATCCGATCGCGCCCGCGACCAGCGGAGGCAATCCCGGCAAACGCACGGGATGGAACCGCTCGATGCGCGAACGCAGGAAGGAAACCGGATCGCGTTCTTCCCACACGAGGCGGTCCCGGCTCTCCATCACACACGCACCGTTGGCGTAACGAAACACCTCTTCGGGATTTGCCCCCGCAAATGTGTAGCGCGCGATTTTTTCGCCGCCCTCGACGCTCTCCAGCAGGAAAGAATAGCGCGCGCCTTGAGCAATCCGCAGATAGGCGCTCACAGGCGTTAGCAAGTCTGCCGAAAATACGTCGTAGACGGGTATGAGGTTTCCCTGCTTTGCCAGGTGCTGAAACTCGCGGAAGTCCGGCTGAATCATCGCCGGCTCCGGAATTTTTCCTCAGAGCGCAACGCACCGAGGACGGCAGCGCGCATCGCCGCTTCCGGCGCGCGCCGCTCTGTCCAGATCTCCCATTGGGCAATACCCTGCGCGAGAAACATTTCCACGCCGGAAACGGTGGTGATGCCTTTTTGTGCGGCGTGTCTCAACAGCTGCGTCCTCTGTGGCCGGTAGATGAGGTCCATGACGATGCGACAGTTTAACTCGCGCCCCGCCAGAGGCGAAATCGCGGCCTGCGGGTGCATCCCGACGGGCGTGCTATTGAGTATCGCGTCAAAATATTCCCTGCCCAGCGCGCGGCGCGGCACAACTTCACCGCCGACGGCGTGCGCCAACTCCTTCGCCGGGCGCTCGCGCCGGGCACAAATGTTCACAATCGCGCCCGCCCGCGCCAGTGCAAAGGCAGCGGCTCGCGCCGAGCCGCCCGCCCCGAAAATCAGCACACGGCTGCCGGCAAGCGGCAGTTTCTTCTGCAACGCACGCAGCACGCCAACGTAATCGGTGTTACAGCCGTACAGCGAACCATCGCGCCGCACCACCACGGTATTTACCGCGCCGATCTCCGCTGCGAGCGGCTCGCAGTCGGCGAGGTGCCGCAGGATGGATTGCTTATGCGGCAGGGTCACGCTGAATCCACGAATCCCTAATTCCGGGATAGCGCGGAGAAAATCGCGCAACTCAGGAACTAGAAAGGGCAAGTAGACGGCGTCAACCCTGCGCGCAACAAAGCCGGTATTGTGAAGGAGCGGCGACAGCGAGTGCCCGACAGGATCGCCGATCACGCCGTAGACTCGCGTACGCCGGGTCAATTTGTGCGCGCGATAAAGACGCTTCATTTCGATGAGCGATACCTGTCCGGGGGCGGTGGCCTCGGCCACCGGTGCGTAAGCCAGCGCGCTTCCCTCTCGCAGCGCGAGCATCCTGGCGGGCAGGCCCACATCACCCATCGGCACCGCGACCATCTTTTTCGAACGACGGACCACCCGCAAAAGCCGCACGCTGTCGCCAATCGTTTTTGCGTTGGCGGCGATTTTCACCGCGTCCACATCGCTATGACTCAACGAGTTCAGCACGCGTCCGAGCGGCGGCATGCGTCGGAAGTCGTGAACCGAGAGCAGCACCCGCGGCGGCAAGCCCAATTCACGAATCGGCTGCCCGCGCAGTTCGCGCAGGGTTTCGATCCCCAGGTCGCACCACAGGCAACCCGCGTCACCCGCCTGCCTGAGCCAGTGCAGCTCGTCCCCGACATCCCCGGCAAGCCGCCCTCCGCTTGGCCGTCGGCGGCAGGTAGCGAGGAAGTTCGCGCCGCGGGGCTTAGCCTTTTTTAGCCAGCGCAAGAGCCGTGCGCGTTCTTTGTCACTGCGCAGCCAGTCCAAACGCAATTCTACAGTACGCGTCTCGCGCAACGCGGCGCGTACCTGGACTGCCATCTTTGCTGCGGTGCGCCCCGCAACCACGGCGCAGATGCGCCGCGCTCCTTTGCCAAACGGCCCCATGCCCGCCCTTCTTCCTGCCAATTTATTGAAAATAGGGCTTGTAGCATGCCGTGTCAAACTGCGTCTGTCCAGCGAGCATAGAACTTGCCGTACTTTTTCTTCATTGGTGGCCTTGTTGGTGACCGTGTTGCGCCGCGTCGCTCTGCTGGCGCGTTTTCTCTCGCTGGGCCGTATCAAAAGTGTAAAGCGTCCCTGGTCATTTTGTTGACGCCAGGGGAAGGCCCTGTTACTTTCGCTTAGAAAAGTCCCCGCACGGCCCGTAAGGCGTGTTTTCGAAGGAGTCTCGCAATGCGCGCAAACGTAGCTGGTTTGTGTCTCTCAGTGCTTCTAGGAACCACTGTCTGTTCGGCGCAGAACGCGCCGCAGGCCGCCCCGGCGGGCGCCCAGCCTGATGCTTCCGCCGTCTATTGCTCGGGGTTTTACACCGACCAGAAAGTCCCTGACGACCTGCGCCTGATCTCGGGCGAACAATCGAACTACAAGATCACCTTTGCTCAGGGAGATTACGTCTACATCAACCACGGAGGGAACCAGGGAGTGAAGGAGGGCGACCGCTTTGCGGTTGTCCGCCCCGTCGCCGAACCCCTGGAGATTCCCTGGTTCAAGTGGCAGCTGAAGCTGATGAAAGCGATGGGGACAGCCTATGAGGACACCGGTCAGGTCCGCGTCGTGAAAGTTCATCCAAACGTGGCCATCGCCCAGGTATCGTTCTCCTGCGGAATGATGCAGCGCGGTGATATCGTCCGCCCCTTCGAAGAGCGCCCCACTCCTCCATTTAAAGACGCGGGCAAGTTTGACCATTTCGCTCCGGTTAGCGGTAGGCCGGTGGCGATGGTGGTGGCTGCCAGGGGCTTTCACGAACTGGTGGGAGAGCATGAAGCCTTCTATGTGAACCTCGGGACCAGCCAGGGCGTGAAAGTGGGCGACTACTTCCGCATCTTCCGTTATGAGGGTTCCACGTCGGAATACGCGCCGCAAACGAAAGGCTATCAATACATGCTCTATGGCTACGGAAGCGCACCCAAACGCTACGAATGGAATGACCTGCCCCGTGAAGTTCTAGGCGAAGGCATTGTCCTTAACGCAAGCCGCAATTCCTCGACGGTAATAATTACCTTCAACTCTGTCGAGGTTTATACCGGAGACTACGTCGAACTCGAATAGCTTTCCGGCACAGAACGAAAAGACATTGAGGCCCCGCGAATTCTCCATCGCGGGGCCTCTTTTTGGGTAGATACGATTTCAGGAATTCATTCGGTTCTCACTCTTTCAAACGCCGCACGCTTTCAGAGAAAACTTCGCACGTAAATGCTAATACCTGCACGTCGTCCTGGCTCCATGCCTGGCGCGGGAGCCCCGCCTTCCGGCAAGCCACTTCGAGAAATTGTTTGCGATTGAAGCGATGCTCCGTTGCAACCTGAGGAAGCAGGAGTCCGCGCTGCTTTTCGTAGGCGATTAGCAGCCCGTGCCGTCCGATCTCAATCTCATCCGGGCAAATGGGCTCGGCCGGAGAGAGAAGTGAAATTTCAATCTCGAGTTCCCCGAGTTCCTCTTCGCGGAGGGGGAGAAACCGCGGGTCGCGAAGCGCAGCGCCGGCGGCGCAGCGCACGATGCTCTCCCCAAGGGGCTCTTGGCACTCGATAACACCGATGCAACCGCGCAAACGTCCGCGAACATGCAACGTTACAAAAACGGCGCACCGCTCCCCGAAAATTCCATCTTTGGGTATGTTGGCCGGGAGTTGCAACTGGGATACAGCCTCTGCAATCGCCTGGCGCGCCCACTGCAAGAGCGACCGGCGATCTTCTTCAGAGGGGCACTGCATCCTGGGACTTCTTGTGGCTCTCGAGCATATTGAGCTTTCGCCGCTGCTTGATACGGTCGTCCACCCGGCTCCAGAATCGCAGGAAATACTGCGCCGCGGAAACCAGCGCGCTCACAACCACCAGCCAAAGCAGTGCAAGTGCCAGCGGCTTCAGGGATGGATGCCGCGCGCCGGCAATCAACACCGCCACCGCGCACACCTGCAGCACCATCTTGGTTTTCCCGAGAACAGAGGCTTCAATCGTGAATCCTTCCGCGGAGGCGATATTGCGCAAGCCGAGGATTGTGAACTCGCGGCCGATAATAATCACCACCATCCACGCGGGAACCAGGTGCATGTCCACAAGGGAGACGAAAGCCGCGGAGATCAAAAGCTTATCCGCGATGGGATCCAGAAGAATCCCGAGTGTGGTCACCTGCAAGCGGCGGCGAGCGAAGTAACCATCGGCCCAGTCCGTGGCCGCAGCCGTGAGCAGGATTAATACGCCCCAGAACTCAAAATGCATGGGAAATCCCCAAAGCTCGACGTTTGGGCTGCGCGTCAGCAAGACCACGATGAGGAGAGGAACAAAGAAAATGCGTAACACCGTGAGTGAGTTGGGGAGATTCATAACCCTTGGCAGCGGAAACGTGGGTCGCGAGCCCGCAGCCGCTACCGCGACTCACTATAGACTCCGCTCGTGGAGGCGTCAACGCCCGCTGGAAGGATTTAAGCCCATGAAGGCACAATGCTTAACTGGGCACAGAAAGGAGTGAAACCGAGCAGGAAACTTTACCTATTCGCGACATCCTTGCTGCAAGACTGTGCAAATGTAGGAACGGGCACTGTGAGCAGAATACCATCCTCCGAATGCAGCTAACTAACCCCATTGTGGAATAACGTCTTTTATTTCTTTTAGTTACAACAGGTAATCGACAACTAGATCTGGTTTTTCCTCCAACTCCTTCAAATCATAAGAGATAGGGACTTCCGGCTTTCCACAGTGTTTTCCACAGCTACTCAATTCCTAAGCGCTGTTGACCGGCACATCCGCGCGACGCTTCTGGTCGCGAAATGGAGGCCATGTCGCAGTCATGCTTGATGTTATCCATGGAAGGCGCTCGCTGCCCTGTCAAATCGCTCGAGGCCCGCGCAGCAGACGAACCGGCAAGAAAAAGAGCGCGCTCAGCAGCGCAAAAACGCCGTGTACCGCGATTCCCAGTAGCCGGAACGGCAACGTCACCAGCCAGACGATTGGATAAAGCACCAGCGCCAGCAGAGCCAACGGCCAGCACAAGACGAACAGAATGCACCACAGGAAAAAGGCAGCCATGACAGTTTCCTCCGCTCCCGAGCCAGTCTCGTAATGAGCTACGTCGGAGTGACCTGAAAAGTTTCCTTTGAAGCATAACTCGCCAGCCGTAGCCGCCGCGCGATCGACGCGGGCACTTCGGCATCCAGCAGCATATGCGAATCTTCCACTCTGGAGCGCAGCACGCGGCCGAGCGCGTGCACCAGCGCGAGCGTGCGCCCTTCGGCCAGCGGCAGTCGCAACGATAGGGAAACCACCGGGTCGATGGGAAGTGCAGCGTCTATGCGGCGCAGGAGTTCGTCGATTCCTTCGCCGGTCAGCGCGGATACCAGAACCGGTCCGCCGTCGATTCCTGCGCCCATCGCATAAGGATGCAGCAGCGGTGCGCGTTCCTCCGGTGTCAGCCGATCCAATTTGTTGAACACCCGCAGCTTCGGCCGGTCGCCGACGCCGAGGTCAATCAAAATCTTGTCAACCGCGTCATCAAGCTCAGCGTGGTGCGGATTCGAGACGTCGCTCACGTGTAGAATCAACGCCGCTTCCTGGACCTCTTCGAGCGTGGCGCGAAAGGCTGTAAGCAATCCCTTGGGCAAGTCGCGGATAAAGCCGACGGTGTCGGATACCAAAACGCGGCGGTTGGAAGGCAGGCGTATAGCTCGAATGGTGGGATCTAGCGTGGCGAACATTCGGGGTGAGACGAGCACTTCCGCGCGGCTGAGCACATTGAAAAGCGTGGACTTCCCCGTATTCGTATACCCCACGAGCGCAATCGTGCCGAGGGGCATGGCATTACGCGCTTCGCGGCGCAGGGCGCGCTGCTTGCGCACCTCGTTGATGCCAGCATCAATCTTGCGTATCCGGTCGCGGATTCGCCGCCGGTCCGTCTCCAGCTTTTTTTCACCAGGTCCGCGTACGCCGATGCGCCCCGCCGCGCCGCCCCCGCCGCTCTTGCCGCCGAGCCGCGACATCGCAGCGCCGTGGCCCGTCAACCGCGGCAGCATATAGTTGAGCTGTGCAAGCTCTACCTGCAATTGACCTTCGCGGCTGCGCGCATGCCGCGCAAAAATGTCCAGAATAAGCTGTGTCCGATCGATCACACGGCGCTCGGTCGCCTCTTCAATGTTTCGCTGCTGCATGGGAGAAAGGTTGCTGTCAAAAACTATCAGCGGCGCATCGTGCGCTGTCGCTTCCGCGCGGATCTCATCCAGTTTGCCGCGTCCCACCAGCGTTGCGGGATCCGCCTTTTCGCGCACTTGAAACACCGTGCCAGCGACTTCCGCACCGGCGCTCCGTGCCAATTCGATGAGCTCCGCCAGGGATTCTCTTCCCTGCTCACCCGCGGGCATGCCCGGAAAGCGTGGCGCGCGTTTCCAGCCCACGCCAACAAGCAAGACGCGCTCCGCAGTCGAAACTTGTTGTTGTGTCTTCATCGAAGTGGCCGAGCTGACATCATCGTGACATCCGAAGTTACCGGGCGAAAGAAACTGTCTCAGGCGGGAAGTTTTTCACGCTCTTGATTATACGCTCGTCGCTTCCGCTCCGCGACCCGCCTGCAATCCCTCGCTCTGCAGGTGAAGCAGCGCGGCGCTCTGTACTTTCGGATCATCGCCAAATCCACGGAACCAGTGAACGGCGGACTCCTTGCGAAACCACGTAAGCTGCCGTTTTGCATACCTGCGCGTAGCCTGCTGTATCGCACTACGCGCCGCTTCAAGCGTCATCTCGCCGATCGCAACCGCACGAAGCTCTCGATATCCTATGAAATCAAATGGCTTCGCAGTTTCAGATAAACCGGTTGCAAGCAAACCTTGCACTTCTTCCATCCAACCGCGCGACAGCATCTCTTCCATCCGCGCATGAATGCGGCCGTAGAGCGCCTCACGCGGCGGCTCCAGCCCAATCTTCAAAGCGCGCCAGCCCTGCAAAGGGGTCTTTCCGGTTTGATGCACTTCCGTGAGGGGCTTGCGCGCCAGCATGCAGATTTCGATGGCGCGAATCAGCTTCTGCTCGTCGTTCGCCGCGATTTTCTGGGCTGCGGCGCGATCGAACCGCCGGAGCACGCGGTGCAAGTGCCCGGGGAAGTGAGCCGCGGCGCTAGCGCGCAATCGTTCGCGAAGTTCCTCCGAGCGCTGCGGCAAATCTGCCAGGCCATCCAGCAGCGCCCGCAGATACAGGCCCGTGCCTACGGTGAAAACCGGCAAGCGCCTGCGCCGACGCAAATCTTCCAGCACCGGCAGCGCCATCTGCCGGTATCCCCCCGCAGTCGCTTCCTCCGCCGGACCCAGTACATCGAGCAAGTGGTGAGGAACGCGGCGACGATCAGACACACTCGGCTTGGCCGTGCCGATGTCGAAGCCGCGATAGAGTTGTGTCGAATCGCAAGCAATCACTTCGCCGCCGAGCCGTTCCGCAAGCCACACACCCAGCGCCGATTTTCCCGAAGCCGTTGGGCCAACAACGGCAACGAGCGCCGGCAGGATTGGGTTGTCATTCATCGGAATAGAAAATGCCACGCGCGTATCAGAAGAATAATAAAGACAATAAGAGCGAGCAGGAGGCTGCCGAGAACTTGTTGGCGAGCGAGTTTCACTACCGGCCGTAGTCGATCGGAAGATTGTAATAGTAACCAAATCGCAGTTCGATATACGGACCGCTGAAAGCGGAAGGCAGCGGCGGGAAGGGGTTGGACGCTCGAATCGAAGAAACGGCAGCGCGGTCCAGCGGTTCTTTTCCCGAGCCCCGCAAAAGTACGGGTTCTCCTGTCGGCACGCCGCCATCACGCATGATCTTGAATTGCAACACGACGATGCCCTTGTCCCCGAGCCGTACCGATTCCGGCATGACCGCAAACCAGTTTTGTTTCACGCTGGCATACACCCGGGCCAAGTAATTGCTGAAGTCCACGCCTTCGGTCGGCGTCAGAAGCTCCATCGCCCCGTAGGCAGTGCCCTGTCCGCCTCCGCCGGGAATATCGCTGCTCGGGAGCTGTCCGCCTCCGGCAATCGCCGTAGGAGCCTGCCCTTTGGCCGCGGCGCGCAAGGAATCTTCGATCGCCCGGCCCGGCGAGGTGCTTTTCGGAATGAGCAAGGCGTGAGTCGTTGGCTGTTGATCGGGCGTTTCGAGCTTCAGCGGAGGCTTCGGTGCATCGGCCTTCGCCACGGGGGCGCTGGGTTGCGGCGTGGGCTGCGCAACATTCGGCTGAGGCACCGGCGCATTCGGCAACTCTTTCACCACGCGCTCAGGTTCCGGTGGTTTCGGCAACGGCTCGGGAGGCGCAATTTGCCTCAAGAGACGTGGATCCACACGCATTTTTTCGCTTTCCAGATCTTTCGTGCGCGGCGCGGTTTTCGGAGCGTCAAGAGCGCCCGGCGGCAGAAGAATCATGATCTGCCGCCGCCCCAGATCGAGCTGTTCCTGTGAAGGTGGGTGTCGAGGAAAGAGTTTTGGCTCAAAAAGGACGAACAAAATTACCAGAATATGGAAGACCACCGACGAAACGCGCGTGACGAGTTCGGCCTTGCCCTTTTGCTCTGATTGTTCGCTGGACAGCAGATTGACCTCGCCGGTCAGGAAGATGTCGGCTTCGATAAGGTCCAGCGGGATGCTTTCTGACGCTTCAATCGTCGCCGGGCGCGATGCGCCCAGTGGAAACGCGACGCGCGCGTCCATTTCGGTAGGCTGCAAAGGTAGCGAGGAGTCTTCTCGAACCGCGAAGGCTTCCGGGTTCAAATCGCGCGGAACGAGCACGCGCGCGCTAATCGATTCGAGCGGCAGCGAAGACGGAATGTTGGTGTGCCCGTCCAGTTGCACAATCGGAAGCATTGCTGGAACGAGCGTTCGCTCATCCAGCGTGGACGGACGCCGCCGCTGCGTCGGGGCATCCGCGGCGGGCGGTCGGGCATCGTGCGGGACAAGAAAACGGGGGATCATTTGTCTGTCTTGGACTGTGCGGCAAACGCACCAACTTGGACGCGCGCGGCGTGCTCCTGGATGCTTGCCATGACGCGCCCGGCCAGCTCCAGCGCCGCCCGCCCGGCGGCTCCGCTCGTGCGTGGCTCGCGGCGCGTTCGCACTGCATCCACAAATGCCTCCAATTCCGCATGCAGCGGCTCGACGGATCTGGCAGGCAATTTCTCAAACCCAAATTCAGGCTGCGGCCCGGGCTTCTTCACGCCGATGCGCAGCGCATCGCGCCGCGCATAATCGAGCGAAATGTATTCGTGCTGCTGAAAAAATCTCATCTTCCGCACGCGTTCGGTCGAGACGCGGCTGGCCGTGATGTTCGCGACCGCCCCACCCGTAAATTCCAGCCGCGCATGTGCGATGTCCACCTTGTCCGTCAACACCGGAATGCCCACCGCCTTCACTTCCTCAACCGGTTCCTGCACGAGCGCCAGCAAAATGTCCAGGTCGTGAATCATCAGGTCGTAGATCACATCCACATCAAGGCTGCGCGGTGAAAAGACTCCCAGCCGGTGCACTTCAAAAAACAGCGGACGGTTCAGGATCGGCTCCACTGCCATGACCGCGGGATTGAAGCGTTCCACATGCCCCACTTGCAAAATGCCCTGGTGCCGCTTGGCCGAAGCAATCAGCGCGTCGGCTTCTCCCAGATTAACGGCCATCGGCTTTTCGACCAGTACGTCGAGCCCCATTTCCAGAAGCCGGCATCCTACCGATGCATGCTCCACCGTTGGCACCGCCACGCTCACGGCGTCGGCGCACCCGCGCAATTCTCCGAGCCCGCGAAACGCTTTTGTCTGAAACTCCGACGCCACCCCCTTCGCTCGCGCTTCGTCCGTGTCAAACACTCCCACGAGCTCCACGCCTTCGAGCTCGCGATAGACTCGCGCGTGATTCCGGCCAAACTCGCCCGTGCCGACGACGGCGACACGAATCTTCCGGGTTTGTTCGGCCACCGCGCTCATTTTGTATTCATTCCCCCGGAAGCGCTTCCGAGTTCCGTGGCGGTCGCGGGTGGAATTGCTTGAATTGCAATCCCTGCCGCGTCAGCCCGTTCGATCAATTGTGCCCGGTCAAAGAGAAGGGTGCGTTCCGCGTCCAGAGCAAGGGCGGTGGCGCCTGCGTTCTTCATCTCTTCGATGGTCGGCAAGCCAACCACGGGTACATCAAAACGCATGTCCTGTCGCGGTTTGCTCACCTTCACGACCACCAGCGGCCGGCCCGGCGCGAGTCGTGCGGCCCGCGCGATGGTTTCGTCGGTGCCTTCCATGGCTTCGACCGCAACACAGGCGCGGTCCGCAATCACGACCGTCTGTCCGATATCCATACCCGCGATCTGCCGCGCTATTCCGAGGCCATAAGCGATGTCTTCCGCTTCGTGTTCATTCGGCGCGCGGCGCGTCAATACCCCCGGCTCCGGCAGCAGAGCTTTCAAAAAAACGGTCGAATCCACCAATCGAATGCCTTCCCCTTCAAGGACGCGTGCGACCGCGCCGATCAGCGCATCCGTATTCTTGCGCGGCAAGGAAAAGAGCAGCTTGGCGAGCTTCCAGTCCGGCCGGATCGAGCTGAAAATCTTGTTGTGTTTCACTTGCCCGGCCATCACCGCCTGGGAAACGCCTTCCCGGTGCATCAGCTCAATGGTCTTGCTCAATTCGCCCAGGCTGACCCAGTGCAGGCGTCTTGCAACACTTTCGATCTCTGGCGACGCCTCTTCCTTGATGGCGATGACCGCCATCTCAATGCCCTGGCTGCGCGCTCCTTCCAGAACCAGAAACGGAAAGCGCCCGTTCCCTGCGATGAGTCCCCAGCCGCTCCTGTTCGCAGTAGCATTTGCCGCCGGATTGGAATGAGTGTCGGGCATCAACAGTCGTTTCAGGCAGGGGCTACTTCACGATGCCGCGCTCGGCCGTTTCGATGAATCGGATTAATTCCTGTACATCGGCGGATTCGCCGAGCGTTTTGCGCATCTCCTCGAGCGCGCGCGCGGTGTTCAATTTCGAGCGCAGCAGCAGCCGGAACGCCCGCTCGAGAGCCTTCAACCGCTCGGCGGAAAAGCCCTTGCGTTCGAGGCCGACGGCATTGATGCCATAGCATTTCGTCTCGCGCTCCGTAACCACCAGCGAAAACGGCGGAACATCCTGCGTGATTACTGTGCAGGCGCCGACGTAAGCGTATCTTCCCACGCGGCAAAATTGGTGCACCGGAGAAAACGCCCCGATGGACGCGAAATCTTCCACCTCCACGTGTCCCGCGAGCGTCGCCCCGTTTGCAAAAATCGTGTTGTCGCCGACGTGGCAATCGTGCGCGACGTGGGAATAAGCCATGAACAGACTGCCGCTGCCGATGGTCGTTTTCCCGCCTCCCCCCGCCGTGCCGCGGCTCACCGTAACATTTTCGCGGAACACGTTGCCGTCTCCGGCGATCAGCTCTGTGCGCTCACCTTGAAATTTCAAATCTTGCGGGTCTGCTCCTATCGAGCAGAACGGGTGAAACACATTGTTCTTTCCGAAGCGCGACGGCCCGTGTACCACCGCGTGCTCCCGCAATACGCAGCCTTCTCCGAGCTCCACCCCATCCCCGATCACCGCGTAGGCTCCCACCTGCACGCCAGCGCCGAGCTTTGCGCTTGGCGCGACCACCGCCTGCGCATGAATCGCTTGCATTCTCATCTCGGGGAATCTTCCGCCTTCGCCGGTCGCTCGCGATCGATCATCTTGCACATCACCGTCCCCTCGGCCGCGAGCTGCCCGTCGACGGTCGCCTTCCCTTCCAGTTTGCAGAAATCGCCCCGCCACGAGAGCACCTTTGCTTCCAAGCGCAACTGGTCGCCGGGAACCACCGGGCGTCGAAAACGCGCGCCGTCCACAGCCACGAAATACAGCAGTTTTTTGTCGCGGTCCGGAATTTCCAGCAGCAACAGAAATCCTCCCAATTGTGCCAGCGCTTCAATAATCAGCACGCCGGGCATGATCGGCGCACCGGGAAAATGTCCCTGAAAATACCATTCATTTATGGTGACGTTCTTGATGCCCACGATGCGCTTTTCTCTTTCTACTTCCAGGATGGAGTCCACCAGTAGAAATGGATACCGGTGGGGCAGATATTTTTGAATTTCCACGACGTCAAACATCATCTACGCTCCCCTTGGCGCTGCGCATCGCTCTGCAGCGCCTCACCATTCCTTTGCAAACTTACAATTATATGCGAACCGCGCCATCAGCGATACGCGCACTCACCTCATCGCCGCTCCAAAGCTCACCGCCACTATCCTCAACCATTTTGAACGGTTGCTGCGGCAGCATCGCGTTGTTAGCATGTGTGGCTTATGGTCGAGGCCAATCTCCCCGCACAATTTCTCCAAACTTTGAAACCCCGGCTGCCCGAGATGCTGGCCGTTCTCCGGCGGCTCGTGCTCGCTGAGTCCCCCAGCTTCCAGAAATCCGCTGCCGACCGTTGTTGCCGTCTTCTCGAAGCGGAATGGCGCAGGCGTGGCGCTCGGGTCGAGCGGCTGGGCCAAAAACTTCGCGGCGATCATCTCCGCATCATCTGGTGGCCCCACAAATCCCGCCCCGCTGGCCAGCTCTTGGTCCTCGGCCACTACGATACGGTCTATTCAACCGGAACACTTGCCACGATGCCCTTTCGCATCACGGCCGGCAAAGCCTATGGCCCTGGCGTTTTCGACATGAAAGCGGGGATCGTCCAGGCGCTTTTCGCTTTTTCCGCGCTGAAAAATTCCGCGGCGCCTCTCCGCAAGCGTCTCGTTTTCCTCTGGACCTCCGACGAGGAAATTGGCAGCGAATCTTCCAGAAAATTCATCGAGTCCGAAGCGCGCCGCAGCGATGCCGTCTTTGTTCTTGAACCGTCGCTTGGCCCACGGGGGTTGCTGAAGACGGCGCGAAAGGGTGTCGGCGAAGCGGAAATCATCGTTCATGGCCGGGCCTCCCATGCGGGCCTGGCGCCCGAGGAAGGCATCAACGCTGTCCATGAGCTCGCCCGGCAGATCACGCGCATTGAAAAATGGAACAACCCTCGCCGCGGCATCACCATCAATGCCGACATCATCGAAGGCGGCACGCGCACCAACGTCATCGCCGAGCGCGCCCGCGCGGTCCTCGACCTCCGCGTCCTGCGCTCTGCGGACATGCGGCGCATCGAAAAACGTCTTCTTGCGCTCCACCCGATTCTTCCCGGTGCGCGCATCGAAAAACGTCTTCTTGCGCTCCACCCGATTCTTCCCGGTGCGCGCCTCGAAGTCCGCGGCGGCTTCAACCGCGTCCCGCTCGAACGCAAATTTAGCGCCGCGCTCTTCGCCCGCGCCAAATCCCTCGCCGCACAAATGGGTCTTCCTCTTGGTGAATGCGTCGCCGGCGGCGGCTCCGACGGCAATCTCACCGCCGCGCTCGGTATTCCCACGCTCGACGGTCTCGGCGCCGTCGGCGACGGCGCCCACTCCGCCCACGAACACATCTTCATAAACACCATGCCCGCGCGCGCCGCTCTCCTCGCCGCCCTCCTGGCCACGACCTAGATGTTTTTCTGAGCTTGAGTGGCAAATTCGCCTGAGGGCTAATTGCGAAAACGCAATCTATAAAATTTTTCTGCTCGCTTGGAAATTGCGTCGCTTCCCGCTTCGTCAGAGGTAGGTCTTCCGCAGATACGCGGCTGTTCCCTGAATGACCTCATCGTAGTTGATGTGCAGCACGTCATAGATCGCCGCTTCCGTGGAACTGCCGGTGGCGATGCGGTCCAGAATGCGCTGCATATCCACCATGCTGTTCGCTTGCACCAGGTATTCCACGTTGGCCAACGCCCATGCATAAGCATAGGCCGCGGCGTCGGAGTGCAAGTTCAACCACGAACCTTCGAACGCCGCGAGCGGCGCGCCGTGTCTCACGTCGTAAATTTGCACCAGCTCGGCGGCATGTTCGTTGCTGCGCTTTCCTTCCATCCATTGCGCCATTCCTTCCTGGATCCACGTCGGCGCGCGCCCGCGCGTCTTTTGCTGGATGAAGCTGTGTGTCAGCTCGTGCTTCAGCACGCGGGAAAGTTCCGGTGTCATGCTCGTCAATCCCTGTACCGGAACTCGAATGCGGCCGTCGTTCAGCGCGCCGACCCAACCGGGCGCGCGCGTGATGTCCGCAAAAGCCTGTTGCGTGTAAAGGATGACCCCGATGGAATCCGCGGGCGTAAAGCTCAACTCGGACTCGATCGCCTCAAAGTGCATTTCCAGCGTGCGCAGGACGTCGTGCGCCAGTCCGGGTTCCGCTTCGCCGCTGTACCGCAGCGTGAAATGCGTGCTCTCGTTTTCCCGGTAGTTTTCCTCTTCTTGTTTGTCGCGTATCGCCTTGTTGAGCGCCGCCCGCACCTCCGGATCGGGCCGCAGCGACAGCGCGCGCCTCCATTCGGCAACCGCCTGATCCAGTTTGTTCATGCCGTAGTAGGCCCAGCCTGCAAGTTTCGGCACATCGGGGTTGTCACGCGCCACCCGGCCCGCGCGCTCGAGATATTCCAGCGACTGTTTGAACTCGCTGCGCCGCAAATGCAGGTACGCCACGTTCATGAGCAGGTCCGGCTGGTCCGGCGCGAAGATCAGGGCGGTGTGCTCGTCCGCCAGGGCATGCTCCATGTCACCGTGTGTCACTTCGAACTGCGCCGCCGCATGATGCGCCAGCGCCGCATTTGCGTTTGCTTCGCGTGAGCCGGCGTGCGCTTCCCCGTCGAGCTTGGCAATGTAGTCCCGGTCAATCGCGCCGTCATGCACGGCCCCACCTTCGATCTCCGTGCTCGCTTCGCGTATCTCCATCGCCGGCGGTGAAATCGCAAGATTCGCCGCTGCCGCGCCGGGAGAATCCGGCATCGGCACCGCCCCGCCCTTTTCAATATGGTCGACGATGGACTTTGGAAGGCTCAGTTGCCCCGCGGAAGTTTCGTATATCACGCGGTCGCCTTCTTCGACTGCGCTCAGCGCCAGAATGCGCCGGCCGTTCTTCAGGACAATTGTGTCCGCCTGCGCTGCCGCTCCAGCAAAGAGCAGCGCGGCGGCGATCCACAAAATTTGTCGGGCCCGATCGAGCGCGCGCATCATTTCATTTTAAAACGCCTCTCGCCCGGCGCCGCAGCAGCCTTGTTCCGGGATGCCGAAAATGACTACACTGCCCGTATGTGGCTGGCGCTTGCCGTCCTCGCGCTCTGCAGTCTGACGATGCCCGAAGCGTCGCCAGCGGCGGATAAGCCTGCGAAAGAGCTCTACGATGCGTTGAACGCGCTGCGTATAGATCCCTCCGCCGTTTACTCGGTCGAAGCCTCTAACCGCATCGCCCTGCGCCGGGGCGATGTCAAACTCGCCTTCGACGAAGGCAAGCTGGCCTTTTTCGCTTCGCTTGATGGCCACATCACGGGCGCCGTCTTCGAGGGGCGGGGACACGCGCTCGCCATCCCTCGCGACCCCGTGGAAAAGCAGCAAATGGCGCGCTTCCTGGGCGCTCCCCTGCTGGACCAGGAATTCACTTCCGCCTACCTGCGCTTCACCGACGATTCGGCCGGCGATCTCCTCGGCCAGTTCAAGAGCGCCAACTTAACACCCCAGCAAGACACTGCCTACGCGGCCGGCTGGGAGCCGCATCTCACGCGGCTGAATCCGCAGTATTCCCTGCGCATCCTTTTTGAAACGCTCTCGCAACAACCGCGGCACTTCTTCTATGCCGGTCTCGAGGGTGTCGTCACCGGCGGCTTCGATGTGCTTCTCGACTACATGCGGGCCGAACAGATGCTTTTCGCCCAGCCCCGCAAATCGGGCGACGCCACCTTCTACGATGTCTGGGCTTCGTATGCCATCCCCGGCGTTTCTCCGCCGGCTTCTGCGTTTCGCGCCTCGCAGTACGCCATCGAAACATCCATCCTCGCCAACAACTCACTCGACGCCGCCACCACGGTCCGCCTTCGCGCGGAAACTGGCGGTGAATGCTTGCTCATCTTTCAGCTTTCACGCGCTCTGAACGTCGAAGCGGTAACCGGCGACCGCGGCGATTCTCTCGTATTTTTTCAAAACGAGGGGATGAGCCTGCAGGAGCGCAGCGTCCACGGCAGCGACTATCTGCATGTTGTGCTCCCGGAAGCGCCGCCCCGTGGCCAGGAATTTAACCTGCATTTTCGCTATCGCGGAAACGTCATCCAGGACGCCGGCAACGGCGTGCTCTTCGTTGGCGCGCGCGAAAGCTGGTATCCGCATCTCGGCGACACTTCTGATTTTGCGGGCTATGATCTGAAGTTGCGCTGGCCTCGCCACCTGCGGCTGGCGGCGACCGGCGCGAAAATCGAGGAACACGAAGAAGGCGAATTCCGCGCAGGGCACTGGCGGACGGACAAACCCGTTCCGGTCGCCGGATTCAATCTCGGCGAATATGCTTTCGCTTCTCTGCCGTCGGAAAAGCACTCCGTAGACGTCTACGCCAATCGCCAGCTCGAAGAAGCGCTCCGCAGTCACCTGACTGCACGCGAGCCGGAGAGTTTCAAGAGTTTCCCGTCTCCCTTCGGAGTGCCCTCAGCCAGCGCAGAAATGCAGATGCCTCTGGCCCCGCCAAGCCCTGCTGGTGCGCTCAAGCAGCTCGGGCAGCAAATCGATTCCTCGATTCGCTTCTATGAAACCTTCAGCGGGCCGTTTCCCTTCCGCACGCTGAGCGTCTCGCAAATTCCCGGCACTTTTGGGCAGGGCTGGCCCGGCCTCCTCTACCTTTCCACCTTTTCCTTCTTGCCCGCCGAAGCCCAGCACCGCGCTGGCCTCTCCTCTGCAAATCAGGAACACTTCACCGATCTGGTTCCCTTTCATGAAGTGGCGCATCAGTGGTGGGGCAACATCGTCGGCTGGTCCAGTTATCGCGACCAGTGGATTGACGAAGCCATCGCCAGTTATCTCGCGCTGCTCTTCGCCGATAGCCAGAAGCTTCCCGAGCACAAGCTACGCCTCTGGCTCGTGCGCTTTCGCAAGCAGTTGGCGGAGAAGTCGCCCCATTCAGACGTCCCCGTCGCCGATCTCGGCGCGCTCACCCTGGGCAGTCGCCTGAATTCTTCCCGCTCCCCGGACGGTTTTGAGCAAGTCATCTACACCAAAGGCGCATGGGTCATCCATATGCTCCGCGAATTGCTGCGCCAGCCCGGCAGTAAAAATCCCGATGCGCGTTTCACCGCCCTGCTGCAAACCCTTGCAACGAAGTACGCCTATCGCGCCCTCTCGACGGATGACCTGCAGCATGAGGTCGAGGCGGTCATGACGCCTTCCATGGATCTCGAAGGTGGCCATTCCATGGAGTGGTTTTTCGAGCAGTGGGTGCGGGGCACGGGAATCCCGCACTATCGCGTGGAATTTTCCGTGCACCGCAATGAGAAGGGAACCCTTGTCCGCGGCAAACTATTTCAGACTGGCGTGCCTCGTTCTTTTCTGGCTGGCGTGCCGCTCTACTCTGGCACCGGCGCGGGCCATGGCATTCCTCTCGGAACCGTCGTTGCTTCGGGCCCCGAAACATCCTTCCAGTTCCTTACACCGGAGGCGCCGCGGCGCATCCTCATTGATCCTCAAATGACGCTACTCTGCACAAAAGAGTGATTCTTCTCCGCCCCGCATCAAGAACATTCGCTTGCGGCAAATTCACAGCGGCTTCGTGTAGATGCTTTTTTCCTTGTACAGCGGACTCGCCGGATTCAATTGCGCTTTGCCATCGGCGCCAAAGATGTAAACATGCCCTAGCGGGTCCACCGGCGCTCCCGGCAAGAGACCTGCTCCCATGAGTTCGCGCAAGCTCTTGGGTCGCCGCCCCGTGCGTTTCTCATATTCGTCCGCGATGGCGTCGAGGTGCTCGCAATCTGTTTGCGCCCGCAGCAATTGCAGATGCATCAGGGCGTTCTTTTTTATTTGCGGGTCCGTCGCCGAGTTGTAAAGTTCGTTCCAAAGAAACACCGACGTCTCGCGTGATTCCCCTTGCTCCGCCACCTTCGCCGCCAGAATCTTCATCCAAACCAGCGCGTGAGGCTTCTTGCTGCCTTCGAGAAACGCCGCCGAGGCTTTGGGGTAATCTTTCTCATTGAAGTAGTAAATGAATCCCAGGTCTTCGTAGAGTCGCCAGTATTCCGGATTCGCCTGGATTCCCCGCTCGACCAATCGCACACCCAGATCCGGACGTCCCGCTCCTCGCGCGGGAGGCTCGCTCAGAAACGTCGAGCCGAATCGGTAGGCCACGATCAATTGCGGGTCGAGTGTCGTGGTGATGTCCAGCAGCGGCCACAGCAGATCGAAGTTGGGATCTTCGTGTGCCCTCTTGTCGCCGTAGTATTGAACCACTCGCGTCCAGTAGATGTCCGCCATCAGCGGCGCATATTCCAGGCTCATCGCTTTCAGCAGCTTGCCCGAGCTTAATGCCAGCTCGTCGCGCTCCTGATGCAGTTCCGCTCGCCGCGCGTCGATCCTCAGCTGCAATTGCCACAGCGCAACAAACCCCGCTGGCAGCGCCAGCAGGAGCAGCCCGGCGATGGGACTCCGTAGTTTCATTTCATTTGAGGTTGCGGCGCGAAAAGACAGCCGCTGCCGTCAACAACACGATCGCGCAGTACACCACCGTGTAGATCGTGTTTTCCAGAATGAGAGCCGCGGGAATGGCGCGCCCGTGCACCGCCGAGGCCATCACATCAAAGTTTTGAAAATTTGGCAGGATGTAGGAAAGCCACCTCGTGATCGCTTCGAGCACCGGCTTCGGCGTCAGGCTATGAAACGTCCGCATCTCCTGTACGAACAGTCCGGAAATATACAATCCGGCCGTGAACAGTATCGAAAGCAGCGGCGTTGTGAAGCACGAAAACAGCATCGCCAGCGCCACCACCAGCGCCAGCTTCAGCAGTATGAAATAGACCGCCACGAGCACGGCGGAATCCTCTCGCGCCAGCGTATGCTTCACGTACCACATCACCAGGAAGAGCCCCGCCGACATCGCGGCGGTGTTCACCGCCAGCGTAAGCACCAGCCCGCCGAACTTTCCCAGCAAAAATTCCCACCGCCTCACGGGCTTGGCCAGCAAAGCGTACAGCGTGCGCTTGTCCATCTCCTTGTATACCAGCCCAACGCCAATGAAGATGGCGATCAGCAGCCCGATTACCGATATCGCGCTCAATCCCAGGCTCACGATGACGATCTCTTCGATCCCGATGGAAATCTGCCCAACTAGAATCGCCGCCGCCATCATCAGTAGCGCAAAAAAAACCAGGTTGTAGAGCACCCGGTCGCGCACCGCCTCGCGAAACGTGTTTAGCGCCACTACGCCTGCGCGCCTCACTTTCCGCTCACCTCGACCGCCGCCGCCTGCGCCCGGCTCGCATCCACTAGGTGCATGAAATATTCTTCCAGCGTCGGCTTCAACTGCGTTATGGAAAGAATTTTGGCTCGAGCGGCGCGAAGTTGTTCAAGCGTCCCGTAAAGCTCCCTTTCGTCCACTTGCAGACGGTACCGGTTCCCCGCGCGCGTCGCTTTACTCAGCAGCGCAGTCGCGTTCGCCCCGCTTCCCGCGCATTCAAAAAGAATCTCCATGCCCTGCGCCTGCATCTCCACTAATTCACCGGGCGCGCCAACCCCACGCAGCTTCCCGCCAACAATCACACCCACGCGGTCGCACAGCATCTCCGCATCCGACAGGATGTGCGTCGAAAACATCACCGTCCTGCCTTCGCGCTTCAATTCTAGAATAATGTCGCGCACTTCCCGCCGCCCGATCGGATCCAGGCCGGACATCGGCTCATCCAGGATCACCACTTGCGGATCGTGCAAAATCGCTTGCGCCAGCCCGACCCGCTGCAGCATGCCCTTCGAATACTTCCGTAACTGAATCTTCCCGGCCGTCTCCAGACCCACCTTTTTCAGCGTTCGCTCGACGCGTTCCCTCCGGTCCGCCGCCGTCAAATTGTGGATGCGCGCAAAGTAATCCAGCAGTTCCGCCGCCGTAAGGTAGTCGTAGAAGTACGGCTGTTCCGGAAGGTAGCCGATGTCGCGGTGCATCTCAATATCGCCAATCGGTTTCCCGAGGATCCGCGCTGTCCCGGAGGTGGGAAAAATCAGTCCTGCAAGGAGCTTGATCGTGGTCGATTTTCCCGCGCCGTTCGGCCCAAGAAATCCGAACACTTCTCCGCTCTCGACCTGCATGGTCAGCCCTTCAAGCGACCTCTTCGTTTTCAGGTTCAGGAAGCCGAACGGATAATCCTTGGTCAAGTTCTCAGTTTGAATTGCCGGCGCGGTCATGATTTTATTTTTCTTAGAACGCTAGTGAGCGTCAACCGGGCGCCGGCCTCAATGTGCACGGAAAGAAAATACGGGGAAGGAAACGTTTTAGGATTCCGGGGCGCCTCAGGAATCACTGCGCGCCGCGCCGATCTGAACCAGGTCGCGCTGCGCCGCAGGCGGAGCCATGGGCGTCGGCTTCAGCGTTTGCGGGTCGCGCCAATTGTCCAGTATTCCGACCTGCTGCACGCAAGACACCGTACACCGCGCCGCGCAGAATTTGTCCGTAAGATATTCGCGCCGGCGCATCTCCGGCGTGTACTGCGCCAGCGGAATCCCCGGGTAGCCCCGTTGCTGCGAGCACCAGTGCACCAGCCCGTCCTCGCAAATATACAAATACCGCGAGCCCGAACGGCACCGCCAGTTATGCTCCCGCCCGCGCGCCACGTTGTGTTGAAAGTTGTTGAACCGGGAGAACGACCTCTTTCCCAATGTCATGATCTCTTCGAATATCTCTTGCTCGCGCTCGCCCAGCGGCTTCAACTGCCCGTTGTGATCGTGGATAATTCCCACCGTGCTCGTAAAGCCAAGCTCCACCGCCCGGTGCGCAATCTTCAGCGCGTCTTCCGGATTCTTTACCCCGCTGCCCAGCACCGAGTTGATGTTCACCTGAAAAACCGCGTACTGCGCCAGCATCTCCAGCCGCCCGTCCAGCGTCTTCAGGCTCTTCTTCGAAACTTCATCTGGAATCACGTTGTCAATGCTGATTTGCAGATGTTCCAGCCCCGCTCGATTCAGCCGCTCGATTCGTTCTTGGTTCAGGAAGAATCCGTTCGTGATCATCCCCGCGATCATTCCCCGCCGCCGGATATGCCGGATAATTTCATCCACATCCGGGTGCATCAGCGGTTCTCCGCCGCTGATCGTGATGATCGAGGTCCCCATGTCGGCCAGCGTATTCAGCCGCCGCTTCATTTCCTCCAGGGGAACCGGGTTCGACACGTCGTCAAATTCATTGCAGTACGTGCAAGCAAGGTTGCACTGCCGCATCGGGATCACATGCACCAGGATCGGGTGCTCGGTTGACGCAAGTGCCTTCGTGATCATGCGCAGTTCGCGCGCACGCGTCCGTGCGAACCGCAGCGCCCGCCTCAGCCGTACCGGCAGCGATACCCCGATACTTTTTTCCGTCACCGCCATATCCAAATATCCGGTGGTCCCCCGCCAAAAGTATACATGACCCGGGTTATCGCCGCCGCGCCGTTGCCCTTTTTGTACTAGTCTTGGTATCTATGGCTAAGACTCCCGTCGCAAAGAACTTCAACGTTCACCATTGGTGTGTCGTCAGCCTCTCTGCGAATAGCGCTGAACGCCACCATCATCTTGACCGCCAGCCGAAGACGATCCTCCTAATCCTTCTTCGCCGTCGCTATTTTCCCGATCCGGGCCACATCCAGTCGGACCCGGTCCTCGCAAAATTCTAAGCTTGACGCGCAAGGCCTGCGGGGTGTATTTACTTGATAGAATTAGCTTTTGTGTCCCCCGCAGAGTTCTCTAATCTCGGCTGCGCTCTTATCTGACCGAAAAGCGAAGGGATTTATATGAAAATTCTTATCGGGCCGCACCGTCGGCGTTCCGAATCCGGAGTCGCTCTCCTGATTGCCATCTTCGTCCTGCTGCTCATCGGTGTGACCGCCATCGCGCTGATTCTCTCCTCCGGCACCGAATCCGCTCTTGCCGGGAACTATCGCTCTTCCGCGAGCACTTACTACGCCGCCCTCGCCGGCCTCGAGGAAGCCCGCGGGCGTCTCCTCCCGAGCAACCCGGACTACCTGGGACCCGTCATGGCCCCGCTAGGGACGCCGCTTCCCTTGGGGAGTGTGGTCTATATCTTGAATCCGCTTCCCGGCGAGATCGTCAATCCCACGGATCTGAGCAACACCTCCACATATCCCGATAAGGAATATGTGTCCGAGTTTGCGGGCACGCCCTACGCTACGCCGACGGTCGTGACCCCGGTCAGCTCCGTTTCCCCTGCTGCTGGCCTCCCGGGCCCACTCTACAAGTGGGTGCGCATCAACGCCGTCACCGAGAAGTCGCTCAATGTCGACGTTGACTCAAAACACACACCTAGCACCTTGGATTCCACCACTCCTCTCTTCTACGACTTTGCATGCACAGACGCGTCTCCTGGCAATCCGGGGCCCAGCCTGTGCCTCAATCATTCCGCAAACGCCGTGCAAGCTCTGGAAATCACTGCCCTGGCTTCTTTGCCCAACGGCAGCCAGAAACTCTTGCAGTACGTGGTCACTCCCTCCGCGCCCAATCTGAATTTTGCCGGCGGCGTAGGTTCGCAGAGTCCAAGCTTTCCCGCCGCACTGACGCTCGATGGCAATAACGTGATTTTTGAGGGGCCCACTTCGACCTCGTTCAATATAAACGGGAAGGACCAATTCCCCGTCGGAGCCTGCTCGCCGGGAGCCACAAGCGCCGTTTACGCCATTGGCTACACCAACGCTGGCGACTCGATCCCTATTCCCGCTGCAAACGCAGGCAACTACTTGGGCCTCGGCACCTCGTCTCCCAACGTAAGCAACATCAACGTCAATAACACGCCGCCCCTCAACTACCAGACCCCCAGCGGGCTCGATGCACTGGTGCAGTCGATCACGCAGGGCGCGGATGACGTTATCCCTGGCCCTGCGACTCAAACCAATTTGCCTTCTGCGATGTCTGCGTCGAATCCCATGACCATCGTCGTCAACGGCAATTTGGATCTTACTGGCTGGCATAACACCGGCTATGGGCTCCTCTTGGTGACTGGCCGTCTTACCTACGACCCGGACGCCACCTGGAACGGAATTATTTTGGTCATTGGACAAGGCGAGTTCGTTTCCACTAAGGGTGGTATCGGTCAAATCAACGGGGCCCTGCTCGTCGCCAAGACGCGCGACGCCTCCGGAAAATTGTTACCCGACCCGAACCTGGGCAAAGCTTCCTTCGTCCAAACGGGAGGAGGCGAGGGGATCTACTACAGCTCCTGCTGGATCAACGCTGCTGCCGGAGCCCAGAAGCCTCTGACATTCAAAGTGCTCTCTTATCGCCAGCTTTCACAATAAAAAAACCGCCTCCCGGTGATCTTCGGCGGCTGGCGCTTAAGGAGCACCCACCTATTTTCAGGGGTGCCACTTCCAACCGACACCCGCCTATCTCACTGCAGACAAACCACTTATCAGTAATTACTTGACAAACAGTACCGATATGCTATAATTTTTATATTATTTCGGCACGATTCTTTCGTGCCGCGTCGATCATGGGCGCCCGCCGAGCGGTTCTTCTAACTCATTCAAAATCAATAGTTCCTCCCCCGTTACTCTCTCATAAACTGAGCGTGCCTATAACTCTTTTAGAATCCGCACTTATACAAGTGTTGATTCTAAAGAATTTAAAGCCCTTTAGAATGAACACTTATGAAAAACATAGGGGGGAGGGGGCCTCCCTTCCCATTTTGAAACTCCTTCCTTTTCCCCTCACTCCCGTGCTTCCTTACCTCTCTTCCAGCCTGCTAAACTCAGGGCGCACACCATGAAGGAGCCACGCATGTCCGAAGGCACCAAACCCGCCATGCCCACACCAACACGGGTCGAATCCGACTCCATGGGCCAGATCGAGGTTCCCGTGGACCGCTACTACGGCGCGCAGACCGCCCGCTCGCTCATCCATTTCGCCATCGGCAAGGACACCATGCCGCCCGAGCTCATTCGCGCCTTCGGCATCCTCAAAAAAGCCGCCGCGCTCGTGAATCAGGATCTCGGCAAGCTCCCGTCCGATAAGGCCAGGCTCATCGTCCAGGCCGCCGACGAAGTCATCGCCGGAAAACTCAGCGACCATTTTCCTCTGCGCATCTGGCAAACCGGCAGCGGCACGCAAACCAACATGAACGTCAACGAAGTTATTTCCAACCGCGCCATCGAAATTGCCGGCGGCGTGATGGGCAGCAAAAAACCCATTCATCCCAACGACGACGTCAACATGTCGCAGTCTTCCAACGACACCTTCCCCGCCGCCATGCACATCGCCGCCGCCACGGAAACCGCGCGGCGTCTCCTCCCCGCCGTAAAAAAACTTCGCGACGCTCTCGACGCCAAAGCCAGGGAATTTGCGGACATCGTCAAAATCGGCCGCACCCATTTGCAGGACGCCACGCCCCTCACTCTTGGCCAGGAAATTTCCGGCTGGGTCAGTCTGCTCGACCGCGATGGCGCCCGCATCGCCGTGGCCCTCGATGGCCTCTACGATCTCGCCATCGGTGGCACCGCCGTCGGCACCGGCCTCAACGCTCCTCCTGAATTTCCCGAGCGCGCCGCCCGTAAAATCGCCGAATTAACCGGCCTCCCCTTCCGCTCTCATCCCAACAAATTCGCCGCGCTCTCCGCCCACGATGAGCTCGTCTTCGCCTCCGGCGCGCTAAAAACGCTCGCCGCCTCGCTCATGAAAATCGCCAACGATATTCGCTGGCTCGCTTCCGGCCCGCGCTGCGGCCTCGGCGAGCTCACCCTCCCCGAAAACGAGCCCGGCTCTTCCATCATGCCCGGCAAGGTGAACCCCACGCAGGCCGAAGCCATGACCATGGTCGCCGTCCAGGTCATCGGCAACGACACCGCCATCGGCGTTGCTGGCTCGCAAGGCAATTTCGAGCTAAACGTTTTCAAGCCCGTCATCATTTTCAATTATTTGCACTCGGTCGAACTCCTCGCTGACTCCTGCAACAGCTTTGTGGATCATTGCGTCGTCGGCATCGAAGCCAACCGCGAAACCATCGACCGCTATCTCCACAACTCTCTGATGCTCGTCACCGCCCTCGCCCCCAAAATCGGTTACGACCAAGCTGCCCAGGTCGCCAAAGCCGCCCACAAGTCGCGCATCAGCCTCCGTGAAGCCGCCATCAAGCTTGGCTTCCTCACCGCCGAAGAATTCGACGCCCTCGTCAAGCCCGAGGACATGACCCATCCATGAGATACATACTTAAACAGCGCTCTCGCTTTTCAGCTCTGTGGAAGAAGGAAGGAATCGACGTGTATCGACCTCGAAATCCTTGGGGGTCGGAGCTTCAGCTCCGACATAAGATGCATCGCGTCAATTCGGCTTTAGCCGCTGAGGAATTATCTTGGGCGATCTTCTTTCTATTTTCTGTATTTCTTGTGGTCACTTCGATTGCCCGCGCTCAAGAGCCCACTCCTGCACCGGCGTACACGCTGAAGCCGACGCCGAAGACTGTCGCGTGGGGCTACTACGACGCGAAGACGCCGCCGGCATTACGCGTCAAGTCGGGCGACACGCTTGAATTTCAGACGCCTATCCCACCAGTGCCACCCCAAGAGGAGAAGCGGCCCATCATCTACGTCAAGCACTTGGATCTGCCCCACTATCCTCCGTTAGCGCGACAAACGCGCGTAGGCGGAACAGTCGTGATGAAACTGAAGATCGCGGCAGGCGGAACCGTTCTCGGTGTGGAGTCCTCTGCCAGTTCCCTCTCGACCAACAGCGAGCACATTCTCGAACTGTTCAAGGCCGATGCCGAAAAAACCGTCAGAACATGGACGTTTGGCTGTGCAGGTTGTCCGCCCAATGCTCCCTATGAGTACGTTATAAAATTCAATTACAAGCAGGATGATTCCATGCACTTCGATGAACCAGACCGATTTGTGATGGATTTGCCAGATGAGTTGGCCATATCAGCCGCCCCCATCATGATTGATCATGGCGGACCCGCAAAAAAACCAAAAAAAGGGAATAACTGAATTGCGCTCAACATTGCTCGGCCTGGGAGTGATCGTCTTCACAAGCGCTTTGTTTGCGCAAGACTTGTGTGCGCAGACCACCTATCAACTGAAGCCGACGCCGAAGACGGTCGCGTGGGGATACTACGATGCGAAGACGCCGCCGGTGCTGCGAGTTTCGCGCGACGACGCCTACATGCTCTCGAGTGTCGCCGCCGACCTGCACATCACCGAGCTCGTCGATGGCAACAAAGGCGTCCACATGATGATTCCAAAATCCATCTTCGTCTCTTCGTCCAAATGAAAACCACTTCCTTCATTCTCGCAATCTCACTGGCGGTGGCGCCTTTCACCTCACCTCAGCGTCTCCGTGCTCCGAACTCTGTGTCCTCCGTGTTAAGCCTTTTTCCTGTTTCTTCCTCTCAAACCGAAAAACCCGAGTGGTGCCGCTCGCTTCCTCGCCCGGAATACAAATCGCTCGAGCGCGTATTGGCCAGCGATCCCTGGTTCGAGGTCTACAAAATCGCACCGGGCGTCTTCGCCATCTACGAGCCCCGCCAATTTGAGGAAGTCATCTCCTATCTCATCGTCGGCCACAAACAAGCTCTGCTCTTTGACACCGGCATGGGAATCGCCAACATCCGCAAAGTCACTTCGCAATTGACGTCGCGTCCGGTGGTCGTTCTCAACTCTCACACCCACAACGACCACGTTGGCGGCAATTGGCAATTCGATTTCATCTACGGCATGGACACCGCTTTCACGCGCGTCAACGCGCGCGGCTCCCGCGAAGACGCCCAGGCGGAAATCACGCCCGATCAACTCTGTGGTGATTTGCCGAAAAACTTTGATCCCAAATCCTACCAAACCAAGCCCTGGCGCATTTCGTTCTTTGTGCACGACGGTTTCAAGATCGATCTCGGCGGCCGTACCCTCGAAATCGTTTCCACGCCCGGACATACGCCTGATGCTATCTCCCTCCTCGACCGCGAAAACGGCTTGCTCTTTACCGGAGACACCTACTATCCCGCTCCCATCTGGCTGTACCGGCCGGAAACCGATCTCGATGCCTACGTCGCCTCGGTGAAGCGCATTGCCGCACTCGCCCCGCAATTGAAACTCGTCCTTGGGGCGCACAACATTCCCGTCGCACAACCGGATGTCCTTTCAAAGCTCCTCGACGCCATCCAGGCGGTTCGCTCTGGCCAGGGCACGGTCAAGCCCGAAGGTGAAGGCAAAGCCATTCACACTTTTGGCGGATTCGATTTCCTTCTCGCTGCCCCGAAGAAGGAAAAAAATTAGCCCGGGAATCTGATCCAATATGCAGTCTCTCAATTACAAAACGGCTGGCTTCGCAATTCTCGTGATCCTGTTTCTCACTCCAAGTGCATCCACGAGTCAGCGCAAGCACGAAAAATCCGTTCCTCGAATGGTCTGGAATTTTGATGGCGGCGTCGTTTTCGAGACCGACGGCAATGCACCCGGCGGCGCGTGCTTCCGCTTATCCGGCCGCATGACCGCTCCGCAATTTTTCGATGACCTGAAGCGCATTGACGACAACAGCGGCACGCTATACCTCCGCGGAACGGAAGTCGTCACGGAATTCCCCGATCAGGTCCTTCTGAGTTTTGTTATTCGCGATCGGCCGTGTGACATCCAGCTCCAAGCAATCGGCTCGCGGATCTATTTGACACAAGCACTCTTGAACTCCATGAGTCTCTCTCTGTACTGGAAACGCGGCATCGAGCTTCGTCCCGCCGAAAAAGTCAGCGACGCACATTTCCGCGTCGAGCGAGTAGTTCCCTATGCAGCGGAAAACGCCGCGCAGCTTCCCGAACGATTCGAGTGGTTTTACCGGATGATCGTTCCCAGCGCCGGCGTTCCGCTTACCGACGACTTGGTGGTTCTTTTGCGAAACCCCGACGGGCGCATCGCCGCCCGTGTCGCCGCCCGGCTCTAGCCCATGCACTCCAATCTCCGATGCTCTCGTGATGTCCGTGAGTGGATGAATCCGAATTCCGCGGGAGGTCTATCCCATCGAGCTGATTTTTTGCGGCGCGATCTTGTACAGGACGCGCACTTCACCGGGCTGCCGGAAGGGATACTCGGGCTTGCCGAGATATTTTTGCGACAATTTATTGATGTGGTCGTCCGCGCCGTCTTGCGTAATCTCATCCACTTTTCCGCGAATTTCCAGATAGCGGTAAGGATTTTCGGGGTCCTGAATCGAGAGGGAAACGCGCGGGTCGCGCCGCATATTTTTGTCCTTCACGCGTCCGAGCGCGGAATTCACGCGCACATGTTTTCCGTCGAAGTCCACCCAGACCGGCGTGACCTGCGGGCTGCCGTCGCGCATAATCGTGCCGAGATTGGCGAATGCCGGTTTTTTGAAAAGATCGAGATATTTTTCAGGAATAATTTCTGCCATGGGAATCTCCTTTGGATGAGCGTTTGTGCGAACTGCAAAAAATTTTCCAGCTAAAGCCGGTCAAGCGAAGCGCATCTCCGGCACGCGACCTCGCACGATCAGGCGCGCTCCGGTGTGCCGCTGCACTTCCTCGGCCGTCCAGCCGGGCGCGGTTTCGCGCAGGACCAGACCTTCGGGCAGCACGTCGATTACGGCAAGATCGGTGACGATGATCTTCACGCACGCGAGGCACGTCAGCGGATAGGTGCACTCCTTCACGATTTTTGGCGCGCCATCCTTGGTGGTGTGTTCCATGCACACCATCAGCCTTTTCGTGCCCGCGGCGATGTCCATGGCGCCGCCGATTCCGCCCGATCCTTTCGCGCCGGGCACTTTCCAATTCGCGAGATCGCCTTTTTCCGAAACTTGAAAACCGCCGAGCACGGCAAGATCGAGATGTCCGCCGCGGGTCATCAGGTGCGCGTCCGCCTGATGGAAAAAACTCGCGCCCGGCATCAAGGTTACCGGAACCTTCATGGCGTCGACGAGGTCGCCGTCTTCTTCGCCAGGTTTCGCGCGGGGGCCCATGCCGAGAATTCCGTTCTCGCTGTGAAAATGAACGGTGACGCCTTTGGGGAGATAGTCGGCAATGAGATTCGGAATTCCCCAGCCCAGATTGACGCAAGCGCCATCGGGCAATTCCAATGCGGCGCGCTGGGCAATCTGCTCGCGTGTCAGACGGAGCTTATCCGGCATGATCTTTCTCCTGAATGGCGTTACCCGGCATAACTTTGTTTCTATATTCCGTTACCCGGAATATCGGAGTCCTTTCGCCTGCACAATGCGATGGACGAAAATCGCGGGCGTGATCACGTTTTCCGGCTCGATCGCGCCAACGGGAACGATCTCTTCGGTTTCGACGATGGTTGTTTTCGCCGCCATGGCCATGATGGGATTGAAATTCCTGGCGGCCAGGCGGTAAGTCAAATTGCCCAGGGCGTCCGCCTTTTGCGATTTGATGAGCGCATAGTCCGCGTGAAGGGCCTTTTCCAAAATACATCGCTTGCCGTCCAGGACGCGTTCTTCCTTGCCGTTTGCGACTTCCGTGCCCACGCCGACGGTCGTGTAAAACCCGAGCAAGCCCGCGGCGGCGGCGCGCATGCGCTCGCAAAGAATGCCCTGCGGCACAAGCTCCAACGTGACTTCTCCCTTGGCGAAAAGTTCCTGGAAGAAAAACGAGTGTGGGCCGGGGAAGGAAGCGATGACATGCTTGATCTGCTTGTTCTTGAAAAGCAGGCCGAGCTCGCCTTCCTTGGTGCCGCAGTTGTTGCTAATGGCGGTGATGTTTTTCGTGCCTTTGCGCGCCAATGCCTGGATGAGATTGTTCGGAAAACCGGCGCCGCCAAAGCCACCGAACATGATGGTCGCGCTATCGGGAATGTCCGCGACAGCGACATCGAGACTCGGGTGGATTTTCTGTTTCATGGCAGGATCGCCGCAGCGAATCGCTCCGCAACACCGCTTTCGGCAAGCCAGCGGCCCGTGTATGTTCCGCTCAAATCGTGTTGCAGAAGCGCACGCACGTCGGCTTCGTCGTCCACGTCCATTTCGAGACGGGCGTTTCGCCGGATGATTACGCGTGCACCGGCGGCTTCGGCTTCCGCGAGGTGCTTCGCAAAACTTCCTTCGCCGAAGTGAGAGGAGAAAAGCGCGGGCGGCATTCGAAGGATCGCGTTGGTTCCCGTGCCGTCGCAGGACGGCACCATCACTACCGCTGGCGCTGCGCATTCCACGGCGAGGAGTTCATCGAGGTCGGCTGACTGCACGAGCGGAAGATCGAGAGGGAGGCGGAGCAAGCCCGTGACATTTTTTTGCGCGCAGATACGCGAGGCCCAATCGACGGAGGCGCTTTCGGAGATTTGGTGTTCCTCACGCAGAATTTCCCAGCCATTTTCTTCCGCAGTTCGAATGGCAGGCTCGTAGTTTGTCACGACAAAAACTTTTTCCGCCAACTGGACGCCGCGCACGGCGCGAAGTGTGTCCGCGAGCATGGCTTTCGCCAGGCCCAAGCGTTCCGCGGGCGTGAGGAGGCCAGCGAGGCGCTGCTTGGCGTGCTTAAAATTTTTTATGGGCAATAGCAGTGCGCGCATTTTGTGGGGCCGCGATCCTCTCAGTAGCTTCCTTCGGCGTAGTGCACGTGGTTTTCCTGCGGCGCAAGCTGCAACGGAGCGGCTAAATTCACGGGGAGCGTCTCCGGCTGGTCGAACAAGCGCAGAATTTTGTAAGTCGTGGTGCGCTCCGCGGGGACGCGGCCAATCGAGCGAATCAACTTGCGAAATTCCTGAGGCTGGACGGATTCGCCGAACCTTGCGCCCGCGGCTTTCGAAATGCTTTCCTCCATCAGCGTGCCGCTGAAATCATTTGCGCCCGCGTTCAAGCAGGCGAGGGACATTTCAAAGCCGAGCTTTACCCAGCTGACTTGCACATTTCGAATGAATCCGTGCAGCAGGATGCGAGAGAGAGCGTGGACGCGCAAATGTTCCTCGCGGCGGGCTCCGGGACGCGCACCACCGTGGCGATAGAGCCGTGTATTTTGATGAATGAAGCCGAGGGGCACAAATTCAGTGAATCCTCCGGTGCGTTTCTGAATGCCGCGGAGCAACAAAAGATGCCGAACCCAGTCGGCGGGCTCTTCCACGTGGCCGTACATCATCGTCGAGGTAGTAGGGATTCCCAGCTCGTGCGCGGTGGTGATGATCTCGACCCAGCGCGCCACGGGAAGTTTGTTGGGGCTCAGCTCGCGGCGCACGCGGTCGTCCAGAATTTCCGCGGCTGTTCCGGGGATGCTGCCGAGGCCTTCGTCTTTCATCATTTGGAGATAGTCGCGCAACGCCATCCCGGTTTTGTCCACGCCGTAGGAAATTTCCATGGGCGAAAATGCGTGCACATGCATCGCGGGAATGGCGCGCTTGATGGCGCGAAGGAGGTCGCGGTAGAAAAATCCGTTCAAATCGCGCGGCAGGCCGCCCTGAATGCAGACTTCGGTCGCGCCGAGCTCCCAGGCTTCGCGGGCTTTGCGCACGACGTCTTCGGCGGAAAGCGAATAGGCATCGGCGGCTCCGGCGCCGCGCGCAAAGCCGCAGAAGCTGCAACCTACGAAACAGACATTCGTGAAATTGATATTCCGGTTGATGACGTAGGTGATCGTGTCGCCGACGGTTTCGCTCCGGAGCGCATCCGCGACAGCCACGAGCGCATCGAGCGCCGCGCCTTCCGCATTGGCAAGGAGCAGGCTTTGTTCGAAGCTGAGCTCCGAGCCGCTGCGCGCCGCGCCGAGGCAATCGAGCACTTCGCGGGGACTTGCGGCGAGGACGGCGTCCAGGCTCGCGGTAGCTGTACCCGGCAATTGCGCTTCCTCGGTCCGCAGCGGAATATTCGTGGCGCTCATGGCCAACTATCCTACCAGAGGAGAGCAAAAGCCGCCGCGTCATCCTCTTCCATCCAGATCGAGTTCACTCTGGCCCTGGTTCTTGGCTGTCGGTTAACATGGGTGTGGGAGAACTGGGAGAGTTGCGGTCATTTCTGCACCATGAAACGCGGAACGATTATTCTGATTGGTATGGTTGCGGTTGCCGGACTTGCCGCGGCCGTCCTTGCGGGGATTCTCCATGACGGCCTGAGCGCCCGCGCCACGCCGACGCATCTCGAAGCGATGATGGCGCGCAACGCGCGGCATCTGTCCATTCCCGCAAATGCCCGTAGGGCGAGAAATCCCATCGCCGGTTCGGCAGAAAATCTTCGCGAGGCGCGGCTGCACTTCGCCAATCATTGCGCGACATGCCACGGAAATGATGGTGGAGGGGACACGCTCATCGGCCGGGGCCTTTATCCCAAGCCGCCCGACCTGCGACAGACGGAAACGCAAAAACTTTCCGACGGCGAACTCTTTTGGATCATCGAAAACGGCGTGCGCTTCACCGGGATGCCGGCTTTCGCAACTCCTGGGGAGGAAAACGACAACTGGGAATTGGTGCTGTTTATCCGGCATCTTCCACAGCTGACGGCGGAAGAGCGCACGGAGATGGAACGCTACAATCCCAAAGGGCCCGAGGATCGCGCCGAGGAGCAAGAGGAAGAAGATTTTCTGAACGGGAGTGCGCCCCAACCAAATCCCGATACAGCGCATCATCATCACTGAAGAGGCACAAACCCAGCTGGCCGGGCCTGCTATATTTCGATAGGCTTTTTACGAGGAGAAGCTCATGAAATTCCGGTACGTTTCACTACTGGCATTGATGGTTCTCGCCGCAGCGGCGGCGTTTGCGCACGGCGACAAGAAGCATGTTGTCGGCACGGTGGAAAAAATCAACCCGGATTCCGTGGTGGTGAAGACTGCCGATGGAAAATCGGTGGAGGTGAAGCTGGTAGCCACGACCGCGTTTGTTTCGAGAGCCAATAAGACGGACAAACCAGCGAAGATTTCCGATCTCGCGGTGGGCGACAGAGTGGTCATCCACGCCACGCCCAAGGGCGAAACTCTCGAAGCCGACGAAATCAAGTTCTCTCCAGCGAGCGCGGCGCGCGGGGCAGCTCCCGCGGCAAAAAAGCCCGGTTCGTGAACGGCACCTGCGGGTTGCGGAAAAAGTCGATTCGGATAGGTTTTGAGCGTCACCTCTGCTCCCGCACGTGCTGAATCTGCTGGACTTACCATCGGCGCACAGACAGGAGTGTCTGTGCTACTGGACTTTTTCCGCAGCCTGTTCAGCCGTGCCCTGACGGGCAGCATTTGTGAGATAAGATCTAGTCGTCGACCAGATGGCACGAGTGTGTTTTCAGGACGAGCCAGACTTTTTGTTCGAGAGCCAGGGCCAAGGCGCGCGCGGCCCCCGGCGTGACATGAACGGTGAACACCACGCCGCAATCCACCCGCGCGACCACCAAGGTGTCGCGCTGGTCCAATGAGACGATACGGCCAGCGAGGACATTGCGGGCGCTGAGCCCCCTGGGCGGCTCGGTCGCGAGGAGAATGTCTCCCGCACGAACTGCGATTTGAGCGCGGGAGCCCGCGGCGGCATAGCCGAGGGGCACCTCGATTTCGCAAGCGCTCGCTTCCAATCGCACGCGCATCACGCCATCGGCTTCGCGAACATCCATGACCGTTCCGCGCAGGAAATTTTCAAAACCGGCTACCTGGGCCAGACGTTTGCGGCGCGGAGCGTCCAAGACTTCCCGCGGCGTGCCTGCGCTGACGACGCGGCCGTGGTCCATCGCAATCACGCGCTCACCGAGGGCGTCGACCTCATCGCGGCTGTGGGTCACGTAGAGGATCGGAATGCGCTGTGCTGCGTTCCACGCGCGCAGATCATCGACGATGGCGGCTTTGAGCTCGGCGTCGAGGCCGGTCAAAGGCTCATCGAGGAGGAGTAGTCGAGGCAGAGTCACGAGCGATCTGGCGAGCGCTACGCGCTGTTTTTCTCCACCCGATATTTCTCCTGGCTTGCGTGTTTTAAGGTTTTCGACGCGGAAGGCGGAGAGAACTTCGAGTGCGCGAGCGCGGCGTTCCTGCTGCTGCAGATGTGCGAGTCCATAAGTTACGTTATCTTCCACGCTCAAGTGCGGAAAGAGCGCGAGCGATTGGAAGACATAGGCGATACGCCGCTTCTGGGGTGGCAGATTCGTGCGGCTGGAAGAATCAAACAGCGCATCGCCGCCGATCGCGATTCGCCCTGCATCGGGCTGCACGAACCCCGCGAGGCAATCGAGAAGGGTGGACTTGCCGGCGCCGGAAGGGCCGAAGAGGATCGTGATGCCGGAAGGAATTTCGAGAGAAACATCCAGGACATAAGGCGCGGCGGAGCCGCGGCGCTCTTTGTGCACCTGCGCCGTGAGCGCAGCGCTGTTTACCTGGCCGCCCACAGTGTCCCTAAGCGGCGGCCTGCGTGGCGCCCGAGTTGACGATTGACGGCGTACACGATGGCGAGAACGACGAAAGAGAATCCGAGCAGCGCCAGCGCCAGGCGGCTGGCTTCGGCATATTCGAGCGACTGGACGCGATCGTAGATGTCGATCGAAACGGTCCGCGTGATGCCGCGTAAATTTCCGCCGACCATCAGGACGACGCCGAATTCTCCCAGGGTGTGCGCGAAACTGAGCACGACCGCCGTCACCACGCCCGGGACCGAAAGAGGCAGAATCACGCGCCAGAATGTGCGGAGACGCCCCGCGCCCAGCACGGCCGAGGCGTCGAGCAGCTTGCGATCCACGCTTTCGAACGCGGCGATGAGCGGCTGCAGGGCAAACGGGAGACTGTAGATCACGGAGGCGATCACGAGTCCCGCGAAGGTGAACGCCAATCCGCGGCCGAAGAGCGCTTGCCACAATTTCCCGAGGGGGCCGCGCGGGCCCATCACCAGCAGCATGTAAAATCCGAGGACGGTGGGCGGGAGCACGAGAGGAAGCGCCACAACCGACTCCAGCAAAAATTTGCCGCGCCATTGCGAATTTGCCAGCCAATAAGCCAGCGGGATTCCGCACAAGAGAAGAATCACGGAGACGCAGGCGGCGAGCTTGATGGATAAGAGCAGTGCTTCCATGTTCAGGGCTTCCTCGCGGAAGCAGCATTCGCTTCCGGCGTCATGAATCCAAATTTTTCGAACGTCGCACGCGCTTCCGGGGTTTTTATAAATTCCAGGAACGCGCGGGCCTGGGCTTTGTTCGTTGCGCTCTTCAATAGAATTGCGCACTGTTCGATGGCAGGGTGCATGGCGGCGGGAATTTCCCAGCGTTTGCCGTCCTGCATCGGCGGTGAAAGCGCGAGAGATAGCGCCACAATTCCGGCTTGCGCATTACCGGACTGCACGAATTGCGCGGCTTGCGAAATATTTTCACCGTAAACCAATTTCGATTTTACCTGGTCGAAAATGCCGGCATTCTTTAGCGCCGCGACGGCCGCCCGCCCGTATGGCGCGTGGGCAGGATTCGCGATCGCGATTTTCTCGACGGTGGAACTCAATAATGCGTTCCAATCTTGGGTGGCGACATCTATTGGCACGTCGCGCCGAGTCCAGATCACAATTCTGCCGCGGGCATATACGAACAGCGTTCCGGATTCCGCCAGTCCGGCTGCTTCGAGTTTTCGCGGATATTCGAGGTCCGCTGAAAAAAACAGATCGAATGGCGCGCCGTTCTGTATCTGCGCGAAAAAATTGCCGCTCGAGCCGTAAGTCACATTCACTTTTGTTCCGGCCTGCTTCTCGTACTGACTGGCGAGTTCGCTCAGCGCGAATCTCAAGTCCGCCGCCGCCGCAACGCGAATTTCCTGCGCCCTTGCGCTGGTGGCAAGCAGGAAGATCACGGCGAAAGCCAATCTGGTTGACCGGGCCCACATCGTTCGCCGCCGGCGGCTCATACCCGCAGAATCATCACTTCCGTGGACTTGATCAGTGCTGCTGCCCGATCTCCCGGCTTCAGCCGCATCTCTTTCGCGGCGTCCGCCGTGATGATTGACGTGATCTGCTGCTCTCCGATGGCTAACCTCACTTGCGCAAGGAGTCCGCTGTACTTAATCTCCAGCACGCGCCCAATCAGTTGATTGCGCCCACTAATCTTCCGGAAGTTCAAGCGCCGGGAGACAATGTCGCCGCGCCGCAATTTTGTGGGGATCATGCGGTCAATTTCGCTCTCCGGCACGCGGTGATGCCCGCCCGGAGTTTTGGCCGTCTTGATTTTTCCACGATAGATCCACTGCTTCAATGTGGGATAGCTGATTCCGAGGATGTTGGCCGCTTCGCGTGGCGGCAGAAGCTTCTGCACGGTGCGCCTCCGTTGGAATTGGCAGAATAGCGCATATTGAATCGTCAGTGCAATACGCTTTTATACGCTTCTCGGGGGATCGATGCGCTTTCTGCCCGGGCGGCCCTCGCGGGGGGATTGCCTTTTTCTAATTCCGGAGGGGTTTGCCGGTCTTCAGGGTGTGCGCGATGCGCTCCTGCGTTTTCTTTTCTCCGCAGAGCGACACAAAGGCTTCGCGCTCCAGATCGAGGATGTATTGTTCGCTTACCAGCTGGGAGGAAGACAGCGGGCCACCGGCAAGAATGTTGGCGAGCTTGCGCGCGACATGACCGTCGTACTCGGTGGCATAGCCACCCCGCTGAAGCAGATGAATTGCCAGCTTCGCCGCTGCGAGGAACGATTCGCCGAGCACCTTGATTTGCGTTGTCTGCGCGCCTTCCTGCCAGGAGGCGGCCAGCGGCTTCCATCCGCCGCGGACGAGCCCGAGCGCCGCTTCTTTTGCATCCGCAACGAGGCGGTCGCGATTCATGGACACGCCATCGTCCCGGCGCAGAAAACCCATGTCGCGGCACTCTTCCGCGCTGGTGCCCACCTTGGCCATGGCGATGGTTTCGAAAACGGGCTTCAGCGCGTGGAATAAATCCAGATCCTCGCCGCCAGCCGCATGCTCATTCGCGCGGATGAGCATTTCTTTTGTTCCGCCGCCGCCGGGGATGAGTCCCACGCCCGTTTCCACGAGGCCGATGTAGGACTCAGCTGCGGCGTGAATTTTTGCGGCGTGCAAGGGGATTTCGCAGCCGCCGCCGAGCGCCAATCCATGTGGCGCGGCCACGACGGGCTTTGACGCATACTTGATCGCCAGGTTCACGTTTTGAAATTGCTTGACCGCCATGTGCAGCTCGTCCCACTCCTGCTCTTGAGCGCCGACCAATACCAGCATCAGGTTTGCACCGACGGAAAAATTCACCGCCTGGTTGGCGATCACCATGGCTTCGAAATCGGATTGCAAGCGTTTCAGCCCCTTGTGCAGCATGGCGATCAAATCCGCGCCGATGGCGTTCATCTTGGCGTGGAATTCGCAACACACCACGCCATCGCCCAGATCGATCAGGCTTGCGCCGGAGTTGCGTTCCACCTCGCGGCCGGCGTCCTTCAAGGATTTGAGAATGATCACGCCTTTCGGTTCTTCAAGCGTTTTGGCAGCGCCGCTCTTCCAATCGAAAACCGTGGTTTTGCCCTTTTCGGATTCGTAAAAGCCTTTTCGCCCGCTCGCCAGAACTTTTTCGAGGACAGGTGGAAGCGCCCGCCCTTCTTTTTGAACCTGGGCCGCAAATGCCTTCACACCGAGCGCGTCCATTTGTTCGAACGGGCCCGACTCCCAGGCGAATCCCCAGCGCATCGCACGGTCGACATCCTCGACGTGGTCCGAGATTTCGGGAACGCGGTGCGCCGCATACAAACAGGATTCCGAGATCGCGCCCCAGAGGAATTGCTGTGCCTTGTCGCCTTTTTGTCCCTCGAGCACTGGGCCAATCAGGGTGCGCAGACGTTCGCGCGTGTCTTCGATCGCTTTTCCTGCTTCAAGCGAAGCGAACATCGCCTTCTGCCGGGGGCGGTACTCCATGGTGTTCAGGTCGAGCGAAAGAATTTCTTTTTCGTCCGCGCCCTTCACTTTTTTGTAAAAGCCCTGGCCCGTTTTGTCGCCGAGCCATCCGCGGCGCACCATCTCTTCCAGGAAAGCGGGCGGTTTGTAGATCTCGCGCGATTCGTCATTCGGAACGGTTTCGTAAATGTTTTTCACCACGTGCAGCAAGACATCGAGCCCGACGATGTCCGCCGTGCGGAAGGTGGCGGACTTCGGCTGTCCGATGGCCGGCCCGGTGCAGGCGTCCACTTCCTCGATGGTCATGCCCAGGGTGGTCATGAGCCGAAGCGCGTTCAGCATCGAAAATGTTCCGATGCGATTGGCGATGAAATTTGGCGTGTCCTTCGCCAACACGACGCCCTTGCCCAGCCGGTGGTCGCAGAAATCGCTCAAGGATTCGACCACATCCGCGGAAGTTTTCGGCCCGGAGATTACTTCCACCAATTTCAGATAACGCGGCGGATTGAAAAAGTGCGTGCCGGCCCAGTGCTGCTGGAACTCTTCGCTCATCCCCTCGGCAATCAAATGCACCGGCAAACCCGAAGTATTCGTGGTCACAATTGCGCCGGGTTTCCGGTATTGCGCCACGCGCGCCAGGAGATTTCTCTTGATCTCCAGGTTCTCCGCAACTGCCTCGATGATCCAGTCCGCCTCAGCACAACGGGGCAGGTCATCATCAAAGTTTCCGATGGCTATTTTGTCCGCCAGCGATGGGGTGAAAAACGCGGCGGGTTTTGCTTTCCTGGCTGCTTCCAAGCCAGCGCGCACAATCTTGTTGCGGTCGGCGGCCTGCCCCGGGGGCAAGTTCGGCGGCACGATATCCAGCAAGACGCACGGCAAACCGGCGTTGGCGAAATGCGCAGCGATGCGCGAACCCATCGTCCCGGCGCCGAGCACTACCGCCTTCTCAATGCGATGTTTCATGGGAGGCCTTTCCTGGAACTGGCACGGTAGGACAGGTTACAAAACCAGCATGCCTGGGTCAAACCAACTGACGTGCCCAGCGCATCTTAATTACAATGGGACTAGAATGATCGAACAGCGCGTGAGCACCGCGCTCGACTGGCTCCGGAGCGCAAAAGACAAGTTCCGCGACTTTGCCTATGGCGAAGAGCGCCCGCCCGCCGAGCGTCCCCGTGTGGGCCTGGCGCTGGCCGGGGGCTTTGCACGGGGCATCGCGCACATCGGTGTGCTCCGGGTTTTGCGCGAAGCGGGGATTCCCATTGATTGCATTGCCGGGACGAGTGTCGGCGCGCTGATCGGCGCGGGCTACTGCGCCGGAGCATCGCCCGAGCATCTGCAGGAGATCGGAGAAACGACCACTTTCGCGGATTTCGGCCGTTGGACACCTTCCTGGCTCGGCTTGGCGACCAATCAGCGCATGGAAAAATATCTCGGGCGCATCACTCCGGCAAAGACTTTCGAGGAACTCACAATCCCACTCGCCATTGCCGCCACCGACATCAACGCGGGCATCTCGGTGTACTACACGCGAGGGCCGCTCGCGCCGCCGCTGCGAGCATCCTGCGCATATCCCGGGCTGTTCGTCCCCATTCAACTCGAAGGGCGCACTCTGGTTGACGGTTTTCTTACGTCGCCGGTGCCTGTCGAAGGCGCGCTGCTTCTGGGTGCGGATGTGGTGATCGCCGTTTATCTCGAGGCGGGAAACGTCGAGCAACCGCGCACGTTCACGGACGTCCTCAGCCGATCCTTCACCATCATCCAGCGCCACACGGATCTCGCCTGGCGTCAGCAAGCGGATGTCATCATCGAGCCTGACGTGAAGCCATTCGTATGGGATGATTTCACGCGCACCTCGGAAATGGTCGCGGCCGGCGAAGCCGCCGCCCTGGCTGCGCTTCCCGAAATCCGCGCCGCGATCGGCGGAGAAAAACGAGACTCCGCGGCTTAAGACACGATTTCACTGGCGTGCGGATTCGCGGTTGTGACCAGAAGGATTTTCCTGGTTACTCCTTTTTCACTTCCACGAGCACCGGCAGGCCTTCGCCTTTGCCCCTCTGGGTCAGCCACGCGCTTAGGCCCTCCGCGAACCGCTCCGGCGTGAGCCGAAGGCTCGCTTCCACCGTTCCTTCTCCCACGGGAAGTGTGTCGTCAAAGTCCGCCGCGTTCGTGAAATTCCGCATGCAAAATTGATCCAGCCACTCGAGGGGACATGGCTTTCGCTCGCCGCGTATGACCACGTCGACTCGAAACTTTTGTGCGTACATGGTTCGATGATAACACTCCGTTTGCGAATTCCTTTTCGCCGCGGAAAATCTAAGAGTGAGGGAAATGCTCCTGATGCTGCCGCAGGAGATACAGGTCGGTCATACCGGCGATGTAATCGCAAACGACCACGTGCCGGGGTTCCGCGAGCGCCAGCTCCTCGTAGGCCGCCGGCATGGAGCCCGGCTTACCCAGGTAGTAGGAAAAAAGCTCTTCGAGGCAGCGCACGGAGCGGTCGCGATCTTCGGTAATCGCAGGCAGATTGTAAACGTGCGAAAAAAGAAAACGCTTCAGCTCGGCATTCTGCGCGGCGCGAGCTTCGCTGAATCCCGCGAGGCGGCGCGGCGCGTGGCGGATGTCCTCGACTGTTTCGACGCCCGCGGCACTCACCCGCTTTTGAGTGGTTTCTATCAGATCGGTCGCAAAAAGATCGAGCACGCGCTTCAGCGCTTCATTGAATTTTAGTTTCGTCTGCCCATCGGGATGCGCCGCTTCCACTTGCAGGTAGGCCTCGCCGAAACTTCGCACTTCCTTGCGCAGCGCATCGAGATCCAGGAGCTGGGCTTCGAGCGCGTCATCGAGATCCGCCGTGTTGTATGCGATTTCATCCACCCAATCGATCAGCTGCGCTTCGAGCGGGGGGCGAAATTCGAGGAGATACTCGGCGAGCTGCGGAAATTCGCCGGCGCGGTAGTCCCGCGAGTGCTTGATGATGCCTTCGCGCACTTCAAAGGTAAGATTTAGCCCGGGAAAATCGAGATAGCGCTGCTCGAAGTGCTCGACGATGCGAAGCGCGTGAAGATTGTGATTGAACGAGCCACCATGCGCGCGCATCAGCTCATCCAGTCTGCGTTCACCGGCATGCCCAAAGGGAGGGTGGCCGATGTCATGAACCAGCGCGAGAGCCTCTGCGAGGTCGGTATTGAGGCCCAGCGCCCCGGCGACGGTGCGGGCAATCTGCGAGACTTCCAGCGTGTGCGTCAGGCGATTGCGAAAATGATCGGAAAAACGAGTGGTGAAGACCTGCGTTTTGGCTTCGAGGCGCCGGAAAGCGCGTGAATGAACAATGCGGTCGCGGTCGCGGGCATATTCATTCCGGTAAGGATGCGGCGATTCGGGAAAGCGGCGGCCACGGGAATCTTCCGCGCTCATAGCCCAGGGCGCGTGCATCGGCCAATGTGCAGGTGTTGGGACTCGTGCGATGGGCCGCTCCCTCGCGCTGCTCTCCGTTCCCGGCCGCAATGCGGAGTCACTATCCGCTTGATCGATCAGGACTTCGGCGAAATCGAGTCGAGGCCGCGGTCCGCTTCTTCGGAGATGCTGGTATCCGGAAATTCCTTCTTGATTTGCTGGTAGATGCTCGCCGCTTCCTGCGGATTGCTCTGCCGGAGCTGGCTGGCAAGCTCCAGCAGCACGAAAGGCCGGGGCACGAGCACGGCGGGCTTGTCCGCGAGCGCGCGAAGAATCTTGACGGCGTCGGCGGTCTTTCCGGTCCGCGAATAGATTATCGCGTTCTGGTATTGCGCCATTGCCGCGAGTTCCTTGTCGCTGCCGCCGCTGATCTTTTTCAATTCTTCCAGCGCCTGATTATGGCGCTCCAGATCCTCGAGCGTTAGCGCGGCGTAATACCGAGCAAGCTTGCCGGGATTCGTGTTGGGATACTTGTCCGCCACGGCGCTGAACTTCACGGTGGCATCCGCCGCGCGCGCGGCTTCGTCGCTGTAGACGAGTTCGCCGGGTTCGACTGTTTCGTTGGCGGTGCGAATGCGGCCGTTGAAGGCCTTCAACGCCACGTCGAGCGCGGCTGTGGCTTCCACGGTTTTCCGGTCGTTGTAGATCCGCCAGCCCCCGACGCTTCCGCCAACGACAATCGCGAGCAGAATAATCACTCCCGTCAGCCGGCCGTGCGAATAAACGGCCTCGGCTCCATGTTCGATGGAGTCGCGGATTTTGTCCTGCTTCAATTCCTTGCGCGAAAGATGTTCAGACACAGCCGCTCCCTGACTTGCTGCCGGAAACCATAATCTTAGCACGAGAGGCGCGCCCGCAGCAGGAAGTCGAAATTGCATGAGGGTTGATGGATTGCAGATTAACCCTTGCAACAAGGAATGCCTCCGGGAAGCAACGGCATTGCCGGAACGTGTTAGTTTCGAGCCATGCAAGTTTCCTGTATACATTGCGGGACACAGCACAGCCTCAAAGACGCCGAGCTCGGCAGCCATGCCAGAGTGCAATTCCGTTGCTCGAAGTGCGGAAAACCCACGACCGTGGAGCTCAAACTTCGCCCGGACCAGACCGTGGTCATTTCTCCGCTGCCGTCGTTTGCACGCGCGAGCGCGACGACCTCGAACCTGAAGTTGCCTCCGATTGACGAGGGGACACGGCTTCCGCCGGCAGCAAACGTCGTGCTTTCGATAACTGCCGGCCCAGAGAAAGGCACAGTTCACAAACTGACCAAGCCTCGCGTCGTTCTTGGGCGTCAGGGCGCGGACATTCCTTTGAACGATCCCGAAATTTCGCGTTTCCACTGCGTGCTGGAAGTTCGCGAGACGTATATCAATCTGAAGGACATGGACTCGACCAACGGCACGTTCTACGACGAAGAGCGCGTCCGCGCGGCCATGCTGCAGGACGGTTCGGAATTTCGCATCGGCACGAGTCGCATCCACGTCAGCTTCGAGCCCAAGTGAAATCGTTTGCCGGCCACGAGCGTCTATGCCAATTCCTGCTTTCTATCCACACGGTTCTTTCCACGCGGCACAAATCCTGCGGCGCAGCTTTGTGAGATACTGACGCGGACCGCATTCGCCTGGCGCCGCCGATGAATCGCCTCTCCGCCTGCCTGATCACGCTCAATGAAGAACAGAACCTGCCGCGCGCACTTGCCTCGCTTCAGGGAATCGCGGATGAGATTGTCGTCGTCGACTCCGGGAGCACGGACGGCACGGAAGAAATCGCGCGGAGTTACGGAGCTGCATTCAGCATGCGTCCGTGGACAAACTATTCGGAACAGAAAAACTATGCGGCTTCCTGCGCACAGAACGAATGGGTATTGTCGCTCGATGCGGATGAGGAATTGAGCAGCGCGCTGCAGACAGCGCTGCTGGACTGGAAGAAACGCACGCCGCGATTCTGCGTATACGAAATGGCGCGGCGCACCTGGTATCTGGGGGGGTGGATCAGGCACTCAGGGTGGTATCCGGATTTTCAACGGCGGCTGTATTTGCGCGAAGAGGCACAATTCAGCGGAATCATCCACGAGGCGCTGCGGTTTGACGGAAAGGCCGGACGTTTGTACGGGGATCTGCTTCACTACACGGTTCGCTCCTTCGCCGAGCACGAAGCGAAAGTCGAACAGTATACGACGCTCGCGGCGCAACAGATGTACGCGGAGGGAAAACGAAGCTGGCGCGCAACCATGTGGCTTGCGACGCCGTGGAGCTGGTTTCAGAATTTTTTCCTGCGCGGAGGATTCCTGGATGGATATCGCGGCGCGCTGATCGCGCAGATGGCCGCGCGAGCCGTTCGCGTGAAATACCAAAAACTGGGACATCTGGCGAGCGCAGCCGCGAAGCAGGAACGCGGATGAGAGTTCTGTTTGTGGACCTGGAACGCGAATGGCGCGGCGGGCAGAGCCAAGCGTTACTTACGATTCAGGGGTTGCGGGACAATGACCATGAAGTGGAGTTGCTGGCGGCGCGAGATTCGCCGCTGGCCAAGCGCGTCGCGAATAAGGGCATTCCGGTGCGCGAGGTTGCGCGATTTGGTCTTCGTGCGTGGGCTGCGCGTGCGATGCGAAGGCTGATCACGCAGGGCCTGTTTGATCTGGTGCACTTGAATGAGCCTCATGCCGTGACTTCGGCATGGATGGCCGGCGTGCAGGGCAAATTGCCGGTTCTTTTTTCACGGCGCATCGGTTTTCCATTGCAAACAAACTGGGTGTCGCGGCAGCGTTATCGCGCGATCGACAGATTCCTGCCGAACTGCAACGCCGTGGCGCAGAGCCTCAAGGAAGCCGGAATCGCGGAGGAACGCATCTCCGTCGTAAACGAGGGTGTTGAGCTGCCTCCGCCTGTGACACCGGAGATGCGTCAGAGCGCACGAGAACAGTGGGATGTGAAGGAAGATGAGTTTTTGTTTGGTTGCACGAGCGTTTTTGTGCCTGAGAAGGGCCATCGACATGTAATCAAAGCGCTCCCTCGAGCGCGCGAACAATTCCCGCAGGCGCGTCTGCTGCTCGCGGGCAATGGAAGGTGCAGGGCAGAGCTGGAGTCGCTCGCCAAACGGCTCGGACAGAATGAAGCGGTGATATTTGCCGGGTTCGTGGAAAATATCGACCGAGTCTACCAAGCGCTGGATGCTTATGTGTTTCCTTCCGAATTCGAGGGAACAGGCACGGCGCTCCAAGCGGCGATGGCCTGGAGCTTGCCGTGCATTTCCACCGCGCGAGGAGGCCTGCATGAGGTCGTGGACAACGAGCGAACCGCGATCGTCGTCGAACCCGGCGGAAAGGAATTCGCCGGTGCGATGATCCGGCTGATCGGCGATCCAGGATTGCGCAAAAAACTCGGGGAAGCAGGGCGCCGGGAGATCGAGAAGAGATTTTCCGCGGAACAAATGGTGGAAAACACGATTCGAGTCTATGAAGACGTTCTGACCAGGTGGCGGACCCGGTGAAACAGCTCGAACTAACGGAAATTCAGCGCGCAGTGCTCGCGCGCGTGCTGGCGCTGGGATTGCCTGCGGGGGCGCGCATTCTCGACGCACCATGCGGGAGCGGCGCGCTTGCGGCGGCACTGGCGGAGAAAGAGTTTGCAGCGACCGGAGCGGACGTGGACACGGAAGCCGCAGAGATATTAGGTCCAGCGTTTGCGCAAGTGAACCTGAATGAGCCGCTTCCCTGGGCAGAACAAAGTTTCCACGCCGTATTTTCCACCGAAGGCATCGAGCATCTCGAAAATCATTTTTCTTTCTTGCGGGAGATCTGCCGGATTCTGAAGCCGGGTGGTATTTTGTTCCTGACGACGCCGAATATCACCGCGTTGCGCTCGCGGGTGCGCTTCTTCGGCAGCGGCTTTTTCGGGCGCGATTCGCGGCCGATAAATGAAGCAAGGAGGCATCCGCTCCATCACATCGGCTTGGCGACGTTTCCCGAGCTGCGCTACGAGCTGCATGTATCGGGTTTTCACCTCGTGGAGGTCAGCCATACGCACATCAAGCCGATCAGCTATCTCTACGCGATCTATGCGCCGTGGATGTGGCTTTACACGCAGCTGGCGTTTCGGAAAGAAAAAGATCCTGTGCAACGAAAGAGAAACAAGGAGATTCTTGCCACGCTGCTCTCGCCCTCGGTGTTATTCGGAGAGTGTCTGCTGCTCGTCGCAAGAAAAGTCTAGCTTGCGAAACGCTCCAAAAAAGATGAAGCGCCGGGCGGCTCCTTCTTCTTCCGCACGGCGCTTCAAGTTTTTCTATTTTTGTTTTGCACCAGTATTTGACTTCCCTTGTTCCTTGCGTTCCCTCCTCTCCGCTCGACCGGTACGTCAAGCCTTCTTTGGGGATTGAACAACCCATCGCCCTTTTGGCTCAAGGAACTCCACGCCAACCGCAAAGCCTTCGCCTTGCATTGGCCGGCAGTAGGCCACCCGAGCCGAGGAGCGAAATTCTCCCGTGCGCGAAATGAACGTCAACCGCTCATTTTTCTTCCAGCGCCGGATGCTGACCACCCGAGCGCCGCGCGCGCTTACATTTTCCGTAAAAGTCGATTCCGTGCCGGGAAAGTCGCGGTGGCCGTCGAGATAGACGCCAATCTCCAGAGGGATGCGGCGTTCCGCGCGGTGAAAGGAATAGAGGCGTCTTGGGGGCATCGTCGCTGCTCATCCTCATAGGCACGCGGCAATGCGCGTGAGGTTCTGTACGTTGCTTCCGCCGCCATGATGTTTCATGCGATAGAGCGCCCGGTCGGCCGCTCCAAGAAGTCTCTCGGGCGTATCGCCATCTTCCGGGAAAGCAGCCACGCCGGCGCTGAAGGAAATCGCAGGTGTCTCCGTTTCCGCGGCAAGACGCTCGCGGATGCGGCCGACGACGCGCGCGGCGATATCACGGCCCGCTTCCGGCAATACGACGGCGAATTCATCCCCGCCGTAGCGAGCTGCCGTATCAATCGCACGAGAATGGTTTCTCAAGAGTTTTCCGATGCGCACTAGTGCGCGGCTGCCTGTCAAGTGTCCAAATTGGTCATTGACGGACTTGAGGCCATCCATATCGAGAAGCACGACGCTGAATGGGCGCTGCGTGCGGCGCGAGCGGTCCAGCTCGGCCTCCAGAACGCTGATCAGCCGGCGATAATTGGCCAGGCCCGTAAGCGAATCGCTTACGGCCATGGAACGAACCTGATCGAACAAGCGCGCTTGATCGAGGAGCGCGCCGCCGAGCATGACGACATAACTCGCGGTTTTGCTCAGTTCGGCAAGAAAGAAGGGACCATCGAAAAGTTGCCGGGAGAATGTCGCTGAAAGGTGGCAGATAAAGTTGAGCGTGGCGACGGCGAACAATGAATAATCAAAGAGAGACGAGGAATTTTTCGCATTCCTGTCATTCTGAAGCCGCCGGTAAAAGAAAATAGCGGCAAAGAGGAACAGCACTCCAGGAAGCAAGTCCCACGGACGGGAAAAAACGTTTGCTACATGGACAGCCGGCGAAGCGGGTGCGGCAAGAAACGCAGCGCTGGTCAGATACGCAGCGATGGTGACAACAAGCAGAGCCCCTGCCGTTTCCTTACTAGGCTGGCGTGCTGTCGGCATGTAGCGTTCGACGGCGAGGGCAGCAAGCAGAAGCACGGCTAGAAGTGTGCGGCTGACCATCCAACCCAGCGGGACGCGGGAGAGTCCGACCGAACCTGAAGCCAGCAGATCATTCAAGCCAAAATAGTTAATCGTCTCGATGATGCCGGAAAGAACAAAGCCAAAGGCAAGAATCAGAGCGGTGCGATCATGCGTGCCGCGGAAACGAACCAGAGCGTTGGCGGCGTAACAGAAGCTCAGTAGTGTGCCGCCGACTTCCAGGTAAAGATAGATCTCTGGGGAACCCGAGGCGTTGGCTTGACGCAAGTAGAAGACGGCTCCGAAAAACAGCACGACCAGAGCTGCGGCGCAAGTCCACAAAATGCGAGAGTGCAGCTTCTTGAAGTCGGCTGGAAAGCCAACCCCGAGAAACCCGACGATTTTGCCCCAACCTCCCATGAAATCCCCCAACTGCCGACAAAAGACGGACAACTCCCAAAGAATGCAACTTTGTGCCCTTTTCTGTCGGAAATTCCGAGGTTACAACCTATTTATTTTGTTATAGTTACGAAGACTGAAAAAACGGCTTAGGCTGGAGATGTGGGTGCGAGACAGGGCTTCGGGGCGAAGGGCACCTGGATCCGAGAGCTAAAATATTTGTTACCTGATAGTTACCGGACATACGAGCAGTTTTGCGCGTGAAGAGCAGACATGTCTCAATCTGAGACAGTCTCATCTGCGAAACTCTGTTGCGATTCAGACTTTGGGCTTGGGTGGGGGCAGTTCGCGCGCCGCAACGGCATCAGTGAATGCGCACGACTTATGTGAGCCGTCACAGAAGGGCTTGTTCGCGGAATGGCCGCAGCGGCAGAGACTGATGACGGTGCGCCCCGCAAGTCCATACGCGCGGCCCTCGGGATCCACGATTTCGAAATCGCCTTCGACGCGGATCGCTCCATTGTGGTTAACGGTGATTCTGGTCGCAGCCATCGAGGCCTCCAAAGAAAAAGAGAGCACGCTCGACATTCGAACGTGCTCTCTAGAGTACGCAGACTTTCTCAGGAACTCAAGGCAGCGGCGCGCGCCTCCTCAGCGGCCTCGCTGATTTCGTGCAGCCGTCCGGTCCGCACGTCATAAACGAAACCGTGGACATCAATGTCGCGCGGAAGGAAGGGATTATTCCGGATGGTCTGGAGCTGATTCTGCACGCTCTTCTCCACGTCGGAGAAAGAATGGAAGTGCAGGTGAGAGGCGTCGTGTCCCGTCTCGGTTTTCAGCTGCTCGCGGAGTTTCTCATCCGTAAATGTGAGCATGCCGCAATCGGTGTGCTGAACAACGTAGTAGGTGCGCGTGCCCAGCAGGTATGAGGAAATGATGAGCGAACGCAGGGCATCCTCGCTGACCAGCCCGCCCGCGTTGCGGATGATGTGCGCGTCGCCCGTCTTCAGGCCGAGAAATTGCTCGACCGTAAGACGCGCGTCCATGCAAGCGACGATGGCAAGTTTTCGCGCCGGCGGCATCGGTAGATGCCCCAGCGTGAATTTCTCCGCGTACCGTTGATTTGCTGCCAGATTTTCTTCATAGATTCCCATGACTGCCTCCTAGGTGGAATTTAGATTGCGACCACTCAAAAACAAAAACCGCCGAACCAGAAGGCTCGGCGGCTGAAAGACGGGGATGAAGCTGAACCTATCCCGCGCCAAACACCGCCCCGCAGCCCCGACAACACGCACAGGCAACGAAGCGTGGCACGGTGAGCTGTTTGTGCGAGATCTTTGGCGGCATGATCAGTATTTGGGAACGGAAGAATCCACCTCGTCCGACCACGCGAGGATGCCACCCTTGAGATTAAGAATCTTGCGAAAGCCGGCTTTGTGCAGGAAATCGACGGCTTCGGCGGAACGCTTGCCGCTGCGGCAATGCGCGACGATCTCGCGCGAAGAGTCGAGTTCGTGGACGCGGCGCGGGAGTTCGCCCAGCGGGATCAAGTGCCCCTTGAGATTGCAAATCTGAAACTCGTGGGTCTCGCGTACATCGAGGATGAAGAGGTCGTCGCCGCGATCGAGGCGCGATTTCAACTCGCGCGGCGTGATTTCCGGAACTTGCACGTTGGGCGCCGGCGCTTCTTCGCCGCGCACGCCGCAGAACTCGTAGTAGTCGATGAGATGAGTTATGGTTCGCTGCTCGCCGCACATCGGGCAGTTGGGATTTTTGCGCAGTTTGAGCTCGCGGAACTTCATGCCTAGGGCGTCGAAGAGCAGCAGACGGCCGGTCAGATTTTCGCCGCGGCCGAGAATCAGTTTGATGGTTTCCATCGCTTGAATCGAGCCGACGATGCCGGGCAGAACTCCAAGGACCCCGCCTTCGGCGCAGGACGGAACCAAGCCCGGCGGGGGCGGTTCGGGATAGAGGCAGCGGTAGCAAGGCCCATCGGGCATGCCAAAGACAGTGACCTGACCTTCGAAGCGGAAGATCGAACCATAAACATTGGGCTTGCCGAGCAGGACGCAGGCATCGTTGACGAGATAGCGCGTGGGGAAATTGTCCGTACCGTCCACGATGACGTCGAAATCCTTGAAAAGTTCGAGCGCGTTTTCGCTGGTGAGTTTCGTCTCAAAACTTTCGATTTGAATGTCAGGATTGAGATTGGCGAGCCGCGCGCGCGCCGCTTCTGCTTTTGGCTTGCCGACGTCGCTCGAACCGAAAGTGACCTGGCGCTGCAGATTCGTGAAATCCACGACATCGAAGTCCACGAGGCCCAGTCTGCCTATGCCGGCAGCGGCAAGATAGAGGCCGAGCGGCGCGCCGAGCCCGCCGGTGCCGATCAGCAGAACTTTGGCGTTTTTCAGCTTGAGCTGCCCCTCCATGCCGACCTCGGGCATGATGAGGTGACGGCTGTAGCGCAAAATTTCCTGGTTGGAAAGGCTCGTCCCGGCTTTGTCTGGACCTGCCGCCGGATTGTTTCCCGTCAGCGGCTGAACTTTAGTTGCCATTGCGATTTCTTGCTCCTTCAAGATTATTTTTGCGCTCGAAATTCCTGTACTAGTGCCGTTCCAACTTCTTCAAGCAAATCCCTTCGAAAATGCTACTTCCATATTCACATCCAATCCTTGGATCGCCATTTGGACCTGCCTGCCACAGGCAGGCCCAAATAGTTGGAACGGCACTAGCAGCGCCCGCCCGCGATAGACGGCACAATGCTGATGGTGTCGCCGTCCTTGGTGGGCGTGTTCTCTTTCTCCAAATAGCGAATGTCCTCGTCGTTCACATAAACGTTGACAAAACTGCGAAGTTTTCCGTCGTCGGTGAACAAATGCTTGCGCAGATCGGCGAATTCGGTGGTCAGGCGCCCGAGAGCTTCCCCGACGGTCGAAGCCTTGAATTCCGCAGAATCACGCTTCCCCGCATAAGGGCGAAGCGGCGTGGGAATGATCACCTTCACTGCCATATCTGTTCTCCTCAAACGGCGGCGCGCTGGCGAACCTCGAGCGCTTCGGCAGAAAACTCCGCACGATCATCATTCAGTCGCCAGGAAGTCATCTCCTGGGGCGCGCCCTTGTCCACGCTGACGATGATATAGCTGTACCACGGCCAGGCATGCTCGCGATCAAATTCGCTGGGGCGTGCCGGATGGTCGGGATGCGAATGATACCAGCCGATCACGTCGAGACCCTGCTCCCGCGCCACTTTCTCCGCGTCGCGGACGTCCTCCGCAGTGACAGAAAAACGGTTGCGCGGCGAATCGTCGCGGCGGTTGACGAGCGCATGCAAACCGAGCACTTCGCGCACCGGTGTCTCGCCTCGCGCTTCCGCATCGCGGCCGAGCAGCGCGCCGCAGCATTCGTGCGGATACGTCTCCACGCCGTGCCTGCGGATTTTCTCCGCCAGGTGACTGCTGATCCAGAGTGTAGGTGTCGCAGACATTTTCAAACTTCGTCCCAGAAGCGCTCGTTCAGGTACTTGGCCGCGGAATCGGCGAAAACGGTGACGATGACGGCGCGCTCGTTTTTCGGAATGCGAGTGGCTACCCGAAAACAACCAAGCAACGCCGCAGCAGAGCTAGGGCTGACGAGCAAGCCTTCTTCGCGCGCAAGCCGCTTCACAAGGCGATACGCTTCCTCGGTGGAAACATGCAAATTTTCATCGGCGAGCGTATCGTCGTAAATCGCGGGACGTATCGCCGTCGCCATGTGCTTCCAGCCCTCCAGTCCGTGGAAGGGCGCGTCGGGCTGCAAACTGATGCAGCGAATGGCTGGATTCAACTCCTTGAGGCGCCGTGCAGTGCCGACAAACGTGCCGCTGGTGCCAAGTGCGGCGACGAAATATGTGATGCGGCCACCCGTCTGCTCCCAGATTTCGCTGGCCGTGGTGCGGTAGTGCGCCTCCCAGTTGGCGGGATTGCTGTACTGATCGGGATAAAAATATTTTCTCGGGTCGGCCGCGACAATTTCATGCACCCGGCGAATCGCGCCATCGGTCGCTTCATCGCCGGGCGTGATGACCAGCTCCGCTCCGAACGCGCCAAGGATGCGTTTGCGCTCGGGCGAGGCGCTGTCCGGGAGGCACAACTTGACGGCATAGCCGAGCGCGGCGCCGATCATTGCGTACGCGATGCCCGTGTTGCCGCTCGTGGCGTCGATGATGACTTTGCCGGAGCGAAGTGCGCCGCTCTGTAGCCCCGCCTGAATCATGCTCAGCGCAGGGCGGTCCTTGACCGAGCCGCCGGGATTAAACCATTCCGCCTTGGCGCAGAATTCCACGTTGCGAAATTCTTTGGCGATGCGCTCGAGCCGCAGGAGAGGCGTGTTGCCAATCTGCTCGAGCACAGATTGCCCCGCACGCTCCGGCGAAGCCGGATTGTGGTGGAGCGGACGGGCAATGCGCTCGGTTGTGGCCATCAGTCTAAATACCTGGTCGTTCTCCGATTGCGCCCCCTCGATCCTCATCACTTTTCGGGAGCCAGCGGGAAAGGCGACCAGTTTACTCCTAATTGGATGCAGGAGCCATATCAGGAGATATGGGCTGATTTTACCGCAAGTTAGGGGAATCACCCTACTGTTTATAGACTATTTCCGTTGTTACCTGCCGATCAACAGTGGCCAATTCAAGACGCGCATTAAAAAACTCGGGCAGGAACCCTGCCTCGGGTTCCTGCCCGTTTCGCTGGAATTTGTTTTTCGACTAGAACGTTAGATGCAACGCCATCTGAAGGAACCGCGGGCTGCCGATGGTGTGTTGGACGATGCCACCAGAGCCATGGGGTGGGATCGTGTACCCATTCGTGAAATTGTTGACGTTCAGCGGCGGATTTGCGAAGAACGGGTTAAAGGAAATGTTGTTGTTGGGAGCGTCGAAACTGGCGTGGTTAAAGAGGTTGAAAGCTTGAGTATCAAAGCGAAGTTTGAATCTTTCCGAAAGACGGAATTCCTTGAAGACAGCAAGATCGAACCGCGTCTGGAAAGGCGAACGGAAGATGTTGCGGCCCGTGGTCCCAAAGCTCGTTTCAAAGGGGTCTCCGGCAGGAACACCCATCTGTCCCGGCGCGATGAGGGGGATTCCAAACGCACCGATGTTTACGAGCACTGGACCAGTGGGACAGGTGACCGTCGCCGACGGTGTGCATGGTGGCACATGCTGTGCACTGGCGGGAGTCTGACCGGGTAGGAGCGGAACGATGGGGTTTCCGATGAAATTGTTTGTGCCGTAAAAGATGCTGGCAACTCCCCCGCTGAAATCATAGATGCTGTAGGGTTGACCACTCTGGGCGACTGTAACACCGCTCAACCCCCAGCCATTAGCGACGATTGCCAAAAATCCTGTCTCTTTCGAAACTTTGGGGAAGTCGTAGTGGTAGCTGATGGTAAAAACGTGTGTGCGGTCGAAGTCCGATGAAGCATAAGCCGATTTGGGATTAAGCGGGTCGTTCCCGGTAAAGAAGAGTCCCAGCCCACTTTGCGAATCCAGGCTATGGGACCAGGTATAAGCTGCGTCAACCGTCAGGCCGTGGCTTAAGCGTTTCGCGGCGCTGAATTGCAGCGCGTTATAGTTCGAATTTCCCTCGGCCTCATAAAATACAGAGTTAGGGCTGTATCCGATGAAACTAGCGCGAAGATCCGTATTGCCACCAGTGGAAGTGTTGAACTGTTCGGCAGCGGCCCCGGGAACCTGGTAGCCATAAGACACAGTCTGGCCGTTAACCGGATTGCTCGCGGTTGCAATCCGCGGCTGATTAAACGGAATCGGAAGTACTCCATGGACGCCATGGTTGCCCACGTAGGCGAGCGTTAGCGCCACAGTGTTTACCGGTTGCCACTGCAAATCAAGGCTCCAGTTTTCGGAATAGGGAATCTTATTGGCGGGATCATAGCCTCCGAAAAGAAGCGGGTTGGTCCCAGTGACGAGGCCATTGGTAACTATTCCTCCCGCCTGCGGATTCTGACACGTCTGCGCGACATTGAGGCCCTGGCAAGGCACAAGCGCAGCCACCTGAGAGAGGTTGGTAGGCGGAGCAGCAGGAGCCGTGGTTCCGAAGGGATTTGCAAAGGTATCCGATGCGGTGCTGAGCGTTGGAACAACGAAGGGCGGCTCGAGTGTAACTCCGAACGGCCCATTAAATCCGTTGCCAGCGCTGGGGGAAAATTCCGTGAAGAATTCGCCGCGATCGAAGTACAGGCCGAAACTGGAGCGGATCACGAAATTCTTAACAAAGGAAGGGCTCCAGACAACTCCGATGCGCGGCGCCAAACCCCACTGGCGGCCAGTGAGCGTAGAGGCACTAACACCTTTGGTGCCGAAGGTTTTGCTGTTCCCAGCGACAACCAAACCTATGTTCGTGACGGTGTCGCTTGCCAGGTCGTAAGCATAATTCTTGCGATAAAAATTGGTGAGCAGCCCATTTTTTTCGGTGAGCGGACCTTCCCAGTCGAAGCGAAGGCCGAGATTCACGCTGACGTTCCGCGCTACTTTGATGTTGTCCTGGACAAAGGCGCCCGTCTGGTTGGCGCGATAGTACCGGTTGCTGGCGCCGTTGAAGAATACCGAGTTGGCCTCCCCCAGCCTCAAAGTGCCGGCGAGAAAATCCGGAAAGGTGTCAAACGTCAGGCTAGCCGCTTGGTTGCTCCTGTTGATGATGTTGAGTTGCGTGTGATCCCAGTTGAAACCGAAAGAGATGGTTTGGCGGCCGTGAATCCAATTGGCGTTCGAGGCCCCCTCGAACTGATTCTGGAAAACACCCGCGTTCGCGAAGGGTGAGCCGGAAGGTCCGATGCCGAGCGCGTCAAAATTAGCGTCACTATTGCTGATAGTGATGCCCGGAAAAATCTTGCTGCCGAAGATATTGATCCCGAATTTCGACGGACCGAAAGGCTGCCCCGTAGTGGCAAATGTGCGTTCTCGAATAAAGCCAACTCTCTGCTCCCAGGTAAAATTGGGAGTCATGACGCTGGTATTGCCAAGTGAGAAGGCCTGGCTGCCTGACTGGAGCTGTTGGGGAAAACCAAGCACCTGACTTGTGGCAAACGGACTGGTAGTAGGGTCAGTCTGAAAGAAGTATTTGGCCGCGAGGCGGTCCTTTGTGCTGAAGTTGTAATCGAGGTTGGCGTTGAACTGGTCTGCCCGAAACGTAGCGGGCGGCCCCTGGATCGTTGCAGTGTGTCCACTGACGGGCGCAGCTCCGGTGGTTGTTGCCGAAGGGATCAGGAATCCACCCTGGGCGGTCTTTGCCTGCATGAGCTGCAAAGCGATCGGATTAATATTCGCTGGATTGACTGTCACGCCGAAATCAGTCAGTGCCACAGCAGCGAGCGCCGCGGGACTCCGATCGTCCGTCAAGCTGGGAGATACGGGGAGAAAGGAGGTGGCATTGAGCTGATCAGTAACGCGAAGACCCTGGTAAGAACCGAAGAAGAAGAGCTTGTCCTTCTTAATGGGTCCGCCGAGAGTCGCGCCAAATCGGTTGTAGTGGAGAAGAGGCACTTTTTGACTGGCGGGCGTACCCGGATCGAGTTTTCGGAAGAAGGGTGCGGCGTTCCATGCGCTGGTCTGATGGTATTCGTAGAGTTGACCGTGGAAGTCATTTGCACCGGATTTGGTGATTAGCGAAACATGCGCACCACTATTGGCTCCCTGTGAAGCGTCATACATGGATGTATTGACTCGCAGCTCCTCGATGGTCTCCTGTGGCGGAGAAGGAATGCCCTGGCCAATTGCATTGTAGACGGAAGTGCTGGTCTGGATGTCGCCGGTATTGCCCACAAACGTCTCGCCGGTGCTGAGTACAAAACGGTTGGCAGATACCTGGCTCGAAGTCTTCCCGTTGAAAATATTGTTTGCGTTGATTCCGTTGATGGAAATGCTGTTGCTTGTATCGCGCTGGCCGTTTGCAAAAATGCTCTGATTGCCGAGGCCACCGTTTGTCCCTGAGCTATTCAGAAAATCCGCACTGACACCCGGAGCAAGAATCGCAAGCTGCGTGAAGCTGCCGGTTCCTAGAGGAATACTTTCGATAAGTTCGCTCCCCAAAGTGTAGCCGTTGGTCGTATCGGTCTGATTCAGCAAAGGCGTTCCGGAAACGGTGATCTGGGTAGTGACCTCTCCTGGTTGTAGCGAGCCGTTCAGCGTCGTGGTGAGCCCGCCTTGCACAACGATCTGAGAGTGGACTTCCGTCTTGAAGCCATCTCTGGAGAAACTGACCTCATAGGTGCCGATAGGCAGATCCACGAGGCTGAACGATCCATCATCCTTGGAAGATGCCGATTGCGTGAGGTTCGTGCCCAGGTTGCGGGCCTTCACGGTCACTTTGGACACAACGCCGCCGCTGCTGTCCGTCACCGTGCCATTGATCGAACCCAGCGTTTGCTGCGCGGGCAAAGAAGCGTCGAGGAAGAAGAGACTCACAAATACAACAAGAGCTGAGCGGATGATCTTCGACATTTGAAAACACCCCTTTTCCCGACCTATTTTCAGTATGCATATATCACAGACTTGTTGCGAAAAGCGAGATGGGTCTTGTGGATATCCACGGATGCAGAGCAGAGCACGCCCCCTTATTAGGAGATGCGGATTAATACAAAGGCAAGCAATTGTTGCAATTGCGTGAATTTGACCGGCAAGCATTTGCAGAATTTCTCCGCCGCTGGATGCAAAAATTTCATCGGGCCCCGGGGTCCTTTACAGACCCCCGCGCATTCATTACCCTGAATACACCATGTGGAATGTCGAAGAGCGTTTCTCACAAAAGGCAATTGAGAGCCTGGCGGCGCTGGGGTTTTCCGTCGGCAGCACGCGCGGCGTCGTGCGCGTGGAAAAATACGCCTGTGGCGCGGAGTTCCGCAAAGGAACGGACGACCGTTTTCAGATGACGATTATTCCGACGATCATGGTCAAGGGGCAGTTCACGCGACTGTGGGATGCGGGCTACCAAAAATTTTTGCTGACCGATGATGGGTTGAAGCTGCCCGCGTTGGCCAGCCACCTCGAGAACCTGCGCAAGTTCAACGAAGAATTGCTCACCGCGCTGGGCGTGCCTACCTTTTACAACGAAGCGCTCGGTTCCGTGAGCCAGGTCAGCGTCTACGACCGCGTAAAGGGGCGCAAAGGCGACGTGCCGGACGAGACAGTCGGCGTACAGGGCGAGAGCAGCGAACACTAAGAGCAAGTCCTCCCTGAAATATTTGTACGAAAATGAGAAGTGCTACTCCGCGTCGCGGAGCTGGCGGCGAAATTGCTCCAAGTTCACGCGATGCTTTGCCACTTTGCGCGCGCCAAGAAAAATCACCGGCACGTCCGACCCGTAGCGTTCTCGCAGCACCGGATCGGCATCAATATTCACTTCGCGGAAACTCGCTCCAAACTCGCGCAGAAGCGGCGTAATCGCAGCCTTGGCCTCCTCGCAGAGATGACAACCCGGGCGCGTGAAAAGCGTCACTTCGCGCGGCCCGGCGGCAGCCAGTCGCGCGTCTTCGGGGTGTATTTCGAAAGGCAGGCTTGCCTCCCGTGCAAACTGGCATCTTACTTCGAAAAAACCGAAGGAAGAAGAACAAGCGCATAATACGAAGAGCACGGCAAAGTGAGAGGTGCAAAAAGATGGGACGCGTGGTTGCCCTGATGGACGATCTGTTTTTCCAGATGAAGCTGGCGGAGACCGCGAAGCAGCTTGGCCTGGAAGTGAAGGTGGCGGCGAACGGCGAAGCTCTGCTCGCGCTGCTAGAGCCAGAGCCAAAGCTCGTGATCGTGGACCTGAACTCACGCAGCCAACCCGTTCAAGCAATCGAACGGCTGAGAGCAGCGCATGCAAACGTCCGCGTCGTCGGATTTCTTTCGCATGTGCAGCGCGAGCTCGCCGCGGAGGCGCAACAGGCAGGCTGCGACGAAGTTATGCCACGCTCAAGCTTCACACAGAATCTCGCGGCCATTCTAAATGGGGCGAAGGATTGAGTACAGATTGAGGCCGAGGCACACACAAAAAATCACGCCACGATACCTTCTCTTGATAGCGCTCTTCTTGCTGTTTGCGGCATGCGCCCTCGCACAGGATTCCAGCTCGCGCCCGCCGGAAAATTCTGCGACGCCGCCTGCCGCTTCCGGAGGTCCAACCGCCGCACTGCGCGATCTGCTCTCCGCCGCCTGTTCGCAGAGCCAAAGCGAATTCGTCCGGTTTCTGACAACGCGCAACAAAGAATCGTTCGCGAGGCTGTCAGCCGGCGCGCGCGTCGCGTTCATGAAGCGCTTCGTACTTCTGAATGAGCCGGGAAAAGCGACCGGAACCTCCAATCCCTCCGGCCGGCCCTCCGTGCGGTGTGAAACTCCCGAGGTGACCACGGAAATGCAAATCGGCGGCGCCGATGTCCGCGAGAACGTCGCGTTCCTGCCCATGGAGCTGCGCAGCGCCACCGACACCACCGGGACAACCGTTCGCCGCGTAACCATGGGATTCGTCCGCGAAGACGGAGAGTGGAAGCTCCTCTCCCTTGGCCTGCTGCTGCTCGATCTTCCCTCATTGGAAATGGAATGGGACCGCGCGGAAATTCAGCCCAACGAGCTCAGCGCAATCGAATCGCTGAAGAAAATCGCAGAGGCGATTGAAGTCTACCGCAAAACGTATACTCGCCTTCCAGAGTCGCTCGCAAACCTGGGTCCGCCGCTGCACGGCACCGCCAATGGTCAAGCCGCGGGGCTCGTGGACTCTGATCTTGCGACAGGAATGAAAAACGGCTACGCATTTCGCTACGTAATCGTCGGCGCAAGCTCCCTTGGCGCGCTGGCAAAATTTGAGCTGGCCGCGACTCCCCTCAACTATGGCCGGACGGGGCTGCGCTCGTTTTTCCGCGATGCGGGTGGCGCATTCCACGGCGCGGACCGCCAAGGCGCAATCGGCAACGAGATAGATCCGCGAGTTCCGTAGCGCAGTGCATGCGGGGAAAGCTCACACTGAGGATCGAGAGCGGCTCAATGTATTAGGGATTTGTCTGCGAGGAGCGTTGACGATACCATCATGCGTCTTGCCATGCGCCCCAGCTTCTCACCACTTGCTCTCTTCTTGCTGACGGCGGCAATGCTTGCGCCCTTGGCGCTGGCTGCTGAACCTCAAAGCGATTCGACGTTTGGGCCGCTGCCCGTCTTCGAACTTCACAGCGGCTTCTGGATGAACCTGCATCACACTCTTTACCAGCAAGCAAGGCAGCAGCGCGACAAGCAGAGCGGAACACCAAAGGCAGTTCCCGCGTCCCGGCTCAGTGATGCGGAGCAGCGGGCTTGGGACGCGGCCGTGGCGTATTACGTCGCGAATTACTCCGGAAAAGATTTGCTCTTCAGCACCGAAATGATCCTGCTGAAGAACCAGCTGGGAGATTTTGAGGATTGCGACGAACTCTCCGGCGCCAGCAAGAAAACTTGCGATGCAGGTTTGCCCCCAAAAATAACGCAGGTCTTGGATTCCGCCGCGCCCGTCTACCGGGCCCACTGGTGGCCGGAGCACGACCGCGCGAATCGCAAATGGATCGCCGCAGTTTCGCCGCTGGTGCGGAACCGCGGACTCGAGCTCGCCCAACGCCTGGCCGAAATTTATCAAACGAAATGGCCGGCCGAGAAAATCCGCGTGGATGTCTCCCCGTACGCGAATTCTGCGGGCGCCTACACCACGCTCGACCCCCTCCGCGTCACGATTTCGAGCACCGATTCTCGCAACCAGGGAAACGCCGCTCTCGAAGTGCTGTTTCACGAAGCCTCGCACGGCATCGCCGAGCCGGTGCAGGCGGCGATCGTGCGCGAGTGCCGCCAGCGCGACAAGCCCATTCCGCGCGACTTGTGGCACGCCCTGATTTTCTACACCACCGGAGAGGTGATCCGTCCGGTCATGACCTTGCCGGCGCCTGGCGCGTCAGGAGACGTCCCGGGCGAGGAATACACTCCCTACGCCGTGCGCGAAGGTCTCTACACCCGCGGGTGGGACGCTTATCTGAAGCTGCTGACAAGGTTCTGGCAGCCCTATCTCGAAGGCAAGTCCACCTTCGACGACGCCATCGCCCGCATGGTTTCGGCTCTCTAGTAGGGGTGGCCAGCGTTTGTCGCGTGGCCGGGGATGTGCTACGCTTTGCTAGCCAAATCAGCCCGGCCCAGCGCCAAGCATCCCCAGCGAAGCGCAAGTTTTCTACTTCTCGTTTCCCGCAGAGCCTCCCATTCGGGAGTTTCTTCGGGAAATCCAGGCCAGGGCAACAAAGGAATTTTGCAGCCCATGGCAGGCAGAACCGCATCGTCGAAAACAGCCAAGGAACCCGTGGAGATCAAGCTGGCCCACTCGCCGGATTCCGACGATGCTTTCATGTTCTATGCGCTCGCGACCCACAAACTCTCCACACCCGGTTTCAAATACACCCACGTTCTTTCTGACATCCAGACCCTGAATGAGGCAGCCCTTTCAGAGACTTACGACGTCACGGCCGTGAGTTTTGCCGCCTATCCATCGCTGCGGGACAAGTACATCCTGCTTGATTGTGGGGCAAGCTTTGGCGAAGGCTACGGCCCAATCGTTGTTGCGTCTAAGTCACTGAAAAAAGAAGAGTTGTCTGGCAAGCGCATCGGTGTCCCAGGACTGAAAACGACCGCCTACCTGACGTTGAAACTCTTCGAGCCGAACTTTGAAGCCGTAGTCCTGCCCTTCGACAAAATCTTGGACGCTGTACAAAAGGGCCTGGTGGAGGCCGGGCTATTAATCCATGAAGGGCAGCTCTTTTTTCATCAGCTTGGCCTCCATCGCGTCGTCGACCTGGGGATTTGGTGGCAGGAGCAGACCGACCTGCCGTTGCCTCTCGGCGGCAATGCGGTGCGCCGCGCCCTCGGCCCCACAGTCGGACGGCAAATCGCGCAAACCATCCGGGAAAGCGTCGAGTACGGCCTGAAACATCGCGAGGAAGCTCTGAATTACGCCATGCAGTTCGCGCGTGACATGGAAATCGAGCTCGCGGACAAGTTCGTCGGCATGTACGTCAACAAGTGGACGCTCGGCTACGGCGAGCGCGGCAAGAAGGCAGTGAAGGAACTCATTACGCGCGGCACCAAGGCCGGGCTGCTTCCCGCCCCTCCGACTGTCGAATTTCTCAGTGAAGAGTGACAAACAAGAGGCTTTGGCTTTCATCGCCCCGGTCTATTTCTTATCCGTCTCTTCTGCCTTTGCCGGCTTGAAATACAAATCCTGATAATCAAAGCTGAAATCCGCCAGCGGTGAAACCGCCGCCATCGTGAAGTGCTCGATGCTGCCATCGGCCTTCAGCGAAAAGGATAGGAACGCGTCCTCGATGGTGCGGTCTCGCCAGTGCGCCTTGAAGGCGTCGTACTGCCAATGCTGTAGATCGGCGACGGCGCTGGGCGTGTGATCCAGGCTGAACACCAGTTTGCCGTTTTCCCAGCGAATCGTCGCGGGCCCATACCACGCATCGGTGTACACTCCCGCATATTTCTCCAGCGGCAACGAGGGCTTGCTTTCCGCGGCGCGGCCGGAGTTCTGCTTCCGCATCGTTTCGGCGGCGTCTTTTTCTTCCTGCTCGTCTGCCGCTTTGTACGCCGCGATCCAATCGGTGGGCTTCAGCTCCAGATAGTGGTCCAGCACGTGGTGCAGAATCGAGCCGAGCGCTCCTCCCTCCTCGGCGTCTGTGAGAATCACCACTCCGAGATTTTCCTCCGGCACAAGCATCACTTGCGAGACAAATCCCAGCACGCCACCGCCGTGCCCAACCAGCTTTCGCCCGTGATAGTCGCGCAATCCCCAGCCTAGGCCGTAGGCGGCAAAGTTAGCATGCAATGCCGCAAGAGGTCCGGAAGCGTTTCCTGTGGGAAGGATCGTCTGCGGAGTCCACATTTCGCGGGAGCTTTGTTCGCTGAAGAGACGCCCGTCGCGATGCAAAAACTTACCGTGATTGAGCTGCAGCAACATCCACCTGGCCATCTCCGCCGCCGATGAATTGATGGAGCCCGCGGGGCCGGCATTGTCGAGGCTCTGAAATTGGACAACCTGCAGCTTGCCATCAACTTTCGAATGGGGCCACGCGTAATCATCGCCAGTCTTGAAAAGAGTGGTGCTCAAGTTTGTCGTGTTCATCCCTAGGGGCAGCAGGATTCGCTCCTGCACATAATCGTCCCAAGATTTTCCGGTCACGGCAGGGATGATCTGCCCTGCGGTCATGTACAGCAGGTTGTCGTACGCGTAGTGGCTCCGGAAGCTCGAAGCCGGCTTCATGAAGCGCAGCCGGTAAATGATGTCCTCGCGCGTGAACGTCGTATGCGGCCAGAACAGCAAGTCGCCTTCCCCCAACCCCATGCCGCTCCGGTGCGTCAATAAATCGCGAATTGTCATCTCGTGCGAAACGTATGGGTCGTACATCTGGAAACCGCGAAGCCGCTCATACACTGGGTCGTCCCAACTGATCTTCCCTTCGTCCACCAGTGTCGCCAGCGCCGCCGAAGTGAACGCCTTGGTGTTCGAGCCAATTCCAAAGAGCGTGTTCTCATCTACTGCCGCCGCTTCTCCGAGCTTTCTTACGCCGTAACCTTTGGCGACCACCACCTTGCCATCCTTCACGATCGCCACCGACAGCCCCGGCACATCAAATGCTTTCATCACGCGCGCCACATAACTGTCCAGATCCGCTGGTGGCCCGCTTTGCGCCTGCACCGAAGCGGCGCAGAAAGTGATCAGTATCAGGCTGAAGAAACGACTCAATCGCTGGTGGCTCATGACTTTAGGCGGCCCTCCTACAAGCAAGTAATTGAGCGCCGATTAGACCACAAAAGGGGTGTGGCGCGGCGTACCACTCGCAAGTAGGTTCTAATGAAGGGGGATCGAGTCTTCTAATTGGGCTTATGGATCGTCAGGCAGATTTCACTTGTTCGGTTTGCGCTTTTATCAGGCAAGTGGATTACTTCCGAGTACGCCGTAATCCGCCAAGAGTCGCTGCCAAGCGCAGAGATCACTTCCTGCAAGCCGACTTCCCGGTACTAATCTCCTCGATGAGTGGATTGGCGATTTACCACTCATCGCGGAGGTCGTGGCAAGCCAATTGGCAAAGATCACTTGCCCAACGGGCCGGCAATACATCGAGAACAGGTTCCAACGGCAATCCGCATCCCCCGGCCCCTGATGCCAGGGCCTCCGCCGTGACGGCTCGCGCTCCTGCGCAGGTTGCGGTGGCACTCTAATCGTCAGGCTAATGAGTAATTGCTCAAGGAAGCCTATTTGTTAAACCATGCACCCAGCTGCGATACGCGGCGCATCGGGAAGCATAAATTAGCCCAGGTGTCAGGGTTCAGAGATCAGGAAACAGAAATCGGGAACTCCAAAATCCACACTTGACATCGACGGATAATTCACTACCATATGGTTGTGGATAAGTTAGATACAACATTTGCGGCTCTGTCTGATCCAACCCGCCGGGCGATGATCGAACGACTCTCCCATGGGCCTGCCTCTGTGCATGGATTGACGGAACCGTTTGCACTCTCGCAGCAGATGATTTCAAAACATATTGCCTACCTGGTGCGGGCGCGGATTGTGATCAAGACGAAGCGTGGAAGAGAGAGCGTGTGCACGCTTAGGCCAGAGGCGATAAAGACAGTCAGCGACTGGGCGATTAGCTATCGCCGATTCTGGGAAGAGAGTTTCGACAAGTTGGATGTGGTTGTGAATCAAATGAAAAAAGCGGAGGTCAGAGATGACAAAAAACACGGTTAACGAGAAAGAGCGGATGGTTGTCACTAGAGTTTTTGATGCCCCACGCGCATTGGTTTGGGAGGCGTGGACAAACCCGAAATATGTGATGCAGTGGTGGGGGCCGAAGGGTTTTACTGCGCCTTTTTGCGAGATGGATTTTCGCGTAGGAGGAAAATTTCTCTGCTGCATGAGAGCGCCGGATGGGCAGGAGTTCTGGAATG